>CAXFAI010000001.1:0-141234 GCA_964001305.1 uncultured Flavobacteriales bacterium
AAATATTTTTATAAATATCTAGGCCTTTATTGCATAAATCAGAATCCGGATGCATAAGTACCATATCATCACAATATCTTACATAAAATATATTTGCATCGACTTCTAGTACCTTCTTGTCGACCTCATGCATTATTAAATTAGCAATGAAACATGATATGGCATTCCCTTGGGGAACACCTATTCTATTATCATTAACATACTTTTCTCCATACTCTTTAATAAGAATTTCTTTGACCCATTTGAACTTCCCTCTTTTAATATCTCGATCTTCGAACCAACAATCTGATTCATTAATTGGAAGAACATCTACATTAAATGCGAAGGATTCGAGGAATGAACAAAATACACTCCTTGCTAATGGAACTGTATCAACACCTTTCAGTAGCATTTCCTTTACTAATTTATCGTACTTCTCTAGAATCAACTTATGGCTAACTGTGTCAAAAAACTTGGCTATATCACATTCTGAAACCCAAACTCTTTTATTCTTCTTTTTGTATTTAAAAATTTCAGAAACAGCATCATGGTGGTTTTTTACTTTGCCATCTTTATCTGCAGCTCTGAAAGCAAATGAGTTATCAACAAAAAAAGAATCGAATGTCGAGATTAAATATTTAGAGGTCAATGAAGTTATTATTCTATCTTCCAAATCATATATAGCAATCGGTCTATAAATTATTTGTTCGTCTCTACCTATCTTTTCTACCTTTTTCTTTAAACCATTAATTTGAGGTGGCTTTATTCTATAAGAACCATCATTAATAGATTCAAGCTTACTTCTAATATCTTGACAAAACTTTGTTAGTTCTATGAACCAATCTTTTACTTCCTCTCCTGATTCTTCTTTTCTTTTTTCTTTTAAATAAGTTTTATAAATTCTTACTTCATTTCTTTTCAAACTATCGTGGTAGAAATCTTTTCTCTCTTTTTTGGTCAACTTTACCCAGGCTCTCCTCGAAGGAAGAATTCCTTGAAGAAAAGTAAACTCAATATCTTTTTCAGGATCTATTTCACACCTGTCAGCTTCCTTATGGGAGCTAATATTTCTCATCATATGCTTTTTATGGCGTGCAAATGAATGCTTTGCTCTACATTTACATAAAGACTTTACTATTCTTTTATCAGTGAAAAATTTTTCCATAAAAAAAATGCGTAGCCGTAATTTAATGATTGAGAACATTGAAAAGGTACATACAAATACCCTGTCACTCTGTTTCGGGAGATTAGAGTTATATTACTGTTTCGGTATTTTCGCGAAAAACCTACTAATACCTATGTCATAAAAGACAATCCCGTTTCACTTTTTTTACTCTAGCTACGCGTTTTAAAATTACTTTATTTTATCTAACTTTCGAAATATGAGCAGTATTGTTACCAAGTTCAAAAGAACCTACTTAAAAGAGTATTATCACATTGATATTCTTAAAGAGATGGAACTGACGAAAAGTGGATTTTATGCAAATGAGATTAATACGTGCAGAAGCTATTACAGCGAAGGAAATATAACAAAGTATAAGGAGCATAAATCGGAACTACCCGCAGTTGCATTTTGTGGTAAGTTCGAAAATGGTCATTCGTTAAAAAACTTAGTTAGTTATAATAGCTTAATGATTTTGGACATTGATGATTTAGACCCTTTAAGCACACTGAAATTAAAGCAAGAGTTATCACAAGATGATTTTGTAATGGCATTATGGTTATCTCCATCAGGAGTTGGACTAAAAGGGTTAATAAAAGTATTGGGCGATCAAAACACTCATAAGGCCCTATTTAAGTCAATTAGCGATTACATCCTCACAACTTATAATCTAATTCTAGATAAAAGTGGCTCAGATATATCAAGGTTATGTTATGTTTCTTATGACCCTGACCTATATCTTAATATTGATTCAAAAGTATATGAAGATGAAGAAGCAATTAAAAGTCCAAAAGATTCTAAATTGAATAAAAAAATACCAAAAAAAGATAACTCTGAGATTTTAAAATTGAGTGATTCTATAACTTACAAGGAAGGTTTAAATAGACCACTTGATAGAAAAACTATAACAACAATTATTAAATACTTAAAGAAGAGAGGCAAATCAATTACATCTACTTATGAAGATTGGGTTAAAGTTGCTCTAGCAATTTCAAATTCATTTACTTTCGATATTGGTCACAAATTGTTTTTAGAATTGTGTCGACTAGATGGAAGTTTGCATGATGAAGTTAAAAGCTTAAACCTTATTACGAAAATGTATAACACCAATAAACCTAATAGTTCAAATTACATTACATTTTCAACACTTGTTTTTTTAGCACAAAAAAGTGGATTTAAAAGATAAACTGATACTAAACCCACACACATTTAGCTTATCAACCAAAAGAGTGTTGTCTCACGGCAAGTTAGTATTAGTGTTCGTAAACTCCTTTCAGTCGTTTCCATGCTTTTACCAGAATTTAAGAGAGAATAATTTACTTTCTCTCCCCTATAAAATTTATATACTTTTAAGCCCTTAAATTACTACTATGATTAAAAAATTACTTACTCTACCTCTTTTTCTAAGTGCTTTATGGCTTACGGCTCAACGTCTTCCTACCGATGCAGTGGTGATTCCATTCAGTTCTTCCTACAACAATCAAGGAACGTATCATGGTCTTTTTCCATTAAATGGTTCTGTTTATTCTGCTCGTCATGCAACACTTGTTACCCATGTTGGTGGCTTGGCTGGAGATGTGATTGTAGAAAAAAGAGGGCTTCATAACTTGCAAACGCAAAGCAGTTTGCTGTTAAGTGGTAAAGTAAATTTGTTTCAAGCAGATCAAGATAATCAAGGTAATATTTACTTAGTGGCCTCTTGGCGAGATTCACTTGAAATTAGCAATCAAAAATGGTATGCTGCTCAAAACACTCCTTTTTTACTCAAGCTCGATTCCAATTTGAACGTAATATGGATGAATCAGAATGTTGATGCAGAAGCTTTGAGTGTATCACCAAATGGTCATAAAATCTATTTGCGTGGCGAACATCATGGTTCAGCAGGTAATGTTCAAATCTCGGTTTTAGACAGCAGCGGTACACTTCTTACTACCAAAATGATGAATGGCATTGGTTATTTAGCAGATATCAAAGCCACTTCTGCAGGTGAATTGTATTTTGGTGGTGGTTGTCTCTCAACTACCTTTTTAATGGACAGTGCAAATGGCGCTCATAATTTCAACTACTCCTTATACTACGGTATGTTAGATGATAGCCTTAAAGGCAAATGGATTAAGGTAATGGACGACATTACCTGTGAAGAACCTCAATTGGAGTTGGATGCCAATGAAAATTTGATTGCCTATGTTCCCTTGAATAAGAATCTGCAGTTGGACAACTTTAATCTAGTTGCAAACCCAGGTTCAGGGGGAGACTTCCTATTGACACTCACTTTAAAAAATGGGCAAGTTCAATGGGTGCAAGATCTTCCTACCCAAACCGTTAATTACGCCAAAATACGCACTACCATTCACAACAGTATGGCGGTTAATGACACAGCCATAGCTATAATGGTAGATCAAAGAAATGCAAACGATACTGTACATTGGGGAAATGGATGGACTACTGTAAATCCAAATGCCTATAATCCGGTAATTGTGGAGTATAACATCAATAGCGGAAATCTATTTGCAGCAAGCACTTTCAGTACACCTACTAGTGAAAAATTAGGTGAATTGCGTTATTTAAGTAACGGAGACTTATTGATAAATGGTGTTGTAGGCGGAAACTCTTTAAGCACTTCTACCACTACCCTTTCGGCAAACCTTAAAGATTATTATCTAGAACGTTGGGAACATTCAGGAATGGCAGTAAATGTGTCAGAAAACGCAAGCCTTGGTTACATCAAGATTTACCCAAATCCATCAAGAGCCATTTTCAAATGCTCCAAAGCAATCACTGGAACTGTTTACAATCTTTCGGGGCAACAAATTCTATCGATTAAAAATGCGAAAGAAATTGATTTGAGTGAACAACCTTCAGGCATTTACTTTTTAAAATTGGAGAATGGAGAAGTAAGTAAATTGATTGTTGATTAAAGTAAATATTAGATTTCATCATTCCGAGAAGTTCTTTTATTCCAAATCTGCCATTTGGTATAAAGAATCTCTGCCAAATTTAAATCCTGTGTTTTAGTGCAGCCTTCCTTTCAAAATAAGTAAAACAGCTCAAATAGTTAATACAATCATAGCTTTTCTGAGCAAAACTGAATAAAGTTGGTCACAAAAAGAACTTTTACATTCAAGGAGCATTATTACATACATTACAAGACTACTTGAATTTAGCCAATGCTGAATCTTCCATAAGACTTTTCTTACTTTTATTTTTTTAGCTCAATAATTATGTCAAACTACTGTTTTAAGATTATAGCTTGCTATATTCTATCGCTTTTATTATTCCTAAATGAAGATTTAAAAGCTCAAAAGTCTATTCCTGATTTAGATTATGCTTTTCGAATTGGTGCCGGGGATGAAGATATAGCAAACTCTATTGCTATTGATCAATTCAATAACACATATATTACTGGATCTTTTAGCGGTTTCACTGCAGTAGACTTCGACCCCTCTACTAGCAACTCTTTTAATATGTTACCAAATAATCAAACCAACAATAATTTTTATCTTGCTAAATATTCAAGTAGTGGAGCTTTCTTATGGGCTACTCAGCTTGGTAGTCAACCAGGTAGTTCAGTAGGTAAAAAAGTGTTGGTAGATAAAAGAGGTTTAATCTATGTAATTGGGGAATACTCTGGCACTGGACTTTTTGACTTAGACCCTTCTTCAAACACATTTACTGTAAATGGTAATTATTATGAAAACATTTTTATAAGTGTTTTTGATAACAATGGCAATTTTATTGACGGGGCAGGGATTGATAGCCCGGGGGAAGTCTTTTTTTGGGATGCTACACTGGATGATAACTCTAATTTATACCTAAGTGGATTTATTTCAGATACAACCGACCTTGCTCCTTCTTCTTCGAAAACAACTTATTTTTATACAGCGAGCGGTAATAGAAAAGGGTTTCTTCTTCAACTAGATTCTAGTTTAGATTATTCTTGGCATCATAATTTTAATGCTTATACCTTAGCTAAACTTTCTATCAGCAATAATAATTTAATCTTTATGGGGAATAATAGTTCATCTATTGATTTAGATCCAGATACTTCAGTTTTTTTTAATAATCATAGCGGTGGTACAAATATTTTTCTCTCAAGTATTTCTTCTCATGGTAATTTACTATGGGCTAAAATCATTACAAGGCAAAGCCAAATTCATGCAGTAACGGTTGACAATAAAGATTCTATTATTTTACTTCTTTACGCTAATAACCCTGGTTCGATTTACCCAGATAGTATTACTAATGTAACTTCTACAGGAACTAATTTGTTGAAATTTTCTAATAACGGGAGTTATTCGAAATCTAAATTGGTTTCCAGTCGAAATTTGTCTTTAAACAATATGGTCACTGATAGTAGAAATAATATATATGCCACTGGTTCTCTTGACTATCAATATCAATTTTGTATTGATCCCAACGGCAAAAACGAATGTTACAATGATCCTTATTCATATTTACAACATTTGTTTTATATTATGTACGATGAAAACTTGAACTATCAATGGTCTTATGATTTAGATTGTGATGATTCGGAATGTTCTTCTCAACTTAGTATTGATACCTCTAATAGCCTGGTTACTTCAGGCTCTTTTTCCAACTATTTAGGAACCGATTTTGACCCCTCTAGTAACAGTTTTATTCTTAGAGCAACCAACAGCTCTTCCTTTTCACCTACTGATATTTTTATTTCTAAGCTTATTGACTCTTGTGACTTGTATGCAACAGGAATACCAAATCTCATATTTAATAATAATACTTGCACTGACTTTCATTCAAGGTTTCTTTACTCTAGCTCTTTTGACACAATAAGTGTAATTAACTATAGCTGCGATACTGCATATATTGATTCAATGGTTATGAATGGAGGGTTTAATATACAATCAAATTTGTTATCCATTTTGCCGCTTGATACCGTTGGTATAGTTATTGAATTTTCCCCTGTTACGCTAGGTAACTTTAATGATTCCCTAAAAATTTATTATCAAAATGGCAGAGTACTAAAAAAATGCATTAGAGCAAGTTCTACACAAGCTCCTAGCATGACCATTAATTACCCTTTGCTAGATACTTTAACCGTAAATGGTTGTAATGACTCAATTTTCGCTAAGGTCAATATAATTAATAACGGACTTGGAGTATTAACTTTTTTAATTGATAAAAGAATAAATTACAACAATTTAGTTGAATCCCGGATAAGTGACTCTGTTTTAGCTATTGATACTCAAGAAGTCTCTATTAAGCTAGACGTCAGTCAACTTAATTACGGCTATCAAACAATTACTCTTTTTATAGAATCAGACGACCCATTAAATCCGTTGGATTCCGTTTTATTAATTGTGAACAAAACGAATGTACCTTGTAGTGATTATGATTTTACAGTTGGTAATTGTAATGGATTCGTAGACTTTACAAATAGAAGTATTGGAAACCCCACTCAAACTAAGTGGATTTTTGGAGATGGAGATTCATCAACTTCTTTTAACACAAGTCAGCTTTATTTGGATACTGGGACTTATGTAGTTAGTTTGATTAGTTGTTCTAGTTTTGGATGTGATACCATTTCAAAGAATATTAATATTTCATCAATTATAGGACCAAGACCAGCATGTATCCCTAGTACTATTTCTTCCGGGGGATACGGAATTTCAAGGTTCAGACTTAATAGCATTGATAAAATTTCTAATCGAAGAGGTTATGAGGATTTTACTTGTACTGAAAGTACTAGACTTATAAGAGATAGCACATATAATATAATTGTAGACTTTGGAACGACTTTTCAAGGTGTATTTATATGGATTGATTATAACAATGACGGTCAATTTGGCATAAATGAAAGGGTCATGCCTGCCGTGGTTAGAACAGGTGTTCTCTCTGAACCTTTTACTGTAAGGAGCAATGCTACTTTAAATTATCCATTGCGTTTAAGAGTTGGATCTTGGGCTCCAGGAACAAACCATTTAACCGGATGCAATACAACACATGGTGCTTATAAAGATTATACTGTGGTAATTGAAAGTAAAATTGAAAAGCCAAAAGCTAAGTTCGCTTTTAATGTAATTGACAATTGCAGTAGGAAAGTCAGTTTCATTGACACCTCATATAATTTTGCAACATCACGAAGGTGGTTTTTTGGCGATGGGAGCAGTTCTTTACAAAAAAATCCAACTCATACTTACTCAAATAATGGAACCTATCAAGTCACATTAATCTCTTCAAATAGCTTTGGTTCTGACACTATTTCAAAGAATATAGTAGTGAAGGGAAATAATACATATTCTACTTTAAACCCATTAGTATGCAACTCCTACTTATCTCCATCAGGTAAGCTAATGAACCAATCAAGCAATTATTTTGATACTATACCGAATAGTTTTGGATGCGACTCTATTATACAAATCAATTTGGTAGTTAATACAATAGACACCACGATCCATCAAAATGGTTTTCAATTAATATCAAATCAATCAAATGCTAGCTACCAATGGTTAGATTGCAATAACAACTATAGTCCGATTTTAAATGATACAAATAAAGTTTTTAATGTATTTGTTAACGGTGCCTATTCTGTTGAGATAATTAAGGGGGCTTGTATGGATACTTCAGAATGTGTTTCTGTCGTTAATGTTGGATTAGCGGAAAAATATCCTAGTGCCACTGATATTATAATTAAACCAAACCCTACAAATGGCAGGGTACTCATTAGTAACCTTTCCTCTAAAGAAAGCTTTAATTTAGAATTGTATAACTCTAACAGTCAATTATTATTTGAGAAGAACAATCTTCAAAACAATTTTGCTTTAAACATTAATCAATCGAAAGGAATTTATTACTTACGGGTTATTTCAGGAGATAATGTAAAAGTATTTAAATTGATTAAGCAGTAATCTATCATTTACTCCACACCATTGGAATTAATAATATAAGCTTTTAGTCAGTATTTGTTGATAAAATACTCATAATAAGCAACTTTTTTAGGTCTATAAACGTTTTGCACACCCCTTCTTTAAAAGACTTAAACTGCTCCTTTTCTCTGTAATTTAACTCAAGAAATCGAGCTACATTTTTAAGGATAAGGTGAGTATCATACTCCTGCAATTTCTTGAAACTATAATCGGAAGATATTTGACGAGTTTTTGACCCACTGTGATAGAACTAAAGCCCATTACCTTCTAACTATCAACTTTTGAGTGCCCTCAATTGTTGCGGACATCTACTTCATGAACAATTGAGAATTGGTTAGTCAAATAATTGTATTGATAAACCCTTCCATAATAAGGGTAAGAGCCATCTCTAATGCCATAAATGCAGCTATCATCAACTACTAAATTGCTGTTGGATGTACCAAAGAAACCTGTGAAAGTATAGATGTAATTGATACTATTCGACGTTAAATCAAACTCATATAGATAGCCTTTATTAGGGTTGATCCGCATACCATTTGAACCATAGAGTTTATTATTTGAGCCTACAACCAAGCCACTGTTGGGTCTTCTATGTAACGAATCAAAGGCATGTATAACCGTAAAGTTGTTATTGCTGGGATTAAAGCTGTAGATATAGCCATAAGGTTGTAAATTGCTCCCTACAGATACGCCATACAACAAACCGTTAGGATGCTTGGCTAAACCATAAGAAAGGCCAATATTCATTGGGTAGCTAAGTTGATAAGCAATTTGATATTGATTGCTGGCTAGATCGTAAGAGAAAATAAAACTCTTAGCTTGGTCATTTCTAGTACATACACCATAGTACTTCCCATTATTAGCCAACACTAAATCACTTGATTCAAAATAGCCTAAGTCTTCTTTGTAATCAAAGCTATAAAGGGTATTTATTCGTTTATAATTACTGTCAATGCTAAAAATTCGTCCTTTATTATTAGTGCCTAAATCCGCATCAATACCAATAATCATTGGATTTTGTGGAAATACCAAAAGACAAATTGTAATGAGGTTTAAGAATAGTAGTAGCTTTTTCAAATCATCGGTTTTCTAGTGGAATGCAAGCTAAATTAAGCTTTTTCGGTGCCTCAATTTATTATCTTGACTTTACTTATTTTCTAGAGGAAATTTTCCTAAACCTCTAAGCCATTTTTAATAAAAATACGATTGTCTTTTGTAGTTGTATTCAACTAGATCTAAGCAACACTTCAGCGACAATCTCCGTCCTTTAGCAGACTTTTATCATTTACGTTAATAGCTACAAATCACAGTTCTTGACAATTAAAATACCTTAAAATGAGATACCTTTTCTTATTCATTTTAGTCTTTGCTATTCAATTCCTCCATGCGCAAGACAGCACGAAAGGCAGCAGTCCTGAAATAATTAGTCAACATTACCTTGAACTTATGAATGATTATACGGTAAACTTTTATACCGTGGTAAATGCTGCTGAAGCTTATTTTTCAACGGTAGATAAATCAAAAAAGGGCTCAGGATGGAAACAATATCAACGTTGGAAATCATTAAATGAATACAAGTATTATCCTTCAGGAGATCGCTCTACTACAGCCCCTGATTTTGCTTGGAAACAATATCAATTATTTATAAAAAATAACCCCAAACAGCAGAAGGTAGGCCTAAATGAATGGCAAAGCTTGGGACCTTCTTCCATCGATAGTATTACCAAACACTATGCAGTGGGCCTAGGTAGAATAGAAGACTTTTATGTAAATCCCAATAATGAAAATCAAATTTACTTGAGCTCCAAAAGCGGAGGCTTTTGGAAAACCAACGATGGCGGTTTGAATTGGACTGGTGGTAGCACAGATACCTTAATGGCAACTGGAGTAAATACTTTTGGGGTATCCCCTACCAATCCTGATTCTATATTAATCAACATTCAAAATGCACAAAATGAATATTCACATGGACTTTACAGAAGTACAAATGGAGGAAATACTTGGGAATTGTCAAATTTCAATCCTACTGTTTTAGGGTTCGGTGGATTGGGAAGCAGCTTTAGAATATTAGATGTAAAATACCATCCTAGGATAAAAGATTTAGTATTTATAGGAACTACGGAAGGAATTTATCGCTCGGCTGATAATTTACAAAGTTGGACAAGATGGAAGAATTCGATAGGTAATACTTACGCTTCAGAAATAACATTTCACCCAACCGTTGACAGTATTATTTACTTCGCGGAAGAATACCCTTATGGGACATTTAATGATGAGATTTATCGTTCATTAGATTCAGGTAAGACATTCCAACATTTAAACACCATTGATAGTGTTAGTAATTTCAGAGTGGTGCGGCTTTCGGTTAGTGACGATTGTCCTGATTGCCTTTATTATGGAAATAACAATGGAGTATGGAAATCGACTGACAGAGGGGATACATTTGAATTTTTATCAAACCCAAACGAACAATGTCACGGATTTGCAGTTAGCAATTTGGATACAGCCCACATGATTTATGGGTTTATTGATCTTGAAGCTAGTGTTGATGGCGGAAAGTCTTTCACGCAAGTCACCCAATGGAAATTAAATTCAACGAATTACCCTTCAAATGATTTCAACGAAAGTTTTACTAAAAGCACCAACTATGTGCATGCTGACGCTAGAAATATAAAGTATATAGGTAATAAATTTTATGTAGCAACAGATGGATTTTTATGTGCAAGTGATGACAATGGCCAAAGCTGGGAAATTTTAAGTAACGGGACTCAAGTTCGTGAAAACTACAAACTATCTGTTGGTCAAGGAAATAATGCTAGAATCATCTGCGGTTCACAAGACAATGGCAGTAGTTTTCGAACTGAAAAAGGATGGGTGGAGATTTACGGAGCTGATGGAATGAGCTCAATAATTCATCCCTTAAATGATAAGTATATCATCTGTAGTAGTCAAAATGGAGGAAGAAGAAGGTCCTACGATGGAGGGTTTGAGTTAGAGAATGCCTCCCCCACCGGCTTTAGTTCTGCAGATTGGATTGCTCCTTTACTTATTGATCCAACAGATCACTTCACCATTTATGACTTTCGAAATGCCGTATTTAAATCGAATGATTTTTCTGAAACTCATATAAAACTTGGCGAGCCAACAAGCTTCAATCAGCCGATTAAGGTGGCTGCTATTGCAGAGAATAATTCTGATATCATTATTGTGGGATATAATGATCGTCTTGAACGATCTATTAATGGGGGTGTCTCGTTTACTAATATTAGAAACGGTCTGCCCTCATCAATGATTCAAGATATTGCATTTGACCCACGTAATGATAGTGTTTTTGTAGTGGTTTACGGTGGCTATTCCATTGACAATAGAAAAATATACCTGACAAGAGATTTAGGAAATAGTTGGGAAAACATATCCTATAACCTACAAAGTATTCCAATAAGAAGTGTAGCCATTGACCATTCAGACTCTTCTATCATTTATGTCGGTGGGGAAATTGGAGTCTATTCAAAATCTCTAAACGGTACAAGCTGGGAACTGTATATGAAAAACTTACCCAATGTGGCTATACGAGATTTAGAAATAATGTACGGCTCTAATTCATTAAGGGCTGCAACTTGGGGCCGAGGCTTATGGGAAACAAGCTTGAAGTATAGAGCTTCCTTTCCTTCCATTATAAATACCAATATCTCTTCCCCTGTTACTAAAATCACACCTAAAGCATCTGTACCTCAATTTGTTCACGCCGTAGTTTCTTATCACGATACGTTGAGTAAGGTGTATGTAAAATGGGGATTGAATTCTTTAAGCTTAGACAGTACCATAGAAATGGAAAACACGACAGATTCCACTTGGGTTTCTATTAAAGAACTTCCTAGAGGAACAGAGGGAGATCAAATATTTTTTAAAGTTTATGCCATCGGAATTAACAATGATACTTCCGAAACCTACCGCTTTATGTACAATGTAAATGTTGTCAGATATTGTGAATCCAAAGGAAATTCAAATCAATATGATCTTTTTATCAAGAACATCAAATTAGATTCATGGACCAACAGTAGTTTAAATACGGAATACAAATTTTATGATAGTATTTCATACGACGTTTATATCGATTCTACTTATCAGCTAACCATTGAAACTAATGCTGACTTTGAGAGCAACCAATTTGGGGCATGGATAGATTATAATAATGATGAAGTATTTGATGAGAGTGAGCGCATTCTTTATTACACAAGGGGTGGCGATAGTCTGACAAGGGAGTTTACTATTCCTAAACATGCCAAAGTTGGAGATACCGTTCGGTTGCGAATTCGTTTGACTCGTTTTCGACAAGCACTACCCTGTGGGGATGCGCCAGGAGAGGTTGAAGATTACCAGCTAGTAATCCTAGAGCAACCTAAATTTTCATTTACAATTAATTCTGATACCCTCTGCTATGGTGAAAAGTTAAAGTTTAAATATACAGGTGATCTTATGGACTCTATAAAATGGACCATCTCCATGGGTAATATCCACTACACTTCCAAAAATACTCTTGATTCTATTGAATTAAGTCATGCAGGTAGTTATCAACTTAATCTTATTGGCTTCAAAGATGGTCAAGAATTGATGGTTAATGAACCACAAATCATACATCAGCTAGATACTTTTAACTATGTTATCACAACTTCAGAAACATCACTCTCCTTACCTGAAATAGGTTACAACTATCAGTGGATTTCTTGCACAAATAATACCCAAGCCTTACAAGCTGAAAAGGCGAGTACTTTTGTACCAGCTCATAATGGTCAATTTGCAGTAAAAATATCAATTGCCCATTGTACCCTAACTTCTGATTGTATACCTTTTGTTTCAAAACAAACTTTCAGGGTTTACCCTAACCCAATGGACAATTTATTATGGATTGAAACCAACTTGAGTTTCACTGAAATTCCTTTTAAACTTTATGATCTGAAAGGTAATTTAGTTTTAAAGCAAACCATCACTACCAACAGACAGTCTTTATCAATTGAAGAATTACAAAGCGGTTTGTACATTTTAAGCTATTTAGGCACACTACAGAAGATAGTCAAGCTATAAATGAAAACTTTAGTTTGAATAAAACAAGTTTGAAAACCCATATTTCACGCTTTATGTAGCGAGCGAGATATTAAAAAAAAGCAGCAAGCCAAACGCACGGCTTACTGCTTTTTTACGATATAGTCGGTTTTGTTGTTTCTAGAAATTAACCCCAAAATACAGGTTGGGCTCAAAAAGGAAGAAGTCATCCCATTTATCATCTAGCTTTTTAAATTCTTCTGGAGCTTCTGTATCGATTGCCCAAAACTGCCCATGAACTTGTGGTTCTATAAAGAAGCGTTTGCTTTTGCCAAAAGCAATGTGGTAACCCAGGTGTACAGAAGTGTACAATTTGAAACCATTTTCAATCTTATTGTTGTCTTCATCTAAATAGGTTTTATACTGTGGCAATACTTCAAGTGTGCTAAAAAGTCCTTTCCACAGCATTCTTTGGTAAGACAGACCTATTCCACTATGTCTGACGAATCCCGGATAATACTCACTCCCATTATCAACCTTGTCGAGTAAGTCATCTCCCCATTGTATACCCATGGGTTGGAACAAACGCCAAGTGGCCAATTTAATTCCGATGATATTCTTATCATCCAAATTGCGCTTAATGTGCACTTCAAAATGTTGGGTATTGGTTTTATCGTTCCAAGGTTGATCCAAGTATTGCGGATACGCAATGATTGGGACGCTGATTCGGTACTTGTACTTTACTTTTTGATTTTGAGTACTGTCATTTTCTTGTGCAAAAGCAGTTAAACTGTAATAAATAACTAGCAGAATGGTGAGACTTACATTTTTCATACTCTTAATTCTTGATGTTTAAATTGTTTGGATTTAAGCTGTTGTTTTTATTTGACGGGGCAAAAGTGCGTGGAATTCAAGGGCTTTGCGTCCCAAAATGAAATAGCGGACCTCTTGATGAAAATCAGGACTTTTTAGGATTCACCACCCCTAGCCTACTTTTTTAATTTGTTTTGGCTGCAAAAGGCGAAGTATGTACTTTTAGCGCCTTATTTTAAAACCTTGATTGATCAAAAGTCTATAGCTGTACTACCGCTTGAGAATCTCAGTTCCGATCCGGAGAATGAGTATTTCGCAGATGGTATGTCGGAAGAGATAATAAATGCCTTGAGCAAAATAGAAGGCTTAAAGGTAACTGCCCGCACCTCTTCTTTTGTTTTTAAAGGAAAAAAGGAAGACGTACGGATTATTGGAAATCAGCTTGGGGTGAGCACCGTATTGGAAGGTAGCATTCGAAAAGTGGGCAAGCGAATTCGAGTGACGACTCAGTTGATTCGAACGGATAATGGTTTTCACATTTGGTCTGATAATTTTGATCGTCAGTTGGATGATGTCTTTGAATTGCAAGATGAAATCAGCCTTTTGGTGGCCGATAAGATTCGTGAGAATTTTGGTCACTTAAAGATTAAAAGTCATTTGGTGAAAAGCTCCACAGCTAATGTGGAAGCGTATAACATATATCTGAAAGGGCGATTTAATCATTTGAAATGGGATGAAGAAGGAATCCAGAAAGCCATCGAACTCTATTCAACTTGTATTGCCATGGACCCTACTTACGCAGAACCTCATTTTGGTTTGGCATATTGTTATGCCATGGCAGGCTCTTGGTGGCCGGAGCCTTCGCTCTTAGCAGAAGCGGAAGAACACATTAATAAAGGCTTTTCCCTAGATGATCAATCGGCACAAGGCTATTATGCACAAGCTACTTTGAGTTTTTGGGGGCATTGGGACTTTCATAAAGGACAAGAAAACTACCTGAAAGCCATACAGCTCAGTCCCAAATACACCGAAGCTGAAGAAGGTTTGGTTGAATTATACACTGCCGTGGGTGACTTTGAAAACGCCTTAAAGCATGTGGAAAACATCCTCAAATTCAACCCCCTCTCAGCCAATCATTTTTACACCAAGGCCAATATCTTTTATCTTCAAAATGATTTAAAAGAGGCGGAATACTTTACAGATCAAGCACTTTTAATCGACCCTCAGTTTACACATGCCATTTGCTTAAAGCAATTGTGTTTAATTCATAGAGGCAAGCTAGATGAGCTACGTTACTATTTGGAGCATACACCCATGGTGGAACGTTCAGAAGCTTGTCTTTTGCTCTTTGAACTGATTCATGAAAGCAAAGCTATTTCTGCCCAAACCATTGATGAAGAGCTAAAGCGAGAAGTTCCTATACCGCTTTTTCCTTGGACGCTCTTTCTTAAAATATACGCCAAGAGAACCAAAGATGCTGAAGCGGAATTAAAAGATGCCGTGGAACGAAAAATAGGACAGTATGTCAATTTCAAATCGCATCCCCTCTATCGACCTTTATCTCATTCTGTGGTATTTCAAAAACTGGCCTCTGAAAATTTAGTAAGCAATGGTTCATCATTTGAATGGCCTGTTAAAGCTGACAAAAGTGTCTTGCTGAGCAAAGAAGAAGCTGAACCTTTAATTCGGAAGCTGAATGAACTTATGGAAGAAGAACAGGCCTTTTTAAATAATACGACCTCTTTGCGTTCAACCGCAGAAAGTATTGACACCACATCCAATAAGCTCTCTTACCTACTCAATGAATTTCTAGGCAAGAACTTTAATGAGTACCTCAATGGCTATCGCTTGGAAGCCTTTCAGAAAATGGCCCTAGACCCTCAAAACAGTCATTTGACCTTACTTGGTTTAGCCTATGAAAGCGGCTTTAAGTCAAAATCGGTGTTTAATGATTTTTTCAAGAAGTCAACGGGACTAACTCCTAAAGCTTGGGTGAAGAAGCATAAGGTTTAAATCGCTATTTAGCTTTTAAAAAGGCAAAGCAATCAAATTAAATAGCACAATTATATATTGATATATAGTATTGATATTTGGCATATTACGAACCTTTACTTCATCTAAAACTTACGGTCTTGTTGAGTTCTTTATAGAGATGTAGGCCCAAGATAAGATCGCACCTCGCTTCGGTGTGCATCGGTTGAAAAACTATTTCAGAACTGAGGCGGATCGCTTAGAATGAAAGAAGGAATTGATTAAAAAAGCTGTTGAAACTTTTTAAAACATACCTGCATTTATTAATAACTTGCAATTAATAGCAACAAAAAGCCCCTACTTCACAGTAGGGGTCAACATTCAATTTACCGAAAACATTTAGTAATTCATTTTCTTCATGTTCATTTCAATGCGCTTTTCTTTTTTAAAGAATTCGACAAACAATATATTAGCACCTTGTGCAGGCAATACCCGAATAAAATCAGCCTCGGTATCTATGTCTAATTTATCGGTTACATACTCACCTCCAGTATTAGAAATTACACCGGCCACTGAGCGGTTTTTCTCCTTCTTACGCTTCTCATAATTTTGATAAAACAGCACAAAACTTTTACCTTGGTTAATGGTTTTTAAACCTGAAAAATCAAAACAACCGTATGCATTTGCCACATAACCTAACATTATTGGAGCTGCACCCCAAGCCGGTAAATCATACTTTGATGCTGATTTTTCAACAATTTCTACTTTTTGAAAATTAAATTCACTATCAAATTCAAAAAGGTAAAAATCACCTATTTCAACGGTCATGTATGCAAGACCGCTTGCATCTCCACTAGCAGCAGCCAAAGCTTTTAAAGCGGTATTTGATCCTTTATTAGCTCTTCTAAATGATTCACCTATGCCGTATATTTTTCCATTTTCAGCACGTACAAATTCATGAAAAAATAAAAATCCGATATCATCAAATTTATTGTGTTGATTCACTGCTAATGTACTAGCTACATCCTTTTTCCAACTGATGTATTTCTTACTCAATTCCTTCCCATCGGTACTTAATTCGGTATTGGCAATCCCAATACTTCTGCCATTCATCATGTTTTCATCTTTACTAAAGTAATAACTCAACAAATTTATTTTATTGGTTTTCTTATTGTATATAGCATTAATGGGGCTTTCTTGATATTTGGAAGATTTTACTTCATAGCGAAAAGTTTCTTTTCCGTTGGTAATGTCAGTTCCTACTACAAAAAATCGAATGTCTCTTGACATACGACTAGGCTTGGTAGCCAGCAAGCTTGTTACTAAGTCTTCTGTGGCACTTAATGGCCCTAAGGTTTGAGACTCTTCAGCGTTCTCATCCGACTTGGTTTCCCAACTGCTCTTTTTTCCATCATTTGAATAATAAGTAAGAATATATCCGTCAGAATTATTTTTAACCATACGATACTCTAAAAAACCAATATTGCCTACAGGAATAATTGAAGGTGTCATTTTAGTTTCACCATTGATACTGAAGAGAATCATTTTCTTTTCAATTTTCCTCGCTTCGTACTTTTCTGTATCTACTTTGTTCCCTTCATTGTCGTAAAATATTAATGAGACCATTTTCTCCTTTACATCATAAAACTTGAAACAAAGACGGTTTTGATTGTATGAAGATTCCAACAAGTGAAAATATTTACTAGCAATTAAAGTTTTAGTTGCTACTTTTTCAGTGTTTTCATCGAAAATGACCAATTTATAACTGTAATCTTTACTTTTTAATTTATCAGCTTTGTAGAACATATAATAGCCTTTTACATCATTATTACCCTTAATGGCTCTGATGTTTGAAGGATTTACTTTAATAACATTGTTGATTTTCTTTTGAGCCATCATACTACTATGTATTAAGAAGATGGCCAAGATGGCGATTAGTGCTTTTTTCATGTTTTGATTTTAAGCGTTGGTTAATAATTAATAAAACTGTTTAATGGATATTGCTCCTTAAACTGATCAAGTTCCTCTTTTTGAGGTAATCGATTTTCTTTGATGCATTTTTGTTGTAATTCTAAATAAGTAAGATAGCCTTGGTCGTCGTTCAACTGCTCCTTTGTCGATTGAATCACTTGGCTAATGTAGGCTAAGCTCAATTTCTTTAATTCTGAAAGTCTGATGTTTTCTATAATGACGAGCAACTGATGGTAATTAATTGGGAATTCTTCTCTGGGCAATGGCAAGTAGTTCCAAAGCATATGATCTTTTTGTGCAAAATAGATTTCTGCTAAACAGTTCGCAATAAAAACATCGAGAAATGGCTCGTTTCTGACAGCATTCTTTAATTGCAATGAATGAAGAATACACAATGCATATCTTCGATTTTCAATATCTTGAAAAAGCAATTCATAATCACTGATTAATCCCAATTGGATAAAGTTCTGTTCGATTTGAACAGTGTCTCTACTTTTTATAGCAAAATCTGATTGCACAAAGTCAATCCGTTGCTTACAATCAGGATGAGTTTTTAAAGCGTTTATTAAAGCCGTGTCTTCTATCTCCTTTAACTCCATTCCTTGGCTATTCAAAAGTAAATTCTTCTCAAACACATAATCTGCTTGACTAAATAATTCACTATAATTCAGCTTGATTTGGTACTTTCCACCATCGCAACGATCTAGTATTTCGAGGAGTTCAATAATTGAAGACAACTCGTAGTTTGAATTACTAAGTAAAAAGGCAGCCATTGAATCAGCTTGCGTTTCAAGTGATCTTTGCATGGTTCGCTGATTCATAGCACTCTCTAACTGAAATTGCTCCAACCTAGCCATTTGTTCATATTCAGATCGACTTATTTTTCGAAGTTTTTTCTTGGTCTCCTTATTACTATCATACTCCTTTTTGTGGAGTATTCCTTCCTCCATATGTTTTAACTGATGATGAGCAAATTCATGAGCTAAGAGCGCAGCTAATTGGTCTTCATTCTGAAGTAAACTTATCATCCCCAGGTTAATCACAATTATGCCATTACCAAAACAATAGGCATTCGGAATTCTACTCTTACTTATCAGCACATGGTTGTACAATTGCGTTTCTGAATTAGCCGCTTTTAGCTCATCGAGAACTCGATTTACCATAGGGTAAAACAAAGTATCAAACAACATGCTTTCATAGTCCAGAAAATCTTGCTGAAGTTCCAGAACTTCTTTATAAGCTTCTCTTACTTCTTTGACATGGTGTTGATTATAAAGCTTATCGTGAATTTGCTCTAAACTATCTAGGGCTTGTTTAAAACTAGCCGGGTTCGATGCCAAACGATGGTAGAAATTAGTTTTTAAAGAATCATTCTGAACACAATCAAAATTGAAATGAGAAGCAGCATGAACATTGCTTAAAATGAATAGAAAAAATAATAAAATTTGGGTAGACAAGAAAGTATTAATCGGTAGAAAGCTTTAGGTTTATCACTTTAGTTTTTTCAAAAATAAGGACTAAATGTTAAAATCATTTAAATATGCAATCCTTTTTCTATTAACTCAGATAAACCTTTGTTGAAAAAAGGCCATTATTTGATTATAAATTAATCTCAACTATTTAACAAGAACGAATAGGCAATTAACTTTAGTCAAGAAATTCAAGCTCTTTCTAAAAAACTAAGCTTTATCTAAAGTGTTGCTGGCCTTGTATCCATCCCACAACACACCAACGTTCACCACTTAAAACTGGTTTTACACGATGTAATATGTAAGATGGAAATAATGCAATTGCTCCTTGTTCTCGTGTAGTTGACATAGCTTTATTAGAGGTTTTTATTTCTAGCTCCCCTCCTTCATAATCTTCTGAATCTGAAAGTTGAACTGACATAGAAACTTTACGACCACTCTCTTTCCCTCCTACAATATCTAAATGCCAATCGTAGTGATGCTGATAATTTCCCTCATAATGTAACAAAAGCAAGGGGTTGTGAAAACCACTGATGTCAAAATTCCATGCTGCCTCATGGTTTGCAAATTTAGCAGCCTTAAGAAACCGTTCATAAAGCCAAGCAGTTTCTTCATTTAAAGGAATTGAATATTGATTGACTTCTCTTTCTTTGGTCTTGTTAGTTAACTTCTCTTTATCACCAACTGTTTCGCCGGATTCTAAAGTTAATTTATTGCTCCATGAAATGATTTGCTTGCACATTTCAGTATTCAAATAATATTGCTTCTTTTCATCAGTTTGCTGATCTAACAATACACAAGAAACGATTGAATGCAGTGGTTTCGGAGAAAGTATCATTGAATTGAGTTTTAAAATTATTTTAATGCTTTATTAAAGAACCAACTTTGGCGGTATTAAATCCAACAGGGTTCATTAATCGAAGAGGGAGCATGCTTAATCGGTAAGCTGATAATTGCACACCATAATTTTGAAAATTATTAGATATATGCTGAACAGCGTTTAATATCTCGTCTGGATCTTCAGTCACCCCCCAAGATGGTGCTTCCGGAGCCACAGGTTTAATAACTCTTGAAGACATACCGTAGCTAGCCATGCCCATTAATAGACCTGTAGCTGCTGAAATTCCTACTGCTGCTCCATTGAAATGGTGAGCTACATTTTGGCCGTTTATTCCACATTCTAACAATTGAGCTGTTGAAGAACCACTTGCTCCAGCTGCAGCGCCTGTTGCAGCTTTTACAGTTAAACTAAAAGCAGTTCTTAAGGCAGTACTTGCGCCTAAAGCACTACCATCTAAAGCCCCTGCAGCAAATGCTCCACCTGCAATGGCAACACCTGCTGTAACTAAACCACTCGCAGCACCAACACCCTCTGAAATTCCCCAAGATTTAAAATTACCATGATTGAAATGAGTGCTGTTATACATTAATCCACTGCCACCTGCACCAATTGCGGTTCCTCCAGCAGCAATAGCAGCATTAGCACCATCCCCTGCTGCAATAATTCCTGCACCTATGGCCATTTCTGCAACATCAGCAAATATCATTAATACACTAATTGCATTATGTCCACTTGGATCTATGTGATTGATAGGGTCATTTAAAGCATAGGCATATCGATTATAAGCATCTTGTCTGTATGCTTTAGCGCCTAATTGGTTATCTGCACTTATAAATTTCCTAAGAATGGGATCATAATACCGTGCATTAAAATAATACAGACCTGTATTTTCATCATATTCCTTCCCAGTGTATTTTGGTATAAAGTTGTTGGGGCCACTTTGAGTCATTACTCCATATGGTTGATAATGAACTTGACTTACAAAGTCACCTTGATCATTAGCCGTGGCTACAACGCTACCTTGATGATTATGAAAATAATACAGTGTGCCATTTTGTGGCATTCCACTAATATTAGCATCTAATGTTGATCCATTTGTTATACTTGCAATGGCACCATAAGGCCCATGAAGTACTTTGTTTGTCATACCCGACTTTGTAACCTGATAGCTGGGATTTACATAGACGAGTTCAAAATCATTGATGGAGTCTTTCTTGGATATTCTAATTCCCTTGTAATTGTATTTATAGCTGTATTGAGTTTTACTGTCCTTCTTTACGCTCCGTAGTTCATTTTTAGCATTAAAGAAATAACTCCAATGGCTTGTACTCGTTCCTATTTGTTCCTTACTTTTCAAGTTCCCAAAAGCATCATAACTTAAATTACATTTATTAGTAGTTCCATTTTTTATGGAGATTAGTTGATTGCCATTATAGTTATATGCATTAGTACCTATTGTATCTATGTTACCTCCTTTAGCATAATGATACTTTGTATTGTTGGAATTTGAAGTGAAGTCAGTCAAACGCAATTGATCATAACTATATTTGATTGTATCATTATTTTGAGTATCAACTATTTTAGAAATTTCCATATAAGCATTCCAATAGATGCTTTTAGAATAAAGTGAAGTCGCTCCATTTTTAACATTTTGACCAATCAGATAGCCATCTGCGGAATATAGTTCATTGATGACATTTCCATTGGCATAACGAATGCGTTCTGCTCTTCCATTGGCATTATAATTTGAATAAGTAGCAAAGGTTTGAACCCCTTTTGAGCTGTCTTGGGTATCAAGCAATGCAACACTCTGTAAGTTATCGTTTTTATACGTATTATATTGAACAGATCCATCAGGAAAAGTCATGTTAATTAGCTTTCCTCTTGGAGATCTTTGGTAGTTTGTAATATAATTTGCTTGATTCGATGAAAGCGACAAGGTTTTTTGTTTCACTTTATGAAATACATCATAGGCAAAAGACTCTTTTGACTCAATAGCGCTATTGGATTTTATAGTAATTGAATTTATTTCACCCAAACCGTTATTTCCTGTTGTAGCATCATCCCAATTAATTAGTTGAGTTATTGTGTCCGAAGCATTTATCTGATCAATAAATTGTTTTTCTACAATTCTGCCCATAGAATCATGGTTGTAATTAATGATTGCTTTGGTACTAATTTTTTGCATTTTTAAACCACTAATCGAATCGTACTTAAAACGTATCATACCTCTAGAAGCATCTGAATGGGTTTGAACTCTACCAATTGCATCATAAGAAGTGCTATCTATCAGCTTATTCGTAGTTATGGTTTTTGTTTTTTCTCCCAATAAGTTGTAGTAAAAATGTGTAGTATCATCAAAATTCGTATTGTAAAATGAAACTAATCTATTCTTACCGTTTATATAAGATTTAAAGTAGATGTATTGAACACTTTCATTGATTGACTTTACAATTGTTTTATATACTTTTTCACAAGGTAAATTTATCCCATCTATCAAGACTGAAGCATTACTGTTATAGGCAAAAATAGTACCTGTGGAGTCAGAAGAATGAGGTATAGGACTGATTGAAGAGTATAGTCTGCCATATGGATCATATTTTCTCAGCGTCCATGAGATTTTAGTATCAGTGCTCAAGTAAGGTGCAGACTCTTGAATGACTTTGCTAATAGCATTATATTGTTTGTCTACAATAACAGTCGTGTCTTTGTTAAACTGTTTTTCACTGCGTACGTGCCTTCCCATTCCATCTAAATAAGTTTTATGTATTAAAAGATCCGTTGAATTATTGCCTTGGGGCCAAGTTTGTAATAGTTTATTTTGATGATAAAAGCCACTGTCCGATGCGTGATAAGAATGTTCAGATAGGCTTACAACCAATCTAGATTGTAGGTTTGATGTGTTGATACCAGCAAGTAAAGTAGGAATTTCATTGATACTTGATTTAATATTAGCAGGTGCAGCAGGAATAGAGCTTTGTGTAAGGCTTACTCTACCAGAGCCATCATAAAGTTTTACAAAAATATTATCGTTTGGATCTATCTTAACAACTCTTTTTCCAAATCTCGGATCATATGCAAACTGAGTAGTCAGTTTTGTGCCATTTTGATTTACAGGTGTTATACTATCTACTAAATAAGTGTTATAAGTGCTATCATAGTGTGTTGTAGTTACCGAACTACCCGGTGTTGTTGCAGTCAATCGATTACCATACGCATCGTAAGTATATGTATAAGTTAAAAACTTATTCTGAGTATTATCCCATTTTCCATGAGATAGTACATTTCTCTTCCCATCATACGTAAACTTATCTAACCGTAGGTCTGCATTGCTAAAGCTAGAATCTACTCCATTTGATAATGGAGACTTTTTCTGCCAACGAAGAGCACCAAAACGCCAGTTTGATAAATTACTTTTTCCATAGCTTTTGTGGGTATATAGATTGTCTTTAGTCGTTAAATCTTGACCATTTCTTTTAGTATACCCTAGTTCGCTAATTAAAGTGATGTTACCATAAATGTCATAGGCATACTGTTCTAACAAAGAATAAGAATAAACACCATTGTTATAAATATTTTTTTGCTCTGCTATTTTATGTTGCAGATATACACCATTAGCACTATCAAGACTATACTGATGGGTACTTGAAGTTAAGGTGTCACCACTATGATAGATACGATTCATGGATGTTTTCTCTGTAATTGCAATTGATTCTTTTAATAAGCCTGTTTTTGGAAAAAGTAATTCATATACAGAAATAGTTTTGGTTCTATTATTTGAATTTGTATGAGAAACCGTTTCAAAGCCAAGCCACCCTCTTCCGCGATTATCAACTAAGGCGTTTGCATAATTGAGAGTATAATTATAAGAATAACTAACATTTGGCAATTTTGAAGTAAATGCTTCAGCATATGAGGAAACCACATAACGATGACTTCCATAAAGTAAGCGAATGTTATAAGTAGGGACATTTGAGACACCTGGATTTGAGGCAATAACACTTCCAGATTGAAAACGGGAAAGCGCTGAACCAAAACTAGAATTAGCTTGATATACAGAATTGTCACTCAATGGTTTATAATTTATAATGTATGAATTCCCTATTCCATCTGTTGCAGAAAGTAGTAAATCTGGGCAACTACCTTTTGCAATGGCAGCTACTACTCCAATTCCTGATTCAAACCCAACTATGTCAGCTATTCCATCCCCACTGATATCTGCTAAAACACGCGCACTATTATCATATTTCTGATTTCCAAAATGTTCATATTTGGGCCATGAAGTTGTATTTAAAGTTCCTCCTAGATTGAGACCTACAACAGCACCTGAATTATCATATCCAAGTACATCCGCTTTTCCGTCCAAGTTTAAATCGTTCAGTATCCTTGGATAGTCAGCAGGCCATTTGTTACCACTAAAACTGGTAGACATTTTATTAATAGCAGTAAAACCATTACCAGTAGAGTATGCCACATAAACTCCTGAATTCTTGAATCCAATTAAATCCATAAGTCCATCTCCATTGAGGTCCGCCATCATCTTGGGGTTTGAAGACCATGAATTATCGCTAAAATCAGAATATGATTGACTCCAATTTGTACTATCAAATCTTGAGGAAGTAGACAACTCCACGTGAATACTGTTAGAACCAAAGCCAATGATATCTCCTCTTTGATCGCCATTTACATCAGCAAAAATGATGGGTGCGTCAACCCACTGATTGCCAGTATATGAACTACTCCAATTTCCAAGTGCACCATAAGTGTTATCCCCTGCTAAAGAAACATAGACTGCATCATTATTTATCCCAATTACGTCTACTTTGTGATCTCCATTAACATCTGATATGAAATATTGCCCATCAGACCAATTATTCCCTTTGAAATAATCTTGTTTTATCCAATTAGCTGTACTAAAAGAAGTTCCTGAGGAGATAGCAGCTTTAATCGTTCCATTATCATCTATTCCTAGAACATCTGCTTTTCCATCGCCATTTACATCCACAATCCACCTTTTTGAATACTGAGTCCAATTATTTCCTGTAAAATCAGCTGACCATTGAGATTTATCACTAAAGCTTTGACCTTCATCTTGAGCTAGTGAGACATAAACTCCAGTATTAAACCCCACAATGTCAGACAATCCATCGCCATTTACATCAGCCAATGTCACATCAGACCAATCATTACTTACAAATGATGTAGATATGGTATTCTTCGTGTTAAAATCTAAAGTTTCATTTTGCCAATTGAACGTAGTGGCTGGTAGAACAATATCACCAGCCGTTAATTGTACACTATTTAGTCTACTGCGAGACGTAGAAGGTGATAATTGACTTTCATAATTCAAAGTATAATTAAATACCAGATTATTAACAATGAAAGTTTTAATATTAGTTAACCTCTTATTTGTTTGTATAGAAGCTCCACCCATGTAGTGCGTATAAGAGTCGGGTCTATCTTCATAAGTAAATTGAACTGATCGATGTCCCTTTGTAGGATTTGTTATAGAATTAGTACCATAGGTAATGGTGTTGGGGTAAAATTGTCCATTATCAGAAGTGTAAGAAAAAGTCATTGTATTACTATTGGGATCGGTTACTTTATTTAACGTCCAAACACGAACATAATCAGTTCCACCAGCAGTTGCTATAATTCTACTATCGGTACTTCGCCCATACTCTTTTATTGTACCATCTTTCTCTGTTACTTTAAAGTAATATTTAGGTTCTCCATTTAAAGATGAATCAGCCACTGTTTGAATCAGGTTCCAACTCTCTATTTCTGTATGATATTGTGTATTATCACCAAAGTAATCTCCACTGGTATTCATTAAACGCATTCCATCTAGACTTAATCGATCATTATTGTTGTAATTAACTGCACCAGCTACCCCGTCTATTGCAATGATTTGATTGGTTCTACTAATAGCAGATAATCCTTTAACTGACCATCCTACTCCTAACCTTCCATTCTGAGGATTACTTGAATAAGCTAATGCTAAATGGGGTTCGAGATTCTTAATTCCCGGTGGAACTTGTATTGGAATATCGTATTGTGCATTCCCACTCCTTCCTACAGAAAAGTGAGCGGGTATAGAGCCTGCTGATGGGCTTTGACTAAGCACATTCAGGCTTATTAAAATAAAAATTGAAAAAATAAGGGTAGGTAAACTACCTTTATAAATATCTGCTGAAGTTGAAAACTTCTTTTCGCTTAAGCTAGTTATTATTTGATAGATTAACATAGGAATGAGGTTTAAGGTATTATAAAAATTGAATGGAAAGAGAAAACAAGGTCAATGAAAGCATCTACCTTGTTTTTTTCACTATATATTATTTTTTAGTTGTTGATTTAATAGTGAAGTTGTAACTACAAGGGTGCCCATCGGGTGGAACAGCCCCATTTTCAGGTGGATTATTCTGTCCAACAAAAGCAGACCATGAAAGATCAAAATTTTGATTTTTAAAATCCCCTGTCCATGTACCATAGTTCTTTCCCGAGAATGGACAGCCAAAAGTGGCGGTAAATGTTGAACCTGCTGAAGTTTGATAAATAAAACTTCCTTCTGTTCCTGCTGGACCTGATGAATCAATTAGTGCTAGTCTTTCACTGCTTGAATGCGCCTTCAAAGTAGATGGCGGAGGAGTTACCCAATATCCCCATCCTGGGGTTGGCAAATCAGATAAGGTTAAGTCCTCATCTGTGTCATTGGAAATGATCATGTAACATCCAAAATCTGACATAATTTTTAAGTTTTAAGTGAATATTTGATTTAAATTATGCCTCAAATTTCTCTTGATAATAAGTCTTCCAAAAGATGAAAAACCACTGTTTTATTAAAACAGTGGTTTTACTTAAGATGTAAATTCAGACAATAATCGACTCTTTCATTCTGAGTCAATATTTAGAGATTGCTATAAAATAAGTCATAAAAAAAAGGCTAACTCGATGTTAGCCTTTTTCTTTAATTAAACTTGTTACTTCGATTTATCCTTTATATAAAAATCATAGTTACAAGGATGACCATCCACCGGTATACCATCTTGCTTTGTGCCATGATCAGGTGTCCATCCAGTCCATGAAATATCAAACTCTTGTCTTCCTTCATACTCACCTGTCAAGCTACCATTATTACTACCATGATAGGGGCATGCAAAACTTGCAGTAAAAGTTGAACCTGCAGCAGTTTTATAGGTGAAACTTCCTTCACTTCCCGCAGGTCCTGAAGAATCAAACAATTTGCACAGGTGAGAATTTGATTTAGCTTTAAGTGTTGAAGGAGGTGGTGTTTCCCAATAACCCCAAATTGGAGTTGGAAGGTCTGCTAAAGTTAGATCTTCGTCACTCTCATTGTGAATAATCATGTAACATCCGAAATTTGCCATAGTTTTAAGTTTTAAATGAATAAATTACAATTCAAACTTCTTAAGAATGTGGATGTTACAAAAGGCAAAATACTACCGTTTTTGCTAAACAGTGGTTTTTAGGTATCAATGTATTCTATCTAAAATAAAAGTTCTTCAGGGTCGAATAGATTATTCTTAACAGCAAAAATGACTAAACCTGCACTGTTTCTCGCACCTGTCTTTTCCAATAAATTCTTTTTATGCCCTTCAACTGTACTTTTAGAAATAAATAACTTCTCAGAAATCTCTTGAGCTGTGAATTGTCTACAAATGGCTTGTAGAACTTCAATCTCTCTTTTTGATAATGCATCTGCTTCAAACCTAGGTAGAGGAACTTTACTTGAAATTTGAGTGCGTATAGCACCAATTTGTTCTTGGGTGAGGTAATATCCCTTTTGGTTTACGGTTTTTATCACTTGAAGCAATTCATTTGGGTTGATACCTTTCGGTAAGAAAGCATCGATATTGTTCTTCAACATGTACCCCACTAATGCCTTGTTGAAATGAGATGAAAAAATAATCACTTTAGCATCAGGATAATTATTTTTGATAAGTTGTGCAGTTTCTACACCATCCAACTCTCCCATTTTAAGATCTAATAAAAAGACATCAATCTGACTTTCCTCCTTCTCAATTTTCTGAATTAAATTTTGACCTCCATTAGCTATATAAACTAAGTCAATTTCTTCTTTTTGATTAAAATAGTCCTCTAAAAGGCTAAGAATTAACTGTTCATCATCAGCAATTGCAAGTTTGATTTGTTTCTTCATCAGTCTATAATGGGTATAGAAAATAAATACATTGTTCCTACGCCTGTAGCAGTCTTCAATTTATAATTTCCTTTTAAAGTCTGGGTTCTCATCTCTATATTGCTTCTACCAAGCCCTTTTGATGATTGTGTGCTATCAAATCCCTTTCCATTGTCTTTTATTATTAATGATAGTCGTTTTTCGCTTATTCTTAAATGAACAAAAAGCTTGCTAGCTTCGGCATGTTTTATAATATTGTTACACACCTCTTGAGCAATTCGAATCATTTGAACTTTAATCAATGAGGAAATATTTTTTTGCTTGTGAATACTATAATTACATTCCAATTCAAAAGAAGTTTCCATCCTTTGAAAAACCATACTTAATAATTCTTCAAACTCACTCTCCTCTATAAGTGGTGGGCTTAAGTCATGAGAAATTCTACGTGCCGTTTGTATACAATCTTGTAATAATTTTACAGACTCAATTGTAGATTTTTCATGGTGTAATTTTGCACCTAATACCGTTAACTTGGATAAAAGATCATCGTGTAAGTCGTTAGCAAAACGCTCGCGCTCATTTTCTTGCACTTGAATACTATCTTCTAACAACTCTTTTTGATGCGCAATTTTAAGGTCTGAAATATGTTTAGCATCTCTGAGTTTAGCTCGAACATATTTACGACTTATAAGCACTAGCGTAATAACTATAGCAAGCAATACAAAGAGCTGAACAGCTAACCAAAACGCTTGTGTTT
Organism: uncultured Flavobacteriales bacterium; assembly: GCA_964001305.1. Classification (GTDB taxonomy): domain Bacteria; phylum Bacteroidota; class Bacteroidia; order Flavobacteriales_E; family Vicingaceae; genus CAJXMH01. Next base: position 29,064 of record CAXFAI010000001.1, read on the forward strand.
CTGCTTCATGCCATTCTTCCATATTTCACTTACTAATTGGATGTGTAATAAAATCATAAAAATAAGGCGGATGAACCAAAAGGACAAAACAAGACTTAACTCTGCATTCACCATAAAGTTAATGGTCGAAGACATAAATAAATCTACTGTCACATATAAAAGAAGTATGATATTAAAAAACTGTTCATCTTTAGTAACTTTTACTTTTGAATCGATGATTATATAAATGTGACAAAGGGTTAAAATCAAGATTAGTCCATCAACAAACAAGCGATCGTAAACTTGGAAATGATTTAATTCAAAAGCAACAGATATTCTGCCTAAATTGACTAATAGCAATACACCCAAAAAGGGAAAGAGCCATTTAAGTTGCGTAATGTTCTTAGTTATAAAATGTCTTGTATATAATAAACCAAAAAAACAATACTCGGCGAATGCCGACCAAGAAAAAAGGTATAAATTTCCATTTAAACCAAACCATTCTCTACTGAATCGTGATAGAATATCAGTAAGTAAAAAGACAATTAAAAAATAAAATACCAATCGGTTTTTATGATTCAGTTCACGATAGGACCTCAAACCAAGAAGAACCCCAACCGCTAATACAAGAGGAGAAATTCTTGAAGTCCATATCATGAAATCATTGAGCATGCTTATTCTGAAGGAATAGCCATATGTAAAAGTTGATAATCTTGAGGATTTTGTCCGTTATCAAAAGGAGGAATAGGTAATGCAACATCGGCAACTAAAGTATGCTTTTGAAAGTCATCACTCCATAATATCAATTCAGGAATAACTTGTTCTTCTTCTCGCATACCAAATACAGTAATTATATCTTCAACAGTATCATTTCCACCAAATATACTCAGTAGGTCACTAAAAGGAATATGTATCACTTGAAAAAGGCCTTCACTCCCTCCTTTGGGTTCTACAGTTTGATTAATATAACTTTTTCTATTGATTAACCAACGAAAGCATCTTTCTAATGCTAGAAAAACTGGAATATGGTCAGGTGTGAAATTTCCATCAAATGTTGGAATATCTTGATTATTATTAAAGCCATAGTGATAGTTTGCTGGAAATATATCAGCACTACTTATGTTTTCAGTCTTGTCTGTTTCACTATCTATAAGGAAAAATTCTAATACAGAATCAGGGGATGTATCTACAACACCTAAATAAGCATGAATGTAAAAATTAGGCTTATCATCCGGATTGAGTGAATTATAAATACTTAGCCAATGTTCATACATATTTGCTCTATTAATTTTAAAATAATGTCCATTGTCAAGCATATCTAGCGCCTCTTCAGCAACAGCTCTTGAATCATTCCAAGAAACAATTGCATTTTTAATTTCCTCTAAAGTCATAAGTAGTGTTTTTTGGTTTGTGGGCTAAAAATAGTTTAAAGTTTCATAAGTTATAAATATAAAATTATGGTAATAGAAATAAGTACTATTTTTTATTATCTAACTTACTTAAAGCTCTTTATGTGAGTAACTGTTGCTTTTTGCATAACTAAACCATAATCACATTTAATCAACTTATGTTCAACAATATAAATGATTTTTTGAAAGGAATTACTTCGTAAGCATTACTTGTGACTAATAGTTTGATTAGAAATTAAACTATTTAGTATTTAAAATACTAGTTCTAATAGTTAATAAATGGATTTGAAACAGTTTAAGATTGATAAACTATTTAAAAGAATTTTTCCGTTTCGCTGTATAGTAAAGCCAATTAATGAAATTATAATTGATTCATATCATAAAAATGACAGCCCCTACTGAAAAGTAAGGGCTGTCATTGTTAACCGAATTAAATTTTCTTATTTCTTGATTATTTTTTTAGTTAACATTTGTTCAGCTGTCTGAATTTGAACAATATAAGTCCCCATAGCTAAATGAGATATATCGAGAATTACACGACTTTGGTCACCTACTTGAGTAAGGTTAACCTTATGTTCTTGTCCATTCAAAGTAAATACTTTAACTGCTAATAATTTGTTTTTATGACCTTCTATTATAGCTATTTTATCAGTAGGATTTGGGTATAGCTTAATTTCAGTTTTACTTTTCACCTCTGAAATATTAGTTGCCTTTTTTCTTGGACATAAAGTGGATAAATTAAATTTTAGGATGCCATAATCATCGGAGTTAAAAGCACTATTGTGTCTTACTTTTAATGGATACCCTTGCCCTACTACTGTATAATCATATGAATGACCTAAATTATATGAATCAGTAGTGGTAGGATTTATCCAGGTTGCACCATTATCTAATGATATTTCAATTCTATTTGAATACTCAGGTGGGTTTTGACCTGCACATCTTGTACTTTCAGGAAACGCAAAGTCAAACTCCATATCCGATCCAACATCACCGCTATCAGGATTTCCTGGAGAGTCATACATCTCAGATGATTCTGTTGTACCACAAGGAGCTGTCCAAAAACTAGAAGCCCATGCACTAAAAGTTCCCTCTACGTTCATGCTATAAGTTGCACCTAAAGCAAGTGAGTCATTATCTGTGATTGTATCTATAATGGTATCGGTTGTATTATAGGTATCAAAATCAAGTGATGCATTACAAGTAAAATTCTTTTGAGTAATTGAAAATTTCAAAATTCCATAGTCATCTGAATTATGTGGACTTAAATGTCTTACGCCTAAACCAAAACCTTTACCTATTACTTCATAAGTATATGTATGATTAGTATTGTAGGCAGTTGATGTAGAAGGATGAAACCAAGTAGCACCACCATCAACTGAAAACTCAATTCTGCTTGTTTTATAAGGAAAAGTTTTTCCACTGCATGCTGAAAATGTTGGTAATGCGAAAATATATTCAGAATCAAAGCCAACTTTACCGTAGTCAGGATTTCCGGGAGATATCCACATTGGGCTATTTTCTGGTACCCCGCATGGGCTAGACCAAAATGATGAAGTCCAAACACTATATGTACCTGTTACTTCAACATAATATGCTCCATTTACTGCTAATGGGTTTGTGTCAAAAACCTCCTCAATTAAGGAATTATTCGAATTGTGTGCGTCAAAATCAAATTGAACTTGTGCAGTCAAAGTTTCCGCTAATAAGATGCTAAAGGACATAGCTATCCCATTAAGTAATTGTTTTTTTCTTTTCATCATTAATAAATTTTATGTTTTAAAAAATCGGTTAACCTTTCAATCACAAAATAAGATAAGTGTCATGATTTAACTAATTTTTACTCATAAATATTAATATATAGTTAAAAAACTGGATTTTTAATTCTTTAAATTGTGTAAGCCAATTAGTTGTAATAATCTTTTAATCTCTTAAATTAACCCAAAAAGCCTTTAATTAATTAAGGCTTTTTATGGTAGAAGTTGAATTATTTCTAAACTCAAGCTGCTAGTCAACAACAATTACTTTTTCCAAATAATTCCCATATTTAATCATATACAACCCTTTACTTAATCCTTGAACATCTAACCTATTTACTTCCTGCTTAAGGTCAATTTGTTTGATTGTTTGACCTACATTATTTAATATGAGTAGTTGATTTTGTATTGTGGTATTTGAACTAATGCGGATTGAAAATTCACCTGTGTTCGGATTTGGAAAAATGCTTATCACTTGATCGTTCACTTTGTTTTTATCTAGATTTACACTAATCACTTGTACACATGCAGATGTATCTAAGCAAGCATTTGACTGTAGTTCTACCGAATAACTTCCATTAGAAGTAGCAACAAAGGTTTGATTGGTTTCACCGACTATCGTACTCCAGTTATTATTACAATCTAACCACTGATAGCTAGCGTTCGACTGAGTGGCTGTTAATGTTATACCATTGTGACTAATGCTAGAATTGATGGTATCAATGCTTAAGGTTAGAGCTACAACTGAATCACAATTCATACTTGTTCTCAAGGTATCAAAATAGGTACCCGAATTAGTATAGGTCTGTCCATTCTGAGCCCATAAATAATTACTGCAAGAAGATTCCACGATTGAAGTATATGAAGATGGTAAAATGGTTAAGTCTAGATGAATAATAGAATCACAACCTGCCAAGTTTATTAGTGTATCACGAATTGAGTTCACACTAGAGTAATAAGTATCTCCATTTCGCCAAGTCAAAGAATCACAAGCAATCAACGTATCAAAAGAGTGAGTTTTATTTATATTTAAGACGAGCTCTGCAATTGAATCACATCCATAGTTGTTTTGAAGTGTATCTAAATAGATACCACTTTGTGCATAGCTTCGTCCATTAAACGGCCATGTGTATCGAGTACATTGTGAAATAGTATCGGTTGTAAAGTAGGTGCTATGCAAGTTCAGTTGTAATTCTACCAACGAATCACAGCCCATAGCACTAACTAAAGTGTCATAAACACCTGTTATAGATGAATAGTATGTAATTCCATTATTCCATCTTAAGGAGTCACAACTAACTATTGAGTCGATGGTAAAATGACTCTGATTTATCGATAAATCTAAATAGTAAATAGAATCACATTGATTGGTTTTGGGTACTGTGTCTATATACAATCCAGATTGATAAAACTTTTTACCTCTCCACTGCGCACTATCGCAAGCAACCAACGTATCATAATTAATATTTTGATTTATGGTTAAGTGCAGGTATAAAGTAGAGTCACATCCAACAGAGTTAGTAATGGTTTTTGTGTATATTCCTGAAGATTGATAATTCGTATTCGTTTCATTCCAATAATAAGAATTACAAGCCTGAATGGTATCTCTTTTTGCTGAAGAAGAATTGATAGTAAAGTGCAATACCAAAAGTCTTTCACAACCTTGACTATTGGGTACTGTTTGATAATATTTTCCACTTGTATAATAGGTTGAACCACCAAAGTTTATACTATCACATGCCGTTCTATAAATATCGAATTTGGTATCACAACTTTCATATACATAAGCTGCCCCTCTTCCGGTCATTGCACCTGGTCCTGCGTAGTTTGCACCAACAATTAATGCTCCATTTCGTATGGCGATTGCATAGCCGTATTGGTCATAAGCTTGTCTATTGGTTGCCGAAATCTTTTCCGTGAATACATAATCATTTATTGCTGGGTTATATTTGAATAAATACGCTGCTCCAGCATCAGCTCGTAAACTTGTATTCAAGTAATTTAAGTCTTCTCCTTTTGCACCTATTACTAATTTTCCATGGTCCATATCAACCGAGGAGCCATATCTATCGTATTGATCACGTTGAGAATCCGTGTATTTTCTTACAAATTGCCAGTTATGACCTCCTACATTTCGATAGAGGTAAACAGCACCGGCACCAACCACAAAATTCCCTCCAGTTGTATCATAATTCTCATTTTGAGCTCCAATAGCAGCAAAGTTTCCATCGATTGCCACTGCTTGCCCAAAATTTTGAAAGCGAGCAGTATCAGGAGCCATTAATTTAGCTTTTTCATTAAAGCGTCCTGAATTGCTTTCTTCAAATATATAGGCTGCACCTGCATCTCTAATTGAAGTGAGAAAATAAAATTGACTATAGCCAGGAGTACCAACAATTAGTTGCCTATCAAGCAATTTGAGTTGAGTTCCAAATCCTGCACTTGTTTGACGATCAGAGGCTGTAATTTTTTGAGTTTGCATCCATTGTCCGCTTAATGCGTTCCTTTTAAAAATATAAACTGAACCTGCATCACCACGATTATTTTGTCCTAATGTATCATGATTTTCTCTTGGAGCACCCACCACTATTAAATCCCCATCTATGGAAACACTTCGTCCAAACTCGTCCTGAGTGGTTCGGTCACTCGCTACAATTTTTTGATAAAAAAACCAATTAGACCTTACATTGTCCCATTTATAGATATAGGCAGCTCCTGCATTGAGGGTATAATTGGTGTCATTCTGATCGTAGTTGTCTTTATATGCCCCTATAACTGCATATTCACCTGACATCGCTACATCATAGCCAAATAAAGCAGCATCATGTCTTCTTGTAGAAGTTACCTTTTTTAATGGTGTCCATACCCCATTTATCTTTCTAAAAAAATTAGCTGCTCCTGCTTCGTTAAAATAGTTTTGATTGGCCGAATCTGTTTGATTTTTGCTCTCCCCAACCAAAGCAAAATCACCGTCTATAGCCACAGACTCACCAAATTGAATGCCAGTATTAATTCCATTTGCAGCATTAATCATTTGCTCATTGCGCATGTTTTGGCTAAATGACACAAAATAGATAGTATTTAGAAGGATATAGATTAATGCTCTTTTCATGAAGTAAAATTTTGTGGCAAAACTCTGATTTATCAGACAAATAGTATTCACTTACTATTAATTTATCCACAAAAGCAAATAGCCAATAGATACCATTATTTTAATGCATTAAGCTTTCTTCAAAGTTTCTCGAATTTGTTCGCTATCCCAATGACTGTCGAATTCTACAATCCCTCTTTTAAAGTCTTCATTTAAGGAACGTTCTTGTTGTTCCAATTCTTCTTTGGCTTTAAAAATGTAGTTTTTCTCGTCTTTATTCTCTTGGGCTAATCGCCGGACTATGGCTTCATCGTATTTGATGAAATTTTGAATTTGTCGTTGCAAGGTATATTTTCGAAAACCCATTTTACTCAAGACATCGGCAGCCATTTTCAATGAAGTATCTAAAGATTCCCGATAAATGTTTTCATGTCCTAAGTTCAACAATTCATAAGCATCGTATCTGTTTCGGGAACGAATCAACAACTCCACATGTGGAAAATGCTCTTTCACCAGATTGCTAACTTCTTTGGTAATTTCTGGGTTATCAATAGCACAAATCAAAATTTTGGCATCGGCAATGCCCGCAGATTCTAATAAATCCAATCGAGTAGCATCTCCATAGTACACTTCAAAGCCCATTTTCCGAAGAAAATCAACCCGATTAGAATCTTGATCTAAAATGGTGGCTTCTACCCCATGCGAACGCAAAAATCGTCCGATGGTACTTCCAAAATGACCAAATCCAACCAAAATTACTTTTTGCGATTTTGCAATGTGGTCCATCTGTCGTTTTACAGCTACTTTGGTGCCCACATTGGGTAAAATCAAGCGTTCGTTCAGTACACTTAAAATTGGCGTTAACCCCATGCTTAAGGCGGTAATTACCAACATTAAGTCCATTTGCTCTTGATCGATAATTCGCAAGCCAAAAGCAAAAGAGAGTAAGACAAAAGCAAACTCCCCAACTTGCGCTAAGCTAAATGTGAGGAGTAAATTTTGATCGACTTTCAATTTAAAAATCTTACCAGTTACAAATAAAACTATTGCTTTTAAGAGCAAAATGGCCACTAAAATTCCACCAATACTTAGTGGTTCTTCTGCAATTAAGAAAAAATTGATGGATGCACCAACCGTCATAAAAAACAGCCCTAGAAAGAGGTTTTTAAAAGGCTCTAAGGTGCTTTCTAACTCATGTTTAAACTGACTATTTGAAAGTACAACTCCACCTAAAAATGCACCTAAAGCAGGACTTAAACCCACTATTTCCATTAAAAAGCTAATGCCTAAAACAATGAGAAAAGCAGCTGCTATCAATAATTCCCTCACCCCGCTATTGGCCACTTTCCGCAACATGGGAACAATTAAATATTTACCGGCCACTACAATTAAAACCACCGATAACAATATGGACAAAGTTTGCAGTCCTAAAGGCAAATTTTGAAGGATTGTAAAGGATTCTTCATGTCCACCGTCTGCATGGGAAGTTTCTTTTGAAGATAATAAAGGCAGGGCACCCAACATGAAAATGACAATAATGTCCTGGAACAATAAAATGGAAAATGCTGAATTGCCAAAAGTGCTATCCATTAAACCTTTCTCTTTAATAATTTGGAGAGCAATGGCTGTAGAAGAAAGGGCTACGGCCATGGAAATGACTAAAGCAACTTTCCAATCAAAACCTAAACTTTCAAACAAAGCAAAAGATAACAGCAAGGTCAACACCACTTGTATCCCTCCCATTCCTAGAATGGATTTGCGCATGTTCCAAAAACTCTTGGGTTCTATTTCTAATCCAATTAAAAAAAGCATCATCACAACGCCAAACTCTGCAAAGTGCATAATGTCTTGTCCTTCTTCACCAACAAAGCCCAAAGCAAACGGACCGATTAAAACGCCTGCCAACAAATAACCCAAAACAGAACTTAAGCCTATTCGTTTGGCTAAGGCCACACAAATGATAGCAGAAAACAAAAAGATAATGGCTTGAAACAATAAACTTCCGGTCATGCTTTTATGGCTTTTAAAAGTTTCAATTCATTTAAAAAGGAAGTTCCTTGAACTTGTTCAGCATTTAAACCCTGCTGTAAGTTATGCACCAAACGCTTATACAAGATAGCGTGTTCTTCAATTTCTTCATCGCTTAGACGATACGTTCCCATGGTTGCAAAGGGAGGAAAATAGGTCATTTTACAAAGTCTAGCGGTTTGTTCAAATGGCTTTAAAAATTCATTTACCGAATAGGTATTATAACCTGTAGAGCAATACACTTCTCTTGAGCCACCAGTAGTGATGGCATTCAAACAAATTTTACCTGCCAAAGCATTTCCTTCCGGCCCATAGGCCCAATTGAATTCTAAGACCATGTCAATCCATTGTTTTAGCAAAGGCGGGCAACTATACCAGTAAAAAGGATGATGCCAAATGATCACATCATGCTCTAAAAGCAAAGCTTTCTCATATTCTACATCAATGTGGAAGTCGGGATAAGCCTCATACAAATCATGAAAATGAACACCTTCTACTTCTTTTACTTGCTCAATTAAAGCTCGGTTTGCACGAGATTTTTCAAATTTGGGATGTGCGAAAAGAATTAATACTTTTTTCATCTTTCTAAGTTAAATGAAATAAGAAATTTTAACAACAGTGATTACTTCACCAACTCTCCCATCACAGCCAACAATTGCAATTCTGCATTTTTAGCGGCATACTTCGCCTGACTTAAGGCTTGTTGTGCAGATTATTTACTAATAACAAAAGATTTGTAATTACTGCCATATCGAAGAAAATAGACACCATTGGTATATTCAGAAACATCCAAACTTGTTTTTAAACGATCTATTATTTTTTCTTGAATTAAGATTCCGTTGATATTATATACTTCTAACATTTGAGCTGTAGGAAGTGATAATATTTCAAATATCAATTCTTGTTTGGCAGGGTTAGGATATACCATCAATTCTATGTTATCAGTCTCTAACTTTTCAATAGAAGTTGTTGAAAGTGAAGCTACATTTATAGTAAATCCAGCTGATTTGTTAAAACGTACTCCTGTTTTTTGAACACTATCACAATAGGTACTTAAGCAGGAAGAACCATCATTAACCGTTAAGCAAAGGTTATAAGGACCATTTGAGGTATATGTATGTGTAGGAGTAGCTATATTTGAGATATTGCCATCACCAAAATCCCAACTATACGATAAATTAGAACCTACTGAACTATTTATAATCGTTAACATATTAGTATTTGAATCAGGAAATACGACAAATCCAGCTTGACAATTAACAGGGTTACTTACACCACTTACTTGAATGGTATCTATATAATAATCATAACAAGGGCCATATGCACCAGCTTTCTGTATGGCTAAAACCACAACAAAAGATCCATTGGCACTAAAAAAATGACTAGTATCAGAAACAGTAGCTGTAGAACCATCACCAAATGCCCAATACGAGTCTGTAAATTGACCACTACTTGTATTGGTAAAAGCTACTAAACCATTCCCTAGTAACTGATAGCTGTAACTAGCCTGTATGTTACAATCATCCAAAAAATACAGTTGTTCATAAGAACTAGTCCAACCATAATTGGGCGTTAAAAGGTCTATAGCTCCAATTCCTGTGCAAGAAAATTGACTGTAATTTCGAATCGTATCATGAATGTAAGTTTGCATGATGTCATTAGATCTCGCAATTAATAAAGTCGAATCATTTGCATTGGTAAAAGTTGTACAAGCTACAGCTACAAATTCCCCAACTACTGATACATCAGTTATTTTTGCAGAAGGATCAGGACTTGTATAAACCGCTGAAACCGTTAACCCTTTATTTGTTGTTCGCATTAAGGTATCCGAATTTCCACCAATAATTAAATAAGTGGAGTCGTTAACAATATCAAGTATGTTATATTCTGCTATCCATGGAACGTTACAGTTTATAAGATTTTCTTGCCAACTTAAACCACCATCACTACTAGTATATACGTAGGTACCTAAAGGCCTATAAGCTAAAAAGGCAAGGCTGTCTTCACTGTAAACATTTAAACTTGCAGCGAAGCCAATCTTGTTGGATGATGTTTCAGGTAAAAATATCGTATCCCAACTTAATCCAGCATTTATTGATTTAAGCATTAAATATGATCCAGGAATAAAACTATAATTGCCATTATGCAAGGTATAAATTGTTGAGTCTGAACCAATACCTGCGTGTTTTAAACTTGTGGATTGCCAAATGGTATCCCAAATTAAACCTGCATTCGAGGTATATTGCAAAAAAGAACCTGATCTACAGATTCCATGATTATAATTATTAAATTGAAATTGCTCTAACCAAAAGTTAAGAATTAATTGCCATGTAGACCCATTATCTGTTGTCCTATAAAGTCCTGTATTTTGTGGGTTTTGTGAATACAATCCCATCAAGACGGTATCTTTTCCTAATACTTGAATATTTGAATTTCCAAAACCAGTATGTTGTAATATAGGACTAGTTGTATTTGGATACCATTGAGCATTTACATTCAATGAAGCAAGCATGCATAATCCAATTATAAGGCTTGTTGCGATTTTCATAAATAGGTCTTTGATTAATTGGTTAAAGAAGCTAAATGTAGTGATTTAGTATTTTAAAATATTAATATAAAATACATTCTATAAAACCTACTCCACCAACTCTCCCATCACAGCCAGCAATTGCAATTCGGCATTTTTAGCGGCATACTTTGCCTGACTTAAGGCTTGTTGTGCATTTAACAGATTCAACTGTGCCTGACGAAAGGTAATGGCATCTATTTGCCCTCTTTCGTAAGTTTCTTTACTTCGGTTGAAGTTGTCTTCAGCAGTAGCAATATTATCGCTTTGTGAGCGCAACACAAACAACGCATTTTGATAGGCGGTAAAAGCATTCAAGGCCTGAGAACGGATATTTTGCTCCATGGCTGCTTGACTAATTTGCTGACTTTTTAAACCCAATTTAGCATTTTTTACTGCCACATTGTTTTGCCCATTAAACAGACTCCAACTTAAGCTTACTCCTGCTTGTGGGCCACTTGTTTGAGAACCCACTAGAAAGGGACTGTTGGGATTTTCGTTTCCGCTGAAATTATAACCAGCATTGGCATCAATGCTTGGCAACCATGCCGATTTGGCCTGACCAATGGCATATTGGTTAATCTGCAGATTAGACTTTGCCAATTGCAAATCCAAGTTTTGACTTTCTGTAGCAGCAAGCACCTCTTCTTTCGTAATTCCATAACGGATATCCACTTTTTGATCAACACTTAACTCCTGCTCCACATCACGTCCCATCACATAATTTAAATTGCGTTTGGTGGTTTCTAAACTTTGAATACCATTTACCAAAGCAATGCTGTCGTTATTTAAATCCACTTTAGCATTCAATACTTCCAATTGGTTCACTTGTCCATAATCGTATTCATAACCCAAACGCTTTAGGCGCTGTTGCGAAATCTCTACCGCAGTTGCCAAGGCTTGATTACTTTCCACCAAACGAGCTACTTCATAATACAAATTGCTCAACTCTAAGATGGTGTTTTGAATAATCTGTTCCACTTGCAATTGAGTAAGTTTCAGACTTTCCTGCGATTGCTTGTAGCGATACCTTCTTCCCATGCCTTCAAACAATCGATAACTAGCCGTTACTGATGCTCCAAATGTATAAGCACTATTGGCCTCAAAAGTTCGGGTTTCTGTCGCTAATTTATTTTTCCCTTCGTAATAGTTCCAATTGTAATTACCTGAACCGTTTAGGCTCGGCAAATAACCATTGTTGGCAAGGCTTGCGTTATTGATCGCTACTTCCTCATCAATTGCAGCCAATTGAATGTCGTAATTGTTGGCCAAGGTTTGTTGCAAAGCGGCATCAAAAGAAAGTTGCTCTTGTGCATTGACATGAATGCCCAAACAAAAGGCAAGTATCAGTATGTTGAATTTAATGTTCATCACTTTCCTCCTCTTCTTTTAATTCTTTATAAGCGCGCTCTACTTCTTCGGGCTTGGGTTTTTCGCCTTCCCAAAACCACTGCAAATAGACTTTTATACCATTGCTCAAAGACAGCATCATGGGCAACATGACTAAGGTTAAAATGGTAGCGATACCAATTCCATAGGCAATAGAAATAGCCATAGGGATTAAGAATTGTGCTTGTCGACTGGTTTCAAAAATCAAAGGTGATAACCCTGCAATGGTGGTGACAGATGTCAAGAAAATAGCTCTAAAACGAGAACTTCCAGCGCGAATCAAGGCATCGTTAAAGGGTATGCCTTCTTTTAAATAGCCATTGAATTTGGCAATGAACACCAAACCATCGTTCACTACAATTCCTACCAAAGCAATGATTCCCAGTAAAGAAAGCATGTTTACAGGAAAATCGTGAATGTAATGTCCCCAACCTACGCCAATAAAGGCAAATGGAATCATGAGCAACAACAAAAGTGGTTGACTGTATGATCGGAATGTAAACGCAATAACAATGTAAATCAGCAAGATGATGATTGGGAAAATCATACGCGCTGAAGCGCCTACTTTAGCTGCTTCACGATTCTGCCCTTCATATGAAGCAGTTATGGAAGGATACTTTTGCTTTAAGTCGGGAATAACCTGAGTTCTCAATTCATCCATAATCGCCGTTGCACTTTCTTTGGGATTCTTTAAGTCTGCCTCAATCTTTATTTCCCTTTTTCCATCCAAATGGTTGATGGAAATCTCCCCTCTTTCAATAGTAAAGGTGGCCAATTCTTTTAAAGGCACTCGGCTGCCAGATGGAACCAAAATGCGCATTTCTTCCAAATCTTTTAAAGAAGAACGACCTTCCAAATCATAGCGAACCCAAACAATTACTTCATCCTCTCCTCTTTGAAAACGCTGCACTTGAAGACCATTAAAGCCGCTACGTACTTGTGCCATCAAACTGCTTAAAGTCATGCCCAAACTATAGCCTTTGTCTTTCATTTCCAGCTTCACTTCCTTAATTCCCTCTGGGTCGTTGTCTAACACATCACGTAAAAGTGGATTGTTGTTTAAATTCTCCTTTAACTCCACTTTTGCGGCTTTTAACTCTTGTATGTTGTATCCCAATAGTGAAACCGAAACCGGCTTACCGCCAAAGTTAGATCCTCCATCAATCACTAGACTTTCTGCGGATGGGAATTTGCCTACTTTCTCAAAAATGGCTCCTGCAATTTCAGAAGAAGCAAATAATCGTTCTTCTCCAGGTAATAAATTAATTTTTAAAGATGCGGTGGCTGTTCCCGGCCCTAACTGCTTAATGATGTTTTCAATGACATCTTTTCCATCGCCTTGTTTGGCCGTATACTCTTCATTCACTTCCCAAGCTTTGGCTTCCACAATTGAAATCAATGAATCAGTTTGTAATGGGTTTACGCCCTGCGGCATGGTTAAAGTCACAGAAACTTGATCACTCGCTATTTGCGGAAAGAAAGTAGCCCGAATAATTCCACCTTGTAAGGCTCCAAATGTGATCATTAAAAAGGCGATAAACAGTGCAAAAGAAATGGGCTTGTTTCGCAAGGACCAACGCAAGAAAGGCAAATAGGTTTTATCTCTCATGCTTGCCATTATTTTATCGCCCCAAACATTAAAGCGATAGGTCTTTTGACTCGGTGTTAAGACTTTAGAATGAGCAATATGCGTTGGCAAAATAACAAATGCTTCTAAAAGCGAAAATCCTAAGGTTAACATCACGACAATGGTTACTTCCATGAAAAACTCTCCTATTCTTCCATCTAAATAAAAGAAGGTGCTAAAAGCAATCATGGTGGTTAAAATGGCTGAAGTAATGGCAGGTACCACTTCCATGGTTCCATCAATGGCTGCTTGAATTCTTCCTTTTCCTTTTTCGTAATGGTGATAAATATTTTCCGCAATCACAATTCCGTCATCCACCAAAATTCCAATCACGATAATCATCCCAAAAAGGGAAAGCACATTAATGGTTACATCTAACATATTGACCAACATAAACATGCCCAAAAAGGAAATCGGTAAACCAAAGGCAACCCAAGCGGCTAAACGTGGGCGCAAGAATAAAGACAAGAAAAAGAGCACCAATAAAACCCCTTGAATTCCATTTTTTAAGAGCAAATCTGTTCGTTGTAAAACGGTATCGCTTCGGTTGTTAACCACAGCAAGTTGCGCGTTTTGATTGGTTGCATTAAAGTCTTCTACATAAGCCAAGGTCTGTTCTGCCGCAGAAATCATATCTTCTTGGTTGGTGGTTCTCACCTGAATGGAAATGGAGGGTTTGCCATTGTAAAAAGAACGGTTTGGTGTTTCTGACCAAGTGTCGGTGACTTCAGCCACTTCATGTAGCAAAATTTGCGCCCCATTGGGAAAAGCTTTCACCACAATATTCTCAAGTTCTTGCGCATAGTAAGCTTTGTTTCGCAAACGAATTAAATAATCTTCTTCTTTGGTTTTTACTGTTCCTCCTGTAACCAAAAGGTTAGCAGAAGCAACGGCTTGAGAAACTTCTTGAAAACTAAGTTGGTATTGACGAAGTACATCTTCTTTTACCGCTACTACAATTTCTTCATCAGGAAAACCGCTAATTTCAATTTGTGACATACCTTCTAATCCTCGTAAATCAGACTCTACTCTTCGAGCAATGGTTTTTAAGGTGTACAAATCCATTGACTTTCCACTAATCACCAAAGAGATAACATCTGTTAAAGTCTCTTGCTTGGCGACAACCGGCGGTTCCATTTCAGCAGGAAAAGAAGGCACTTTGTCAACCGCATTTTTAACGTCAGCTAAAAGCACATCAATATCATAGCCCTTTTCAGATTCTACCGTTATAATGGCGTAGTTTTCAGAAGATGATGAGGTAAATCGATCAACCCCTAATAAGCCTCTCAAGTTATTTTCAATTTTAAGCACTACTCCTTCTTCAATTTCTTGAGGTGAAGCACCCGGATAAGTCACGCTAATGTTGATAAACTTGGCATCTTGTAAGGGAAAAAAGCTTGAGCGCATGCTTTTCATTCCCATATATCCCAAAATGGCAAATGCCAGAATAATCACATTCCCAGCAACGGGATATTTGATAAAATGCGTAATAATATTCTTCATCTTATTGCGCTTTGTAGATAGAAACTTTCATACCTAGAAATGCTGATGGAGGAACTTTAGTGAGTACTTTTTCTTCGTCCTTTAGTCCGCTGATAATAGCGGTATTTTGACTCAAATGTTTTACTTCAATCGCCTTAATGGCTAAGGTATCTGCTTGCACTACATATACCTCTTTGTTATCCACCAAAGCAGAGCGATTAATCTCAAAAGCATCAGGAATGCGTTGTGCCTTTACTTCTGCTTTTAAAAACATACCTTCTTTTAGGTTCGCATTTTGCACTTCTACAAAAAAGGTGCTGAGTTGACTGCTTTCATCAATGGCTTTTACCAAGCGAGAAATTTTACCGGCATATGTATTCGAGGTTCCTTCTTGAATCAATGTTACTTCCTGACCAACAGACAAATAATTGGCGGTTGTTGCATCAATAGAAGTTTCCATTTCGTAGCGGTCGGCTTGAATAAAAACACCAAGTAATTGACCATTTCTAATAACTGTACCGGGATCTACTTCTGAAGAAATTAAAACCCCATTGTAAGGAGCTTTAATGCGATACTTTTCATTAATGATTTCCAAATTTCTAACCGTATGATAATTGTTATAAATGTTACGTCCAATTAAAAAAGTTTTGAGTTTATCATCTTTTACTTCCGGTAAGTCTTTTACGGCTTGTTCAGTATTGTAGGCTTTTAGGTAAGCATCCCAAGCTGCAAATTCATTGGGGTAATCAATTTTCAAATCAGGCATAATGGCTGTTAAAGCACTTTGAAAAGCGCTGCGTTGTGCATACAATTGTGCTCTTTGGTCTTGCGAACGAATACTGATTAAGGTTTCGCCTTGTTGAAAGGTATTACCGGCCTTAAATCGCCCTTGATCATCTTCCATTACACCCTGCACTTCGCTGTATAGCTCTAACCTCCGAACTGCCTTTAACACTCCAGTGGAACTTACATAAATAGGAATGGAATCATTTTTTACATCAGCTGTAAAAACAGTTGTGACATTGTTTCTTGCAATTGGTGCTTGCTTCTCTTTGGGAGTCGCAAGAAAACTAGAAATCATACGGGCAACTACCACGATGGTGATTCCTACTAAAACGATAATGATTTGTCTTTTTTTCATGGCTTATCTTTCTAATTTTTCCATTTCATGGTTGGCATTCTCTCTTAGCTTCTGCAAGACGCGGTCTACTATGGCTTTTTCTTCTTCAGAAATACCTGCCTCCAATACCTTAAATACTTCTTTAAAAATAGGTTTGGTTTGTTCGAGCATGGCTCTACCTTTTTCAGTTATTGAAACCCGATTGACTCGGCTATCGTTGGAACAAACTTTACGTTTTACTAATCCCTTTTTCTCAAGTGACTGAACCAATCGAGTCAACGAGCCTTTATCACGTTCGGTAATCATGGCTAACATGGATTGGGCTTTATCTTCTTCTTCTAAATGATGCAAGACAATAAATTGTTCCTTGCTTAAAGAAAGCCCCTGCTGTTCTAGTTTAGCACGGATAAAAGCGCTAATGTACTTGGCCGCTTTCCCAACTTTAGGTACTATTTTTCCTTCTCGAATTTGTGCAAATGATTCTTTCACGGCGCGAAAGTAGCATTTAGTTGCATGTGCAACTATTTTTGAATAATGAATTAAAGATTCTTTAACAAATCAAATTTGAAACACAGAATTCGTTTCATATTGATTTAGACCTTCTTTTCTTAGATTTTAATTGAGTTTAGAATTAGTCCGATACTCTAAGTTTAATCCCCTATTTTTGAATACTTATTAATTTATAATTCAAACATGAAAAAAATTACACTAACCATTATTTGTGCATTATTTAGTCTGATCAGTTTTGGTCAAGATTATGAACTTGAAGCAGACCAGTTTGCTGGAGAAATTGTTTTAAAGAATGGAAAAACCTTGATAGGTTACATTGACTTAAAAGGTGGAGACATGACACCTTGGGCAACTCAACAAAGTATTAAGTTTTTTACGGAAGAGGCTATTAAAGACGGTAAGTTAAAGGCCAATGAAATGGAAAAGTACAAGCCAAAGGATTTAAAAGAGTTTAGAGCTGGAGACAGATACTTTGTAACACTTAAAGTTTCGGCTTCAAAATTTACTACAGGTATTGGTTTACCTCAGTACAAGTTTGTAGAGTGTTTGGTAGAAGGCGATGTGAAGCTATTTAAATTGTATGAAGCCCCAGACCCTGCTGCTGTTAATATTGGTGAAGAGCAAATTGCAGCTTATGAAGCAGAATTAGAAAGAATGAGAAACGAGCCTGTACTATTATTGCAAAAAGGTGACGATAAACTAACGCCAATTGGAAAAGTGGATTTAGCTGATTATTTAAAGGATTGTCCAGCAGTTCAAGAAAAATACACAAGTGGTGGTTATGGAGTTGAACCTTTTAATCCGGATGCAAAATCGAAGTTAGGTAAAATGATAGCCAACAAAGCCAATTCTGTGATGGCTGAAGATGTATTAGATCAGATTATTACAGATTACAACAATTGCGAAAAATAAATGACGTTTAAGCGACTTTTAATCCTTTTTGGAATCAGTTGTATAGGCCTTTCTTCAAATGAAGTTTTGGCCCAGAAAGTAAAAAAAGAGGGTCTTGGTTATTTTAATTACTTAAAACCAAGGCTCTCTTCTGCTTTAGACGATGCAACACATTACTACCTAGATATTGAACTTTCGAATGATGAATTATACCGTCAGAAGTTGATTGAAGATAAAATTAAGATCAACAAGTTCGAGAAGGCTACAGTAAATGACGACTATCAATTCACCATTAAAATCATAGAATCACCTTTTAAGTTTGGTCGCTCTGAACGGAAAACATCAACCAAAAAAGTCTCTAAAAATGGAACCGAAAGTTCAGTTACGGAATATTACTTTACCGGAAGCCTTGGCTATTCTTATTCTTTAATTGTATTAGATGCAAATCAAGAAGAGATCTATCGTGAATTGATTCGTGGAAGTGTCACAGCAAAAGGAAGAAGTTCTACAAGTTTAAGTACGGCACAAAAGAATTATTCATACGATAAATTAGCGGCAAAAGATAAAGTGGTAGATAATTTTATAGACCGAGCGTCTTTCTTGTTTAACCAACAATTTACTGATACAGAGCAAAGTATCTCCGTTCGCATTCCTTATGTGGTTGAGAAAAAGTTTAGCTATCCAAATTTCTCCAAGGCAACAACCATTCTACAAGAGGTTCATGCCTCTACAGAAGAATCATATGGTTTAAATGAAAACCAACAAAACCAATTGCAAGAAGCCATTCAGTTATGGGAAACTGTAATAAGTGAGTTGGATGCAAGTGATAAAAAGGCAAAAGTAAATGCAGAAGTAGCTGCTGCTGCCTACTTCAATCAGGGTCTATCCTATTTTATGCAAAACAAATATGCAGAAGCAAAGCAAGCCTTTGTAAAATCAAATGAGCTAGATCAAGTCATGGGAAGTCTTGACAATTGGATAAAATTAAGTGGTGATTTCGAGGCGATAATAGCAAACCGAAAATGACTTTTAGTTTGTTTTTAAAATAAACTCTTTCAGTCTTGACTCGTGGTATAGGTCTAATTTATAATGGTCCGGTGCCCATCCTTTTAAAAATCGGTAAAAATCTGCCCAAGCAAAAAAGTAGAGTCTCCTCCACTCTTTTTCTAAAGCCTTAAAATCTATTTTTTTGTTTTGTTCCCTAAGTGCGTTTTGCAGCAATTCAAAATATGTATCTAAAATTGCCTCTTCATCTAATTCAAAATCTTTAGGGCTTAGACAAGAACTCATAAGATAGATTACATCTTTCATACCACAGCCACCACCTACATATTGAAAGTCAACGGCAGCCACATTCTCCAAATCTTCTGAAAAGCAAAAATTGGCCACTTTGGCATCACCATGTACAAGAGTTTGATATTGAGCTTGGTTTAGCTGTTCATCTATATACGAGGCAGACTCTTTTAACCAACCCTTTTCCATTTTTTCTAATTCATCAGGCCGAGTATCTAAATGCCAATACGTACCAACATCCCATAATCCAATTGGTTTTGTACCCACGAAGCTTGCATGAAAATGTGCCAACCACTTCAAACAAAGCTGTAATTCTTTAAAGTCCAGTTCTTTTTTACGTTTTGGGAATCCTGAAGCATCTAAATCTTCTAAGACTAGTATTTGTTCTGTTTTATTTTCAATTGCTTCATAGAGTTTAGGTACCCTACAAGCATTAGAGCAATGCTTTTCAAATTCTCGATACCACTCCCACTCTACCTTGTAAGATTTCTTTTTCCTAAGATGTGACTTTTCAGTATTCCAGCCTCTAGGGTGCTGATTACTTTTTTGAGACGGAAAATTAATTTCTTTGACAATGACCGACTTTGAACGATCACTATTTAAATAGTAGCGACTCAAAGTGCCATAGCCACCCCATAAGTCTTGAATAAGTTCTATCTGAGAAGGATTAACATCTAACAAATTTGAAATACTCGAATTCATTTTAAATTCTTATTCTTTAAAGGAGTAAGTAGATGCTCTAATCCATTGAGTTTAATCTCATACATGGTTTCAAGTAGCATACCTAATTTCCCTTTTGGAAAACCTTCACGTTTAAACCAAACTAAATAGGGTTCTGGTAAATCACACAACTTTCGACCTTTATATTTTCCAAATGGCATCTCCATCTTAACCAATTGGCTTAACAGTTCAACTTGTGGTTTATTTGGATTCAAATCAATTCAATTATGTTTGGTAAAACTAGCAAAAGCCTTAAGGACTTTAAATAACTTTATCGCAAACATCTTTTATTCTAATGAACAAAACTCTATTCCTAGCCCAGTTTTTAATTTTCCTTTCATTCAATATGATGGCACAAACCAATTGGTATGATGAAGTTGAAGAAGATTACGATACCAATAAATTTTCGATAGGCGTTAATTTAGCTGCTTATTTCCCCAATCAAAACACAGCCGAATTGTATGTTGGAGCGCCGTACTCAACCCCCTATGGCATTGAATATATCTTAAATCTACCCGCCTACAAACCTACTTTCGATAATTACTTTCAATACCCTTATGAGGTGGCTGAATATCCATTACTACCAAAATATAAAACCGCTTTTGAACTTGGATTGCATATGGCTTATCGAATTCAAAAGCGGATGCAACTCTTTATGGATTTCAATTTGACACAATTGGATTTTGAACAAACATTTACCATGCAAATTGACGATCCTTACAATGGGATACCCGGTCCTACCTATCAGCTGTTTCCAATAATTGGTGAAGAAAATCGCTTTTTCATCAATTTGGGTTTACAATATGAATATGTAAAGCAAGAGTTTTCAAGAGCCTATTTATCAGCTTTTGCGCAAGCAAACAATGTACAATTGCAACAAAATTACTTTGTGATCGATCAAGTTGAATACAATATATTCCACTATAACCCAAATACCTCAAGCCAACGTCCGGGTGGAAATAGTTTAGGGTTTGGATTTGGTACAGGCTATAAATTTGCCATTCATGAAAGACTTTGGATTGACCTAATGTATCAATGCTATTATTCGGAAATCAAGTTAAATAATCGGTATGCTGAAACGGGCCTACAAAACAGCTTAGGTATGCGAATTATTTGGAATTAATCATTTTTAACCAATAGCTTATAACTAATTCCAAATCCAAAAACGGGATCTGTATTTTGAGTGTAATCATATTTTGCAACTCCCATCGAAGGATCTAATATAATCCGATTGTTTTTACCTAGAGGAATCCTTCCGCCAAACATAAAAACACTTGCTGTTCCGTTATCACCTTGGTATTCGTTGCTCCCTATAGCTTCTAGTCGACTAAAACTTGCAAATAAGTGGATTAAGGAAATTTGAATTCCAATGTTTGTGTAATTATAGTCTTCAAATGCTCCAATGCCAAAAAGGATTCCATTTCCCTTGTATCCTAAAAGCAGTTTTCCACCTATTACACTATAATTAGGACCCAACCCTCCTCCTAATTCAATTATACTTTTAGGTTTAGTTTGAGCTACTGAGCTCATTACACAACTAAAAAAAAGAGTTAATATGATTATTTTTTTCATTTTCCACCGTTTTATTCGAATGTGCAAGATATTCAATTATTAACATTGGCTAATCAATTATTTTTTTTAGATTAGACTCGTTAAAACAATTATTCATCAAAACCCATTTATTATGAGTGTAAAAGCAAGCTTGGAAGAAAACAAACAACACATTTTAGACAGTTTACCAACTCAAGAATTGAAAGATCAATTTTTAGCTGAATTAGATAAAGCTGAAGAACCCAATTTAAAGCCTAGTTTAGATGAGCAGCTGAAAGAAGCTACCGCACCTGATCATATATCTGAAGACATGTATGATGCTGTAAAAAAAGAAGTTGAGCAAGGTCAAGAAACGATGAAGATGAGTAAAGAAGAAGAAGATGCTGCAATCAAAGAAGCATTAAAAAATCCACCTAGCTCAGAAGGCGAATAAAAGTTAGAGACTTTAAAAGTAAAAGCCCACATTGTTTCTATGTGGGCTTTTCTTTTACGAGCAATTTTGTTTAGTTTGCTGTTTTCTTTACTAGAACTCGCCAAATTTTATTACTAGCTGCAGACTTACCAGGTCCGTAAGTTGTTGGCGAAGCTTCAAATGCTTGAATACCTCCATAAATATATCCAATCATAAACTCTTCATTGGGGTCAGATGGCTTAAAGGTTTTCTTAGAATCAATTAAGTCCGTTTCTTCTCCATTTAATTCATATTTAACCACATCAGATGAATATAAAAATGCGGCTTCAGCACCAAAATATTGTTCATTAAATGCATTAGGTATTGCTTCAAATTTTATTGCACCTGTTCCCACTTCTAAAACGGTATAGCCCAAAGTGTTAGTAAAACCTGAAAGTGCACTATCAGCCTGTCCATTTCCAATACCACCTGGTAAAAACGTATGAACTTCATTCATATCCGCATCGTAAATTCCAAAATCAGGACAAGAGTATACATTGTAATTTGCTTGACTGTACTTTGCTTCCGGAACGGAGTCAATTTGATTGGATAAATTCGGTTTAATATGAATCGCCGTGTTCCATGCAGTCAATGGTTTACTGTCGTCTTTTCTTGGTCTAAATACACCTCCATAAAAACTCAATCCTTCATTGATTGTTCCACTATTTGAATACAAAGTCGGAACTATTGGACAATCTCTTCTTCTGAGTTGAGATTTTACATCTGCTTGAGCATAATCCGATTTTAATAAAGCCTTTACATCTGAAATAGTATCAATATTTATGGCAGTAAGTGAAGCTGCAACATTATCATAATTCAATTGAAATGTATGAGCTCCCATAACATAAAACTGACTATTGCCAAAATTATGTCCACCAGCCAAGTAGAATGTATTATCAATAATAAATAACTCTCCACCAGTTACTGTAAAAGTAGAATCAGTTCCAAATCGAAATAATGCAGACCAGTCTTGAATTGAAATTTTATTTTCTTCTCCGCTAATTAACTTAACCATTGTTGGTATATGAATACGAGCCATTTGACTGTATGTCAAATAAGTGGCAGTATCTCTTTTTCCATTTTTATATTCAGGACCGTACCCGCCTACAACATATAAAAAATCCCCTTCTTGGGTAACTTGTGGATTAGAACTCGTAAAAATGGAAAGATAGTCAGGAATGAGCTGAGTATAATTGGATAATGTACCTCTTAACTCATCATTTGACTCAGCAAGGGTTTTCATTCCTGAAATCATATCATCAATACTCAGACTTTTTAAGGAATTGTCTCCAATATTGTACACATATAGGTTTTCATTGTAAGAACGAGGCACAAATGAACTATTGGCATAATCTCCATTCAAATTATGTAAGCCACCCTCATCGGCGGTTTTATTGGTTCTTCCTGAAAATAGAAGCCATTTATCTCCTTCTTGTGCATGAACAAATGATTGGAGTGCCGGAGCAGCATTCAAATCGTCTGCTGCTTCAATTCGCACACTGTAGCTGTAGCTGGAAGCTGCGTCTTCATTTTCAATTTGCTTATCCTTTTCTTCAGGTTTTGGGCAAGCAGTTAAGAGCAGCATACATGCAGCCCCCATTGATAGGTTTAAAACTTGTCGTTTCATCCGTAAAAAATTTAGTTAATAATTGTTTGTGCCGAAGATATAGCTTTCTTTCTGATTTACATTATGAAAAATTAAAAATGTAAATAAATGTTAACTCTAAAAAGTAGTAGTGATTAATATTTAAGATTTGAGTTAAAGTTACCCTTTAGAAACTTGAATTAATCATAAAGCAACTCCTTCACTGCTTCAATATTATCTGTCTGCAAGTAATCTGGATTTAACTTCAATAGCTTTAAGTTACCACCCTTGCTTTTTGCCCCAAAAGTGATGATTTTGACTCCCTTTGCATGAGCCTTTGCTGTATTTTCTTTGCTCAATAGCTTGGACTTAACGGTCAGGATATTGATACCTTTTTCTACTGCCCAACTCAAAGCATCATCAAAATCTGAAATAACCTCTAATGAAAGTTGATAAGGCATATTTAAAGACTTTGCCAATTCGATTCCTTCTCTAGTTACCCCAATTAAAAACAGCTTGCGTTTCGGATAGTCAATTTGACTTAAGTACACATCTAAATTTCGAATAAAATTTTCTTCATGGGCTCTATTTTCAGGATATTCAAAACACATGCTGTAGGTTCGCATATCAAATTGCAAAATGGGCTTAATATCTTGTTTTGAAGCAATTTGAAACAATTCATCTAAAGTTAAAATAGACTCATCTTGAAACCAATCAAATGGAATTCCCAACTTGTACCTAGCGTCTTTTACTGCTGAGTAATTTTGAGAAGCAATGCAAGATTGAAGGTTAGTCATGCTTGCTAAATCATTATCATGATACAGCAAAAACTGACCATCTTGGGTCATTTGAATATCTACTTCTACACCTTCTGCACCGGTCTCTAAAGCTTTTAGTATTGAGCTTTTACTATTGGATGGTAAAGCTTGAAAAGGCATCCAACGGTGAAATCCTAAGCCACCATGACCAATAATAACCACTTTGCCTTCATTCAAATTTTGAATTTGAGAAGAATCAAAAGTATAACAAGATTGAAGGCTAAAAATCAAGCCAAAACCTAGTAGAAATTGAAGAAGTAATGAGTTAAACTTCATGCAAACGAAGTTAACCAAGAAGAGCTTTAAGCTTCCGATTTAGAAGCCCTTTTTCTATCATTTTCGTTTAATAACACCTTTCTTAAACGAATAGACTCTGGCGTAACTTCAACGTACTCATCCTTTTGAATGTATTCCAAGGCTTCTTCAAGACTAAACTTAATTGCAGGTGCAATTCTTAGCTTATCATCCGCACCAGCAGAACGCATGTTACTCATCTTTTTAGTCTTGGTAATATTTACCACCAAGTCCCCTGCTCTATTATTTTCACCAATTACCTGTCCTGTATAGATTTCTTCATTAGGGTGAACAAAGAATTTACCACGGTCTTGCAAGTTATTCAACGAATAAGGAATTGCTTTTCCTTGCTCCATTGAAATCAAAGATCCATTTTGTCTACCAGGAATTTCACCTTTTAAGGGTTGGAACTCCTTAAATCGATGTGACATGATGGCTTCTCCTGCAGTTGCCGTTAGTAAGTAATTTCGCAGTCCAATAATACCTCGGGAAGGAATTTCAAAATCCAAAATCATACGGTCACCTTTCGGCTCCATGTTCAACATTTCTCCCTTTCGTTGATTCACCATTTCAATTGCCTTTCCACTTACATCCTCTGGTAAGTCAATCGTTAATTCTTCAATCGGCTCGTGTTTAACTCCATCTATTTCTTTAATAATTACCTGAGGTTGACCAATTTGAAGTTCATATCCTTCTCTACGCATGGTCTCAATTAAAACGGATAAATGAAGTACACCTCTTCCAAAAACATTAAAAGAATCTGCCGAATTGGTATCTACAACTCTCAAAGCAAGATTTCGTTCTAACTCTTTGGTTAATCTATCTTTTACATGACGTGAAGTCACAAACTTCCCTTCTTTACCAAAAAATGGTGAATCATTAATGGTAAATAACATACTCATAGTTGGCTCGTCAATCGCAATACTTGGTAGTGCTTCCGGGTTTTCAGCATCCGCAATGGTATCCCCAATATCAAAGTTTTCTAAGCCAACTACTGCGCAAATATCTCCTGCTGTAACTTCTTCTACTTTTGCTTTTCCTAATCCTTCAAAAACATAAAGCTCTTTGATTTTAGCTTTTGTTTCCGTTCCATCTCTTTTTATCAACTTCACTTGTTGATTGGTTTTTAATGAACCTCTATGAAGTCTTCCAATAGCAATACGACCAATAAATGAAGAGTAATCAAGTGAAGTAATCAACATTTGAGAATTTCCTTCCGGTGGTTTTGGAGCAGGAATATGCTCTACAATAGCCTCCATTAGTGCACTAATATCTTGGGTTGGCTTTTGGTAATCATCACTCATCCAACCATTCTTTGCAGAACCAAAAAGGGTAACAAAATCCAATTGATCTTCTGTTGCTCCTAGGTTAAACATCAAGTCAAACACCTTTTCTTGAGCAATATCAGGAGTGCAGTTTTCTTTATCTACTTTGTTTACCACAACAATTGGCTTTAGGCCTAATCCAATGGCTTTTTGCAATACAAATCGAGTTTGTGGCATTGGCCCTTCAAAGGCATCAACCAATAACAACACCCCATCAGCCATGTTTAATACACGTTCAACTTCACCACCAAAATCGGCGTGACCAGGTGTATCAATAATGTTGATTTTGGTGTCTTTGTAAAACACAGAAACATTCTTAGAAAGAATGGTAATACCACGTTCTTTCTCAATGTCATTATTGTCCATGATTAACTCGCCAGGTGTTTCATGATCACTAAAAAGCTTTCCTGCTAAAAGCATTTTATCAACAAGCGTTGTTTTTCCGTGGTCAACGTGAGCAATAATGGCAATATTTCTAATATTCATAGGGTCTAATTTGAGGCCGCAAAAGTACTGCAAATCTTTGGTTTAATCGTGTTGTTTTTAAGAAGATATAATCAGCTAAAAAGATTAGTTAAGTTTGTTTAAAATAAATGCATGAAACATCTAGTCTGTTGGCTGTTTTTACTCTCCTTTCTAGCAGGGAAAGCCCAAATTTTAAGTGAATCTCAAATTGAAGCAAAGCAACTTAGCGCACTAAAAGATCAAAGCAATGCTATTAGTTCTCAACTGATTGAAGCCTTAAATGGTAATGACTACAATAAAATGGAAGTGTTATTTAGTCCTAAATTAAAAGAGGCTTTAACGGAAAAGAAAATTTTTGGATTATGGCAAAGTTTAAATGAGCAACACAATGGTTTTGAGAAAACATTGAACTTTAAAATAAAATTAACGGCCGAACATACTTACCTACTAGCAGGAATACTATTTCAAGATGAAACGAAACTGGATTTACAATACACTTTAAATGAAGAAAATGAAGTAAATAGTTTGCGAATTATTCCTTATTCTAATCCCAATGAGTGGAATCCACCATCTTATTCGGTATTAGATCAAATAGAAACCAAAGCGATAAAAATTGGCACTAATTCTCCCCTACTCGCTGAGTTAGTGAGTCCTGCATCAAAAAAGTCAAGCTCAATTGTGATTATGGTTCATGGTTCTGGTCCTAACGACATGGACGAAAGCTTAGGACCCAATAAACTATTTAAAGATTTAGCGTATGGTTTAGCTACAAATGGCATTTCAAGTATAAGATACAACAAGCGTTCTTTTGATTACCAAAATGACATGGCCAAACGCATGAATGAAATTGATTTTAACGATATTGTTGTAAATGATGCACGAATAGCCATCAAAGAAGCCAAATCTTTAGGATATCAAAAGGTATTCTTATTAGGACATAGCCTTGGAGGGCATTTAGCCCCTAGAATTGTCGATGGTTTATCCCTTTCAGGTGTAATTATAATGGCCGGAAATTCAAGCCCTTTGCAAGATTTATTACTACCTCAATTTGAGTACTTGATGGAGAATGACCCAAATACACCAATCACAGAGTTTCAATTGAATATACTAAAGACACAAATAGACAATTTAGCAAAAGGTGAATTTGACGAAAACACAGTTGGCCCTTTGTTACCGCTTAGCTTACCTGGGAAATTTTGGTTGAGTTTGAAAGATTACAATCCTATTAAAACTGCTAGAAGTCATGATTTCCCTTATTTAATCTTAAATGGAGATAGAGACTATCAAGTGACTGTAGATGAAGCCAATCAATGGAAGAATGGCAGTAAACACGAAAAATCACAAACCATTATATACAAGGATTTAAATCACATGTTTTATGCCGGTGAAGGCTTATGCATACCAAGCGAGTATGAGGAAAAACATGAAATGAATGTAGCGGTATTAAAAGACATTAGTTCTTGGATTAAGAGTTTATAAAATGAGCAAGTTTCTCTCCAATCACTTTCCTTCATTAATTGTATTTACGCTCTTTATTGGTTTTGGAAGTCTTTATTTGTTTTCCAACTACATGGACACTTATCCGAGCTATGTTCATGCTTGGACGCAAACTGACCGCTTAGCTTTAGCACAGAACTTTCAAGGAAATGGATTTGACTTGTTTCATCCTGCCACTTATAATTTGCTTACCAAGGATGGAATAACTCAAGTAGACTTCCCAATTCACGATTATTTAGTAGCTGTAATTTCTGCTACGTTTAAAACAAATGTCGTAAGCACTTTTAGATGGTACAATCTAGTATATAGCATACTTGGAATGTTCTTTTTTTATAGAACCATATTACTTTTAACTCAATCACCGAAAAGAGCTGTTTTTGCAAGCATATTTCTTTTCACACTGCCCTTCTATACTTATTATGCAAATGGGTTTTTACCCAGTATACCATCCTTTTCAAATTTTCTAATCGGAATTTACTTTTTATGTCTTTACAAAGAAAATGCAAGTTCTTCGAAACTACTATATGCCGTTTTCTTTCTTTGTTTGGCAGCTTTAAGTCGTATTCCCTTTGTAATTTTCTTATTTGCCTTAATTGGCGAAGCATTCTTAGCTAAATTTCATTCTAAAAAAGGAAGCTGGAATCAATTGATCTATCCACTAATTGGTCTAATTCCGATAGTAGCCTATTACTTTTACAATAAGCACTTGTCCAATACATATGGTAGCATGTTTTTAAGCGAGCTATTGTATATTGATAGTCTATCGAGCTTAAAACACATTATTTATAAGGCTTGGGACAGGTGGAGCAATCAACTGTTTAGTCCATTCCATTATTTGACTTTACTGATTTTTTCCGTCCTTTATTTCAAAACCAGATCTAAAAAATCAAGTCCTTGGAAAGTTTATTTTCTAATTAGCAGTTTGGGAGTATTTGCCTTTTTTATAGCAATGGGACAGCAATTAATTGATCATGATTATTACTATATCGACATTTTACTTCCCATTTTAGTTATTGGGCTCATCATTAATGTTCCAGCTATTCAATTTCCAAAGAAGTATTACACCGCTTTAGGTACCTTATTTCTCATCTTTAGTTTTTACTTTTTCAGTTATGGAAAGCAGACCCTTGATAAAAGGTACACACCGCCTTATGATGACCGAATCGAGTATGCTTATCGTGCTTATCAAAACAGTAAAATTGATTTAGCCAATTGGGGAATAACCCAAGAAGATACATTACTAGTTTTAGATGCCGTTACCACCAACATGCCTTTTACTATTTGGGGTAACAAGGGTTACACCTTGCTTAATAGCAGTGAAGATGCTGTTCGTGAATCCTTTAAAAATGATTTTGATTATGTGGTTTTACTGGATTCAAATTTTGTGAGTGGAACTTGGGTCGATTTTCCAAGAATCATTAATCATCTTGATTTAGTAGCTAAAAACAATCAAATAGGGGTTTACAAAAAATCTGTTGATACCAATCAGGTTTCTTTCTTTCAAAACTTGGTCCATTTCGGAACCGCTGATTTTGACCAAGTCATTGAGTTAGATTCTAATGCAACAGCTTGGATGAATACTAAACAAGTAGATACAACACATGGATTAAGCTACTACACTCCTAAAAACTATGAATACTTTTTAAGTTCAACAATTTCGCTAAACCAAATTGACTCAGGTAAGCCTTTAGAAGTATTGGTTCATGCCTCCTACTTTAGCCCAATTGATACTACTAAGGTTCAATTAATCATGAGTCATGGAATTTACTATGGAGCACATTACCTTGAATCTCAAATTATAGCAGTTGGAGAATGGCAAGATTATTTATATCGCTTTCGAATTCCTTCAGAAAAGTTAGACGCAAATAAGCCTTTAAAACTATATTATTGGAATCCGCATAAGCAAGAATTGTACATCGATGATCTAAATATTTTAATTTATCAATAAATAGTAAATATGAATTATAAAGCATTTGTAGTAAGAGAAAATGAAGATGGCACTTTTAAGCGATCCATTGAAACGAAGTCAATAGACGATTTACCTCAAGGCGAAGTTTTAATTCGAGTTAAATACGCCGCTTTAAATTATAAAGATGCACTTTCAGCTTCTGGCCATAAAGGAATTAGCAAAACCTACCCGCACACACCCGGTGTGGATGCAGTAGGTGAAGTTGTCAATTGCTCTACTTCAGAATTTCAAGAAGGAGACAAAGTTATTGTCACGTCTTATGATTTTGGAATGAATACATCAGGAGGATTTCAAGAATATATACGAGTTCCTGCTGCTTGGCCTGTGAAACTCCCTGAATCAATGAGTATGGAAGAAAGCATGATTTTGGGAACTGGAGGTTTTACGGCTGCCCTATCTTTATATAAGATGGAACAATGTGGACAAACACCTGAAATGGGACCGATTTTGGTAACTGGCTCAACAGGCGGTGTTGGTAGTATGGCAGTGGCTATTTTAGCTTTAAATGGCTATGAAGTGATAGCAGCAACGGGAAAAGTAGAAGAACATGAGTACTTAAAAAAATTAGGTGCTACATCAATAGTTAGTCGTGAAGATGTTAATGATGAAAGCGGTAGACCTCTATTAAGACCCAAATGGGCAGGCGCTATTGACACAATTGGAGATAACACCCTAGCAACTTGTATAAAAGCTTGTGGCCGAAATGGTAGTGTTGCGGTTTGTGGCTTGGTTGCATCACCTAATCTAAATACAACGGTTTATCCATTAATTTTAAATGGTGTTAATATTTTAGGAATTGAAACAGCAGAGACGCCTAGAAACATCAGACTAAAAATTTGGGAATTACTAGCCAATGAGTGGAAACCAAAAGCACATCTAGAAAGTATTAAAAACATCATCTCTTTAAATGAGTTAGAAACCGCTATTGACGCCATGTTAAACGGAAAGTCAAAGGGAAGAACACTCATAAAAATGTAATATCTGTTTAATTTATCTATAAAAACATTAAACAATAATGTCGTTGTGCGTGTTTGAACTCCAAACCAAAATAAATAATCATGAAAAATTTAAAACTATTACCCTTTTTATTAATAGGATTCAGTCTAACATTTGCATCCTGCAGCGATGATGATGACGATGATGTTGCTATAGTTACACCAACGCAGAATAATAATCAACAACAAAACATTGCCGAAATAGCAATTGAAAATGATCAAACAGATAGCTTAGTTGTTGCTCTCACTCATGCAGAATTAGTTTCAACATTTCAAGGATCAGGGAATTTTACGGTTTTTGCTCCTACCAATATGGCTTTTGCTAACTACATTGCCAATACATCAGGTGTGAATAAGATTACCGACATCAATAAAAATGATCTTAAAAATGTGCTTCTTTATCATGTATTGAATACTGAAGAAAAGGCGATGAATTTGAGTGATAATATCTACTTAAATACATTGAATACACAAGCACCTAAAAATGAATCTACAGTCCTAAAAATAAATACCACAAACGGTGTAATGGTTAATAATATGGCAACTGTTACAACCGCCGACGTAGATGCTTCTAATGGAGTTATTCACCTAATTAATTCCGTTATTGCACCAAGAAATGTGGTTGAAATTGCATCTAATGATAATCGTTTTGATAGTTTAGTTGTAGCTCTTGGTGCATCTTCAGCAAATTTAGTTACTACCTTATCAGGTAGTGGACCATTTACTGTTTTCGCACCAACCAATCAAGCCTTCGTGGATTTATTAGCAACGAATACCTCTTGGAATCAAATTGCAGATATTCCTGATACTGTTTTAACTCCAACACTTCAATATCATGTGCTTAATCAAAACAATCAGTCTTCGGAGCTAAGGGATAATGCTGTATTAAATACCTTAGGAAGTGGGATGTTAACCGTAGATTTAAGTAATGGCGCTAAATTAGAAAGTAGTTCAAACCAATCGGTAAATATTATAATTACTGATGTGCAAGGAACCAATGGTGTAATTCATGCAATCGATGCAGTTCTTTTAAGATAATTCAACTTTCTTTAAAATTAAAAAGGCACCAAATGGTGCCTTTTTTTTATTCCTAATCTTTTACGAATTAGCTTACTCAACTTTAAATAAATCTGCTTCAAAGCTTGGGTTCAATTTCACATCAACCACTTTAATCTTCATAAGCTGTGGACCTGCAGTTTGCTCTATAGAATATGGGTACATGATATCACCTACTTTTTGATAGTCGCTCAAAACGGTAGTTTGTGGAAAGTTTCCTTGGGGTGTTTCCATAACTTTCATAGATTGAATCAACAAACCACTCTCTACTGCATAATAATTGGTTTGTTTCTCCCCATTTGGCTTTACAATTTCTATCGCATAGGCTTTTTCACCGCCTATTTGGTCTATTCCTTTCAGTGTTAAAATGTATCCCTCTTCAGTATATGATAACTCAGGGAAAATAATGGACTCATACTTCATGTTCTCTAATTGTTCTTCATCCATCATTTGAGAACCTTGCATGCTTGATACTTGTCCTTTCTTTCCATCATAAACTTGTTTTTGAAATGTCATTCCATTTCCTTTTACTTCAGAAAGATACTCTCCATTTTTACCAGTATAACTTGTAATACTAAGTTCCATACCTTGCATATTGGTGGCCATATCTACTTGAATACTCTTCACTTTTTTAAGATTCTCAGTCCCACCAATGCTTGAAAGGTAATCTTCAATCACACTTTCAGCACTCACTCCTTCAGG
Organism: uncultured Flavobacteriales bacterium; assembly: GCA_964001305.1. GTDB lineage: Bacteria > Bacteroidota > Bacteroidia > Flavobacteriales_E > Vicingaceae > CAJXMH01. The sequence continues at coordinate 61,634 of CAXFAI010000001.1, forward strand.
GGCTGCTGTCATGGTCGTTTCTTCAACTGGATTTCCAAAAGAATCAAAGAATAAAAGCTCATTACTCATTCCCAATGCTTTTACTTTATCAGCTACTTCTTCCTGATTTCCAACAATCAACATATAGCCATTTTGCGGTTTTATGTATTTCTTAGAAATCATTTTAACATCGTCTAAAGTAATTTCAGAAAGTCGCTTTAAATAATTTGCATAATAATCACTTGGCAAATTGTACCTTTCTGTATTTAAAGCAAAGCGTGCTTTGGTTTGTGGATTTTCTAAGCTATATGAGAAAACGCCTGTTCTATAATTTTGAATCGTAGTCAATTCATCTTGAGAAACGTCACCAGAAATCATTGCTCCAATTTCTTTCATCATTTCAGTTAGCGCACTATCGGTCACTTCATTTCTCACTTTTGCTGAGGCATTAAAATAACCAACTATTTCATCAGAAGAAATGCTAGATCTAGCACCATATGTATATGCATGCTCTTCCCTAAGGTTTAAATTTAATTTAGAAATAAATCCACCACCTAATATACCATTAGTTATAGAAGCAGGAATATCATCTGTAGAGCCTGGCTTTAAATCTATACTATTGAATACAGAAATAACAGATTGTACAGCACCTGGCTTGTTCACAAAAGCCACTTTTAAGTTACTGGGTTGTTCAGGCATTTCGTAGTTAAAGCTTGGTACCTCCCCTTTTTCCCAAGTACCAAAGTATTTTGTAACTAGCTTTTTAGCTTCTTTTAAAGTGATATCACCAACAACAGCCATGTATGAAACATTAGGCTTGTAGTATGTATTATAATAATTAGAAACATCTTCTAAACCAATGTTATCAACGGACTCCTCCGTCATTATTTCTCCATAAGGATGATCTTTACCATACAACAACACATTTCTAACATTATTAGCAATGGCATCTGGATCATCTTTCTCAGCTTGAATACCTGATATATATTGTTTCTTAAGCTTAGCTAGTTCTTCCTCATTAAACTTGGCATTCATTACAACATCAGCCATAAGTTCCAATAGCTTTGTTTGATGCTTTTTCAGTGAAGCACCATAAACAGATGTTGCAGAAGTATTTAAAGTTGCACCAATAAAATCAACCGCAAAATTGATTTCATCCTTTGTTTTGGTTTCAGTCCCTTTTGTCATAAGGGCACCTGCTAATTCGGAAGTCCCTGCCTTTTTTCCTTCTTTCAAAGGATCAATATCTAAGACCAATGAATAAGCAACACGTGGCAATTTGTGATTCTCAACCACAAATACTTTTAATCCATTGTCTAATGTAAAGGATTTAGTTTCTCCCAACTCAACTTTTGGAGCAGGTCCTGGTTCAGGCATTTTACTTCTATCAACTTGAGCAAAGGCAAGGCCACTAATCAAAATGGCCGTTAGGCTTATATATAGTTTTTTCATAATTTCTATCTATTATTTTTTGATTATTGAGCTTGTTCTGATTTAGGTAAGTAATGTAATACAACTCGGTTTTCTTTATTTAAAAACTTTTTAGCTGCATTCTGAATATCTTCTCTACTAACATTCATATATCGTTCGATTTCGGTATTCACCAAATTAGCATCACCATAATAAACGTGGTAATTCGCTAAGTTTTCAGCTAATCCTCTAACACTTGAGTTACTACTAATGAAATCGTTCTCAACTTGATTACGAAGCTTTTGAAATTCTTCTTCAGAGATTAGTTCTTTTTGAACTCTTTCAATTTCCACATCCATAGCTGATTCAAGCTCTAGAATTGGAACACCCATATTGGCAATTCCAAACATTAATGCTAAACCCGGATCTTCTGTTGGTAAAGGAAAAGCACCTACATAAACAGCCTTTTCTTTTTCATCTTTAATTACTTTATTAAATCTTGAACTCTCCCCTTGTGAAAGCAATTGTGCCAACATACTCATGGCATAAAATTCCTTTTCGCCTTGAGCAGGTGTGTGATAACCCATTACAACAGCTGGCAGTTGAATATTATCGTAAACCGTGTCTCTTACTTCAGCCGTCTTTTTAGGCTCTTCAATATCAGGTCTTGGAATTGGTTTAGTTCCCTTTGGAATACTTCCGAAATATTCCTCTATCCATTTTTTGGTTTCTGGAATTGACAAATCACCGGCAATTGATAAAGTTGCATTATTTGGCACATAGAAAGTTTTATAGAACTCCATAAACTCTTCCAACTTCGCTTGATTGATGTATTCTGCAGAACCAATTGGAGTCCATCGGTATGGATGCTCTTTAAATGCATGACTAAACATTTCAGGCAAAATGGTTCCATATGGAGTATTTTCATTACGTTGTTTTAATTCTTCTTTTACAACACCTCTCTGAGTTTCAACACCAATAGAATCAATTTTAGCATGTAGCAATCTTTCTGATTCTAACCACAAGCCTAACTTAAGCTGATTTGAGGGCAATACCTCAAAATAAAAAGTACGATCAAAAGAAGTATTGGCGTTAAGCACTCCTCCATTTCCTTGCACAATTTTAAAAAACTCACCACGATCAATATTCTCAGATCCTTCAAAAAGCAAATGCTCAAAAAAGTGAGCAAAACCAGTTCTTTTGGGGTCTTCATTCTTTGAGCCTACGTGGTATAATATAGAAACGGCTACTATAGGCGTTGAATGATCTTCATGTAAAATAACATGCATCCCATTTTCTAAATCATATTCTTCGAATTCAATCTTACTCCCTTGCTTTTGAGCTTTAAGCCCTAAAAACGCAATCACAGTAAAAGCTAGTAATAGTTTTCTTTTCATAATGCTATTTTTATTTACACTCGGCCGAAAATACAAATAAATATTGCGTTTTATGTGTGAATTATGGATTGATGGCAATTTGCTTTTATAAAAGGAGTCAATGTTAGCTGTATTTAAAAAGTTGTTAATTTTTTATTAAATTTAGCTTTACACTAATCTATCTGCTACCATGAAAAATTTTTTATCCCTTTCTATACTTTCTATATTATTCATTTTCAGTTCAGCCCAACCAACAAGTGGAGGTCCAGATAATTTTGGATATACCTTTAAAACATCTCAAGATCCTTCTGGACCTGTTTATTCATGGTTGGATATTACACAAGTTGGCACTCAGATAAGTGGTTTAGCAGATGACAACTTTGTTGGACCATTCTCAATCAATAACTTCCCTTTTTATAGTTCAACACCTACTCAGTTTTATGTCGGCTCAAATGGTTATGTTTCGTTTAGTCCAGGGAATATTGCTTCAACGGGCGCACAATTTCCTGCCATTCCTACATCGGGAGGCACAAATAACTTTATTGCCGCCATGCTCACTGATTTAAATTTTAGTGGATCAGGAAATCCTGCTGCCGCCTATTATTATACATCAGGTGATACGGTATGCATCACATTTGAGAAAGTTCCATTTTGGACAAATAATACCGCTACCTACTCTGGACTCAATACTTTTCAAGTTATCTTAAATAAAGCAGATTCTTCGATTACAATTAATTACAAAACTCAGATTGGACTTCCTGACCCAACCTACACAACTAATTTTGTAAGTATGGGCATAGAAAATGGAAATGGAACAGATGGATTGCAATTTTGGAGATCTAACTCATTTCCACCTGATACATTTTCAGTTAAGTACTATTATCCAAATATTATTCAACCGATTACAGATCTTAGTGTTAGTTGGACTAACAACGAAAGAAATGGAGGTATGTTTTTAAGAAGAAATCAAAATTTCACCCCTTCTGTAAATGTAAAAAATACTGGCAACCAGAATGTTACATCATCTATCACGGTAGGCTATCAATTGCTAGATACGGCTAGACAAGTTATTTCTGTTGGAAGTAAAACTATAAGTAGTTTGAATGCAGGTGATGATTCAATAGTTCAGTTTACAAATTCATTTTCTGTTGGTAAAGTGGGTTACTACAATCTAGAAACATACATACAACAAGTAAGTGGAGACAACATTACTATTAATGATACAAATAAAACTCTAGTAAAAGTGTTGAAAAGCAATAACTACCCTTTAATTTTAGATTATACTGATCAAACTCCAACTTTTTCAGGAATTAGCTGGAGTGGTGGCAATGCAGGTGTTGGAGTTTACATAGAGCCACCTTTTTACCCTGCGGAAGTAATTGCTGCCAATTATTTCATTGTAACTGCAGGTACCATGGGATTTCACTCTATGATTTATGATGATAATGCACGTGGCGGAGGACCCGGAACATTACTTGACTCAGCATTTATTAGCAGCACCTCAATTAGCAACGGAGCTTATTATAGAGATAGCCTAAGAAATAGCGTAATCATAAATAGTGGTGGGGTCTATCTACATTGGTTAATGGACAGTGTTGCAATTACATTAGGAAGAACATTTACTTCATTGCCTTCTCGACATACTTATGAAGTTATCGGCGGTGCATGGTCTACATATAGAGATGCTGACACACAAGACTTTATGATGAATATTGAAGTACAACCACTATCTGTTGGAATTCAAGAAATAAACAATAATACAGCCTTAAAAGCATACCCAAACCCAAGCCAAAACTTTATTGATATTGAATTAGAAATGGTATCTAAACAAGCATTACAACTTGTAAAAATTTATGATATGCAAGGCAGAGAACTTAATGCTAAAGTGCTAAATCTAAATAATAAACTTAGAGTATTTAAAGGAGAACTTCCTCAAGGCCAATATTTTATTCGTGTTGGAGAACAAAGTGCAAAAGTTCAGTTTATAGATTAATTTGTAATCCATCGTAAGCAAGGTGAACATTTGAAGGTAATTCAAGTTCTACATCCTTATGTCTTCCCATTAAGTGACTTATATGAGTTAAGTAAGCTTTCTTTGGATTTAGTTTCTTAATCACTTCAATGGCTTGTTCTAAGTTGAAATGAGAAATATGCTTTGATTTTCTTAACGCATTAATGATTAGAACCTCTAGATTCATTAGTTTTTCTAATTCCGACTCTTCAATGTAGTTTGCATCTGTTACGTAGGCAAAATTTTCAATCCTAAATCCTTTAACAGGTAATTTAAAATGCATCGCATTGATAGGAATTATTCTAAGGTCATTTACTTTGAAATCATCATTGGTTAAAGTGCACAGATTTATTTCTGGTATACCCGGATATTTATTTTCTGAAAATACATAGGAGAACTCACGATGCAAAGCTTCTTGAACTCTTAGACTAGCATAAACATTCATGGGCTTCCCTCCTTCTTTAAAGTTGAATGCTCTAATATCATCTAAGCCCGCCACATGATCTTTGTGCTCATGGGTAAAAAGAACAGCATCTAAATCTTCAATCTTTTCACGTAATATTTGAGTGCGAAAATCCGGACCTGTATCAACTACTAAATGGGTATTCCCTTTTTGAATGTATATTGAACAACGAGTACGTTTGTCTTTTGGATCTATGGATTGGCACACCTGACAATGACAAGCAATGACTGGTACTCCTTGGGATGTTCCGCTTCCTAAGACCTTAATTTTCATTTTATTACTCGTATACCCGCTTTAAAATTTCTATGCATTTATCCACATCAGAAATGGCGTTGAATCTCCCAAAAGAAAACCGAACTGATGGCCTATCCATTGGCACACCTAAGGCACGTAAAACATGAGAACCAACATTACTACCTGATGAACAAGCACTTCCACCTGAAGCACTTACACCTTCAATGTCTAAATTATAAAGAAACATTTCATCCATATTTGAATTTGGAAAACAAACGCTTAGCACCGTATATAACGATTCTTCTGATTCAGAATCGCCATTAAATTGAATCCCTGAAATCTCATCTTTAAGTCGTTTAATCATATACGACTTTATTCCCTGTATATGATTTTGATGTCCTTCTAAATTATGATAGGCTAGCTCTAAGGCTTTTGTTAATCCTACAATACCATATATATTTTCTGTACCTGCTCGCATATTTCTTTCTTGAGCACCTCCGGTTATTAAAGGATTAATTTTTACATCGGAGTTCACATACAAAAAACCCACTCCTTTGGGTCCATGAAATTTGTGAGCTGCACATGTTGCAAAATGAAGATTCAATTCTTGGAAATCGAAAGCATAATGGCCCATAGTTTGAACCGTATCTGAATGAAAATACGCTCCAAATTCTTTACAAATTAAACCGACCTCTTTGAGTGGAAGCCTAGTACCTACCTCATTATTAGCATGCATTAAACTTACTAAAGTGGTTTGCTGGTCTGAAAGCAATTCCTTTAAATGATTTAAATCAACATGACCTTTTTGATCTAACTTTACTAGGCTCAGCTTAATATTAAAGTTTTTTTCTAATTCCTCAGCTGTATGAAGCACAGCATGATGTTCCAGTGGAGAAGTTATGATGTGTTTTACATTCAAATCTTCTACGGCACATCTCAATACCATATTATCTGCTTCTGTACCTCCTGAGGTAAAAAAGAATTCAGAAGGACTAGCATTAAAATGAGCTGCAACTGCTTTACGAGACTTTTCAATGACTGATCTGGCAATTCTGCCATCGGTATGAATAGAACTAGGGTTTCCAAAAGTTTCTTTCATAACTGGAATCATGCTATCAACAACTATTGGATCAATTGGAGTTGTAGCTGCATTATCTAAATAAATATTCATAAAAGAGCGATTTATTAGCCAATACAGGCTTTGATTTCTTCAATGATTTGATTAGCTAATTTGTTTGCTTTAGCTTCAGATTGACTTTCTGAATAAATACGAATAATAGGCTCTGTATTCGATTTTCTTAAGTGAACCCATTCTTGATCAAATTCAATTTTTAAACCATCAATGACAGAGTGTGGTTGATCTTTATACTTTTCTTGCATTTTATTTAAGACATCATCAACGTCAATATCAGGTGTTAATGCAATTTTATTTTTACTGATTGTATAATCATTGTAAGACTTTCGAAGTTCTAAGGCGCTTAAGCTACCATCTTCCAATGTTGCTAAATGAGACAAGAATAATGCTACTCCAACTAAGGCGTCTCTTCCATAGTGTGAAGCAGGATATATCACTCCCCCATTTCCTTCGCCACCAATTACAGCATTGGTCTCCTTCATTTTTGTCACTACGTTTACTTCACCTACTGCCGCAGCATTATATTCACCACCCAAGGCTAAAGTCACATCTTTTAATGCTCTCGTTGAAGACAAATTACTAACCGTATTTCCAGGTGTTTGTCTTAATACATAATCAGCAACAGCTACTAAAGTATATTCTTCACCAAACATACTCCCATCTTCAGACACTAAAGCTAAACGATCAACATCTGGGTCAACCACTATACCAAAATCCGCTTTGTTTTCAACTACTGCTTTTGAAATGTCAATTAAATTTTCAGGCAGTGGTTCAGGGTTATGTGGAAATTGACCATTAGGCTCGCAATAAAGTTCTACAACCTCAGTAACTCCCAATGCTTTTAATAAAGCTGGTATATAGATGCCACCGGTAGAATTAACCCCATCAACAACTACTTTAAAGTTACGTTTACGAATTGCTGAAACATTAACCAATTCTAAATCTAGCACTTTTTGAATGTGTTCATTCAAAAAATCTCTTTGCTCATATAGACCTAAATCATCTACTTCAACAAATTCATATTCCCCTTTTTCAGCAATCTCCAAAATCCTAGCGCCATCCGCAGCAGATATAAATTCACCTTTATTATTTAATAATTTAAGGGCATTCCATTGCTTTGGATTATGGCTTGCAGTAAGAATAATACCGCCATTCGCCTTAAATTCAGGCACTGCTAATTCCACACTTGGAGTAGTAGACAATCCTAAATCTATAATTCGAATTCCAAGGCCAATCAATGTTGAGCAAACCAATTGACTAATCATTTCTCCACTTGGTCTAGCATCACGGCCAACTACCACTACCAAATCTTCTTGATTTAAGGTCTCTTTTAGCCAAGTTCCATAAGAGGCAGCAAATGCAACTGCATCTATTGGAGTTAGATTATCATTTGCTTTACCACCAATGGTTCCACGAATACCAGAAATCGATTTTATTAAAGTCATAATGTGTAATTTTGCGGAACAAAAGTAGCAATATTTGAACTCCTTTTACTGTTAATTTCTTTGTGGATAAGAATGGTCAAAAAACCCCTATTGATAGCTATTTTTTTCAATCTTTGTTTAACACCCACACCCGATAGTCATTATGGATAATGAATTTGAAAACTTCGCTGACGATTCATCTAACCAAGCTACTGTGAACAGATATGAACAAATGCTTAAAGAGCAAAAAGCTTTGTTTTTTGATGTTGAAGAATTTGAAGATCTAGTAGAGTATTACAGTAGTAAAAATGAAGCATCAAAGGCTATACAAGTTATTGAATTTGCTCTGCAACAGCATCCAAATTCAGCTTCACTTTTAGTTAGCTGCGCTCAACTTTACGTGGCTATACATAAGCCACAAGAAGCCATGCGGTACTTAAATATGGCTGAAACTTTTGAACCTTTTAACATTGATCTATTTCATACAAAAGCTTCTATATTTAGTCAATTAAGAAAAGCCGAAAAGGCAATAGAACAATTCAAAAAGGCACTTGAATACGCTGACCCTGAAGAAAAAGAAGACATCTTATTGCAATTGGCTTTTGAATATGAAAATGCCAACAATCACTTATTAGCGATTGAGCGACTTAAAGAGGTTTTGGTTATTAATTCAGAAAACGAAACTGCTCTTTATGAATTGGGTTTTTGTTATGATGTTGCAGATTTAAAGGAAGCTGGAAAAGACTTTTTTGAGGCTTTCGTCGATAAAAACCCCTACTCCTATATCGGTTGGTACAATTTAGGTATTAGCTTTTCCAAGTTAGATCTTTTTGAAAAAGCTATTGATTGCTACGATTTTGCAATTGCAATTAAAGAGGATTATTCTTCCGCTCATTTTAATAAAGCCCATTGTTTCTCTAAACTTGGGGACTATGAAACTGCATTGAAATGTTATAATGAAACGCTTCAAATTGACTCTGAAGATGCTCTAAGCTATTATTACATTGGTGAGTGCTATGAAAAAATGGATGAGTTTGAAAAAGCGATTTCTTTTTACAAAAAGGCTGTAGAAATTGATGAGTTTATTGCCGATGCTTGGTTTGGCATAGCTAGTTGTTTGTTTGAATTAAATAAGTTTAAAGAAGGACTTGCTTATGTAAAAAAAGCCATAGAATTAGATGAGTTTAATTACGACTATTTCTACCTTAAAGGAGATATTGAAAATCAACTAAATCTTCCAAATGAAGCATTAGAATCGTTTGAAAAAGCTTATGACTTAGAACCAAATGACGAAGATTTACTGATAGATTTAGCTTTTAAAGCTGACGAATTAGGTCAAACAGAGTCTGCTACAGAATACTTTGTAGATGGAGTGAAAAGCCAGCCAAATAATGCCAAGTTATTGTATAACTTTGTCGCCTTTCTGCTGAAGAAGGGAGATGTGATTAATGCTTTATTCTATTTAGAATCTGCTTTAAAAAATCACTACAATCAAAAGGACGAACTTTTTGCTAGACTTCCGGAGGCAGAATTCAATCCACAAGTGATTGAACTGATTGAATATTACAAAAAGTAGTACATGAATTTCGAACTTCCTTTTATACCCGAAAGAACAAATAAACCTAGACAAAGCGGCCTAACCATGATGATGGATAAAGGTCTGAGTTGGAGACAAGCCGAAAATTTTGTTGATTCTTGTTCAGAATACACCGATGTTGTCAAATTGGGCTTTGGCACATCTTATTTAACCAAAGACTTTCAACGTAAACTAGACATTTATCATGAAGCAGGTTTAAAAACCTACTTAGGAGGTACCCTATTCGAAGCTTTTATAGCAAGAGGTATGTTTGATGACTATCGTAAGCTGTTGGATAAATTTAGCATTAAAATGGCCGAAGTTTCAGATGGTTCTATCATCTTAGACCATAACCTTAAATGCAAATATATTAGCGACTTGAGTAAAGATTTTACTGTCTTGTCTGAAGTAGGTTCTAAAGAAGAAGGCATTCTTATTAGTCCAAATAAATGGATTAACATGATGCAAGCTGAACTTGAAGCTGGTTCTTGGAAAGTTATTGCTGAAGCTAGAGAAAGCGGAACCGTTGGAATTTATAGACCAAATGGAACTGCTCATGTTGCATTAGTCAATAAGATAATCTCAAAAGTTGAAGTAGAAAATATTCTATGGGAAGCCCCTAAAAAGGCACAACAAGTTTGGTTTATCAAACAATTTGGAACCAATGTTAATCTTGGTAACATTGCTCATGATGAAGTGATACCACTTGAAACATTGAGAATTGGGTTAAGAGGAGATACATTTCATGATTTTTTACCGGAAGATATAGCTAAGCAACCAATCTCATGACTTTTCAAGAAATAACAGCAAGCGAATTAAATCAAAAGCTAAACTCTCAACAAGATTTACAAATTGTAGATGTAAGAGAAGATTATGAATTTGAAGATAATAATATTGGTGGCATCAATATTCCTATGGCTGAAGTCTTAGGCCGTTTTGAAGAACTAAAAAAGTATTCTGAAATTATTTTTTGTTGTGCAAGTGGAAAACGCTCTGCTACGGTAGCAATGCACATAAAAAAGAAACTACCTAATCACATAATCTATTCTTTACAAGGAGGAATTCAAAGCATCGCTGTTCATGAAAAGAACTAAAAAAGAGTTTGCTATCATAAGCCTTAAAGGGATGGCTATGGGTGCAGCAGATATTGTCCCGGGTGTTTCAGGAGGCACCATTGCTCTTATTTCTGGTATTTATGAAGAGTTTGTTAATGCACTAAAATCTTTTAGCTCCGTATTAGGCGTTCTATTTAAATCAGGAATAAAAGCTGCTTGGAATCATGTAAATGGTAGTTTTCTGCTAGCGTTATTTATTGGCATAGCAATAAGTTTAATCACCCTTGTGAAGGGCATTAAATATGCCCTTGAGTTTCATCCAATTTTACTTTGGTCTTTCTTTTTCGGACTAATTATCGCTTCTTGTTACTATGTAGGTAAACAAGTTCATAAATGGAACTTTTCTACCATTCTTTCACTTCTAATTGGTGCCATTTTAATTTTCGGAATAACTACCATTAGCCCAGCAGAAACAAGTACTGAACTTTGGTTTGTGTTCTTAGCCGGTATGTTAGCCATTTGTGCTATGATTTTACCTGGCATTTCAGGAGCTTTTATATTGGTGCTACTTGGAAAGTACGCTTACGTCATTGAAGCATTAAGTGAGTTTAAATTGGATGTTATTCTCACATTTGGGGCAGGTTGTGCAATTGGTCTTTTAAGTTTTAGTCACTTGCTTTCATTTATGCTTAAAAAGTATCATGACATTACCATTGCGCTTTTGACAGGTTTTATGATTGGTTCTTTAAATAAAATTTGGCCATGGAAAAAGGTTTTAGAATGGGGTTTAGATCGTCATGGAGAGAAGAAAGCGATTCTAGAAGAAAATATACTTCCTTCTCAATTTGACGGAGACAGTCAGTTTGTCTTTGCAATTATTTTAGCTGTTTTAGGCTTAGGTCTTATAGTTTTGTTAGAGGAATTAGCAGGTAAAAAAGCAGCCTAACATGAGAGAATTTGGTTTAATCGGTAAATCACTCTCCCACTCTTTTTCCAAATTTTATTTCGACTCTAAGTTTGAGAAATTACAATTGAAAGATTGTTCCTATTCCTTATTTGAATTGAACCAAATTGAAGATTTAGATGCTCTTTTACGTAAACATAAGAGTCTACAAGGCTTGAATGTAACAATTCCATACAAAGAACAGGCAATTTCTTTCACAACAGAGCTTAGTGAAACAGCGAAGCATATCAACGCCATTAATACACTTCAGTTTAAAGGTGATAAAATCATTGGCCATAATACCGATGTAATTGGATTTAAAGAAAGCTTAAAGCCTTTTTTAGCTTACCACCATCAAAGGGCTCTTGTTTTCGGATCAGGTGGTGCTTCAAAAGCAATTTGTTACGTTCTTGAACAATTAAGCATTCCATACTATTTGGTTAGTAGAGCTGCTAAAGAAAGCAATCAGGTAATTACTTATAACGAATTAGATAAAAAGGCATTAGCTAGCTTTCAAATCTTAATTAATACGACTCCTTTAGGTATGTATCCTCAAGAAAATGAAATGCCTTCAGTTGATCTTTCAATGATTGGAGAAAAGCATTTAGTATTTGACTTGATTTACAACCCTAAAGAAACAAAGCTGCTGAAAGAAGCGAAGAAAAGGGGCGCTTTATGTGTAAATGGCTTAAGTATGTTAAAACTACAAGCAGAAGCATCTTGGAAAATTTGGAATGCTTAGCTCTTTTTAAAGGCTCCTAAACTTATAAACATAGAAATTAGAACCAATACAGCTCCGAGTGCAAATGGAGCACCTGGAAAATGAATAGAAGCTTCTTCTCCTGTAAAACGATGAAATATATTGGTCATAAGTACAGGTCCGAAAATGGCGGTTAATGAAATTAAAGATGTTAAGGCTCCTTGTAATTCTCCTTGCTCCTTTTCATTGAATTGATTAGAAACTGTTCCTTGTAAAGTTGGTGAGGCAATACCTCCTAAACAATAAGGCAACACAAATACAAAGAGCATCCACCCTTGTGTTGCTAAAGCAAAAAGACTTAATCCAAGAATCCACATGGTATAGCCAAAGTAAATGGTTATTCGTTCTCCAAATTTGGCGACAAACTTTTTTACCAAAAAGCCTTGAGCAATAGCAACCGTAATTCCTACAACTGCCAATGAATAACCTACCATAGCCTCATCCCAATCAAACTTATACATTGCAAAAAATGTCCATGTTGACTGCACCGAATGACTTGCTAAATACAAGAGAAAGAATGCAACGGCTAATGCAGAAACAACCACATTTCTTTTTAACAAATGAAAAGAACCTACAGGGTTTGCCTTTTTTAAGGATACTGTTTTCTTTCTATTTTCTACTTTTAAGGACTCAGGCAGGATAAACCATCCGTATAAAAAGTTAAGCAAGGTGAGCGTTGCAGCGATTAAAAAGGGCAATTGAACCGAGTGTTTCGCAGCAAGACCACCAATTACAGGACCTACAATAAAACCAAGTCCAAAAGCGGCACCTACCATTCCAAAATTTTGTGCCTTTTCTTCGGGCTTCGAAATATCAGCAATATAAGCCGTTGCAACAGTATAGCTAGCTCCACACATGCCTGCCAATAATCTTCCTACAAAAAGCCAAGCCAAGCTTGGAGCATAAGCGTGAAGAAAATAATCCAATCCTAGGCCAAATAATGCTATCAGCAGAATGGGTTTTCTGCCATACTTATCGCTCAAGCTACCTAATAATGGAGCAAAGACAAACTGCATAATGGCATAAGAGAAAATTAACCACCCTCCTATTCTAGAGGCTTCACTTAAGCCTTCACCAGTCAAATTTTCAATTAAAGTTGGTAATACAGGAATAATAATACCTACTCCAATAACATCAATCAAAATGGTAATAAATATGAAAGTAAGAGAGGCTGCTTTGTTTTTCATTTGTCAAAAAAAGTTTGGCAAAAGTACGTCAAAATAAAAGGGCTTTCTAAAAAGCTTCACTATCTTTAAATTAAAAACAACATGGCAAAGGTTAACGGAATTGGAGGTATCTTTTTTAAATGTGAAAAGCCAGATGAAATGCGAGATTGGTACCGCGATCAATTGGGATTAGTGACGAACGAATATGGCTCTTTATTTGAGTTTAGAAAATCAGATCAAGCAGAAGAAAAAGGGTATTTACAATGGAGTACTTTTTCAAAAGACACCAAGTATTTTGAACCTTCGCAAAAAGAATTTATGATCAACTATCGGGTTGAGAATATCGAACAATTAGTTGAAAACCTAAAAAATGCAGGTGTTACCATTTTAGACGAAATAGAAACTTATGAATACGGTAAGTTCGTTCATATTTTAGACCCTGAAAACAATAAGATAGAGCTATGGGAGCCCATTGATAGCTCTTTCACAGAGCAATACGAAGGACAAACTACAAAATAACTTAAAGTGGAAAGACTTGAGAAGCCATTTCTTGTGCTTTTGAGAAGGCTTCTTGATTAACCACAGAACTGCCTTTAACTTCTTCAAAATAGCTAATCATTTGTTCGGTTGGCATATTTCCGGTTAAGTCGTCAGTAGCCATTGGACAGCCGCCAAAACCTTTAATTGCGCCATCAAATCTTCGACAGCCTGCTTCATAGGCCGCCACTACTTTTTCTTTCCAACTATCGGGAGTAGTGTGTAAATGAGCGCCAATTTCAATGCTTGAAAATTCAGGAATTACGGTTTCAAAAACACGACGAATTAATTCAGGTTTAGCAACACCAATAGTGTCACTTAAAGCAAATATAGAAATCTCAAATTGACCTAATTGACGGATATAATCTGCCAATAAATCCTCGTGGAATGGATCTCCGTAGGGATTCCCAAAGCCCATTGATAGATAAACAACCAATTTTTTTGAATTCTTGATACAAAGGTTTTGAATCTCCTCTAACCGACCTTTTGACTCTTCAATACTTGCATTTGTATTTCTTTTTTGGAAAGTTTCTGAAATAGAAAATGGGTAACCCAAAAAGTCAATTTCATCAAAGGTTACAGCATCTTCAGCTCCCCTTTTATTGGCAACAATCGCTAGTAGCTTCGAATTTGTGTTTGACAAATCAAGCTGCGACAAAACCTCTTTGGTGTCTTTTAATTGCGGGATGGCTTTTGGAGAAACAAACGAGCCAAAATCTAATGTATGAAATCCAACTTTAAGTAGCTGATTGATATAAACTGCTTTTTGTGCTGTTGGAATAAATTCATGAATGCCTTGCATGGCATCACGTGGACATTCAATTATTTTAAGCTCTTTTTTCATAATACTTGACTAATCCTTGGTTTATTTTCTTAATCATAGCAGGACCTTCGTAAATGAATCCTGTGTACACTTGAATTAAATCGGCTCCTGCTTCAATTTTCTCTATGGCATCTTCAGCGGTAAAAATTCCACCTACAGATACAATAGGAAAAGCGTCATTTGATTGCTTCTTTAAATATTTTAAAACTTCGGTTGACCTATTATTCAAGGGTTTTCCACTTAATCCACCTGCTCCAATTTCATTTACTTTTTCAGCATTTGTTTTTAAGCTCGAACGATCTATGGTTGTATTGGTAGCAATCAAACCATCAATTTTTGTCTCAATAACTATTTCTACAATATCATCTAATTGCGAATTCGTTAAATCAGGTGCAATTTTCAAGAGAATAGGCTTAGGTTTTACTTCTTTTTTGTTTTCAACTTGAAGTGAATTTAACAACTTTTTAAGCGGCTCCTTTTCTTGCAATTCCCTTAAATTAGGTGTATTAGGAGAACTTACATTTACTACAAAATAGTCAACATACTCTCTTAGCGCTTTGTAATTTATTAAGTAATCCTCAACCGCATTCTCATTGGGCGTGATTTTGTTCTTACCAATATTACCCCCTACAATTATGTTGCTATTTCTGTTTCTAAGGCGATTAACCATCAATTCTACTCCTTCATTGTTAAAACCCATTCGGTTTATCAATGCTTGGTCGTCAGGCAATCTGAACAGTCTCGGCTTAGGATTACCTTCTTGTGGTTTAGGAGTTACAGTACCAACTTCAATAAAGCCAAATCCCAAACATGCTAATTCATCTATGAGTTTTGCGTCCTTATCAAAACCTGCAGCCAATCCAACGGGAGACTTAAAATTCAAACCAAACAATTGCTTTTCAATAATTGGGTCTGAATTCACATAAAGGCCTTTCACAATCGACTTCATAAAAGGAATTGCAAGCCCCGTTTTCAATAATGAAGAAACTTTATAGTGAATTTTTTCAGGGTCTTGTGTGAAAAAAATGGGCTTTAGCAGGTATTTATAAATCATAGGACAAAAATACAAGAAGCTGTGTCTAAGAATCGAATTTTGACCATAATTCAAAACAAAACTTTATATTTATAGCAATGACAACAACAGCGATTGATTTTCAGTTAAAAGTGGAAACTGACTTTGCTCGTATATTCAAGCATGCTGAAAAGAATATTGTTTTGGTTGACTTTAAGCCTTATTCAGAAGTAGAACTGAAAGAGGCACAAAAGACTGAACAGCTTGTTTTGTCGCTTCTAGATTTAACTTATCCTGGCTATGGAATCACTAAACTTTCAGAAGGTACGGATATGACCACTGAAGCTAGGAATTACTTTGCTAAATGTGATTTAACTCAAAATCATACAATGGCCTTGGCAGCTGTATTGCAAAACCTTGCTCATCGTTTATTATATAATTTCTACCTAAACTTTCACCAGCCAAACATTCCGATGAAAGGATTCTCTTCAATAGAACAAGCAACAAATTGGCTAATCAATCAGGGTGCTTAACTTGGCTTACAAGATCTCATATCACTTTGTAGCACAATTAGAATTTGCAGAGTTCTATTTAAACTCACAATTAGGCATTTTACTGGTCTATTATTACCCGAATTCTAAAATAGATGAAAGTAAGGCTCAAATGGTTATTGAAACCGTGGAGCCTATCCTTAAACAAGGAGTACTCTATGGATTAACAGACGCTAGGGCAGGTGGATTACACATCACAAGAGAAGCTCGAGAAATGTATAGCGATAATGCTAGTTTGCGTTTAAATAAAAAGCATGCAATTGTTGTCAATAATCATGCAACACGAATTTTAGCAACTCTATTTGTACAAATAAACAAACCTATCATACCTACTAAAGTCTTTAATAGCATTAATTCGGCTGAAGATTGGCTCGTTAAAAATTAAGTGAGTATATTGTTGGACGGAAAACAATAAATCGATGACTTCTAACCATACACATCATGGGAAGTATGAGAGCGAATACGAATCTTTTGATTTTCGCTTTAACAGAAACATTGGTGATGCAGACACGTTCATCCATCAACACCTTGGAATACTAGTAATTAAATACCACAGGGACACGATTATTGATAGAAAAAAAGCCATTCAAATCATTGAGGAAACGAAACCCATGTTTACTCCTGAAATCAGATTAGTAATTTCTGACTCAAGAGCTATCGGTTTATTGATAGATCATGATGCGAGGCAAATTTTTAAGAATTACCCTTCTCACAAAGAAGCAAATGCATTAGCAATTTTAATTGAAAGCTTACCGATTAAAATTTTAGCAAACTTTTTCATCAATAGTGATAAGCCTGCAATACCTACTAAAGCTTTTCGAAATTTAAGTCCCGCAATTGAATGGCTTATTCAACAAGATGATTTACTTTAATACCTCTTCAAAGGTTCCATCAGTATAAAAGACCACTATTTTTTGTATTTTTTTTGAGGACGAAGAGGTTATTGTTCTTTCTCCTATAGCATGAGGGCTATCTTCATTTTGATGTTGAATATTTTCATTAATCGTTTGCTCTCGATTTTCTTTGCCTTCATTTGACTCCTTTTCTGCCAATTCAAATTGACTTTTATCGACAGATGTGGTTCCATTAACAAGCCAATTTGCATCTACTTTAGGAAAGCGTTTCAATACTTTTTGCATAAACTCTAAACTAGGTTTATTACGTCCAGATAAGACATGCGAAACCGAAGAACGTTGCACTCCAATTTCCTCTGCAAATGCAGATGCACTTAACTGATTTAGCTTCATGATATACTTAAATCGATCGCTTAATTCCATAAATGTAAAGTTCAAAATTGTAACACACTAACTACTTTACAAATGTATACAATCTTTTTAATGCAAGTAGTTTACATATGTAAAATACTCAGCAAAACAAATCGACAAAGCTAAACAACAAGAAACAAAAACTTCAACTAATTCAATGTATGTTTTTGATTTCTAATACTATAATCAAACAACAACATAAACCTCAAGAATTCTTACACCTTTGTTTACATAAGTAATCAACCAAACGATATTTCAATTGAAATCATCGTTATTACATTTGTAACACACGTATCGTTTTGTAAACACAACAAGTTTTGTTACAAAATTGAAGGCAAAAAATAAGGGAAAGCTTATATGGCTTTCCCTTTTTAAAATGAGCTTCAAATTTTACTTTTTTAATCGTAAAGAGTCGCTTACTTTTTTACTAAACTGCATTTCGATTTTTCCCATTTTGACCAGAACACTTTCATCAAAATCTATTTTTTCAACCACCTCTACTCTATCTCCAAGTTTTATCTTTTTTTGATTTAGAAATTTTAGAAACTCTTCGGAGCTATTTTCTATTCCAATAATAATTCCAGCATCTCCGATTTTTAATTCACTTAACAATTGATAGGCTACTTTTTTAATCACTCCATTTTTGTCTGGTATGGGTGAGCCATGCGGATCAAAATCTGGAAAGCCCAATACTTCATCCATGCGTTCAAAAAGCAATGGCGAATCTATATGTTCCATCTGTTCAGCAATGGCATGAACTTTTTCCCAACCAATGCCAAGCTTTTCAACCAAGTACATTTCTGTAATTCGATGCTTACGAATAATTAAGGCTGCTTTTGTTTTTCCCTCTTTGGTAAGTTTAAGTGGTTTGTATTTTTCATAATGCAACCAGCCAAGTTCTTCCATTTTTTTAATCATGTTATTGGCTGTAGGCTTACTAACCTCTAGACTATCACTCAATTCAGTTAAACTTATTTCTCCTTTCTCATTCATTAAGTTAAATAGGGCTTTTAAATAATTTTCTTTTGTCTGTGAAGGCATAGCTGTGATTTTGAAACGAAATTATAATCTTTTTTTTATTCCAATTGTTAGATGTGTCTAACTTATTATATTTGCCTCATTAAATTATTGATTTAGCATCATGAAATATATGCTTATATTAGGTTCCTTATTGCTTACTTTTAAAGGAAATGCACAAGAAGCGCGCATTCATGGAACCGTTACTTTTCCAAATAATGAAGTTGCTCCGTTTGTCAACATACTACTGAAAGGAAGCACACAAGGAGTTACAACAGATGAGAATGGTAAATTCAGTCTTGTATTAAACCCCGGCACACACACTATTATGGTACGGTTTATCGGCTATAAAACTGAAGTTAAAACCTTTAAAGTAGAAGCAGGAGAAACAAAGACCTTAAATTTTATTTTAAAAGAAACTTCGCAAAACCTAAACGAAGTTGTGGTAACAGGAACCATGAAAGAAATGTCGAAGAAAAATAGTCCTGTACCAGTAGAAGTATATTCTGCTAAGTATTTTGAGAACAATAAAAATCCTTCCATTTTTGAATCACTACAAAATGTTAATGGTGTTCGTCCACAATTAAATTGCAACGTTTGCAATACAGGCGACATTCACATGAATGGCCTTGAAGGGCCTTATACCATGGTATTAATTGATGGAATGCCGATTGTTAGTGGACTTTCCACGGTTTATGGTCTCACAGGAATACCTTCCGCCTTGATTGAGCGTGTAGAAATTGTAAAAGGACCTGCCTCTACTCTTTATGGCTCAGAAGCGGTGGGTGGTTTAATCAACGTTATCACAAAAAAACCTCTAAATGCTCCTACTTTTACTGCAGATGTTTATACCACTTCTTGGCAAGAGTTAAATGCTGATTTAGGAGCTAAATACAAGCTTTCCGATAAGGTTTATGGGTTAATGGGTTTGAACTACTTCAATTATGATAATCCCATAGACAACAATGGTGATGGATTTACGGATGTGACCTTACAAGACCGAATATCTATTTTTAATAAATTTTCATTTCAACGAAACGAAAATAGAGCCTTTGATATTGGCCTGCGTTATGTTTATGAAGATAGATGGGGAGGTGAAATGAATTGGAATCCTGAATTTAGGGCCGGTGATTCTATTTATGGAGAAAGCATTTATACCAGTCGTTGGGAAGTGTTTGGAAATTACCAACTTCCCATTTCAAGTGAAAACCTAAATCTTCAATTTAGTGCTAACGAACACGATCAAAACTCGGTGTATGGCAGTGATGTTTACATCGCTAATCAAAAGATTGGATTTACACAACTGACGTGGAACAAAAAGTTATGGAATTCACATGACTTCCTTTTGGGGGCGGCTTATCGCTATACGTATTACGACGATAATACAGGAGCAACTTTTACTTTAGATAGCAGTGGAAACCAAGCTTCTGAAATTCACTTACCAGGATTCTTTATTCAAGATCAAATCACGATAAACGAACAAAATACTCTTTTGCTTGGTGCTCGTTACGACTACAATACCATTCATGGAAGCATTTATTCCCCTCGCATAAATTACAAATGGAATTTTTTGAATGACAGAACCATTCTGAGACTAAGTGCAGGAAACGGTTTTAGAGTGGCAAATGTTTTTACAGAAGATCATGCAGCTTTAACCGGAGCAAGAGAAGTTGTATTTGCCGAAGAACTTCGTCCTGAAGAATCGATTAATGTGAATGTTAACGCAGTTCAAAAGTTTTACACCAAAAACGAAACCTTTATTGGCTTAGATTTTTCTGCTTTCTATACTTCATTTTCTAACCGAATAGTTCCGGATTATGAAAGTAATCCGAATCAAATCATCTACGACAATCTAAATGGAGAAGCCATTTCAAAAGGGGTTTCACTAAACCTCGATTTAACCTTTACAAATGGATTGAAAATTATGGGAGGCGCTACTTTAATGGATGTTACCATAGAAGAAGAAGGTGAAAAAAAGCGTCAGTTATTAACGGAAAATTTTACTGCAGTTTGGAATATTGAGTACACGATTTTACCATGGAATTTACAATTGAATTTTACAGGAAATGTTTACAGCCCTATGCGTTTGCCTTTGTTAGGTGAATTGGATTCTCGTGATGAACACTCTCCTTGGTGGAGTATTTTGAATATACAATTGAGTAAAGACATTCATAAAAAATGGAATATTTACGGAGGAGTTAAAAATATACTTGATTTCACTCCTGCTGCTAATAGTATTGCTCGCGCCTTTGATCCATTTGACAAGAATGTTAGCTTTAACGCTCAAGGCGAAGTTGTTTCAAGTGTAAACAATCCAAATGCTCTTACTTTTGACCCATCGTATGTTTATGCTCCAAATCAAGGTGTGCGTGCATTTGTTGGAATCAAATATCAGTTAAAGTAGATGAATTCGATACGTATAACTTGCTTTATTCTTTTCAGTTTTATTGCGAATTTCTGTATAGCTCAAGATTATTGGGTTGACTTTAAGGATTTGAATGATAGCTTAAAAAAGCAAGCTAAACCAGTTTTAATTTTTGTTTACACCGATTGGTGCAAAGTCTGCAAAATGCAAGAAAATGCAGTATTTGAAGATAAAGAAATTCTGGAAATGCTACAGCAAGAAGTTTATGCTTTAAAGTTGAACGCAGAAGGCAAAGATGACCTTATATTTATGGGAAGAAAGTACGCAGGAGCCAACCAAAACCAATACCACCAATTGGCAGAATTTGTTGGATTAGTTGAAGGTAAACTAAGTTTTCCGACTATTGTATATTTAGGAAATAATTTGGAGCTCTTACAAGTTTACAATCGATATCTATCTAAAAATCAAATTATAACAACTATAAAGTTGTTAGAGTAAAGTATTTTTAATACTTATTCAATAAAGTTTAATCAGTTATTTTAACTGGCTTTTTATCTTCATCTATTGCAACAAAGGTAAATTCACCACTTACAGCCCTTTCTCTTTCTTCACAATACATCTGTTCAATAAATATGTCAACTCGAACCTTCAAGCTAGTATTTCCGGTATATGTTACCTTGCCTACTAATTCTATTATGGTTGCAGAAGGTATTGGTTTCTTAAAATCGATTCGATCACTACTGACAGTTACCATACGCTGTCGACAAAATCGTGTAGCTGTTATAAATGCTACTTCATCCATTAAGTGCATGGCTGTACCACCAAATAAAGTATCGTAATGATTTGTGGTATTTGGAAAAACAGCTTTAAAAATGCGTGTTTCCGATTGTTTTATCTTCTCTTGTCTTGTCATAAAATTTCTTTTTCAAAAGCTGCAAATGCTTTCAATTCTCCATTATTGGTTTTTAAAGGGTGTACCTCTGCCCTACATATATATATCGTTCTATCCTTTTTATAATTTAAGATTGTTTGAGTAAACGGTTTTTGTAATATCAAGTTCGTTCTAAATGATTCTTTGCTTTTTTGAGTTGTATTCTTGCCTTGTAAAATATGAGGTCTTTTTCCTATTACGAAATTTCTTGAATAACCTGTCATATTAGTAAATCCTTTATTTATCCAAAGAATTTTTTGATTTAGATCTGTTAATACAATAGCATCATATTCTGTATGTTGAATCGCACTAAAATCAATCTTACATGAAACATTTTTGATTTGACTATTTAGCTCCTTCAGATCATTTAAATTCTTAAGGTGCTTCATTCGCTTAGCATAAGAATTCATGAATATATCCCATGACATCAACGGACTCAGTATTTTTCTTTTATCTGAATTCCAACTTGTGCTTTCTTTCATTTCAATCAAACTTTCCATTTTTGAACTACGTTATTATCAATAAAAAAATTTCAAGTATAATTTTCGCGAATAGCTTGTAGATTGTGCTTTCATCTCTTAAATTTTTAACACGTTAAACAATAATAAAAGCTCTTCTGCAGAACTTCACCATGCTTTTTAAGAAATAAAAATTGAAGTAAGTTGAATAAAACGAGTGGCACAAAACATTCCCACTAAATATCAACCTCATGAACAAGCTTTTTTTCGCGAAAGCATCGTCAATACTCAAAAAAGGCAGGTCTCCTGACTTGTAACCGTTTTATCGTCCTTCCCATTAAAAAACAGTGGACAATTGTTGATAAAACCTATTACGTTACTTACAGTTGCGCGACAGTTCGTGATTCTCACACGATTCCCAATTACATTGCGTTAAGCAATACCTTTTTGGTTTGATAAAGAAATTATGAAAAGAACAATTCGCCTCAAAAGTAAAAAAATTAAATAGGCTTCTTTTCATGAATTCTCTTTAGTTTCAACCTTCTACTTAAAACAAAAGGGAATTTGTTAATAAGCCAGTGAATACTTTTTCTAATGAAATGAGAAATTCCCTTTTAAATCAAAATAAATTTGAATCAAGAAAAGGTCGTAGAAATTACGATAATAGGGAATCAGGTGAAACTCCTGAACAGTACCCGCTGCTGTAACAGCTCTTTCACTTCAAGTAAAAAATCCACTCTAAACGCTCTGTTTGGGGGAAGGAACTTGAAGTAGCTGAAGTCAGAAGACCTGCCTTTTAAATTTATTTGTTTAATCGCTTTCGGGAATAAAAGCATAGCAAAACATAGAATAATTCTCTCTAGTTCATTCTGTGGTTCGCTGGCTCCTTCTCCAAGCAAAATTGATTTGCCATGAGTTCTATTTTCAAGAAAAGAGTTAATTACAAACCTTTTGAATATCCAGAAGTACTAGATTTTACAGAAGCCATTAATAAATCTTTTTGGGTTCATTCAGAAGTAGATTTCACAGCAGATGTTCAAGATTTTCATGCTCATTTAAGCGAAAATGAAAAACAAATAGTTAAGAAAAGCCTTCTTGCAATTGCTCAAATTGAAGTTGCTGTAAAGTCCTTTTGGGGAGACCTTTACCATCATTTACCTAAACCTGAGTTTAATGGCTTAGGCAGCACCTTTGCAGAATGTGAGTTCCGCCATTCTGAGGCTTATTCAAGATTGTTAGATGTTTTGGGCTACAACGATGAATTTACTCATTTAATGAAAGTGCCTGTTATTAAAAGAAGAGTAGACTATTTAAGTAAAGCCTTGGCTTTTACAAAGTCTGATGAACCCAAACGCTATGTTTTCTCACTTATCCTCTTCTCTATTCTTATTGAAAATGTTTCTCTTTTTAGTCAGTTTGCTATCATTCTTTCTTTTACTCGATTTAAGGGAGTTATGAAAAATGTTAGCAACATCATCGGATGGACTTCAGTAGATGAGCAGATTCACGCCAATGCAGGTATGTATATTGTCAATAAAATCAGAGAAGAGCATCCGGAGTTTTTCGACGAAGAAACCATTGAAGAGATTAAACATATAGTTGCTGATTCGATTGTTGTTGAATCTAACATACTAGATTGGATTTTTGCCGATGGTGAATTAGACGAAATCTCAAAGTCAGACCTATTAAATTTTATGAAATTTAGAGCCGATGAGAGCCTCACAAACATTGGATTAGATAAGATTTT
Source organism: uncultured Flavobacteriales bacterium (assembly GCA_964001305.1). Lineage (GTDB taxonomy): Bacteria > Bacteroidota > Bacteroidia > Flavobacteriales_E > Vicingaceae > CAJXMH01. The sequence goes on from CAXFAI010000001.1 coordinate 85,872, forward strand.
CAAGGTTAGTGATGAAGATTATAAACCTTTAGCCTGGTTTGAAGAAGAGATTTTTGCCAACAGCTTAGATGATTTCTTCGCAAAAAGACCAGTAGATTATACTAAACACGATAAAAGTATTTCAGCATCAGATTTATTTTAAATCAGTTACTCGCTTATACTTCGCATTAAGTTAAAAGCTTTATGCACTACTTCTAAATCAATTTAAAAGCTAAAAACTCACAATTATGGAAAGATTATGGTGGCTAAACGATGAAAGTCAACAAATTTTAAATCGCGGTTATTTATTGAAAGGGGAAACCGTAACTACAGCAATCGAAAGAGTGGCTAATGCTGCAGCCAAGCGCTTATACAAGCCCGAGCTTGCTGAAGCTTTTATTGAAATGATTGAGAAAGGATGGATGAGCTTAAGTTCTCCTATTTGGGCCAATATGGGCACAGAAAGAGGTTTACCAATTTCATGTTTCAATGTGCATGTACCTGATTACATTGAAGGAATTACACACAAATTAGGTGAAGTAATCATGCAAACCAAAATTGGTGGAGGCACATCGGGTTATTTTGGAGAATTACGTGAAAGAGGAAGTGCTGTAACTGATAATGGAAAAAGTAGTGGTGCTGTAAGTTTTATGAAATTATTTGACACCGCCATGGACACTATTTCTCAAGGTGGAGTTCGTCGTGGAGCATTTGCGGCATATTTGGATATTGATCATCCTGATATTCTAGAGTTTTTGAAAATAAAGAATATTGGTAACCCTATTCAAAATTTGTTTTATGGAGTTTGTGTACCTGATTATTGGATGCAAGAAATGGTTGATGGTGATCATGAAAAGCGAACTGTTTGGGCAAAAGTGATTGAAAGTCGCCAGCAAAAAGGTCTACCCTATGTTTTCTTTTCTGATAATGTAAATCGCTTTAAGGCTGATGTCTACATAGACAAAGAAATGCGAATTAATGCGAGTAACCTATGCTCTGAAATAGCCCTTCCTTCTACCAAGGAAGAATCATTCATTTGTTGTCTTTCTTCCATGAATTTAGAACTTTATGATGAATGGAAAGATACAGAAGCAGTGAAACTCGCAGTATTCTTTTTAGATGCTGTATTACAAGAATTTATAGCAAAAACAGAGGACAATTACTATTTAGCTTCTGCAAATCGTTTTGCCAAAAGACATAGAGCCTTAGGCTTGGGTGTAATGGGTTGGCATTCCTATCTTCAAAAAAATATGATTCCATTTGAAGGTTTGCAAGCCAAGCAAAAAACTACAGAGATATTCTCTTATTTAAAAGAAAAGACATACAAAGCAAGTGAAGATTTAGCGCGTATTTACGGAGAGCCTGAGGTACTTCAAGATTATGGAAGACGTAATTCTACCTTAATGGCCATTGCTCCTACCACATCTTCATCTGCTATTTTAGGTCAAACCTCACCGGGCATTGAGCCTTTTAGTAGCAATTACTATAAGGCAGGATTGGCTAAAGGTAATTTCATGAGAAAGAATAAATACCTAAAAAACTTATTGGTTATGAAAGGTATTGATAATGAAGAAACTTGGAGAAGCATTATGCTAAATCATGGAAGTGTTCAGCACTTAAAAGAATTAAATGAAGAAGAACGTGCAGTATTTAAAACATTCAAAGAAATCAGTCAACTTGAAATTATTCAGCAAGCTGCTGTAAGACAAAAATACATTGATCAAGCTCAAAGTTTAAATTTAAACATACCTGCTGCTTTACCTGTAAGGGATGTTAATAAACTTATGGTAGAAGCCTGGAAACTAGGTGTTAAAACACTTTACTATCAAAGAAGTCAATCGGTTTCTAAAGAGTTTGTTGCTAATATGGTTAGTTGTGCTAGTTGTGAGGCTTAAGTAAAAATGCAAGAAAAGCATGAAAAAAAGCAATGTGAACGCTGCCTTTCAGCGTTTGAATGTAAGCTAGGAAACATTACACATTGTCAATGCTCTGAAGCGAGAATCACAAAAGAAACATCTCAGTTTTTACAATCAACCTATTACGATTGTTTGTGTAAATCCTGTTTAGTAGAAATAGACAAAATGGTCGGTTTAAGTAAAAACCGACCATTTCCACTTAATCGCGAAACTTTTATAGAAGGTCTACATTACTATTTGGAAAACGGACTTTTTGTATTTACTGAATTTTATCACTTAGGAAGAGGAAGGTGTTGCAACAACAATTGTAGACATTGCGCTTATGGTTACAGCAACAAAAGGGCACCTATAAAATCTTCAACTTAGTAACTATCTGCCACATCTTCATCAACTACCAAAATAAAATTGGCGGTTTGCAAATAGTCTTCTTCTAATTTTTCAAGCTGATTTTGAGTCACTGTTTTTAAGGTTAATAGATTTAATCCTTGTTGGTATAAATTAACATACCATAAAATTCCTTCAAAATTGTCAGAATGATAAGTTCCATTCAAGTGAACCATTAGCTCTTCCTCTGCTCTATTTTGTAATAAAAAATAAGCCATTGTTGCATCTTTAATGGCTTGTGCTTTGGGTAGATTTTCGCCGCCATGACCGGGCATCATTTCTCTCATTTTTATATATCCAGGCAAAGTAGAGTCATACTCAATAGGCAAAGGAGCTAACCAAGATTTTTCTTCTGTAAACAAACTATCTAAAGCAGAAAAACCTCCATGATAAATTTGTGAAGCATAGCGTCGAGGTACATTCGTTCCGACTACTTTAATTTCATTTTCTTTCGCAAAATCTACTATTGGTTTGTAGTCCTTTTCGTAATTGCTCCAAAGCCTAGCTGTACTGTCAAATCCTTTCTGATCAATAGAGCCCTTTAAATAAAGTTCCAATTCATCTTGATTGTCCCTTTCAATCATTTCTAAACCCAAAGCTAACGGACGTTCCGTTTCTTGATTAATTGTCTTTAACACCTCAAGTTGAAGCCAATGTGCAATGGTGTTGTTATGCAGCTCTCCAAAGAAAAATACATCAGACTTTTGAATTTCTTTTATCAACTTTTTGTAAGAAACTTTCCTCCCTTTTTGATTAAAGAGTTGATACGTTTTTGCTTGTTGAGCATTTAGTTGAATGCTAGAAAACAAACAAATTACAAGTACGAATCGAGAGATATTTTGCATGAATTATTTTTCATGCAAAAGTCGGTAAGAATTTTAAGTTAAGCCTTAGTTTGGCAGACGAAAACTAATGCCTAGTGAATGATAATTCATGGTTTGATTTAATCCCCATCCAAATGAATAATCAAGTTGAAGGTTGTCTTTTACGAGATAAGCAAAGCCCGCATCCATATTATTTTGCCAATTGTTAAAGTCTTGATAAGCCCCATAAACTTCTAGAAACAGACCAACTTTTTCATCCAAAGAATGCCCATAAACTAAAGTATAGGTTAAATCTCCATCGGCATACTTCACCAATCCGTTTGATTCAAAATCTAAGTATTGATTCATATAACCAATATTACTACTCAGGCTTCTAATGTCATCTAATTTATAAGTCATACTTATTTTCGCTAAAGCGCCATAAAATTGATTGCTTAAACCTTCTGAACCGGTAGGTAAAATGGCATGAGCTATGGCACTCATTAAAAGTTTAGAGTCATTATTTGTTAGCTGATATTTGAAACCAACTTGCAAATTCTCTGAACCACTAATACTCTTGTCTTTGATGTTCCCAACATTATCTTTAATTCGATAGGTAACCAATTGATTGACGAATCTCAACTCTAGTTTTTTAACTAATCCTAAGCGTATTACATTGATAGGATGAGAATTTCGATGTTCCGAAAAGCTACTACTCAATTTGTATCGTTCAAATAGAAAACCACTTTCTATTTGTAATTCACCTGGATTAATAGCCGTTGCTGCATCTGTTTGGCTCGGTCGATCGGTTTGAATGCTTTGCGAGGAGCTCTTAAATGTAGACAATATTCCAAATAGCAAGATGATATATTTCAGCATTTCAATTTTGTTTTTGACAAATATCCAGAACTAAATCGACATCTTGAAAAAAGCACTGCTAGCTTAACAAAAAAGCTAGCAGTGCTGTAAGAGGAATTGCTTAATGCTTGTGTTTAGGTTCCCATATTAATCTTAAAAATGAACTAAATCGTTCATTTTCTCTACTAACTGGTATTCCTGTTACTATGCCAATTAAAAAGTTATCCGCAATTCCTACTCTCATTTGTGGCCTTATAGTCATATCAAAATCACTTTCATGGATAGTTTTGTTTAATTCTACACCTACAAAATTTCGGCTGTTGCTAATCATGTAGTGAAAGTTAGTATTCACTTCATAAGCACTCTCAAACAATTGACTTTTAAAATGCTGCACTATTTTTGGGCCTGTATAAATCAAGGTATGAAAGCTACTTCCCCATCTTTTGGCAGCTACCAAAAATGGGTTGTAAACATTTCCAATAACCATTGGTTCACCAAAACGGTCAAAGCTTGATAATTCAAACTCGTTAATGTAGCCAATAGCCATAGAAATAGACTTTCGTTCATTAACCAAAAAAGTATACTGAGTTGCTAATTTTAAACTATTCAAACGATTTGATGGTGGTAAAGTCGATTCGCCATGTCCTTTATTTTTAGTGTAAAAAGTGAATGGCAATTCTACCTCTAACCCTAAATTGTTTAAAGGCGCCCACTCGTATTCAATTAGAGTTTCGTACGAATCAAAACTTAAATTGTCTGTCAATCCCATACCCACATTCCATTCTTTTTCACCTTTTCTTGCACCTAAATCACGAATTAGGTCGATGTATAAAGGTTCTGCATGCAAAACTTTCCCATTTGATTGTCCGGCAGCTGTAGGTTTCTTTATGTCTTTGTCTAAATTTTGTGCATCAATATTTTTCGCACAAATTACTACTGCTAGTAACACTAGCGGTTTAATTAATCTCATTTGATTTAATTTTTGTTTACAATTATTTTTCTTGCACTATAAAATGCAAGTTGTCAGAAATTAAATCAAGCTTTTGGTGGCGGAGTGTCAGTTTGGTAATAACCTAAAGATAATTTTAGTTTCGGGGAATAAAACGCATCTTTATTTGCTTCTAAATTAGAAGAAGAGAAAATACTAGAATAAATTGGTTTGGAGAACCAGTCCACTTTTAATTGAACTTTTCCATTGTGTTCTTCAGTATCGTTATCATCATATTCTTTAATGGCATTTTCATAGCCTAAAACTTGCTCTACCACTATTTCAACAATACTTTCTTGATCATTAAAACTTAAATCTTCTGATATCGAATTGGAAAAATAATCTGGAGAATCTACACTAATGTTAAGCAAATACAAGCTCATAAAAAGCCAAAATATTTGCACGAAACCTTTTTGTTGAAAAAGTTTAAACATACTTCAAAGATATTTGAATTTCAAACTTCTCTTGAATAGTTAAGTATTTAAACTAAAGCAATTATTGATAAAAGATGTTAAACAAATTGACCTTTGTAAATATATTTTTAGACCACCCTAAAAATATAGTTTGATTAGCTACTTTTGTCAACTTAAAGAATTTAGAAATGCTAAGCTTAACTGAAGAAAATTATTTGAAAAGCATTTTTGTGCTCAATCAAGAAAGGGCAGAAAGTGCCACTACTAATGCCATTGCTGAAAAGTTGAACACCAAAGCTTCTTCAGTTACAGACATGTTAAAACGCCTTTTAAAGAAAGAGCTCATTCATTATAAAAAATACCAAGCCGTAAAACTCACAAACACAGGTAAAGAAATAGCTATTTCTATTCTAAGAAAACATCGATTATGGGAGTTTTTCTTGGTAGAAAAGCTCCAATTTAAATGGGATGAAGTACATGAAGTGGCGGAGCAATTAGAGCATATTCATTCTAAAAAACTAACCAATCAATTAGATGCGTTTTTAGGTCATCCAAAGTTTGATCCTCACGGAGATCCAATCCCTGATAAGAATGGACAGTTTCCCATGAAATTGAATAAAACCTTAAGCATGGCGAAAGAGTCAGAAGCATTAGTTGTTATAGGGGTAAAAGATCATAGTTCAGAGTTTTTTAACTATTTGGAAAGATTAAACATTGAGTTGGGAACTAAACTTACTATTGAACTTATCAATGAATTTGATGCCTCTATGGAAATCAAAATCAACAATAAATCTTCTGCTACGATTTCTCATGAAGTGGCTCAAAATTTATATGTAAAATGAAAATCAAGCTACTTCCCCTACTCTTAGGTTTATTGTTTTTATTGGCTTGCCAAGAAAAACCAAAACAAGCCAATAAAAGGCTTTCCATAGTTTGCACAACTGGTATGTTGGGCGATGCAGTAAAAAATATTGTCGGCAAACAAGCGGATGTAGTTACCCTAATGGGCCCTGGTGTTGATCCGCATTTGTATAAAGCCACTCAAGGTGATTTAAAAAAGTTAAGTGATGCCGTTGTTATCGTTTACAATGGCTTACACTTGGAAGGGAAAATGGGTGAAATTTTCGAGAAATTAAAGAACAGAAAAACCATTTTAGTCGCTGCAGATGGGGTTTCTAAAGAAGAACTGATTAATTCAACTGATTTCCAAGGAGCCTATGATCCTCACCTTTGGTTTGATGTTGAGCTTTGGAGTAAAGTAGTAAGCTACTTAGGTAAAGAGCTAAGCAAGACTACTCCCTTAAATCAAGATAGCTTATCAACAAATACGAATCATTATCTAGAAGAACTGAATAAATTAGATAAATGGGTGATTCAAGAACTGACACAAATCGATTCATCGAAGAGAGTACTTATTACAGCTCATGATGCATTTGGCTATTTTGGAAAAGCTTACCAAATCGAGGTAAAGGGATTGCAAGGTATTTCTACACTATCTGAATACGGTCTGAGAGATGTAAGTCAATTGGTCAATTTTATTAGTGATCGAGCAATTCCTGCTGTTTTTGTAGAAAGCTCTGTCTCTGACCGTTCTTTAAAAGCAGTGGTTGAAGGCTGTAAAGCAAAAGGTCATGAAATTAAAATTGGTGGAACACTTTATAGCGATGCTATGGGAGAAAAAGGAACTGTAGAAGGAACTTACGTTGGTATGGTGAAATACAATGTTAATACGATTGTAGAGGCATTGAAGTGAAAAAGTTGAAGCGATGAAAAGATAAAGAGTATAAGAGTAGCTTGTCCGTTCGAGTGATCCCGAAACTTCGGGATAGTATCAAGAACAACAAGCGGCAAAATGAGCAAAATGTTACACCGAAAGAGGTGAAAAAGAAATATGAAAGAAAAAACGGCTATAGAAGCGCACAATTTAACGGTAAGCTACAACCGCAGACCTATATTGTGGAATGTGGACTTTGAATTACCCACAGGACAAATCGTAGGAATTATTGGACCTAATGGTTCTGGCAAAACCACCCTTTTAAAGGCCTGTATGGATTTGGTTCCCAAGAGTAGCGGCTATGTAAAGATTTTTGATCAGGATTTAGATGATGTCCGTGAACGAATTAGCTATGTACCGCAAAGAGAATCTGTAGACTGGGATTTTCCTGCTTCGGTTATGGATGTGGTTTTAATGGGACGTTACCGTAAATCAAATTTGATGCAGCGGCTCAAAAAAAGTGAACGAGATATTGCAGCAGAGGCCTTAGAAAAAGTAAACATGCTTGAGTATAGCAATCGACAAATCAGTCAACTTAGTGGCGGTCAGCAACAAAGAGTGTTTATTGCTCGCTCTTTGGCTCAAGGGGCTGACTTATACATTATGGACGAACCCTTTGTTGGTGTAGATGCCGCAACAGAAGAAGCCATCATGAATTTATTGACACAAATGAAGAATGAAGGCAAAACCGTAGTTGTGGTTCATCATGATTTACAAACCGCCAAAATGTATTTCGATTGGATTGTTTTATTAAATACACGACTTGTTGCCTCTGGACCAAAAGAAGAAATATTTAATGAAGAACTTTTACAAGAAGCGTATGGTGGTAAGTTAAATGTATTGAGTAAGGTAGGAGAATTAATTAAAGAAAAAGACTTCCCAGTTCGGGAAAAGTAAAATGGAAGAAACGCTAGACTTTTTCAGTTTTTCTGACCCTAACGTTCAGTTTGTAGTCATTGGAACCATGATTTTGGGCGCCACTGCTGCTATGGTTGGCACCTTTGCTTTTTTAAGAAAAAGGGCCTTAGTAGGTGATGCCATTGCTCATTCTATTTTACCAGGTGTTTGCCTTTCCTTTATGATTTCTGGTTCCAAAAACCCATTGGGATTAATTGCAGGAGCTCTAATAACCGGTTGGCTGTCCTTGCTTTTAATTGATGCCATTAGTCGCACAACTAAACTTAAAAGTGATGCTGCCATAGGAATTGTTCTCTCGGTGTTTTTTGGGTTTGGTATACTATTGCTCACTTCTATTCAACATTCGGGAAATGCCGCCCAATCTGGTTTAGATAAATTTTTGTTTGGGAAAGCCGCTTCCTTAACTCAAGATGACATATTTATTTTTAGTGGTATTGGACTAGGACTCATTCTTCTCGTGCTATTATTTTACAAAGAGTTTAAACTCATCTCCTTTAACCCCGACTTTGCCAAGGTAATAGGTTTGCCGGTTCGCTTTTTAGAATTCTTGCTTTCTACCATAACTGTTTTAGCAGTAGCCGTTGGCATACAGGCAGTTGGAGTGGTTTTAATGGCCGCTTTATTGATTACTCCTGCTTCAGGAGCTCGATTTTGGACCAACCGTTTAGGCTATATGTTATTGATTGCAATTGCTTTTGGTGCTATATCTGCTTTTATGGGCTCTTACATCAGCTACATTGCCCCTTCCATGCCCACCGGCCCTTGGGTAGTTATGTGTCTTTCCATCTTGGCTATTGGTTCAATTTGGTTAGCTCCAAAGAGCGGAATGATGGCTCGTTATAAAATTCATCGCGAAAACAAACAAAAAATACGTTCTGAAAATGTATTGAAATTGTTTTATCACTTAGGTGAAGTCAATCAGGATTTTGAAAGCGGTAGAAGTTTTGAAACTTTAAAGAACAGCAGGGAACTTACTGATCATGAATTAAACAAAGGCTTAGCTCAATTGAAAAAGAAAAATTATGTACGCAAAATGGCTGATCAATGGTACGTTACCCATACTGGACTTCAAGAATCTAAACGGATAATTCGACTTCACAGACTGTGGGAGATGTACTTAAATCAGCGTTTAAAACTACAACCCGACCATGTGCACAATGATGCAGAAGCCATAGAACATATCATTACTCCTGAAATTGAACGGCAGCTTGAAAAAGAATTAGCCTACCCCAAAATGGACCCTCACCAAAGTAAAATACCCTATAACGACAAATAATGGATGCATTTTGGATCATACTGAGCGGTTCTTTAATCGCAGTTTCATGTGGGCTATTAGGTGCCTTTTTGGTATTGCGAAAAATGGCCATGGTAGGTGATGCCATTTCCCATGCTGTTTTACCTGGGATTGTCTTGGCTTATCTGTTTTCTTCATCTAGAGAAACAATTCCCATGTTAATTGGAGCAGCAGTTTTAGGAGTGTTAACCACCATTATTATCGAGTTATTTTACAAACAAGCAAGGCTTCAAATAGATGCGTCTATTGGTATCACATTCACTTGGTTATTCGCGATAGGCATTATACTAATTTCTGTTTTTGCCGGTCAAGTTGATTTAGATCAAGACTGTGTTTTATATGGTGAAATAGCCTATGTTCCACTAGATTTATGGATATCAGAAGCGGGAATTAATTACGGTCCTCGAACCGTTTGGATTGCCTCTACCCTGCTCTTGCTAATTTTATTCTTTTTATGGCGCGGCTACAAAGGCTTGTTCATCACCACTTTTAATGAAGAATATGCCAAAGCCTTAGGAATTAATGTAGCCTTTTGGCATTATGCCTTAATGGGTTCTGTTTCTTTAACAACGGTTGTTTCCTTTGAATCAGTAGGTGCTATTTTAGTAGTTGCATTTTTAATTGTTCCACCTGCAACTGCCTATTTAATTAGTAAAGATTTAAAACCATTGCTTTGGCTAAGTGCGCTTTTTGGTATTACTTCTGCCATTGGTGGATATTACTTGGCTCTTTTAATCAATGGCTCTATTGCAGGAGCGATGGCAAGTATTGCAGGCTTGCAGTTTTTTGTGGTTTGGGGAATTTATTATTTAAACAAGAACAAGCAACTAAAACCATTTAAAGACTAAATTTCTAGTCTTCTGAATTACACATACATTGAGTAGTTTTACCACTAAGAATTACTCAATTATGAAAATACTACTGACATTAAACCTTGTTTGCATTTTCCTATTTGCAAATGCACAAAAATTCCACGTAAACGAAGACTTTAACCAAGCCACTTTACCAAGCGGTTGGACCAACACAGCTCTTAACGGAACACAAAATTGGAATTTTGGTTTAGATGGTGCTACTGTCCATATAAACAACCAAAACTTAGATGGCACTTCTTTTGCTTATTTTGATGACGATGCATATGGGTCAAGTAGTAACAACAACCATGTTGAGCTAATAACACCAACTTTTAACAATCATAATAATACTTTAACCTTTCTAGAATTTGACTATAATTTTAGATCATATTCTACCATTCCTGATACTTTTTTTGTAGAGGTTTTTGATGGAAGCCAATGGCAAGTAGTTTTTTCAAAAACAACGGATGATTGCGGTAGTTATACTTCTAATAATTGTCGGAATAATTTTCCTCATGCTAAAATCAATATCAGCACATATAAAAACGCAAATTGCAAAGTTCGTTTCCGCTATTACGATGGTCATAATTCAAATGACTGGGGCTGGTATGTTGGTATTGACAATGTTCAGATATACTCCCCTTTTAACAATGACCTTAGTGTAAAAAGAATCATATCTCTTGAAAGCAACTGTGGCTTGAGTAATACAGAAATGGTTGAAGTTGTTATTCAAAACAAGGGTGCTGATACAACTACAAGCTTTCCGCTTGCATTTGCTGTTAATGGAATTGAAATAGCTAACGAAACGGTGAATGCTAGCTTAGCCTATAAGGACACCTTAATCTATCAATTTAATACAACAGCCAATTTATCAATAGTTGGGCAATATCAAGTTTCAGCCTACCCAAAGCTAACCAGCGATAGTAATATATACAATGACACCGCTATAGTAAGCATTCAAAATAATCCCTTTTATACTTTACCTTATTCAAATGATTTTGAAACTAGTATTCAAGATTGGACAGTTAGTGGAACCAATGCGTCTTGGCAAAAAGGAGTTCCGAATAGCATTATAATTGACACAGCTTTTTCCGGCATTCAAGCTTGGGTAACTAATTTAAATGGAAATTATAACAACAATGAATTTTCATACCTTACATCTCCCTGTTTTGACTTTAGCACTTTAATTTACGATCCATTAATTAGTTTTTATTTGAATTATGAAACTGAACTTTATTATGATTTTTCATGGATGGAATACTCCATTGATAATGGGTTAAGTTGGTTCAAAGTAATGGCTAACTCTTTAGCTAACAATTGGTATAATAATAAACTTTTAGATGTTTGGGAAGGAAACTCCAATGGATGGATCAAAGTAGAAAATATTTTAACTGGATTTGCCGGTGAACCTTCTTTTAAACTTAGAATGGTACTAAAAAGTGATAATAATATTTTACGACAAGGAGTAGGATTTGATAATTTTAAAATTAAAGAACTTGACTCCATTAACCTTGGAATTGAAAGTAGTTTAAGTCCTGTTTTAAGCAATAACCCAAATTGCACTATTGGAAATGGAACTAACATTGTTGTAAATGTTAAAAACTTTGGGAAAGATGATACTTTGAACTTTAATTTTAACTACCAAGTAAATGGTGGAACTATTTTTAGTAGTAATCATAATATGATTATAAATAGATTCGAAGAAGCTTTAATTGTAGCTGACTCAACTTATGACTTTGACCCAAATTTAAATTACCAGTTTAAATGCTGGCTAAGTGTTAATGGGGATGTTGACTTAAGTAATGATACATTAAGTGGAACAATTCAAAATACATCGGCAAGTTCAAGTTCAAACTCAATTCCTATTTATGAGGATTTTACTAGATCAATTCCAGGTAGGGGTTCTAGTAACTTTGGTTCGCAACTTATCAGTAATTGGATTAATTATGGATCAACTGCCTCCAATGGCGTTGGTTGGCGCATCTCCAATGGCACCTATCATTCATCTGTAACTGCTCCTTTATCAGGCATGTACGGCAAAAACGGAAATTTTGCCTATCTCGAAGCTTCCTATGTTTCAAATGTGGGTACAAAAATTTACTTAGAAAGTCCGTGCCTTGCATTACAAAATGATACGAATTTAAAATTAACTTTTGGGTACCATAAATATGGGTTAAATATGGGCGATCTATTCATTGAGGTCTCAAGAAATAATGATCAATGGCAGGCAATTGACTCCATAAAAGGACAAACTCACAGCTTACATACAGCCCCATGGTTAAAAAGAATAATCTCTTTAAAGGATTATAGCGGACAATCGATAAAAATTCGATTTGTGGGAGTTTCAGCAGGATGTTGTGCAGGAGATATGGCAATTGATAATATTCTTATTTCTGATACCAATTGGGTTGACCTTTCAATTGAAAGTCTTGAGAGTCAAAGCGGCTGTTACTTAAGTAATCAAGAGCAGGTGATAGTGAAAGTAAACAATTTTAGTGATTCAATCATTCCGCCAAATTCAGTTACTATGCACTATCAAATTGACAATCAAGCGGTAGTTTCTGAGTTGATTCCTGATACCATAAAAAAAGACAGCTCTTATTTATTTCGGTTTTCTCAAACTGCTGACTTAAGTCAATTCAATCGTAAGTATGATTTCCTAATTTATCACACATTTAATCAAGATATGAGTCATATCAATGACTCACTTCTTTCCGAAGTACAAAACAACACGGGACTAATTAACCACACTGAAGAGTTTGAACAAAATATGGCTTATTGTCAATCTCATTCCAGCAGTTATAATATTTTTCCTAACGGATGGAAGAGTAGGAGCTGGTATGTACAAAACGACACAGCTTGCAGATTTAATACTTCTTGTGGTGCAACTGAATCAGATTCTACAGGTCCAGCATTTGCAAAATCAGGTCATGGTTTTGCTTACTTTGAAAGTAGCGGTAGTGGTAATGGAGGATTAGAAACTACATGTTTTGACTTTACAAATCAATCGCAATTAATCTTAGAATTTTATTACCACAAATATGGAAGAAATATGGATAACTTAATTATTCAAGTTATAGATAGCGTTGGAAATAGAATCAGTGTTGATTCAATTATAGGACAAACTCATTTTAGTAATACTGACCCTTGGCTTAAAAAGACTGTTAATCTAAATCAGTTTAGCAATCAAAAATTTAAACTCTCATTTTACGCAAGTAGAACTACCGGATACTATACGTCAGACATAGCCATTGATGATGTTAGAATCTTTAATCCATTAACGGTTTCCAATCTAGATTTTGAAAAAAGAGCAAACGAATTCACACTATATCCCAATCCCTCAAAGGGCCGGTACACGATTCAAAGTGAGAAAAGATTATCAGGTTTAAAATACCAAGTTTATAACTTTAAAGGACAATTGATTCAAGAAGGTATTTTGAAAAACCATAACAATCAAATTGACTTAAGCAACTCCCCTGCTGGAATCTATTTCTTTCAAATAAATGAATTGGGAATTCGAGAAAAATTAATCAAATATTGATATTAACTAATAGAATAATATCCATCTTTACATCACTTACAAATCATCCTTAATTATAGAACCATGAGAAACTTTACATCAATTTTTATTACTCTATTTTTCATTTCCTCAAATTTAGTTGCACAAGTAGTAGTTAGTCAATTTCCTTATTTTGAGTCATTTGAGGGAGATTCAACCTTATGGAGTGGAGATGGACACTGGCAACTTGGCGAACCTGATGATTTCTATTTAAATTCTGCTAGTTCGGGAGATAATGCTTGGGTTACCAACCTAAGGTTTAATTATTTTGATAATTCTTATAGCGCTCTTGAGTCACCTTACTTTGATTTATCTACATTAACCTTACCCTATATTTCTTTTCAGTTAAAAACTAGAACAGAATCAGGCTACGATGGATTAAGATTGCAATATACTACTAATGACAATTTTTGGTATAACCTTGATCAATCAAGTTCTTCTGCTGCTGTTAGCAGAAATTATTCATCATTCTGGACAGGTAATAGTGGTACTGGATTTGTAAAAGTTTTATATTCATTAGAACAACTTCCAATAAACCAGTCTATTAAATTTAGATTTTTGTTTGTTTCAGATGGCTCAATTAATGATGAAGGTGTGCTTATTGATGATATTTTGATATCTGATTTTGGCACTAGTAGACTTGATGTCTCTTCCTTGGTATTAAATTCTTTCTCAGACAATTGCACTGGTACAGAAAATTTAAGTTTACTTATTCAAAATAACTTTGAGAATACTATTTCAGGTAGCAGTTTAAGAGTAAAATATCAATCCGGATCAAGTAATATAGTTACCGAACAAATAAATACTACCAGTTTTTTTGGAAGAGATTATCATGTACACCATTTTAACAACCTGCCTCAATCTGCAGGCCCGGTTACGGCTTGGGTTGAATTTCTTACTTCAAATCAAGATTTATCAAACGATACTGTTAAAGGATATTTTAACAAAGTAGGATTAGACTTACGATTAAATGCTATTAACTCACCAACGAACTTAACTTCTTGTTTGCGACCAAATAGTGAATCAGTTAGCATTGAAGTAGAAAATTTGTACACTCAAAACATAGTGAATATTCCGGTTAAGTATCAGTTAAATAATGGGAATATTGTTTCTGAGACAATTAACTTAGTGCGTACCGGTTGTAGAGGATTTACACCAACAACTTTTTCTTTTAATAATCAAGTAGATATGTCTGCACTTGGGACACAAGTTTTAAAAGTATGGATTGACTTACCTGCAGACCAGAATAAAAGTAATGATACGTTGGTTTTTACAACGACAAACAACCCTCCATTGCAACTTCCGTTTACTGAAGACTTTGAAAGTGGCCTCCCTATGAATATGAACAATGAATTTAGTCTGCCACCTAATTGGGAAAGTATTTCAAGTACTGGAATTGCTTGGGAAGTTAGAAACGAAATACCTAATGTACCCCTTGGACCTAAGTATCCATACAATCATACGGGTAATTTTTTATATTTAAATGGTACTTATTCATCTAATGCAGCAATTCAAAGTGAATGTATAACTATCCCTAACGATAGTAATTCATATGAACTCAGCTTCTTATATCACCAAGAGGGGTATATTCCCTTTACAAATAACAATTTGAGTATATTAATAAATTCGGGAACAGGTGTTGGCTATAGAATGTTAAACAATTTGAATAGAGAAGACGCGTATCTAAAAGGAATTGTAAGTCTTGACAACTTGAAAGGCAATTCAATTAGGCTTTATTTATTTTCAGACTTTAATACTACAACTAACAACATAGCCATAGATGATATTAGAATGTATAAGAAAAGTAAAACCGACCTTGTATTAAATAGAATAAACAATTTAAATGGCAGCTCATGTGGTGTACAAAACGATAGTGCATTAAACTTAACCATATTAAATAATGGATTAGTTGCTGTAACTCAGGCAGAAATATGCTACACGGTTAACTTCGGCCCAGAAGTTTGTGAAACTATAGGTGGTGGTATAATAGACACAAATCAAACCGAGACATATAATTTAGCTAAAAAACTAAACTTGGAAATACCAGGAGAATATAAAATTGAAGCATACATAAAACATCCTGCTGATTCTACTCCTGAAAACGATACATTTAGAACTGTGTTTTACAATAATGCAAAACACATTCCCTACATTGATCGTGTTTCTGATTCAACATACACTAAAAGAGAATGGGAAGACAATTCCAATAACAATTCCTTTTTCTGGAAATTAAATTCAGGGTTTACTCCAAGTACAGCCACAGGGCCTTCGTTTGACGCCGATTCTTCCAATGGTTTTTACTATTATACTGAAACAGAAAATTTTCCATTGTCCTCTTTAAGTGCAACTCTAGATTTTAAAGATTGTTTCGACTTTAGATTAGGCAATCCTCATTTTATAGAATATGAATACCATATGTATGGCGCAGATATAGACAGACTTTATTTACAAGCAATAACTGATACAGGAATTGTTCTAATTGACAGTTTAATTGGGTCACAGCAACAACAATTTAATGATCCCTGGAAAAAGCGATCAATTCCAAATACCTTTTTTGATAGTGCAATTGTATCTTTTCAGTTTGTAGCTATAAAAAAGAATACAGGTGACAAGAGTGATATTGCCATTGATAACTTTGGAATTCGAGACACTACAGTTTCATTATCAGCAAATAATTTAAATAATCAACTAACTATCTATCCAAATCCAACAACTAAAATTTGGAATATCAAAAGCTCTTTCAACTTTCAAAACAACTTATTTCAAGTATATAACCTAAAAGGACAATTGATTCAAGAAGGTGTTTTGAAGAAGCAAAATAATCAAATTGACTTAAGCAACTCCCCTTCGGGAATCTATTTCTTACAAATAAATGAATTGGAAATTCGAGAGAAATTAATCAAGTATTGATTATAAGTACCTTAGTGCCAACACTAATTTAAATAAGTAAAATTTTAGCGTCTTTATTGGCAACCATTTAAAGTATTCGAAGTCTTAAAGAAGAAAACAATCTTTAATCGAAAATCGAATTCTTATGAAATGCCTTAAATCTTTACTTGTAGTTTTAGCTTTAGTTAGTGGAAGCCTTCAATTGTCTGCTCAAAACTTTCTCATTAATGAAAACTTCAATCAAGGTTCTTTACCTATCGGTTGGCAAAATAGTGCTTTAAGTGGAACTCAAGGCTGGAGTTTTGGTATAGACGGTGCTACTGCCCATGGAAGCAATCAAAACTTAGATGGCACTTCCTTTGCTTATTTTGATGATGATGCCTTAGGCCAATCTTCTGCAAATAACCATGCAGTATTGGTGAGCCCAAGTTTTGATAATTCTGCACTTGTTGAAACCATTTTAGAGTTTGATTATAATTTTAGAGCTTTTAGCGCTATTTCAGATTCTTTTATGGTAGAAGTTTTTGATGGAAGTCAATGGCAAATGGTTTTGTCAAGAACGACTGATGATTGTGGTAATTATCTTTCAAATACCTGCATGAATGGATTTCCTCACGCTCAAATAGACATCACTGCTTATAAAAATGTGAATTGTCAGGTCCGTTTTAGATACTTTGATGGCAACAACCCAAATGATTATGGTTGGTATGTTGGTATAGACAATGTTGAAATTTACGCCCCTTTTGCCAATGATATAGAGGTAACATCAATTCTTACACCTACTACAAGTTGTGGACTTAGCTCTTCTGAAAAAATTCAGGTAGAAATTGTTAATCTAGGAGCAAATACTTTAAATAGTTTTCCAATTGCCTTTGCCATAAATGGAACGGAAATAGCTACCGAAGTTCCAATTGCCAATTTAGCATATAAAGACACTTTAATTTATCAATTTATAAGCACGGCTAATCTTTCTCAAGCTGGTCAATATCAAATTACCGCTTATTCAAAACTACCGGGTGATGGTAATTTACATAATGACACAAGCAGCAAAGTGGTTGAAAGTTTTCCACTTTATAATTTACCTTATAGCAATGATTTTGAAACAAGCACTCAAGATTGGATGGTAAGTGGCCAAAATGCATCTTGGCAAAAAGGTATTCCAACTGCTGCTCCAATTAATTCGGCGGCTTCAGGCACTCAAGCTTGGGTTACTAATTTAAGTGGCTTTTATAACAATGGTGAACATTCTTATTTAACATCTCCTTGTTTTGATTTTAGCAGTTTAACGGTTGATCCTATTGTGCGATTTGATTTGATCTATCAAACAGAAATCAACCATGATTTTGCATGGTTGGAATATTCTACTGATAACGGTTTGAGTTGGACCAAAGTGTTAGCCAATTCTTTTGCAAGCAACTGGTACAATAATACCAACGCAATGGTTTGGGAAGGAAATTCAAATGGTTGGTTAGATGTAATTAATGTTATTCCAGGCCTAGCAGGACAATCTTCTGTGAAATTAAGGTTAGTCTTTAATTCTGATTTGAGTGGTCCACAAAATGGTATTGGTTTTGATAATTTTAGGTTTTATGAACCAATTCAAACGGATATAGAGTTTGTAAAATCAATATCTCCACAACTTGATTCTAGCCTGAATTGTCCATATGGAAGTGAAACTTTAATTCTTGGACAAATTAAAAACTATGGCAAGTCTGATACTTTTAACATTAGCTTTAACTACCAAGTAAATAACAGTGCTATATTTAGCAGCAATCATAGAGTTTATTTGAACACCCTAGAAGAAAAGGTTATTGTTTCAGACTCAACATTTGATTTTGACCCGACCTCTAATTATCAATTTAAGTCTTGGGTTATAGAAGCTAACGATATCAATCCTTTTAACGACTCCATTGCCGGTACAATTCTTAACACATCAACTAATGGTAGATTTTCTAACTTCCCTATTTATGAAGATTTTTCAAATTCCAGTTTAGGAACTATAAGCAATAACATAAGTTTCCAACCAACAAATAATATAGTAACTACTTCCACTAAAGGATGGCAAATTTCTGATGGAATGGGTGTGAACCACAATCCAAATACTGCTCCATTAAACGGAATGAATGGAAGCAATTCAAATTTTGTTTATTTCGAAGCTTCGGGAACTGCCCTAGGTGAACAGTATTATCTAGAGAGTCCATGCCTTGTTCTACCTAAAGATAGTTCTGTAAAAATTTCCTTTGGCTATCATAAATATGGCAGTCAAATGGGTAATCTAAAATTAGAAATTTCTCAAAATGATGGTAATTGGACAACACTTGAAACGATACTAGGTCAAACACATACTTCTCGTAGTGCTCCGTGGTTATCAAGGACCGTTTCTTTAAGTCAATTTGCAGGACAAGTTGTTAAAATTAGGTTTACTGCTGTTTCAGGTGGAGGAACAGCGGGAGACATGGCAATTGATAACATAAGCATAAGAACAAGTGAAAGCTTTCATTTTATAATTTCTGACTTATCAAGTCCACAAGGAAGTTGTACATTAAGTGATTCTACTGAAATTGCAATTAATCTTGTCAATTTAGGGGATAGTACTTTGCTTGCTGACTCTGTAAACCTTTATTATCAGGTAAATAATGGAGTAATTTTCAGTGAGAAACTTCAGGTTCCTATTCTAGGCTTATCAACTCAACAATTTACATTTGCTTCAAAAGCCGACATGTCTCAATTAGACCAGACTCTTAAACTTAAAGTTTGGGCAGATTACCCTAACCTTAATTTGTACACTGATACTTTAGAAAAATATTTTAAAACATATAGTATTCAATATTTTGAAAACTTTGAAGACTTTTCATTAGGTATCATCCAAAATTCAGTTGATACAAGCTGGACTTCACCAAATGCGTATTCTAATCCACAATGGGCAATTGCAGATACTATAGTAAGCAATCTTTCAGGCCCAATCGTTGATCATACCTTTGGTACTACAGCAAGAGGAAAGTTTATTTATACAAATTCAACATTTCAAGGAGGTTATGAATTAAACAGTCCTTGTATTGACTTAAGAAATACTTCACAAGCTGAATTAAACTTATGGATTAATAATTATGGAATTCAATCTGGGACTCAATTTCGCGTTGATATAGAAAATTATACATTTCAAGGCTCCAACCATGTTAACTCTTATTTATCTAATGCCATCATTCATCATGGGCCATATCAAAACAGCAATAATGCTCCATGGGCTTTAGAAAATATTGATTTATCTAGTTCTATTGGAAATAGGATTAAATTAAATTTTGAAATCTATACTATATATGTAGGTAATGTATTTGCCTTCGATGATATAAGTATTGTAGATTCTTCTTTAATTACTTCAATAAATCCAATTTCTCAAAATCAGTCTTGGAAGGTTGAGTTCTACCCCAACCCTTCAAAAGGTGTTTATTATTTTAAGAACAATGACCATTTGAAAGGAAATTCATATCAAATATTGGATATCAAAGGACAAATGATTCAAGAAGGTAACTTAAGAAAACAGAACAATCAAATTGACTTAAGCGACTCCCCTGCCGGAATCTATTTCTTACAAATAAATGAATTGGGAATTCGAGAGAAATTAATCAAGTATTGATTTCGTAATTTAGGTGCAAATGAAGCATCTAGTATTTATATTTTGGATTACATTTTTTTCAACTGAAGTATTGGCTCAGTTTCAAATTGACAAAATTATTTCAGTTGAAAAAAATCAAAATAAGAGAAGCTTAAAAAGTCCAACTGCACAAACGGGAACTAATATTGACATTGTTTATTATCGTTTAAATTTAAAACTCAACTCTTCAGTTAAAAAGGTAGATGGTAGCGTTTGTGTTTACTTCAGAGCTAAAACAAATAATGTAAGAACTATTAGTTTGAATCTTTCATCTCAACTTACTGTAGATTCAATTATCCAAAACAATACGCCTATTTTAACTCGCCATTCTAATGACTTGTTAAATTTTGATTTAATCTCCAATATAAATACAAACCAATTAGACTCCGTAATTATTTATTATCATGGCATTCCGAATCCTGCAAACAATGGCTTTGGAACATTTACGGTAGATTCTTACAATGGGACTGATTCCGTTTTATGGACTTTGTCTCAACCTTATGGAGCTTCGGCTTGGTGGCCCTGTAAAGAAGGCTTAAGAGATAAAGCGGACTCAGTTGAAGTTATTGTAACTAGTCCTTTAGGACAAAAGGTAGCTTCAAATGGCTTACTTCTTCACATAGATTCTACCTTAAACAGTAACACCTATCACTGGAAAAGCACCTACCCCATTCCTGCTTACTTGATCGCTGTAGCGGTATCGAATTACAACATTGTTGAAGATAAACAACCATTGGGGAATGATTCTATCTATTTTCAACATTTCCTCTATCCGAATGATCCAAATTCAGTGAGAGCCTCTTTGCAAGAGACCTATCCATTCATGGTTCTTTTCGATTCCTTATTTGGGCCATATCCTTTTATAAAAGAAAAATACGGACATGCTTCTTGCAATTTTGGAGGAGGCATGGAACACCAAACTATGAGCTTTATGGGTAGCTATGGTGGTGAATTAAATGCACATGAGTTAGCCCACCAATGGTTTGGCAATAAAGTGACTTGCAATAGCTGGCAGGACATTTGGCTCAATGAAGGTTTTGCTACTTATCTTACATACTTAACCTATGAGTTTAATGTTGTGCATAACAGTCTTTATACAAGAGCATACTTAAATGGTATGAGAAACGCTTCGTTTAATAATGTACATGGTTCAGTTCATGTTACAGACACTAATATTGTATCACAAATTTTCAATGCTATGACTTACCAAAAAGGTGCAGCAGTCCTACATATGCTTCGTTATTTGGTGGGAGATTCTAGCTTTTTTGCAGCGTGTAGAAACTACTTAAATGATCCACAATTGGCCTATGGCTTTGCCTCTACTACTGATTTAAAAAATCACATGGAAGCATCTTCTGGAATGAATTTAACGGAGTTTTTTAATGATTGGTTCTATGGGAAAGGATATCCTACCTATAATATTAATTGGAGTTATCAAGCAGGTTTATTTCAAATTAATTTCATTCAGTTTCAATCTCACCCGAGCTCTGTTCCCTATTTTGATATTCCAATTCCATTAAAGCTAGAAAATGCCAATTGGGACACCACTATTTACTTAAGTCCAAGCATCAATCAATCTTCATTTTCCATACCTATTTCTCAAAATGTAAAAGTGTTGACTTTTGACCCTGAGTTACAAATTCTTGCAAGGGTTGGAGTAATAACACATACGGATGAAATAATAGCAATACAATCAAAATCATTAACTGTTTATCCAAACCCGGCTTCAAATCACTTAACAGTTCAAATACCTAAAGAAGAGCTTTTAAAACATTTAACGGTATTTGATTCAAATGGAGACATCCTTTTAGAAAGTGAATTGAATGAGTTAAAAATTGAAGGCTTACCACAAGCCATTTATTTTCTGAAAATAGAAACAAATAGCTCCACCTACTATAGCAAGTTCATTAAGAAAGACTGACACATTGGCTTAATTTTTATAATATTGAGTAAACAAACTCTCTTTTTCTGCCATATTTGCTCATTTATCATTTCTATTTCTGTTGGTTTATAAATTGTTGAACTGATTACGAAGTTTAATTTATAGATCAGAAAAATGAATTTTAAAAACTATACTATAAAATCGCAAGAGGCTGTTCAGCAGGCACAACAATTAGCCATGAGCAAACAGCATCAGGCTATAGAAAATGGTCACTTATTGCAAGCTATACTTGAAGTAGATGAAAATGCAACTCCCTTTTTATTAAAAAAAATGGGAGTTAATGTAGACATACTCAAGCAAGCATTAGAACGAATTGTTAATGCATATCCTACCGTTTCAGGAGGTGATCAATACTTATCCAAAAAGGCAAGTGAAAGTCTAAACAAAGCAAATGATTACCTTAAAAAGTTTAAAGATGAATATGTATCCATTGAGCATTTACTTCTTGGACTTTTAAAAAGTGGAGATCAAGTTTCTCAACTGATGAAAGATAGTGGGGTTAACGAAAAAGACTTAATTCAAGCTATAGAAGAGTTGAGAAAAGGAGAGCGAGTTACCTCTCAAACCGCTGAAGACACTTACAATTCGTTGAATAAATATGCGAAAAATTTAAATCAACTCGCTAGCGAAAACAAGCTAGACCCGGTAATCGGAAGAGATGAAGAAATCAGACGCGTGCTTCAAATTCTTTCTAGAAGGACTAAAAATAACCCAATACTGATTGGAGAACCAGGCGTTGGTAAAACAGCCATTGCCGAAGGATTGGCGCACCGAATTATTGGTGGAGATGTCCCCGAAAACTTAAAAAGCAAACAAATCTATTCTTTAGATATGGGCTCTTTGGTTGCCGGGGCTAAATACAAAGGTGAATTTGAAGAAAGATTGAAATCAGTCGTTAAAGAAGTTACTACTGCCGAAGGTGAAATTGTTCTTTTTATTGATGAAATACACACCTTAGTTGGTGCCGGAGGTGGCGAAGGAGCTATGGATGCAGCAAACATCTTAAAACCTGCACTAGCTAGAGGCGAATTAAGAGCAATAGGTGCAACTACTTTAAATGAGTACCAAAAGTATTTTGAGAAAGACAAAGCATTAGAAAGACGTTTTCAAAAGGTTTTAATTGATGAGCCGAATACTGATGATGCAGTATCCATTTTAAGAGGAATTAAAGAAAAATACGAAACACATCATAAAGTTCAAATCAAGGATGAAGCGATTATATCTGCGGTTGAGCTTTCTCAACGCTACATTACAGATCGTTTTTTACCCGACAAGGCCATTGACTTGATTGATGAGGCTGCGGCTAAATTGCGTATGGAAATCAATTCAAAACCTGAAGAGTTAGATGAATTGGACCGTAAAGTTCGTCAGCTTGAAATAGAACGCGAAGCCATAAAGCGAGAGAAAGATCAAGCCAAATTGGATTTATTGAGCAAAGAAATTGCCAATTTGAATGAAAAAAGAAATGAGTTAAATGCCAAATGGCAAGCAGAAAGAGGGATAGTTGATGGCATCCAAAAGGCGAAGGAGAGTATAGACCAATTTAAGTTTGAGGCAAAACAAGCTGAAAAAAGTGGCGATTATGAAAAAGTAGCCGAGCTTAGATATGGTAAAATCAAAGAGGCTGAATTAGAATTAGAGCATTTTAAAGAAAAGCTAAGTAATCTAAAAAGTAAATCAACCCTAATTAAAGAAGAAGTTGATGCGGAAGAGATTGCAGATGTGGTAAGTCGATGGACTGGAATACCTATTAGTAAAATGCTACAGAGCGAAAGAGAAAAACTGTTGCACTTGGAAGAAGAACTACATAAACGTGTTGTAGGACAAGAAGAGGCAATTCAAGCCGTATCTGATGCAGTAAGAAGAAGTCGAGCTGGAATGCAAGATGAAAAGAAACCCATAGGTTCTTTTATATTCCTAGGAACTACGGGAGTTGGTAAAACTGAATTAGCTAAATCATTAAGTGATTACTTATTTAATGATGAAAATGCCATGACTCGAATTGACATGAGCGAATATCAAGAGCGACATGCTGTTTCTCGCTTAGTTGGAGCACCTCCCGGCTATGTGGGTTACGATGAAGGTGGACAGCTAACTGAAGCAGTTAGGAGACGCCCCTACTCTGTGATTCTCTTGGACGAAATTGAAAAAGCACATCCCGATGTATTTAATATTCTGTTACAAGTCTTAGACGATGGGCGCTTAACAGATAATAAAGGAAGATTGGTCAATTTTAAGAACACAATCATCATTATGACATCAAATCTGGGTTCACATATCATACAAGAAAATTATGAGAATAATAAAGATATTGACTCTGAATCACTTCAAGAAAGGACCAGAAAAGAAGTTCTGGACTTATTGAGAAAAACAATTCGACCAGAGTTTTTGAACCGAATTGACGAGACAATTATGTTTACTCCTTTAACGAAAGAAAACATTAAACAAATTGTAAGACTTCAATTGAAAGGAGTTCAAAAGATGGCAGCAAAAAATAATTTAATACTACAGCCATCTGAAGAGGTTGTTGAGTTTATTGCTGAATTGGGTTATGATCCTCAATTTGGCGCAAGACCAGTGAAACGAGTAATTCAAAAACAAGTTTTGAATGAACTATCAAAAGCTATTCTCGGAAATAAAATAAAACCAGGAGATAAAGTAGTAATGGATGTTTTTGAAGATCAAGTTGTTTTCAGACAACCCATTGAGGATGAATTGAAAGAAGTAATTGGAAAATAAAAAAGTTCTTAAAATTTAAAGGGTGCTTAAAAACAAGCACCCTTTTGTATTTTTGAGAGAAATAAAATTGATCAAACTATGAAAGTTTTAAAGTGGATACTCATTGTCCTTATTGTTTTAGCAGTTGCGGCCTACGGTGGTTTTCAATACATGAAAAGCGAAACTAAAAAACATAGCCCACAAGACACGGCTATTTATGAAGCCGATCAATTTAAAATCAAGGTTGAATACTCTAGACCTTACAAAAAAGGTAGAGAAATTTTTGGTGGTCTTGTTCCTTATGAAGAGGTTTGGAGAACAGGTGCAAATGAACCAACAACTTTAACCGTAAATCAAGACATTCAATTTGGGGATGAAGAATTGAAAGCTGGTACATATACCTTATGGACGATTCCTTATACTTCTCAATGGACCATTATAGTCAATAGTAAAATGTATGGATGGGGAGTTGGTTGGGATAGCAAGCCTTCTCGAGATCCGAAGTATGATGTTTTAAAAATAAATGTTCCAGTTCAAGAATTAAACGATGTAGTAGAGCAGTTTACGATTGACTTTGAATACCATGTAAATTTGAGTATGGCTTGGGATAAATCAAAAGTTATGGTACCGATTATGTACTAGTTTTTAAAAAATTGAAAAAGCTTGCTCTATTTAGTTTATTGCTTGTTGTTCTCCTAATCACAGGCTTCTTTGTTATCAACCCGATTGCAAAATACTATTTAAATAAGGAGATTTCTAAATTTGAAAAGCAAGAAAACATTCTATTCTACGGCTTAGAGATTGACATCTTTCAGAATTGCTTTTCTATAGACTCTTTAAGTTCTAATAACAAAGACAGCTTACATACTTTTTCAGCTAAAGGTCTTTCCATTAAGGGAATTGACTACTTAGCACTATTAAAAGACGCTCATATTTCCTTAGACTCTTTTTCAATTAAATCGGTTGAGTATCAATTAAAAATAGATAGTGTTGAAGAATTGAAATCAGATGAATCAAAAGTCAATTCTCAATCTAAATTTAACCACATTACTATCAGTCATTTCAAAGTTAATAGCCTTGATGCTCATTTTGAAACAAAATCAAAAGAAGAAAATGCAATTAATCAACTAAGCAATTTGTACTTAGAAACTTCCGGACTTGAACTAATGCTCAATGATTCTTCTAAGATTAAAAGTTTTGAAAAAATAAAACTACATGCTGATTCTTTTAGTCACAATAGAGAGCATTTACAGTTTAGCTTTAAAAATATGCAACTACATAATGATTCGATTCAGTTGGTTGATTTTCTTATAAAAACGAAGAAAGACTATGAATTTAGACATCGAAAGACTTCGTTGGATGCTAAAATTGAGGACATTAGAATAGAGTTAGCGCTACAAGAGTTGTTGAGAGAAAATACGTTTAATGTATTTAAAGTTGAATTAGATCAATATCAAGTGCAAGCGCATATGGACAAGCGAAAGCCATCTGATGAAGAAATCAAATCAGGTTTGCATAATTCATTAATGAATTTAGCTGTAACCCTAAATTTAGATAGTTTTATCGCTAAAAATGGACATATTTCTTACTCAGAACAAGTAAAAAATAGCCCAAAGAGAGGTAAAGTGTTTTTTACAGATGTGCTCATTTCTGCAACAAATTTGACCAATAAAGAATCAAAGTTGGTCTCTAATCCCATCGCTATACTAGACCTAAGAGGAAATTTAATGGGTGAAGGTGATTTGAAAGCGCATGTTCAATTTGATTTGAAAAGTGAATTGGGAGCGCATAGACTAAAAGGCAGCTTAGGAAAAATGGACTTAACTTCATTAAATGAAGTACTAAAACCCATTGTTTTTGTTGATTTTAAAAGTGGACAATGCGAGCAGCTAATTTTCAACTTTTCGGCAAATCAAAATGAAGCCAAAGGAGATTTAGACTTTTATTATCAAAATATGAAGATCCAATTCCATAGCAGACAAAATATAAAAAGACCTGCAATAATTACGAAATTGGGAACAGGTTTAGTAAATGCATTAGTAGTTAGACGTAACAATCCTATGAATGACAAATTCAAACATGGTTCAATTGATTTTCAAAGAGATAAGACCAAATCCATCTTTAATTTTTGGTGGAAATCTGTATTCACAGGAATGGCTAACACCATTGTCAATTAAAATTTCAATTGAAATTCTACTCTTCTGTTTTCAAACCTTGAAGCTTCATCCAGATTACTTTGAAGAGGGCTACTCTCCCCTTTTCCACTGATACTGAGTCTTTCTGGGTTTATTTGATTTTGAACTAAGAACGTTCGAACTGCCTTAGCACGATTAATGGACAAAGTCATATTTTCTTCATCGCTTCCAACATCATCGGTATGTCCAATGATTAGCACCTGAAGACTTCCCATTTTTTTCAATAAGTCAACCAATTGGTTCAACTGCTTATAAGACTCTTCTCTTATAATAGCTTCATTCGTATTGAACTGAACTTTTAAATCGAATTGAAGTTTATCATCTACTTCACCCAAGTATTTCTTATCCCACTTATTAAGCTCTTTTTTAACGTACGCGGACACCAATTTCTCTGCTTGAGGTATTCGTTTTCCTTTTGATGAAAGAGATTTTGCTCTAATTAAAACAGCCGAGTCATAAATACGATCCCCAACATCGGCAATAGCTATTTTAAAATGATAACTTCTTCCTTCTTTAAGTAAAACTTTAGCTTTTAAGGGAATGGTAAACCCATCAAACTGAAACAATTGAGCTCTCATGGCCATGGCCTTATGGTTTTGCCAAAACTCATTGGAATGAACATGTAAAAAATCAGAAGGCAAAAAGTACTGCTCGTTTCTCCTGTGGTTTACATTATCAATACTAACTGTTGTTCTACCATCAGGTAAAAGAGCAATATTTCTTGGATAAATAGACTTTGAACCATTCTCTTTAATAAAGAAGCCAAATACGTCATTTACTCCTTTATTTACATATTCTGGGTATTCTTCAGAAGCAAAAATGTATTCAAATTCTAAACTGTCTCTCAAGGCAATTAAATCGAACTCAAGTACTGCTGCATCTGTAGTTGGAGCAGTAGAGATAGCTTGAAGATTTATGTCTCTTCTTGCCGAAGTACGACTGCCTTCATCTATTTTATCATTTGGACCCTGAGCATCAAAAACATTTCCTGTAGATAAAATAATGCCACTATCAATCAATGCTTCAGGCCAATCGTTGTAAAATGCACCAATAGACTGAGTACTGCCAGTAAATTGCACATTTTCAATGATTAAATCACTTTGATTTCCTAATAAAAGCTCTATTACTAAAAGCTCAGCACTCTTAGTCGTATCTAATGAAATCATTTGGGCTTGAAGCGCACTTAAAAAAAGATAGACTAAGCCAAAAAGAAAAAGTTTTGTTGATTTAATTCCCATTTAAAATTAATGGTAAACCATCATCGCCACCACCAATAACTACAATTTTAGAATTTGATGATTTAGCTAGCTCTTCCGTAGCTGATATTCCTTTTTCACGTAAAATGTTATCGGTAATAGAGGCACTTAAAATACGGTTCGCTGCGGCTTTTCCTTCTGCATCAATTCTTCTTCTTTCTGCTTCTTTTTTCTCCTTCTCTATTAAATAATCATATTTCTGTGCTTCCTGCTCCGCCGCAAGTTTCGTTTCAATAGATTCTTTTATGGTTTTAGGGAGCTTCACCGAACGAAAAAGCATAGCTTCTAAAATCACATTGTTTTCAGATAATACAGCTCTAGTATTTTCTTCAATTGTTGTTTCAATTTCTTGTCGTTTGGAAGCGTATAATTCTTCAGGTGTATACTGACCAACTATTTCTCTAACTGCTGACCGAAGCTCCGGACGGACCAACCTTTCTACGTAGCCCATTTGAAATGACTCATACAAATACCCAATTCGACTAGGATCTGGTTTGTACCTTAAAGAAACATCTAAACTAATCGACAAACCATCTTTAGATAGAACATCCATAGTTTCTTCGATTTGTTGCTCTGAGATATCGAATTTAATCAGCTCATCCCATGGAGCAATAATATTGTATCCCGAACCTTTTACATGATCTTTATCGATTCCTTTGTTCACTATTTTCTTAAAAACTACTCCTCTTTCTGTTGGTCCTAAAAGAACAAAAATGTTCGAAAAGAAAACGAGAAGTATAATTACTACAACCCCTATGATAATAAAGGGTCTCAATTTAGCAGGGTCAAATGACGGTTGATCGTATTGGCTCATATATATTCAATTTAAAGTCAAAGGTAATACGGATTAGTAAGCTTTGGTAATTTTGAACACATTACTTCCTTTCTTTAATTTCTATTTTGCAAAGTATGATAAACTCAACCTTTTAAATTTAATTACAGGAAATTTTGAATATCACTAAAAACAATATTTTCAATCAATATAGTGGATTCATTTTCGTTATTTTTCTAAGTATATCTGCACTGATATTCAGTAATGATTTGTTAGACGATACACAGCCTGTTCGCTTTTTAAGCCTAAGTATCGTTTGTTCTATTTTTAATTTCGTTCTACTTTTTAGAAAAACAGCTACTCTAAGAAGCCCAGTTTTTCTTGGTCTACTTCTTTTAAATTTGATTTTAAGTTTAATCTCCTCAATTAATTCAATTATTTTGAGTGAGGCCTTTTACGAAATATCTAAAATATTCTTTCAGCTAAATATCATTTTAATATCCTTTCAATTATTTAAAGAATCCAATTTTACTTTTAAGAAGGATAACTCAATAATTCCATATTTCTATTTACTTGTATTTTTTCAACTTCTTGTATTAGTTGGAGTTTTATACTCTATAAATTCATTAGGGTTAGTTCAGGTCTTAAATGGAGTCAAGCCTTATGGTGGTTTTTTTATAAATCCTAACTTGAATAGTCAAGTGCTTTTAGTTGGATGCTTGTTTCTTTACTACTCGCTTACACTTCTGACGCAATCTAAACTGAAATTTCTTTGTGTAAGCTTGATTGTTATTTCAATAGTTGCCTTATGGCTTCTTGGCTCCCTTACTGCTTTGACTGCCTTAATAGTTAATGTAATACTATTTCTCTATTTCAAACTATCCTCAAAATACAAACGTTTTTTTATCATAAGTTCTTTAATTGCAATGGTACTTTCTTTGTTCTTAATCAGTAACAAAGGCATTGATAATATCTTAGAACGTAATTCAGTCATTCAGCGAAAAGCATTATGGACTAGTAGTTTGGAAATGATTAAAGAAAAGCCGTTGAAAGGACATGGTATTTCTAATTGGAGATTGCTTTACCTTCAATATATAAAAGGTGATCAAGCTAAAAATGTTTTACAAAACTCTTCTGGCAGTATTTTATTCAATAAACCTCATAATGATTATTTATGGGTTTTTACTGAAGGAGGTATTTTTCTGCTTATAATAACCCTGCTTATTGACTTCTTTTCTCTTAAATATTGCTACTTAAATCTAAAACATAGTAAAGGGCTTAAACAGCTTTTGTTTTTAGTACTTTTTTTAGCCCTTACCGATTATATCATCTTTAAGCTATATAGCTACCCCAAAGATCGAATAGAGCATTTAATCATTCATAGCTTTCTTTTAGCTATTTTACTAACCTTTGATAATAGAAGTAGAAGCTTTAAGTTATCCAAATCATTTAGACTTTTACTTTTATTATGTCTGCTTGTAATTTCTGTAACAATTAGCTTTTTCGGTTTTAAGCGGTTACAGTCTGAATGGCATATGAATAAGGTAATCGTCAATCAAAAAATTTCTCAATTTCAACAAGTAACCAATCATGCTCAAAAAGCCTATTCAAATTACTATCAAATTTCGAGTATAGGAACGCCGGTAAAGTGGTTTGAAGGTTTAGGAAAAATGCATTTAGGATTGCATGAACAAGCACATAAGCGATTTTTGAGTGCTCACCAAACACATCCGAATCATTTACATGTTTTAAATAACTTAGGAACCACTTATTCAATTCAAAATCAAATTGATTCTGCCTTATTTTTTTACAATTCAGCATTAAAATTGAACCCTAGTTTCAATGAATCAAGAATGAATTTGAGTGCCATTTATTTTAATCAAAGAAAATACGATCAAGCATTTGAAGAAATAAAAAAAATCCCATTGACTTATACAAATCAGAGCTTCCCATTTTACATAAATAAAATTATTCATCGCAGTATTGGGCAACAATTTGACAGTCTTATGATTAAAAATGGATTTTCATTCAGCATCAATCCAAATGCAGATAGTCCTGTAAACCCTTATTTTTTCTTCTATAAAATTTCAATTAGTCAACAAGTATCGGTGCTTCGCTTCACGGACTTTATTATCCAATCGTACAAAGCAAATCTTATTCAATTAAATATTGTAACAGGTAAATTGTATTAGAATTAGAATAGTATTTTTGAAATTCAATTAACAAACTACTATATATGATGTTACCGACTTTTAGAATTAAGACTTTTGTCCTTTTATCACTTACTTTTTGTTCACTTAATATATTCAGTCAAACAATTGACTCAATAAGACCAAATCGGGGTAAAATAGGTGATTTATTAAATGTTTTTATTTCAGGGTCTAATGTCAATTTTACCAATGGTTCTAGCTCTATCCAAACGAATTTCATAAAAGGTTCTACAAACATAAGTGCCACCCCCTTAAGAGTTAGTCAAAGTGGAGAAGTTTTAGAAGTGTTTTTAGATTTAGGCAATCCTTCTTACCCAAGTGGAATGTATGACCTTTCAATGATTACACCTGCACATGGATTACTTACTTTCAACAACGCTTTCAGAATTGACTCAACTGCCTTGCTTTCTTCAACTCCAGGCTTAGGTTTTCTTGGTCAATCAAGTATAGATATCAAAATAACAGGAAGACTCGTTGATTTTAATAATGTAACAAACCCCTATTTCTTTAGAAACAACGACACCATTTTTGCCACTATTAACCAAACGCTAGGTGCAGATACTTTAGAAATTAATGTTGATTTATCACTTGCTGGAATCCGAGAAGGAAACTATGATTTTCAAATTTCTACTAACGGTGGACCTTTGTATTTAAGGAATTGTTTAAGTGTAAAAACAACCACCATACAAGGCCATGCATTTTATGATGAAAATACGAACGGCATAAAAGACCCAGGAGAGTTTCCCGTGGGTAATGTTACAGCTTCCATTCAATCTATCGGTAAATCAGCTGTCTCAAACTTAAGTGGGAATTTCACAATTGATAATTTGAGTCAAGGGACTTATAATGTATC
Organism: uncultured Flavobacteriales bacterium; assembly: GCA_964001305.1. GTDB lineage: Bacteria > Bacteroidota > Bacteroidia > Flavobacteriales_E > Vicingaceae > CAJXMH01. The sequence goes on from CAXFAI010000001.1 coordinate 118,096, forward strand.
CTATACCCTTCCTCCATATATGACGCCGACAACCCCAACTTCACAAAATATCACTGTTAATTCTCAAAGTGTTTTCCAGTTAAATCCAGTAGGTATTGACGTTTCTTCAAATACTGTAGGATTCCTATTAACTAGAAGTATAGTAAGGTGTGGAATAAATGTAAGGTATAGTATCAAACTGAAGAACAATTTCAATCATAGCCCTATAAATGGAGTTTACTATTTGGTTAAAGACACCAATCTTACCTTTTCACCAGGATCAACAATTTCAGCAGATTCTATTAGAGGAGATACCATATATTTTTCGTTTTCTTCACTTCAAACTGGCGCTTTTATTTCGAAAAGTGTGTATTGCGCCTTACCTCCTATTTCTGTATTACCGATAAATACAGTTATAGATGCGGAAGCATTTGCTTTTGAAACTGACCTTAACGGATTTCCAATACCAGGGCGTGATACTTCAGATTTTGTATCTGGCATCGTCAGATGCTCTTACGACCCGAATGACAAACAGGTAAGTCCAATTGGGTTAGATTCTTTTAGAATTACTCCTCCTGATAGTAGACTTGAATACACCATTCGTTTTCAGAATATAGGTAATGATACCGCATACCGCGTTGTTTTATTAGACACCATATCGCCAAATCTAGATTTAAACAGCTTTTCTTTTATAGAATCAAGCCATGAAACCAATATTCAATTAGATACCATTTCGAGAGAATTGAAGTTTACGTTTGATGATATTATGCTCGTTGATAGTATGACCAATGAACCTGAAAGTAATGGTTTTGCTACCTTTAGCTTAAATCCTATACCAGGACTACCTGACTCTACACAGGTTTATAACACTGCTTCAATCTATTTTGATTTTAATCCACCTATTGTAACTAATACTACTCTAAATACTTTAGCAAGAATTATTACAAATACCCCTGACCTTGAAAACAATACAGTAAAAATTGAGGCTTATCCAAATCCAACTAATGGGTCCATTAAGATGTCAATACCTTCAAATGAATCTTTCCCTTTTGAACTAAAGGTTTATGATTTAAAAGGTGCCATTTTAATTGAAGAGACTATATACTCAGCTAATTATGAATTGAGATTAAATGCCTTAAAAGATGGTGTGTATATAATTAGAATGTCAAACAATAAGAAAGCATACAATTCTAAAGTAATCCTTCAAAAACAATAGTAAAAGCTTATTGAGACTTTACTTCTGAGGATTTTACCAGAAAAAGAATTGGTAGTATTAAGAAGAGTAAGAAAGCTGACTTTAGTCTGAAAATAGCTCCGAAATTAGTTACACTCATACTTAATCCAATAGTAAATGAAATACTGTAAAGTAAGCAATATGTTAAGAATGGCTTACTTAATAAATTAATTATTCTATTTGGATATAGAATGACTTTCGCTATCGCAATTAGCGATAAAGCTAGAAGAAACAAATTCTCTAATGAAGCGATTATTGACGTAACATTCCATGCTTCCCAAGGTAGTGGTCTGAATAGTGTAGATAAAAAACTATTAAATCCACTATAAGCATATTCAGAGTTATTAATTATATAGCGAGACTGTTGATCTCCCGCTGCCAAAAGATTAAACCCTTCTTTTACAGCTTTACTGAATTCAAAAATTTCAAAATAGTTTCCATACTTTCCTAATAATCCTTGTATTAAAAAAAGTGTAATCACTACAAAAAGTAGAGATACAAGTATTAAATAAGGCCTAATTAAGAACTTCAATCGTTTTGTTTGAAACTTTTTGATAAGCTCAAGCATAATCCAATAAAATGCAGATGGAAGTAATACTAAAACCACATAAGGCTTAAGCATTATTATAAGTGTTATACATAATGGAACAAGCATTATGTATTTTATTCTGAATTGAAATAAATGAAATAGTTTAAAAATTGCATAAACCAAATAAACAACAGCTAAGAACACATAAGCATCCTTTAAGATACCACTTGTCCAATAAAGTATACTAGGAACAAAAAGAACACACTTTAAAAGTTTTGATTGGCTTGTAAAGTACTCTATACCTATTTCATACAGTATCCACAACCCATAAAAAGTTAATAAGGCTATGTACAATGAAGTAACATAAAAATTACCAAGACTCAGAACTTGAATAGGTATCGTCAGAAAAATCATATTGCTTGAGGCAAGATCCTTTTCTGAAGTGCTACTTAAATACCATTCAATTGAGTTTTGAACTCCTAAGCCCCAATAGTTCGTAGTCTTCAATATCCATAGATTAAAGAATTCTTTAGGACTTTCCCAAAAAACACTAGCTACATCCTTAGATATGATGTGATAAAAGAAAGTATCTCCTTCAGAATAATAGAATTTGTAAACTAAGCAGAATGCAATACTTGAAATTAACTTAGCAGTCAGAGAAATATAGAAAAGACCATTTGAGTTTTTCTTAGTTCTAATTCTAAAGTAAAATATACTGACAATGAGAATTGTCAGAAAGATAAATATGGACACCACATTTTGTAATAATCCATTCAAGAATGCTAAGGTTTTTTAAATAAATAATTAAAATAAACTCTATAATGATGGAATAAACCAATAGATAAAACAAAGAAAACCACATTTATCGCGAATGAAAAAATCATCACAAGAAACATAGATAATAAGCTTAATTTGTGCTCTAATTTGTAGGAAACTATTTGGGGCTTTCTTTGTGCTATTGAATCTTGAACAAGCTCTAATCTTTTAATGATTAGCCCAATTTCACTTTTTTTTCCATGCAAATCATTTATTTGACTCATCCAGTTCTCCATTTTACTTTTTTGAGCACTTATATGAAAAGCGATAATTTCATTTATATCATCAATATTTAATTTGCTTTGTTTACTTAAAGCAATTTTCTTCGAAATTAATAGTGGCATTTCTGGCTTTCTTAGATTCTCATTTAGATGCGATATCTTCTCTTCAAGTTCTAATATTCTAGTGTTTTGAAATTGAAGTTCATTTTGAAAGTATGCTTTCTTTTTACGCACCAATGAATCTAAGCTTAAGTTAGCTAACGAAACAGAGTTTGCCATGATGATAAAAGGTAATTTCTGAGCTTCTAACCTTTTTTTACTTTGTAAGACAATTTCAAACTCATTTAAATCATTGTAGCTGATATTGAATAAATTAAAAAATGCCTCATAAGAGTTATTCTCATATATCAATTTATCATTCCCTATTTCAACTTGTTCGTTATATAATTTAACTACATCATTTGCAAGTTTAAAAGAATGACTATGACTCAAAACTAAATCTACTTCTTCATGATTAGCTTTAATACCAGAAAAGGTTCCTGCTTTCTGACTATCTTGTTCAAGAAAAACGCTTTGTAATCTAAATTTAATTTGAGCTTTGTATGTATCAAAATGATTGATATACATAAAAACTACTACAACAAGTGAAATACAAAAAGAAGCTATGAAAATGACAGCTAGCTTGCTCCTTATAAAATCAATCAATTCTAGTGCTTTATTATCGGTATTCACAATGAATTATCAAAGAAATTAAAAGCCTAAATTTAAAGATAAACTTAAGTTATGAGAAGCGTTCTGCAATAATTTTGGCGTATAAAAACTAACTAAACTACCGCTTATATCCGTATAACTATACCGGGCTGAAAGAAATAAATCATTTATCAATTCATAACGTAAATTGGTGTAAAATTCCCTTTTCTTCCATACTACATTTTCTTGAAAATCTAATCCCCAAACATCTTCTCCATTTTCAGTATAAGCATATATATTTCCTTTGGTTACATGCTCTGCACCTACCGAACATTTTAAACGTGAAATTGGTCTATAATCGACTTGTACAGTATATGTAAATGCATTATCGCCTAAATAATGTCCTAAGGTATATTGATTAGAAGCAAAAGTTGTAGTATTCACAAAGTGGCGATAAGCCATTGGATTGGTAATGGTAGCTTCTCCACTCAAAGTAAAATTACTGTTCAATAGATTACTCCATTGTGCGCCAAACTTGGCGCTTACAAAATTGGAATGCTTGTCCTTTTTCCACATTCTTGAAAAGCTTAATTCATCAATGTATAATGAACCATACAAATGAAGGTGTTTGATATTCCGTGAGCTTATATCCATAAAAAGTTGGGTATTTGCTCCGCCAACATTTCCTCCACCTGCATAAATAGCATGATCTAAAGATTTATAAAATGCTATTGGAATAAGGAATGCAGGGTGAAATTGGTCGCTATACACAATTGAATTACCAATTGAAAAATACAACTTAGGTAAAGGTCTTATGCTAATGTAATTGGCGGCAATAAATTTTGGCACCATTACTTTTCGATCAAGTACTCCTGAATTATAACTTTTTGAACTATCAAGAACTTCGGAATTTAGCCAGCCATGAAAATAATGAAGACTTAGCCATTCGGTGGCTTCCACTTTTAAATTAAATCGAGTAAAAGAGGGAGCCTTAGTAGAAAAGACGTTGGAACCAAATTGATGATTTCCCCAACTAAAAAGGTCTTTGATTAATCCAACACTTACTTTCTTATGCTGATAAGTAATTCCTCCTCTAAAGTCACTAAAATCACCACTCCCCTTGTAAACAGCACCATTTCTTCTATGTAAATAATTTTCACCCAAATATTGATTGCTTTCCAATTGATCTCGTAGACTGGCATAAAAACCCCATTTTTCTCCAAATGAGCCGTAAAGTTCTCCTCCCCACCAACGGTGCCAATAGTTTCCGTTTTCATTAAGGGTATAACTTCCTCCAATAATTGGGTTTATAGTCAATTTAAATGTTGAATCTGAATGATAAACAAAATCATATCGCTTTCCTTTAAACTTCTTATTAACTGATTCTTTCTTAAAGTCCTTCAAAAAAAAAGTTAGTTCAGTTTTCTGTCTTTTAGTAAGATTTAATGTATCTAGCTCTTTTAATTTTTGAGCAATAAATTGGCGAGAATATGGCTGAACCAAAGTATTTACTTCAATAAGCTGAAGATTGGCCATTTCATCTAAAAATTCATAAACTGACCTTTTATTAATGTCATGGCTAACCATTTGAGCCTTAAGCTCGATACCTTTAGCGAATAAGAAAATTGAAACACACCAGAAAATACAAGGCCACTTCATGGGCGTTAAGTTAATTGCTTCTTGCTTTTTTAATCAAAATGTTTGAAAAACACTTTAAAAAATACTGTAAGTCAGTTTTGAAAGGAGCTTTTTTATAAGCTTCAAAATAACGATTCTCTGATTCAATTATTTCTTCAATCGTTTCAGGTAAATCAGCATAATAAGGTGGAATTAGGCCTGGTTTGAAATGCTTTCTTTTTTCTGCAAACTCTTTACCATACAAGCTTAGGTATTGAGAACTCAAAGGTCTTACACCAATTAATTTTAAATCTCCCTTCAATAAATTGTAAACCATAGGGATTTCATCAATCCAGAATTTCCTTGCCCATTTACCTAACATATTTACTCGATAATCTCGATCTAACTTCCCTCCTTTTGCTAGCTTATTCTGCTCATATACATATTCCTGTAAATACTCCGAATAAGCATACATGGTTCTGAATTTGTAAACCTGTATCATCTTACCCTTATACCCATTTCGTATCATTTTAAAAACCAATCCGTAGCTTTTTTCTTTTAAGCCAATAACGTTTTTCTTTTTCTTGGCAACTACATATGTTCTATTTTCAATTTCATGCACAGAATGAATCTCAAAACCACAATAAACTAATCTTCCAAGAATTTCAACCCGTGTTAATACTTGATTTCGACCAGCAGTTAAAAAAAAGTATACTTTCTTAAATATTGGCAATTTAGGAATTACTCTTTTCCCTAGGTAATCAAAAGTATAATACAGTTTATTAACCCCTTTTGGAAATTTTCGGAACAATCTAATTTTTCGCTGTTCTGCCGTTTCAAGACAAGACACAAGTACCCCATCTTTATCTAGATTAGAGTTTACAGATTCAAAAAATGGCACTAACTTTTGAATGCGATTTAAAAGTCGCAAATTGACTAAAAAGTCAATTCTTTGATTCTCTTTATTTCTATGAATACTTTGAATAGTAACAGCATTATCAACATCCACTATCATGGGATGGGCTAATTCCAATGAATTTTGAATTTGCTTTAGAATTTGATTGAATTCCTGATTCCCTCCTTGAATACTAACTAACTCTATACTAGAATCTTGAATACTTTTACTAGCGATTTCCATATTGCTGATGAAAGTAGAAAATAAATTTAGATTGAAATCATTTATTTCTTTAAAATCTGATTATCTAAAAATAAGTGATACCAAAAATCAGTGACATCTATGCAATCAATTAGCATTGCTTCTTTTCTTTTTTCCCATACTTCCGCTAAATTCGGTTCGATCAGAAGGTTTTTAATCCGATTGATTAACTGCTCAAATTCATTTGTTTTAAATCCATATGTTAATTGATACTTATGTTCTAATTCCTCTAAATACCCCAATTTACCGACAAAGTCATTAAACCTTAAGGAAGGTGTACCTAGAACCGCCGCTTCTGCGGCCATGGTTTGGCTATCACCAATATACATTTTGGCAAAATTCAATGCATGATGCATTTCTTGTACAGGTATTTGAATCCGATAGAGTTCTAAGGCTTTACTTAAAGGTCTTTCAGAGGTAATCCACACTTTTCCTTGCGGTTCTAAAATCTGAATTAATTGCAAGGCGCGTTCATCATTAATTCCTTCTACCCCGTTATCATGATGTGCATTTAAAGAAGAAAAACGTAAAATGAAGTAGTTCTCTTTTCCATCGAAAAGTTGTTTTACCATGCTTTTATCTGGTTGAAAATATTTTGGATGCAAATAAGCCAACTCTTGATAAGATGGATAATGAATGGTCTTATATTCATACTTCCCTGCTGAACATGAATCTGGTGCCAGATTGGTGGTGCAATATTTAATGCCATATTTAGCAAACAAAGGAACGGCCTCGGCATCGTCTTCATTAAGAATAATAGAAGGGATATTCAATAATTTTCCAATATGAGTAATTACTAAATCAGTTCCTATGGCCAAATCTGGTTTTTCCTTTCGCATCAGCTGAAACATTAATCGTTCCCGATTTAAAATTCGCTTTATTCGATCCCATTTCGAATTAGGTGAAGTTTCTTTGATATAGGTAATCTTATATTCTTGCTTTACTTCACTTACCAAGTCAAAAAGCACATCTTTTTCACGAACCACCCATAAAACGATATGTCCTTTTTCTTTTAAAAGTTTACTTACCCACTTTACATTATGGTAATGCGCCGGATGACCAATGTAGAATAAAAACTTCTTCATTATTCAGATTCTTTAATATGGAGAAACTCTTCTAAAGCCAAAAACATCCATGCTTGAGACCAACGTATGAAGGGTATTTTTATCGTGATCCAAGGATACTTTTTGTAGAAAAAAAACCCTTTTGATGAGCGCATATTTGTGACACTATATTCTAAAATAGATTGAGCTAATTCATACTGTTCATTTGATTTCCCCCAACGGCTAAAAGAAATAATACCTTGTGCTTGATTGTGAATTTCAACTGGCCATTGAGATGGGATTCGATAATACGAACGGCCTTCATGATTAAACTGCATTTTAGCATAAAAATCAGTTCCCTTTTTTATGGCTGTTTTAAATTCCGAGGCTACATCAGGAATGTAATGACAGACGTATGATAAGCTATCTAAAACATAGCCTTGGTGAAAGTCAATTTGTTTTCTCTCCATTCTGGTTTCAAGGTTAATGCTGTAATTCCAACAACCCGAATCCAATTGCTTACTTGCAACAAAACGACTACATGAAATGGCCAGTTCCTTGTATTTTTTTTCTTGAGTTTGAGTGTATAAAAAAGCAAAATGTTCTGCGCCTAACATGCTTGCATTATAGCAACAATCTGGCTCTACAGTGCTATAACTGATGCAAATTCCATTTTCGTCCTCAGATTTAGCTAAGTCCTTATCCATGAACTCGCCAATACTAATTAAAACCTCTAACGCTTTTGGTTTAGCTGTTAACTCATAATAAGCACGAATTCCTTTAGCAATAAAGCCACTTACCACAATGGTTGGTGAATAGGCAGGTAAAAGCTTGACTGAACTTGCCCAATCAAAATTATAGCCCCAACAATAACCACTAAATCCTTTGCTGTAATTATTTGTGAGCCAACTAAATAGCCAGTCTGCCCGTTCTAAGCAATCGGGGTTTTGTGTCCGTTTAAATCGTAAACAATAGGCTTGAAGCAACAAGCCCATAGCTTTAGGGTTGTAGCCTTTTTTTATCCCCATTAAGGGACGCAAATTGATTGGATTACGCTTTTGTATTTGGATAGCAATCGGCTTTCCCCACTTTCCAATAATACCAAATGGCAAATAAGAATTTAAGGTATCATAAGGATCATAACCTTTATATTCCTCTCTTTCAATGTATTCAACTAATTGATCACTTACCTTTTCGGTAGAAAGTGTTCCCATTTTCAAAGATTGATACGTTCGCCTTTAAGCTGAATAGATTCTAATACTTTAAAGGAAGCAAGTGTTACTTCATAAATCTCTTGGAAGGAAATCGGCATCTCACTACCTTGATTTACAGCATGTTTTAACGCTTCAATTTCACCTTGATAACCTTTGTCTTGCTTTCCTTTTTCAACCTTTGCTTTTTGATCATACAATCGCAATTCTTTAAAATCATCTACAATGGCTGATTTTCCGCCACTATGCACTTCCAAATATTCCTTGGCTAAAGTTTTACTTCCGTTACCGAAATAAGAAATAGAAGCAATACTTCCATTCTTAAACTTAAAATTCATGATAACCTTGTCAGAAGTTGGTAAATGATCTTGAATAGCTTCTGCCGAAACTGATTCAATCTCGCTACCGCTCAGAAAACGACATAAATCAATGAAATGACAAGCTTCACCAATGATTCTTCCTCCTCCAACTTTAGGGTCATGCACCCAATGGTCAGCTGGTAAATTCCCTGCATTAATACGATAATGAATGGCCTTGGGAAGCTCTTTCCCTAAAAACTTTTGTAGACTTTGAATTATAGGAGAGAAACGACGATTAAAGCCTACCATTAAGCCCGCAGAAGATTCTTTGTAAACCTTCGCGATCTCTTCTAACTCTAATTCATTCAAACACAAAGGCTTTTCTACATATACGTTTTTATTTGCCTTTAATGCCTCTTTCACATATTTCGCATGTGAATCATGACGACTTAAAACAAAAACCGTATTGACCTCTTTTTGAAGCGCCATTTCTGATGCATCTGCTAAGCAAGAAGGAATTTGATACTTATCTGCAACGTATTTAGCATTATTAGGTCTGGCTGTAGCAATTGCTGTTAATTCGACATCCGTTTGTTTTAATACAGGCAAAAGGAAGTTTTGCGCAAAAGAACCTGCACCGATTAAGCCCACCTTTAACTTGCTATTTTTGATGGTTTGATGAGAAGCAATTTGAACTACATTTTTAAGTTCCTTTTCCACATCATACTTCAAAACAATGCCCCCTACTACATCTTCTCCATCTAAAATAGTTTGGTAGGCATTTGGCGCTTCTTCAAAATCATATTCATGTGTTACAACCGACTTAATATCAATAGCCTTATTCGCGATCAATTGAACAAATGATTGCATATTACGATTTTCAGTCCAGCGAACGTAGGAGATTGGATAATCTAAGCCTTTTTCTTCGTAATTACTTTCATAACGTCCCGGTCCATAAGAAGACGACATGCGTAAATCAACTTCCTTTTTAAAGTAGTTTTTTCTTGAAAATCCGGTTGGAACATTCCCAACAATAACCACTTTCCCTTTTTTACGACACATTTCCCCTGCTAACTCTACTGGGTCGGTAGAAGAAGTGCTTGCTGTGATCAAAACAGCATCAACTCCAAAACCATTTGTAAGGGAATTTACAATTCCTTCTAATTGACTGTCGTTTCGGTGATAAACCGAGGAAGATGATTTCTTGGCTAATTCTATTTGTTTCGGGTCAATATCTACACCAATGGCTTGAATTCCTGCTGCTTTCAGGATTTGCATACTCAGTTGCCCAATAATTCCTAAGCCAATAACCAAACAACTTTCTCCCAATTGCAATTCCGCTTGACGAAACCCTTGCATAGCAATAGCACCTATGGTTGTAAAAGCAGCTTCTTTTAACAAATCGGGATTAGGAACTGGAACACATAAGTTTTGTGGAATACATACCACTTCGCTGTGCGCCGCCGAAGCACCACCACAAGCCACCCAATCACCAACTCGAATATGTTGTACATCTTCAGCTACGGCAATCACTTGACCAGAACAACTATAACCTAAGGGTGAATAAGCTTCTAGCTTATTCATGACCATGTCATATGTTTTTTTAACGCCAAAAGTCTTTGCAGATGCAATTACTTTCTTCACTTCTTCTTGCCTGGCTTTTGCTTTACCCAAATAGCTTAAACGTGCGTCTTTTACGGTTTTACCTTCTGTACCAGGACTAATTACTGAATAATGAGTTCGAACCAGTACAGAAGCTGATTTTAAGGCAGGGAAAGGTACTTGAGTAAGTGCCATTTTACCATCTTTTAAACTTTGGGTTAGTTGTTCCATTTAATCAATGTACATTTTATACCACTCTTGATAACTGATGAGGGCATAAATCAAGGCTGAGTTATCTTTTATTCCTTTAATATGTTGATAGATGCAAGTTTCAATTCCACTTTTATCAAAGCTAGCAAAGCTATTGAAAAAGTCTAAGTCTAATAGCTTATAGACTTGTTCTTTTGATGATAATAAACTTCTTAAAGGCATTCCAAACCCTGCTTTTCTACGTTTAATTAATTCCTGCGGTAATTGTTGTTTAAACGCATCTTTTAAAATTCGCTTCCCACTTAGCGTTGAGCTAATTTTATACTTTAGCGGGCAATTGTAAGCAAACTCAACAATTTCATGATCCAAAAATGGCACTCGACTCTCTACAGCATTAGCCATGCTCATGCGATCGGTATAATGCAAGTTCTTCACTAAAAAGTTTTTCCATTCAAATTGTTTTAAGCTTTCAAAAGGATTTTTTCCTTTTGGAAAATAATGATTAAAAAGCGCATCGGAACTTCCATCATTCTCCTTAAAAATACCTTTAGCACTTTCAACATCACCCACTACATTGTACATACCAAAACGCTGATTTCCATACTGATGGTAATTACCTAACTTTTGCAAATAGCGTTTGTAGGCTTTAAATTTACCTTTGCCTGCTTCAAGCTTTGCAAATCGATTAAAAACAGCCTGACTTATTCCTTTGGGCAAAGCGGCAAACTTTTGATCAATAGCTAATAGTAGGTGCCCTGCATAGCCCAAGAACAGCTCATCTGCTCCCATTCCCGAAAGAATTACCGTACTTTTTTCAGCAGCCTTTTGAGTAATTAAGTAAGAAGGAATTTGTGATCCATCGGCAATTAAATCATCCGAAAAATGTAATGTTTTTCTGATTAATTCAAGGCTTAATTGCTCTTGACCAATTGGAATAAAATCCAAATTCATTTCCCACTGCTCCGCTAGTTTTTTCGCATAATGGGCATCTGATGTTGTTCCTTCTTTTTTTAAATCGGCTTCATCCTTTGCAGCACAATAGTGTTGAATTTCTTTTTTCCCTTTTAGAAAATGAGCAATAATCGAAGAATCTAATCCTCCCGAAAAAAAAGTACCCACAGGTACATCAGCAACAAGTCTTCGCTCACAGGCTTTTTCAATTAATCGATAAAGTTCTTTTTGAGCTTCTGGATACGAAAGCTTAGCATAATCATCATTCGGTTTTGCTTGCCAATATTGACTTTTCTTTATTTCTTGATTTTTAAAATCATAGGTTAAAAAGTGAGCTGGTTCAAGTCGCTTTATGCCTTTAAACAAGGTATTTTGTTCTGGCACATACTTGAAAACAAAATATTGCTGTAAAACTTCTTGGTTTAAAACGGGTTTAACCCCTGCTGCTAGAATACCTTTTATCTCAGAAGAAAAGTATAATTCACCATCTTGATAATAAAAATACAAAGGCTTCACTCCCATCCGGTCTCGAATCAAATGCAGTTTTTCTTCTTTTTGGTCTAGTATAGCTATGGCAAAATCGCCGTTTAGCCAATCTAACATAGCTAAGCCAAATTTTTGATAAAGCTTTAAAATAACTTCTGTATCCGAAGAAGAGTGAAATTGTTCCTCTTTTAAGTATCGATTCTTTAATTCTTCAAAATTGTATACTTCACCATTGTAAACCAAAACGATAGATTCATCGGCCGTTTTCATAGGCTGATGTCCGGCATGGCTTAAATCAAGTATACTGAGTCTATTATGTGCTAAAAAACACTGCTTTTCATGTTTTACTGTTGAGTAACTTCCACGATCGTCTGGTCCTCGATGGTTTAAAACTTCTAGAAGTTTGTCTTGCTTAATTTCTTGATGACTGATATAACCGCTAATTCCACACATATTAAGATACTATGCAAGCTTTTATGGCTGATGATAAATGGGCAACCATTTTCTGTTCGGTGAAATTATTTAAATAATGCTGTTTACTCATTTCCCCCATGCTTTTTCTAAGATTTTCTTGCTTTAACAATTGTGTGATTGCATTGGCAATTTTTTCAGGACTTTTAGTTTCTACAATAAAACCATTTTCGCCATCTATCACTGATTCAATAATAGCCCCTTGGTCAGATGAAACAATTGGCAAACCTGCTGCTAATGCTTCTACTATTACCCAAGGATGACCTTCGGGTAAATGAGGTACAAATACAAAAAGGTCGGCTTGAGAAAACATTTCCCATTTTGCTTCTCCTGATATGGGTGAATGAAAAACAACCGGTAGTTGATGTTCTTTAACCAAAGATTCGCATTCGTTTTGATACGCTTGGTTATCCCAAGCACCAACGGCTTCTAGAGTGAAATTATTCAGCCCTTTTTGCTTCAGTAAAAGAACTGCTTCTAATACTTGTTTTATTCCCTTTTGAGGAAGAAAATTAGCAAAGTATAAAATCTTAATCTCTTGACTATCTTGATTTTGATCACATTTAGGTATTTCGATATCACATCCATTAGGCACCACATGTATCTTTTCAATGGGAAATACTTCTTCAAACAAATGCTTTAAATTATTTCCTAAAACAATGATTCCATTGCCTCTTTGAAGGCTTTTTTTAACCCACAATTTGGTAAATCGACTACTGGCATTCATCCAATTTTTATAATTACTTCCACGTAATTGAAGTAAAACCTTGGTTGAAAAGAAGGAACTCAACCAAATGAAAGCAGCATCTTTGGCAAAGCCCAAAGTTGTTTGACTAATGGGTATAAGAATTAAAGCCGGTTTTTCTTTCGTTAACATTTTAATTAGACGAAAGTAAACGGCTAAATTTTTCAACACCTTTGAAAAACCCGCCTTACCAAAGTCTTCTACCGTTTTATTAATGGTGGTATTCAAATGCAAAAGCTCAAACTCATCGCTAAGGCTTGAATTCAGTAAAATCTTTGTTGCAACAGCAGGCCCGATATAAGGTGGAGGTAATTTACCTACAATGATGACTTTTGGTTTAGACATGCTGCTTTCTTAAGACAGATTTGGGCAAAGATGCATAGGCAAAAATGGGAAATACAAAGTAGAGGTAAGGCGCATATAACAAAGGGTTAGTAGATACTGAAAACAATAAAGTTGCCGCAATACTTGACAGCAGTAAAAATCGATCTCTGCCTTTTAGGCTTAATGCCCTTTTGATTAAATTCAGATAAATTAAAAGGTAAAGAATTAGTCCTATAATTCCAGTCAAAAAAATCATTCTAATGTAATCACTGTGCATCGCCCCACTTAAAAAGTAAGGTAAATTAGGGCTTCCACTAAATGAAGTGCCAAATAGTTTGCAAAGTACATTCATTTCTTGCCACTCATCAAATACGCTTAACCAACGACTTACCCTACCATTCAAGAGAAAACGTGCTTCTCGCTCCCCTTCTAATACTCGAAATTCTTTTCTAATTAAAGGTTCTACTCTACTTTCATAAGTCATAAAACCAGCATATAGAATTACCGGCAAAAAAAGTACAATTAAGCCAAGTGTAATCCGATTTCTTAAGTTAAAGAATAAGAAAATGACCATTATGGCAAAAAATACTCCCCAAGAAGCCGTCTGCTTAATTGCCGATAATCCGATAAAACAAAAAAGTAACACAAGGGCTGTTGCTGTGAGTCGTTTCGCAGTTAATTTTTTAAGTTTAAAATCACCCAAGTAAGTATATAATTTGAATATTAGTGCCCCAGTGATATAAATGGCATAATTCATAATATCGGCATAGCCTCCTTGAATTCTTGCTTCTCCACCTCTAGATTCAGTAAGGTACTCCGGATTTATTGGACCAATAAGCAATTCGTAAATGAGTAGAAATAAAGGAATTGAGGCCGAATAATAAAAAGCTTGAAGCAAACCGATTAAATTCCTCTTATGGCTAATAAAATTCCTTAAATAGAAAAACAAAAATAATGGAGTAACATATTTGATGACTTCTGCTATAGTGCCTACACTAAAGTAGTACAAAAAGTATATCAAAAGATTAATACCCAAGAGAGATCCCCATAAACCAAAAGTTAAGTCAATGGAGATAGATTTAAACTTTTTGGGAAAACGCTTTGAAAAAAAGCTTATAAAAATGACAATTGGTGTAAGTACACCAACTATGTATAAAGGAGATAGTACTGGAGAAACGTTTTTTAAAAAATAAAACAAATCAATAATTGGCCTTAACAGAATAAGCACAACAAACCACTTCATGGAAAGTGGTAATAGCCTAAACCATATTTTCCATTCTACAAATGTCATTGAAGTATTGATATCATCTTTTTCGCACAATTCGCTAAGGTATACTCTTCTTTTATCGTTTCAGCACCTTTTTTGGCCATTCTCTTACACCTTTCCTCATCTTCTAATGCTGCATGTATTTTTCTGGCCGATTCATTGGCATTCTCAAAGTTTACAACGTATCCATTTATACCATCTTTAATCAAATCTTGGGCAGCACCTGCAAATTTTGATGAAAAGCAAAGAACGCTTGCTGCCATTGCTTCATTTAAGACTAAGCCCCAAATGTCAAAAGAAGTTTGAAACAAAAAAGCATCTGTTTTTGCCAAATAAAAAGGCAATTCTTCTTTTTGCTTAAAACCTTCAAAACTAACAACATCGCTCAAACCATGGGTTTTCACCAATTGTTCTAAACGAGATTTCTCAGGTCCATCACCTATGATTTGCAAGAAAAAATCACTTCTCAATTCAAGAAGTGCTTTTGCCGTTTCCAAGATTTTAGCAACATCCTTTCTAGCGGTCAAATAACCTATATAAGTAAGCACTTTTCTATCCGATTGTATTACTTTATCCCTTTCTTTGCTTGTTTCTTCGCTAAAGAAGTGAGTATCTACCGTGTTGCCTATTACTTTTACTTTTTGTTCTGAAACACCACAATTAAGCAGGTATTTTTTTGTAGAGTTACTATAGGCCAACCAATGATCTGCTTTTTTAAAAAGCCACTTTCTCAGTACTTTTTTAATCGTTGGAATGGAATTTCTATTCGATTCAAAAGAACCTGTCCAAATGATGAACTGAAAAGGTATAAATAATTTCAGAATAGTGGCTTTTATGGCCGGTATAGAAAAACCTCCAACAATTAATGCATCTGGTTTTTCTTTGAGGATTAATCGACTTAAACCGGTATAAAAGATCAATTTCCCAGAGGAATTTGAGCTTGAAAGCAAATGATAGCTAAACCCAAGATGATCTAGATTTACAATACTTTTTCTTGAATGAAGCGATTGCGCTCCAAAAACTACAAGAAGTTCAACCCCAATTTCTGTTAGCTGTTTTTGCAAAGCATTAAATAAGGGAATTCTGTATTGATTGGGAATATTGGTTACAATCATTAATTTTTTGGTATCCATCAAGCAAACCATTTTTTATACCAAGCAATATAAAAGTAGAGTGTCCAAATGGAATTTACATACTCTTGATTTCCCATTTTAAAGCTATTCAGCATCTTACGAATTGATTTTTCATCTACCAAATCGGTATCTTGACAAAAGGAAGCTAAATTTTCTTCTAAAAAAGCAATCATAATTTCTCCTCCCCATTCTTTTAAAGGAACACAAAATCCCATTTTTTTCCGATATAAAACTTCAGCCGGCAAAATACGTTCTAAACTTTTCTTTAAAACATGTTTACCAATGCCATTTTTCACCTTAGCGGAAGATGGAATTTGAAATGCCAATTGTATCAAAGAAGGATCTAAAAATGGAGACCTTCCTTCTACGGAATGAGCCATTGTTAAACGATCTAGTCGGTTGGCATACAAGTTTGGTATAATGTTTTGAAAGCCGGTAAAACACATATACGCCAAGTAATCTTTAGTTAAATCTCCTCCTAATTCTCGGTACTCCTGATTTATGACTTCTATTTGATGATAGGAATTAAGCTTCTGATTTCTTTGTAAAAAAGAAGACGACAAAAAGTCTCGTTTTGAATGTTCTTTAAATCCTTTCGCACCGCTCCAAAAAAGCTCTTGATTATTTAAAGCCCGGCTTAAAATGTCATGAATTGGACTACCTTTTTTACGTTTTATTAAAACTTCAAAAATGGCTTGTTTAAGTATTTTCGGAAGCGACTTATAAGCCTGATATTTAGGGTGATACTTCAAATACTTCAACCAATTTGAATAGCCACCAAATAGTTCATCTGCTCCATCTCCTGTTAAGATTACTTTGGTGTCATTTTCTTTGGCAATTTCTGCTAAAAAGTAAATGGGAATACAAGTTGAGTCTGCGATGGGTTCATCAAAAATATCGACTATTTTTTCTAAGAAACTGGTAAAGTCTTGCGGACTGACCATTTTTTCATGATGCTGTGTTCCAAAACGTTTTGAAACTGAAGCAGCAAAGGCTAGCTCATCGTAATCAGCTTGCCCTTCAAAGCCAATGGAGTAAGTTTTAATGGGCTGGTTGGTGTTTTGCATCATTAGTGCGACAATCGCACTTGAATCAACACCTCCACTTAAAAATGCTCCAACTGGAACATCACTCAACATCCTTTTCTTTACTGAATCCGCCAAACCTTGGAATACTTTCTCTTCCAATTGGCTTTCGTTCGTCCAAAGGTGGTTAGGTGTTATATCCAATGACCAAAAGGGTTCGTAAAGTTGAATACCCTCTTTATTGATAATCATTTGATGCCCAGCTTTAAACTTATGAATGCCTTTAAACATGGTTTGTGGCACAGACAATTGATTAAAGGTTAGGAAATCATAAAAAGCACTTTCATCAAGTTCTTTTTTTACCCAAGGCAATTCAAACAAGCTTGCTAGCTGAGAAGAGAAAGCAAAAATGTTATCCTGAATTGTATAATAAAGCGGCTTTTGTCCCGATCGATCGCGCGCTAAGTGCAGCGACTTACACTCTTCATCCCAAATAGCAAGCGAAAACATGCCATTTAATTCTTTATATTTTAATTGATTGTGGGCAAATAACTCAATTAAAACCTCTGTATCTGATGAGGATTTTAGATTAAGCTGAGGAATTTTGGATTTTAACTCATGATAATTAAAAATCTCTCCATTAAATACCAAACTGCTCTTATTTGAAGCAGACAGCATGGGTTGATTTCCTGCCTCGGAAAGATCTAGAATACTCAATCTTTGATGACCGAAGTAAATCTCATTTGAACTACTCGACCAAAAACCTGAAGAATCAGGACCTCGATGTTTCATTCTGTTGTTCATCCGCTTGATTAGCTCAGGCCCATTGGCAATCCCTTTTGCCCTAAAATCAAATATTCCGGCTATTCCACACATGCTTAAACCAAGTCTGAATAAATGTTTTTTACTTGAAGAGCCATTTTTTGAATGCTATAATTTTGTGAATACTTAATTCGCTCTTCTTTTCTTTTATCCCTTTCTTCCGGATGTTCTAAATAGAATTTCATGCGATTTGCCAATCCTTCTTCATTCGGGACTATGTCGTTCTTTTCTATGTTTTCTATTATTTCAACTACCCCACCTCCATCTTCAAATACCAAAGTTGGTTTTCCTAAGGACAAAGCTTCAACAGCTACCAAACCAAAGGCTTCATTTTGAGATGGCAATACACAAATGTCTATTAATTGCTGCGCATCTAATGCTTCTTTCAAATAGCCAGTAAAAATAAGATGTTTCTCAATCCCTAAATTTTTAGACAGCATTTTGTAGTCTTCTTTCAATGGTCCATCACCAATTAACAACAATACCAAGTTTTCTTTATGTTCTAAGGTTGAAAAAGCCTGAATCAATCTGTCAATTCTTTTAACCTTTGCAAAACGCGAAGCGGTGCCTATAACTGTTTTATTAGCAAGACGATTTTTCAGATTTTGAATTACTTCTGCATTTTCAGTTGAATTCATCAAGCTTTCTGACGCGGATAAATCAATGCCATTTGGTACAATTTGATAATTCTGATTACTTTTTTTGAGGTATTTTTTTTGGGCAATTTTATGTGAAAATGCAGAATTAAAGGTTAAAAAAACTCCTTTCTTGTTTAAAAAGTAAGTTTTTAGCAAGTCTAAAATTTGGTCATTAACTCTCTTTTTCCGTCCAAATCCAAAATTTCCATGCTCTGTAAAAACAATTGAAGCTGTTGATTTTAAACCCAAGTGAAATATTAAGGGATTAAAAAAATGAAAGTGTAATATTTGATGTTGATTAAACAGCTTAAGTGTCTCTTTAAGATTGGCTTTGTTCCAATCAAAACCAGAAGTAAAGTTCATATAATAGGCTTCTATACCTTGATTACCATCAAACTTCCAATTTATCGGTTTACTCTTTTTTGCAATTAAAATTGAGGGAAGAAAAGCTGAAAATTTTAATTGTTCTGCAATTAAATGGTGCACTAATCTTTCAATTCCTCCAAATTCTGTATCCCATATGATGTGAAGCACTTTTTTAGTCGTCAAGCTCATTTAGTTCCGCTCCTTTATCAGTCTAATCGGACTTCCGACATATACTTTTCCTTCTTGTGTATTACTTTTCTCATTCACTAAAGAATTGGCACCTATAACTGCATGATTTGCTATATAACTTCCTTTTAAAAGAATTGTATTTGCACCTATCCAAACATCTTTACCAATCGTTACAGCCTTTGAAATAGAAGCTTGTATTTGAATTTTACTTCCTTTTTCTATCCCATGTTCTGAATCTCGAATACTCACATTTTCACCGATTAATGTGTAAGCTCCGATTTCAATTTTCTCATTACTGCTAAGCAATACGTTTTGAGTAATGTTCACATGATCTTCAATCACTAACTTTCCTTTCGGTGTGACTTCTAACGTACAATTGTATCCAAACGTAACATAATCTCCGATGGTTATATTTTTATGTGGAACGGCTCTAAGTTTTGGAAAAGAATAGCACTTTAAGCCTTTACCCACCTTACAGCCATGAATCAGCAGATAGGCCTTAAAGCAAATGCCTTTCATTTTTCTACTTATGTTTCTAATGCTTTGCTCCAACTTTTAATCCTCTTTAATTATCCAGTTTTTCTCGATTCTCCTTTCTAGAAAAGACCTTAACCCAAAGGTATTAAGCAGAAACCGAATAAATCGCTTCACCGTTTTTTTTATATAGCACCGATAAATCGCTTTCTTCATTTGTGGTGCAAATTCAGATTCGTTTTCTACCAATATTTTATAGCCTTCTTTATAAGAAAGGCAATTCGTATTACTTACTCCACCTACCCTAAACACCGTTGTGTTGACATTTAAATATTGAAAGCTGAAATTTTGCTTATACGCTCTCAGAAAAAAATCATAATCCGCGGAAAGTTTATATGCTTCATTATAACCATTCAGTTTTTGATATACACTTCTTTTAACAAAAGTAGAAGGATGAAAGACTCCCATGCTTTCTTCCATTTTATGGAGATTAGGAAATTCTTCACGGAAATACTGTTTCCCTCCAATTTCTCGAAGTTTAGTCATGTTTCCATAAATGACATCTGCTTTGGTTTTATCAAAAAATGTTGCAACGTTTATTAATGCTCCTTCTAAATAGTAATCATCAGCATTTAAAATAGCGATAAGTTCACCACTTGATTTTTTCCATCCCTTATTCATGGCATTGTATATGCCGGAGTCCTTTTCAGAAACCCAATAAGCAAGATTTGACTCGTATTTCTTGATAATTTCTTGAGTTCCATCCGTTGAGCCTCCATCAATAATGATATATTCTAAATTCGGATAATTTTGATTTAAAACACTTTGAATGCTCTCCTCAATGTATTTAACTCCATTATAAACGACTGTTATAATAGAAATTTTAGCCTTTTGAGCTACAGCTGGCCCAACTCCATTGTTTTTATTGGTTCCAGATTCCACTAGCTTTTCCTCGTATTATTTTTAAATATTGAATGGGTTGAACAAGCATACATACAAACAAGCCAACACAAGTAGCTAACATAACTCCAACACTACCCAGTCCCAAGTTCTTCGCAAAGAAAATAGAGAGTGGAATATTGGTTACTCCCATAAAAACCGATAACAGAATACTGATTTTAATCTTTCCAACGCCATTTAAAAAGTTCCCAAATATCATAACATGACTCGCTAAAACCACATAAATGCCCATAAGCATTGATAGTGAAAATGGGATACTTACGGCATCACCTATCCAAATATGATATACACTTTCTGCTAAAAGCAACATGACAAAAACAACTACACTAGCAATGTACCAAAAACGCATGGTGATACGAATTGAATTTTTAATCCATTTTAGCTCATTTTTTTTATAGGCTTCTGTTATTGCAGACCAATAAGGCTTGGTAATAATGGTAAAAAAGATAGTAACTATACCAAAATATTTAAAGGCGATATTGTAAGGAGTCACTTCTTCTGGTCCGGCGATTTGCGTTATGATTATGTTATCTGTCATATAAACAATTAAAGCAGCACCTTGTAATATAAAAAACTTAGCTCCAAGAGTTAATAGCTCTTTTGATTTAGAAAAGTCAATATCAGTAAAAGACGGTTTGTACTTTTTATATGATGTATTATAGGCCCATAGCCCAAAAACAAAAGGAACTATTACCGTTACCAAACTGAAAGAAGCGCCCAAATAAAGTAAAGAACCATGGGTAGTTTTCAACAAAACAAAAACTATGATCAAGGATAAGACGCTACCTGTTGTATTAATGACATTGCTCATAGCAGGGCGCTGATCTGCGATAAAAAGCGTGTTAATTAACTTAATCACAAACTGTAGACAAAAAACGGAGAAGACAATATAGACGAGTTTTCCAAGCTCATATTGATCTTGTGGTACATTGAAAAAATGAGCCCAATTTACAAATGGAAATATGAGGTTAAACAGGATAAAAAGAACTATTGAAATAATGGCAATAATCGCATAAGTAGTACTAACATACATTTTTGCTAATTGGAGTTCACCGTTTGCCTTAGCTATGGCAAATTTGTTTCTCATACCATTTCCTAAACCAATATCGAACAAATGAAACCATGCGAGTACTGAAGTTAACGTAATCCAAATTCCATATTTTGTTGGGTTTAAATAATCGATAGTTAATGGAATTAGTAGCAAATTGATGAGGATACTAACTCCTTTAAGACCAAATGAAGCTAAAATGTTTTTTCTCGCTTTTACGGTACGTTCATGACCTGAGAAAAACGTTTGGGTTACTTTCTTTAAATAAGACAACTTATACCATTTTATTGGTCTGCAACGAATTATGATTTACCTAAATGACCTTTTATTTTACCTTTAAGCGAATCATCCATATCCTCATAATACCCATAAGCATAGGTCTTAGAACGGGAGCTAAAATTGTAAAGCAGACTTATTTTTTTGTCTTCATCCTTTCGGTAAATCTCATTCAAATTAGAAATAAACTCTTTCTTCGTATAATCTTGACGACAAATAAACAAGCTTAAATCAGCCCACTTTTTTAAGATTAAAGCATCTGTCACCAAACCTACAGGAGGCGAATCAACGATGATGTAATCAAAGTTTTCTCTCAGTTCTTCAAACAATTTTTTGGTACGATCTACCATAATTAACTCTGAAGGATTTGGTGGATTAGGTCCAGAGGTAATGTAAAATAAATTCTCAATTTCTCCTTTTTGAACGATGGAAGATAGTTCAGTATTACCACTTAAGTAATTGCTAATACCAACTCCATTTTCTACATTTAAGTAATTATGAATTTGTGGTTTACGTAAATCAAAACCAATAACAATGGTTTTCTTCCCACTTGCGGCTAATACTCCTGCCAAATTGATTGCAGTAAATGTCTTTCCTTCTTTTGGTACAGACGATGATATTAAAACCACATACGGAAATTGATTATGCTGAAAGAAGGCTAAGTTGGCCCGGACTAGGCGAAACGCTTCTACAATAGCAGATTTTGGTCGCTTTTCTATAACTAGAGCGCTGTCTTTTACCTTTGTTTCTGGTAAAGTTCCAAGTATGGGAATACTAGAAGCACTTTTCAATTCTTCTTTCGTTCGAATGGTGTCATTTAAAAAGTCTCTAAGCACTAGAATAATAGCAGGAACGAATAAACCTAATAAAATGGCAATCATATAACTCAACCTGCGATTTGGTGCCACAGGTGCCAAACTGCTTAAACGTGCAGGTTCAACAATTTTGCAATCAGGAGTATTTGAAGAACGTTGAATGGCAGCGTTGGAGCGTTTCTCCATTAAAAACAAATAAATGTTTTCATTCAACTTTAATAGTCTATTCAGATTAACTAGCTGTCTTTCTGAACTAGGCAGCTTCTTTGCACTTTCACTTAATTTATTCGCTCGTTTATTCAGATTAGCCAAAATGATTTCATTGGCTTGCGACAACTCTTCAATACTTTCTCGAATAGCCTTAACAACGTCTTTTATCCGATTGTCAATCTGTTTAACCAATGGGTTTTGATCGTTGCCTTGATTCAATAAACTTTGCTTACTTAAATTGAGATTGATCAATTCTGCAACCAATTGATTGATTACTTCATCCTCAATACCAAAAGCAGAAGGAGCTACTAATTTTTCAATACCTTCTTCTT
>CAXFAI010000002.1:0-11409 GCA_964001305.1 uncultured Flavobacteriales bacterium
GTTTATGCCCTTTGTCAAGGTGAGTATTCTCATCAAGTTTTTTCTGCAGGTTCAGACCGACATGTAATTGCTTGGGATTTAACAGAAATGAAGGCTCAAAAAGTTATTGCACGTTCACCAACAACGGTGTTCAGTTTATGTTATATTGCCCAATGGAACTACCTTTTAATCGGACAATTGGAAGGGGGAATTCACTTAGTTGATTTAGCAGCTGGAAAGGAAATCAAATATCTAAAACGACATCAAGGTTATGTTTTTGATTTGTTATTTATTCCTGAAAAGAATGAATTAATTGCGGTTTCTGGCGATGGGAGCTTTTCAGTTTGGTCTATGCCAGAAGGAAAATTTTTATATCAGGAGAAACTGTGCGATGGTAAAATTCGATCGGTAGATTATAACCCTAATCAAAAAGAATTGGCCTTTGCTTTGGGTAGCGGTGAAGTTTATCGATGCAACAGTGAAGATTTTTCTATAAAAGAACGAATCAAGGGCTTTTCTTCAAGTGTAAATGCAGTGTGTTATAATTTTGCTACTGATCAACTGTTTATTGGAGAAAAAGATGCGCTGCTTTCGACTCATGATTTACAAACTGGTCAAACTTCAACTCCTATTCCGGCTCATTATTGGGCCATTTATGACATTGCTTTTCACCCCAATGGGCTCATGGCCACAGCTAGTCGCGATAAAACGGTAAAAATTTGGCAGCAAAATCCCTTACAAGTTGTCAAGCGTTTTGAAGGCCTTAAAGACAAGGCGCACACCCATTCTGTAAATAAACTTTTGTGGACATCTTATCAAGATTTTCTCATCAGTACAGGAGATGACCGAAGCTTAAAGATTTGGCAAGTTTCCGAAGAGGCTTAGCTTCTATTAGCAGGTGGATTTAGTTATTTTTGTGGCCTTAACTTTTGCGCATGAAAATATCTTACAATTGGCTAAAAGACTACTTAAACATTGATTTGCCAACTCAGGAGGTATCGGAGATATTAACCGATATTGGATTAGAAGTAGAGGGTGTAGAAACTTTTGAAACGGTAAAAGGGGGGTTAGAAGGAATTGTTATTGGTGAAATCATTGACCTTGAACCACATCCGAACGCTGATCGTTTGCGCTTAACAAAAGTAAATGTTGGGCATAATGAGCCCTTGCCTATTGTTTGTGGAGCGCCAAACGCTGCCAAAGGTCAAAAAGTTGTAGTTGCTTTGGTTGGTGCAACGCTTTATCCTGATGAAAATGGCTTTAAAATTAAAAAGTCGAAAATAAGAGGAGAGGTTTCTGAAGGAATGCTTTGTGCAGAAGATGAAATAGGTTTAGGAGCCAGTCATGATGGGATTATGGTGCTTGACGAAAATGCAAAAGTTGGACAAGATGCCGCAAGTTACTTTCAGCTTAAAAGCGATACAGTTTTTGAAATTGGTTTAACACCAAATAGAATTGATGCAGCTTCGCATTATGGAGTAGCACGAGATTTAGCAGCTTATTTAAAATTAAATGAAGAAGTAGAACTTCAGTTACCTGTAGTTGATGAGCTTAACACAGAAGAGAATTGTCCAATTGAAGTAATCAATAAAGATCAAAAGAATTGTCCACGCTATAGCGGATTGGTTATAGAAAATTTAAAGGTGGCAGATTCACCTGATTGGCTACAGAACAGATTGCGAGCCATTGGTTTGAGCCCGATTAACAATGTAGTTGATGTGACCAATTATGTGATGCATGAATCGGGTCAACCTTTGCATGCCTTTGATTTGGAAAAAGTAGAAGGTAATCAAATACAAGTAAAGGGTTTGTCTACCGGAACAAAGTTTACCACACTGGATGGAGTTGAACGGGAATTATCAGATGAAGATCTGATGATTTGTAATGCCAATAAAGGCATGTGTATAGCCGGAGTTTTTGGTGGAGAAGAGTCGGGAGTAAACGAAAATACTACAGCTATCTTTTTAGAGAGTGCTTATTTTAATCCGGTAAGTGTCCGTAAAACGGCGAAAAGGCATGGTTTAAATACGGATGCTTCTTTCCGCTTTGAGCGCGGCGCAGACCCAAATATTACTGTTTTTGCGCTACAAAGAGCAGCATACTTGTTGAAAGAAGTAGCAGGAGGCCAAGTAAAAGGAGGGCTTTTTGACGCTTATCCTGAACCAATTCCTGACTTTTTAGTCGAGTTGAAATACAAAAACGTAGATCGACTTTTAGGACAGCAGATTGGTAAGAAAGAAATCAAGGCTATTCTGCAAAACTTGGAAATAAAGATTTTACATGAAACCAAAGAAGGTTTGCGGCTTAATGTCCCTGCATATCGGGTAGATGTTCAAAGAGAGGTGGATCTGATCGAAGAAATTCTTCGCATCTATGGCTACAACCGTATTGAGTTGCCGCAACAAATGCGTTCTGCAATTATCACTAAGCCTAAGCGCGAAGCACATGAAATTGAGAATTTAATTGCAGACTTATTAAGTTCAAATGGCTTTGCAGAAATTTTTAATAATTCACTAACAAATCCAAACTATTACGGAGAAGCGACTGACTTGGTAAGTATGGTTAATCCGCTTAGTAAAGAAACCGAAGTGATGCGTAAAAGCATGCTATTTGGAGGTTTGGAAGCCATTGCATATAACCAAAATAGAAAACGAAAAAACTTAAAGTTGTATGAGTTTGGAAAAACTTATTTCAAAGTTTCGAATGAAAAGTTTGTAGAAGAAAAACAGTTGGCCATTTGGTTAACAGGTGATCAATTGCAAGAAAATTGGCAAACGAAAGCCGAAGCAGTAAACTTTTACGACTTAAAGGCGAGTGTAGAAAAAGTGTTGAGCCGTCTTGGAATTGAGCGCTATAAAGGAAAAGTGCTAGAGTCGACAGAGAATTTTGCTTCTGTATATCAGTTAATGAAAGGTAAAAATATACTTGCTAAGCTTACCCAATTAAGTCCTGTGGTGTTGAAAAAGTTTGACATACAAGAAGCAGTTTTTTATGCAGAATTGAATTGGGACTTTGTGCTTAGTCAACTTTTAGAAGAAGATATTCAATATAAAGCTGTAAGTAAATTTCCAAAGGTTAGAAGAGACTTAGCGCTATTAATTGGGAAAGAAGTGGAATTTCAAGCCATTCAAAAAATTGCAAAAACTACAGAGCAGCATTTACTTCAAGAAGTAAACTTATTTGATGTGTATGAAGGTAAAAATCTTGCTGAGGGAAAAAAGTCCTACGGAGTTAGTTTTACCTTTCAAGATGCAAACAAAACCTTAACAGATAAGCAAATCGACCGTATGATGGAACGATTGATAGAAAACTTGAAAAAAGAATTAGGAGCAGAACTAAGGTAATTTAGTTCTGCTTTTTCTTTTCTTGCCTTTCTCTGAAAATTTTCATGATGTAGCCATAAACCAAACCTCCAATAATTGAGGCAGGTATGTTTATGAGAAGGCCATCCCAAGAAAACGGTTTGTTGTTATACCAAGGCAATACAAAAACATTGATTAGGTAAACAACTACAGCGAAGGCTAGGCCTTCGTGATACCATTTGTAATCTTTCGCTTCTTTTCTCGCCATTAAAACAAATCATTAAGATTTTCATCGTCAACCAAATTAGGAAGCGTAACTTTTAAAAGTGGTTCAGCTTCCATGGCTCTTTTAATGGCATAAGTAGCACCTTCATTTCTAGCCCAATTTCTTCTCGCAATTCCATTGTTTACATCCCAATGAAGCATGGATTTTAATCTGCGGTCAGCATCTTCACTTCCATCAAGCAGCATTCCAAATCCGCCATTAATAACTTCACCCCAGCCAACGCCACCGCCATTGTGTATAGAAACCCATGTAGCTCCCCTAAAGGAATCACCAATTACATTTTGAATGGCCATGTCGGCTGTAAACTGCGAACCATCATAGATGTTAGAAGTTTCTCGATATGGCGAGTCGGTTCCTGAAACATCGTGGTGATCACGACCCAAAATTACCGGTGCAGAAATATCTCCTTTTGCAATGGCTTTGTTAAAGGCTTCTGCAATGCGCATTCTTCCTTCGGCATCGGCATATAGAATCCGAGCTTGCGAGCCAACTACTAATTTATTTTCTTCTGCTGCTTTTATCCAGCGTAAATTATCTTCTATTTGCTGCTTTATTTCGATTGGGGCTTCTTTGGCCATTTCTTCTAAAATAGCTGCTGCAATGGCATCAGTTTTTTGAAGATCAGAAGGGTCGTTTGAGGCACATACCCACCTAAATGGACCAAAGCCATAGTCAAAGCACATCGGCCCCATAATATCTTGCACGTACGAAGGATATTTAAAATCATTGCCCTTCATAATGTCGGCACCGGCTCTACTTGATTCCAGTAAAAAGGCATTGCCATAGTCAAAAAAGTACATGCCTTTTTTATGAAGCTCATTTATGGCATCTACATGTCTTCTTAACGTTTTTTGAATTTCTTCTTTAAATCGTTCAGGCTGTTTAGCCATCATTTCATTGGCCTCTTCTAAAGTATAGCCTACTGGATAATAGCCTCCAGCCCAAGGGTTGTGTAAAGAAGTTTGATCGGAGCCTAAATCAACATGAAAGTTTTCTTTGACTAATTTCTCCCATAGGTCAACCACATTGCCTTGATAGACTAATGAAACGGCCTCTTTATTTTGTTGGGCCTGTTTGGTTCGGGCTAAGAGTTCATCAAGATCTTCAAAAACTTCATCTACCCATCCTTGCGAATGTCTTGTATGTGTGGCTTTGGCATTAATTTCTGCAGTGATGCTCACCGCACCAGCAATTTTAGCTGCTTTTGGTTGTGCACCTGACATTCCGCCTAAGCCTGCAGTAACAAATAATTTTCCGCCTAAACCGTCTTTTGAAATCATTCGTCCTGCATTAAGAACAGTAATTGTTGTACCATGAACAATTCCTTGTGGCCCAATGTACATGAAAGAACCAGCTGTCATTTGACCGTATTGAGTCACCCCTAATGCGTTGTATTTTTCCCAATCATCTGGTTTCGAATAATTCGGAATCATCATGCCATTTGTGACAACTACCCTTGGGGCTTCTTTATGTGAAGGAAATAAGCCCATAGGATGACCTGAATACATGACCAATGTTTGCTCGTCTGTCATTTCAGACAAGTATTTCATGCACAAGCGGTATTGAGCCCAGTTTTGAAAAACCGCACCATTACCACCATACGTTATTAACTCATGTGGATGCTGTGCAACGGCATAATCCAAATTATTACTCAGCATAAGCATAATGCCTGCAGCTTGTTTTGAGCGATGTGGAAACTGTTCTAAATGCTTGGCTTTAATTTCATAATCAGGACGAAAACGATACATGTAAATTCGACCATAATCTTTCAGTTCTTGAGCAAATTCTTTAGCTAGTATATCATGTTGTTCTTTTGGAAAGTAACGCAATGCATTTCTAACCGCCAACTTCTTTTCATCTGTGGATAAAATATCTTTTCGAATAGGCGCATGATTGATGTCTGCTTCATAAGGTTTTGCTTGAGGTAGTATTGCTGGAATTCCTTCCTGAATTTGTGCCTTAAAGTTAGTCGTGCTTGTATTCATTATCTAAATCTACTTTTGTTTTTCTTAAAACCATAAGGGCAATGTTTACACCCATTTTGGCAACAATAACCTCTTTTTAAAAGGTATTGTTCAGTAAAGACTACATAACCTTCTTTGCTTAAGTAGTAATCTCCTTTTTCGTATTTATCTTGTATTGAAAAGCCGTCCATATTCCGCTTAATTTTGCAAAGTTAAGGAACTTAATTTCCCTTGTTCAATCTGATTTATGAAAGGTCTAACTCTCCCTTCTCCCATACAAGAAATTCATCATCCACTGTTTATTGAAAAGCATCTACAGGTCTTTGTAAAGCGAGATGATTTAATTCACCCTGAAATTTCAGGAAATAAATGGAGAAAACTAAAATACAATATTGAAGAGGTAGTACAAAAAAATAAAGTTGGAATTCTCACTTTCGGAGGTGCTTATTCTAATCATATTGTTGCAACAGCTGTGGCTTGTCAACTAGCAGGAATTGCTTGTATAGGAGTAATTCGAGGGGATGAGTTTAAGACGTTAAACCCTAGTCTACAGCAAGCTCAAAATGCGGGAATGAAGCTTCATTTTGTGAGTCGTGCAGAATATGCGTTGAAAACTGAAATGATTTTTCTCAATTCGCTTAAAGAGAAGTTTGAAGATTTTTTTATGGTTCCTGAAGGAGGCTCCAATGATTTAGGAGTGAAGGGCTGCCAAGAATTGTTAGATGAGATAAAACAACCTTTTGACTACTTGCTTTGTGCAGCAGGAACAGGCACAACTGCGGCAGGAATATATCGAGGAATGACCAAGGGGAGTTTAGTTGTTTTTCCGGCTTTGAAAGGAGCTGAAAAATTGGAACAAGATATCAGACATTTAGCAGGAGAAGCTAATCGAAACGTACAATTGAATTTGTTAACTGATTATCATTTTGGAGGCTATGCTAAAATTGAAAGTGAATTAATCGAATTTGTCGAACAGTTTTACAAAGACTTTAGCATTCCGCTTGATTTGGTTTATACTGCAAAAATGGCCTTTGGATTTTGGGACTTATTAAAAAAGGATTTTTTTAAAGAAGGTAGTGAGGTATTATTGGTTCATACAGGAGGAATACAAGGGAATAGAGGAATGATTGAGCGATATGGTTTAAACTTATCTTTTGGTTAAAAATCACTTGTTAATATCTTGTGAATAACGCTTTGTAATCCTTTATAAGCGCGCTTAATTTTGTTGAAAATCTTTATTAACAATTGTTTACCATGCGATTTACTCTTACCAGCTTTCTATTGTTTTCTACCTTATTTGTTTTGGCTCAACCTGGGAGTAAGAGAATAAGTCGTGCTGAATATATTGAGATGTATAAGGATGATGCCATTCGTGAAATGCATCGAAGTGGCGTGCCAGCAAGTATAACTTTGGCTCAAGGAATTTTAGAGTCAGGTGATGGAAATAGTCCTTTGGCTAGGTATGCGAATAATCATTTTGGTATAAAGTGTCATTCAGATTGGAAGGGGCCAACCTTTATTCAAGACGATGATGAAAAAGATGAATGTTTTAGAAAGTATAAGAAGGTATTAGACTCGTACAGAGATCATTCTGATTTTCTTATGAAAAAGCGTTATGCCTTTTTGTTTGATTTAAAAATTACGGATTATAAGGGATGGGCCAAAGGATTAAAAAAGGCCGGTTATGCAACAAATCCAAAATATCCCGACTTGCTAATTCGAATAATTGAAGCGAATAATTTAGATCAGTATGACCGAGTAGAAGAGGGTAAACTGAATACAAAAAAGGAGCCTAAAGATAGAAACAAGGATGATCAAGATAACTCTGGTCAAAGTCGAAGAAAAGGTGAGCATACTGTTAAGCAACATGAAAATAATATCAAGTACATTGAACTAAAAGCAGGGGATAATATTCAAAAGCTTGCTGATGAGTTTTCTATGGGAGAATGGCAATTGTATAAATACAATGATTTAGAAAAAGGAGAGGAATTAACAACAGGTCAAATTTTATTCTTACAACCCAAAAGGGGAAGAGCTAAACAAGATTATCATACAGTAAAAGAGGGAGAAAGCATGTGGGATGTATCTCAACAATATGGAATCAAACTGAAAAAGCTTTATCGAAAGAATAGAATGGAAAAAGGAGAAAAAGTTAAAGCTGGCCAAAAGCTCTACTTGCGTAAAACGAAACCAGCTTCTTAACTTACCATTTCCAACCAATGGTTAGTATTAATCGATGAACATCTTGGTCAACCTGAGCAGCAGCATCAGAGGTTTGATACACAGGGTCAACACTTGATGAATTGGAAAGCATATAGGTCACATCAAAGTTGGTGTTGCCACTTCTAAAACCACCTCCCAAAGAATAGGTTTTTCGACTTTGATCAGGATTCAACGCTAATTCAGATGTGTTAAATGGGTTATCCTCGTAGCGAAAACCTCCTCTTACAACAAATGGGTTTAGCAAGTATTCTACACCAAATCGAATATTGTGTTTTCCTTGCATAATTTCTCGAATTGTATTGTTTTCAGCAGTATAGTTGTATTCAAAATTATTCTTGTCGTCAAAATTCATACTTGAATAATCCACATACTCATAATCAAAATTAAAAGCTGCTTTTTGCTGTAAAGTATAACCTATACTACCAATATATCTAAAGGGACTTCTAACTTTATATTCCCAATTGGAGAAAGTTTCTTGTTCTTGATCATATATCGTACCTTCTGAAAACTGAGATTCAGAATTGAAGCTATATTCTTCTCTTATTCCCCAAAATGTTGGAATGTGAATTGCTGCACCTAATCGTAAAGCTTGATTGACTTTATAAATTGCACCAAATTTAGCTGTAAAGCCGGTACCGCGAGCAATTAAATCAGTTCGTTCTTCATAATATACACCAACACTATCTTGGGGTAGTGCGGCAGGAGCATAGATGTAGTTTTCTGAAAAAGTTCGTTCTTCATCAAAGCTGGCACTTACAATACTAATTTGTGTTCCAAGATATAGTCGATCTTTAAAATTTCCTCCTACTGCAAAAAAGGTTTCATTCATACTGCCTTTTGATTTAACTCTTTCATTTTGAATAATGCTAGAAGTATTTGTTACCTCTCTAGCATAGGAGTTGTTAGAAGTTGGATTAATCATATAGTTCCAGTAGGCATGGGAAGCTCCAAATGGATAAGCAAATTCTTCAACATCAAGAACATCGGCTTGGTCGCTATTTAATTGAAAAACATAATCGTCAATAATGGAAGAGCCGTTTCTTGATTCTCCTTGGAAAATCAAATCATTGTGAAAACTTGCAAGTCTATTATAGCCAAAGGAAATTGAAAAGTTCTTCCATCCATTGGGGTCTCCTTTATAAGCTGCAACGTATGCAATATTGCTCAGATTAAAGTTTAGTTTTGAGTCTTCTGCTAAGTTGCTACGAAAATTACTTTCATTTATACCATAATTAAAAGCGGTACTAAAAGTAAATTCAGAATTCCGATAAACTCCTAAACCTGCTGGATTAATGGAAATTCCCGAAACTTCCCCTCCTAAGGCTCCAAATGAACCTCCCATAGCATTGAAACGAGCGGTTCCAAGATATTCATTTCGAGAGTATCTTAAAGCATCCGTATAATTTTGAGCAATTCCATGCCAAGCTGCAGCAAGTAGGGTGCTTAATATCAATAACTTTTTCATAGTGTCTTTTTTTATCTTCTTGATCTTGTTGAACGACTTGGAGTTGTACCTCCACCTCCGCCACCGCTACGGCTGCCACCAGAAGGAGTGTAGGTAGGCGTATTGTTGTAAGTTGGTCTAGAACGATTATAAGTCGGTGTACTCCTATTTTGTTGCTGATAAGTAGGATTGGTACGCTGAGGTTGAGTTCGGTTACTTCTATTATAGGTATTACTATTTGGTCTAGTATACGAAGGTGTACTTTGCTCATTCCTGTATGTATTAGAACGACTTGGCGTTGTATTGTTAGCCGGCTGAGTTTGCTCCTTTGGCTGATTAGAGTAGCTATTCGGAGTTGTACTTGGTTGATATCTGGCCGGCGTTTCTCTACTCGGTCTACTTTGTTCTTCATTGTTCGTAGTTGGAGTCGACTTTTGCTGAGTTTCTGTATTCGTTGTAGTTCTGCTTGGTCGAGTTCCATACTGCTCATTTGGAGTTTTTTCTCTGGCTTGAGTACCTGTTCCTCGGTTGGTTCTCGTGCTTGTTCCACTTCCATTTCTCGGATAAGTCGTAGAGCCACTATTTCCTCTAGGGGCAGTTATCTGTCTTCTTGCTGAATTACCATTTGATTCTCCTCCATAAAAGTTATTGCCATAATAGTTGGCATTGTTATAACCATGATGATATCCGGCCCAATAAGAGTTGTAGCCAAAACCTAAACCTGCATTCCAGGGAGAGTATGGATTATAATATCCCCATCTGTTCCAACCCCAATGTGGGTTGTAATAAGGAGAAAAGAATGGGTCGTAAAATGGATATGCATTTTGATAGGCAGAATAACCCCATCCAAAACCAACTCCAACTCCTACATTCCACCCAGACCAGCTATTCCATCCGATTGACAATCCGGTGCTTGGTACAAATGGATCCCAAAACTGATAGGTGCCATATAATGAAGGTCGAATAAAGAGTGGGTCATATGTGTAAAGAATTCGATCTCTTACATAAGGATCGTAAGTATTAAAACTTCTCACAGGAGAGTTTAACGAACGAACAGTTTGCGCATAATCTTCATCATAGTAATCTTCATTATTGTTGCTGTTGTTTATGGTGATATTGGTATTCCCACTCTGTTCTTGATTATTCTCGTTTTGTTCTGCTTCAGTATATCGGTTTTGATATAGACTTTGAGGGTAATCTTCTGACTTTTCATCCTCTGAATACCTGTTTTCATAACTTCCATCGTAACTGATATTATCAGATTTATTGAAGTCTTCTCTTGGGTTTTTCTGAACTTGTTTTACAGGATCGTTATTGGGATTGTAGTAAACATCATCAAAAGCATACGGTTTGTATGTTGAACATGCTGCGAGTAAAAGAGCTATTGCACTTAGTGTGGTAATTTGGAACGATGTTTTCATGATGCAGAATTTTCAATTTATATCATTCGCAAGACTTGTGAATTCAATACATTTGTCTTACGATTTTTTTTGAAGCAAATTTTATACCACAAATAATGGCTAAAGGAATAACAAGTAGAAGTGAAGATTATTCAAAATGGTACAATGAGATTGTTGAACGAGCAGATTTAGCAGAGCACTCTGCGGTTAGAGGCTGTATGGTGATTAAGCCCTATGGTTTTGCTATATGGGAAAAAATCAGAGACCAATTAGATCGAATGTTTAAAGAAACTGGTCATACTAATGCCTATTTCCCCCTATTTGTTCCTAAAAGCCTGTTTGAAGCTGAGGAGAAAAATGCAGAAGGGTTTGCTAAAGAATGTGCCGTTGTTACTCATTATCGTTTAAAAAATGATGAAGAGAATCCTGGAAAGTTAAAAGTTGATGAGCAAGCGAAATTAGAAGAAGAGCTTGTTGTAAGACCAACTTCAGAAGCTATAATATGGAATACCTATAAAGGTTGGATTCAATCGTATAGAGATTTACCTATTTTGGTTAACCAATGGGCTAATGTAGTTCGATGGGAAATGAGAACCCGATTGTTTTTGCGTACAGCTGAATTTTTATGGCAAGAAGGACATACAGCACACGCCACAAAAGAAGAAGCAATTGAAGAATCTATTAAAATGATGGGGGTTTATACTGATTTTGCTCAAGAATTTATGGCCATGCCAGTAGTACAAGGAGTGAAATCTGAAAGCGAACGCTTTGCAGGAGCTGTAGAAACCTATTGTATTGAAGCACTTATGCA
>CAXFAI010000003.1:0-67626 GCA_964001305.1 uncultured Flavobacteriales bacterium
ATAGTAAACGCTTATTTGTCGTTTAAAAACGGGTATAACGCTGATATAAAAAACATTAATCCTAAAAACATATATTCAACCTATAAAAGATATATGTTGCACTAGTGCGATATATATACTTGTTAGCCACAAGTTGACCAAAAATGATAATAGAGATAATACCAAACGAAGGATTTAAATTAAACTCTGATACTTTCTGTTGGACTGATGACAGAAAATTGGTTAGACAGAAACTAAAAAATCAGCACAAAGAAGATGATAGAGTGATTGAAATGTCTCAATTCTTTGACGGAGATACAAGTCACGACATTGACCAAAAAAGAGATATTTATCAAGACATAAACGGAATGAAAAATTATTTTTTTTTAAGTTATGACAAGGACAATCTTCTGAACGAATTAGAGGTTCATTGGGGAATAAAAATTTGGATTGACAATACCGAAATGGAATTTGGAAAGGATATTGACATTTACTTAAACCATCTGAAATTAAAAGGATATCATTTTAAAGAAATTGAGCAAGGAAATTATTTGTTTGAAAAACTAAAAATAACAATTGCGGATTCTGAATCGACAGGCGGAGACGGAAATGGACTCTCATATCTATATTCAGGACAGGATATTGAACATTTGATTGAAAATTAAAAACCAGTGGCTAACAATGGCTATAAGTAATTGCTTGTTCTCGCCTACTTCTGAAAATCCTAGCGGATTTTCAGTTTGGTGTGTACTTGCAAAGTTAAGTGCTAAACCACGCAACTACTCATAGCCGAGAACGTTAGTAGCAATTAGACTAAATGGAAAATCAAACTTCAACGTTAGAAATATTAAAGCTTTACAAAAACGGACAAAGATGTTTTAAGGGGCTTGATATTGAAGGTGATTTTAGCAATCAGGATCTGAATGGTATCTCGTTTGAAGAATGTTTTATAGCAGCTGATTTCAAATATTCTGATCTTTCAAATTCTCAATTCATAAATGGAAATATTAAAACTTCGGACTTTAGATATTCAGACTTAACAAATTCTGAGTTTATGAACTTAGCGGTTGAATCTTCTCAATTCGATTGGGCAAAAACTGAAGGATTAAAATTTAAGGGGAATTATTGCTATGGTCAAGAAGTTGCTGAATCGGATTTTGAAAAGCTATTTAAAACAAATGCTTCCAAACCGAAATTTCAAGTCATTGACACTTTTAAAATAACTAATCGCGGCTTTGTAATATGCGGAGATATTCGAGAAGGAAGAATATCAGTCGGAGACAGTCTGAAAGTTGGAGATAAATTATATGAAATAATAGGCGTTGAAATGGTAGACAAAATCCGAGAACGAATGGCCCACGTTGGATTGGTTGTTCCAAAATTAGAAGAATTAGAAATTGAAGAATTGAAGAACCAAAACTTGAACGGTACAGAAATTGAAGTAATAAAAAAAAGCTACTAACACTGTATATGAAATCATAGCCGCCTAACGGCAGGCTACGCTTCATATACTCAACGTTGTGCTTAATTGAAGAAAAACTATGAGTAAATATTTTAACCCATTTAAGCCTGGATACCCAGTTTACAGGGGGCTATTTGTTGGACGTAAAGCTGAAATTAAGAAAATTGATGACGCCCTCAATCAGCTTAAAGAAGAAAACCCATTAAATTTATTGTTCACAGGAGAAAGAGGAATCGGGAAAACATCATTACTTCTATTAGCCAAGCAATTAGCAGTAGGTGAATTAACATTTGATAAAACTCACAACTTCTTAACGGTAACAATAAACTTAAATGATAAAACAAACTTAGCTGATTTTATAATAAGATTTCAAAGCCAACTGAAAAGGGAGTTACACAAATTAGATAGAACTCGAAAGGTTTTGGACGACATTTGGGATTTTACTCAGCGATTGGAAGTGAAGGGGCTTAAAATCAAAAAAGATGAGAAATTAAGTGTTCAACAAATTCTCGATGATTTTACCTATTCCCTAATTGATTCTATTGAGAAAATCAGAAATGATGAAAAAATAAACAAGGATGGGATTGTTTTAATAATTGATGAAGCTGATACAGCTTGCAAAGATTTAAGCCTAGGTTCTTTTCTAAAGCAGTTGACTGAATCATTGACGTTTGAGGGATGTCATAATCTAATGATTATTATGAGCGGGCTACCTACTACAGCTGAAGTACTGCGGAAAAGTCATGAATCATCACCAAGACTTTTTGAGGAAAAAGAATTAGGTCCGCTAGATAGAGAACAATCATTAACCGTTTTAAACAAAGGGCTAGAAGTTATTGAAGAGAAGAGTGGAGTAAAAGTTACATTCACCAAAGACGCCAAGGATTTATTCGTTGGTTATAGTGAAGGATACCCACATTACATTCAGCAACTTGCACATTCAATTATAAGCGATATTGAAGATCCAAATGTTGAAGTTGAACAGGTTAGTGATAGTATGAACAGGCAAGGTGGTGCCTTAGATTTAATTGGCAAAAGATATTATGTTGATCTTTTTTACGAGAAAATTAAAGTTGACTCATATCGCCAAATACTATCAATTATGGCTGAGAATTGGAATGAATGGATGAAAAAATCTGACATTAGATCGAAATTTACGGGCTCAGGAACTGATTTAAATAACGGCATCAAAGCTCTTAGGGACAGAAATATAATTCTTTCCAAGCGCGGTGTGAAAGGGGTCTATAGACTTCAGTGGTTGAGTTTTGCATTTTGGATAAAAATTCATCATCATTTTGAGAAAAATAACTAAGCACAACAATGGGTATAAAACATAGGGCGGACAGTGCTTTCCGCAAGTTTTCGGCACTTAGCAGGCTCCGTTTCGGGCGGACATTTAAGTGCTTCGAAATGCCCTACGTTTCATACCCGAAACCGTTGGCGGTCATTCTCTGCAATACTTAAAAATAATGCGAATACTTATTATTTTCTTTTCAATGCTATTTTCGCTTGGACTTCAAGAAGCTAATGAAAAAGTATATGGACTTTGGAAGCTAGTTAAGATTCAAACTGAAAATGGAACCATGAGGCCACAAAAAAGAGATTACATTCTTGAAATGACGGAAAATAAAATCGCATATAATCTAGAAGTTAATACATGTGGTGCATTCAATTTAACAATTGACAATAACCAAATTCAATATAGTGGTGGATGTACTAAAGTCTGCTGCGATGGACGAAATGACTCGATTGCAAATTTTATAGATTATAGAGGGTCTTATAAGTTAAACCAAAGTCAACTTATTATTACATCTGATAAATCCACTATTTATCTTAAAAGAATAAAAAACAAAAAATAAAAACGACCCGCTAACAAATTACTAAACCAAAAGCAACTAGCTTTATTTAATTATCCTTAACATACTTTATTACGAAACGAAATGCCAAGTATTCAAAACCGAGAAGACATCAGCCAATTGGTTCATTGTTTTTATGCCAAAGTGAGAATACACCCTGTTTTAGGACCTATTTTCAATCATCATATTGCAGCAGATGAATGGCCATCTCATTTGGAAAAACTCACAGACTTTTGGGAGAGTAATCTTTTTGGGGTATCTAAATTTAGAGGAAGTCCTTCTGCCAAGCACATTAAAGTAGATCGGCAAATGAACCATCAAATTAGTCAAAAACATTTTGGACTTTGGCTTCAGCTTTGGCTAGAAACCATTGATGAACTTTACGAAGGAGAAATGGCTCAAAAAGCCAAGAGCATTGCACAAAAAATGGCTACCGGTCAATACCTCACCATTTGGTCGAACCGCGCTGAAAACAAACCTAAATAACTCAATTGCTTCAAGTTCAATCAATTCATTAGCTAGCCGAGCAAAGCCTATAACAGGCTAAAATAAAACGAAAAATACTGGTTTATGAGTATTTCACAGTTTGTACTTATCCACTTTCTTTACATCGTGTTGGAAGAACTCTAGTAAACAATTAATTCTTTAAGATCAGTGTTTTATTTAGTTGTAAAATCTGAGCATAGGCGGCCTTTGGTCGCCTATTTTATGTTGAAATACTTTTTCAAGCTTACTAAGCTAAACTTAATTTCTATTTTTAGGCATTCAAATTACCCCAATTCAAGAAATGTCTGCTTCTCTTTCTATCGTAGCATTACCATTTAAAAACCTCAGCCCAAATGAGGATTACGAATACTTCTGTGATGGGATAACCGATTCTATCATTCAAGCACTTTCCAGTATCAATCGACTCAAAGTAATTTCAAAAACATCTACTTTTTACTTTAAAGACAAAACTTTAAGCTTAACTGAAATTGCTCAAAAACTACAAGTAAGTCATGTTTTAGAGGGCAGTATTCGAATTGCAGATAAGCAACTGAAGGTAAATGTAAATTTAGTTGATGCCGAAAGCGACTTTAGTTTATGGTCGCAATCGTGGAAAAGAGACCTAAGTCAGATTTTTGAAGTAGAAGATGAAATTTGCCTTAAAGTAGCTGAAAAATTGCGTGAACATGCCGGTCATTTAGAATTGGCGGAAAGTTTAGTTAGTGCCCCTACTCCTACTCTTGCCGCCTATGAAAAATACTTAATTGGACAAAAACTATTTAATAAATGGAATCCACAAGACGTAAGTCAGGCCATTGAAGAGCTGGAGCAAGCCCTCAAGTTAGACCCCAATCTTTTACAAGCGCACATTGCACTAGCTGATGCTTATAGTTTTATGGCGGTAACGGCTTTTGCACCCGTAGAAGAAGCTTTGCAAAAAAGTGATTCCTATTTGCAGCAAGCCAAACAGCTTGATCCCAATAGCGCAGAATTGAATTACTTATTGGCCAACGATGCCTTTTTTAGAGAAGCCAATTATGCCAAAGCTTTTCAATATAGTTTAAAAAGTATTCAAACAAAGCCTACTTACGTTGATAGTCAACGGTTTCTGATTTTCTTATACTTACTCAATGATCAAGTTGATAAGGCCAAGGAGCATTTATTCTATGCCAAATCTATAGATCCATTAGGGGCGGAGACTAGTTTTTATGAAGGATATTATCATTACCGCACTGAAAACTATGAAGCTGCTAAGCAAATCATGCAAGCGCTTTTAGCAGATAACTCAAGCAACATCCCGGCAATTACCATCTATCTCTACATTCTGATTTTACGTAAAGAATTTGATGAGCTTCAAAATTATTTGAATAGTATCCCTAAAATGATGTTGATTCCCGATGAACGATTGGGTATGGAAGCGCTTTTGAAACTAGAAACGAAAGATGAGTATTTTCAATCTACTTTTGAAAAAGTAAGGACCAATGCTTCTAAGCAAACCTCCAAGCAAGCAGATTCCTACCTCTATTTATTGCTTGTCAGACAAGGTAAATTAGAAGAAGCTTTTAAAGTAGCTGAACGAATTTTTACACATCAATCTTCAATTGTAATGCTACATTTTGGCGATCCACTCGCAAAGGAAGCTAGAAATTCAGCCCAATTTACTGCTTTGCATAAAAGGATTTTTAGCTTAGCAGTTTCAGAACCGCAAAAAGTTCAAAAAAAATCATCGGAGCTTCAAGCTGCTGAGGCTACTGAAGCAATTGAAAAATTACAGCATCATTTATCAGAAGAGCAATCCTATTTAAATCCACAATTGAGTTTACGCCTTTTGGCTCAAGAAATTGGACTACATCCTAATCAGCTTTCTTGGTTGTTGAACGAGAAAATGGGCAAAAATTTCAATGAATTCATCAATATCTATCGCATCGCGCATTTCAAGCAAATTGCCGTTAAGTCAGAAAATGCACACATCTCAATTATCGGATTGGCTTTTGAAAGTGGTTTTAATTCTAAAAGTGTGTTCAATACCTTTTTTAAAAAAATGGAAGGGATTACACCCAAAACTTTTTTAAGTCAGCTTAAACAATCAAGTTCGGATTTATAAAACCGAACATCTAAACTGTTTTTCCGAACCTCGGCTTTCCTTCTTCTTGCTCTCTTTGCATCGTCAAATTAAACACACCACTATGACAAAAGAGAAAATGAAAGCAATTGTAGCCAGCGGATATGGAGACTCCTTTGTATTTAGTTACCAAGAAATAGAGAAAGTAACACCCAAAGAAAATGAAATTCTAGTTCGTGTAAATACTTCGGCTGCAACACGGGCAGACACCATGATTCGTACTGGGAAACCCTATTTTGGTCGTTTGTTTTTAGGTTTACTAAAACCCAAGAAACCGATTCCGGGTACTGGTTTCGCAGGAACAGTAGAAGCTTTAGGTGAAGGAACAAGCCAATTTAAAGTAGGCGACCGTGTGTTTGGAGAAACAGCCTTTAGTTTTAGTGCTAATGCAGAATACATTAGCATTTCAGAAAATGGAATTG
Source organism: uncultured Flavobacteriales bacterium (assembly GCA_964001305.1). Classification (GTDB taxonomy): domain Bacteria; phylum Bacteroidota; class Bacteroidia; order Flavobacteriales_E; family Vicingaceae; genus CAJXMH01. The sequence continues at coordinate 6,328 of CAXFAI010000003.1, forward strand.
TCTTAAAAATGCCCGACCACATGGATTTTACTGAAATGGCTTCATGGGCTGATGGTCATTTAACCTCATGGAATTTCTTAAAAAGGATAGCTAAGCTTCAACCTAATCAAAAGGTTCTTATTAATGGAGCGGCAGGTTCTTTGGGCACCGCAGCTATTCAAATTGCCAAACATTTAGGTGCCGAAGTAACCGCTGTTTGCAGTGCTAAAAACTTCCCAATGGTTACACTTTTAGGAGCCAAACATTTAATAGACTACCAAAAAGCGGACTTTACGAATAGTTCAGAAAGATTTGATTTTATATTCGACACCGTAGGTAAAAGCAGTTTTAATAAAGCAAAGCAGGTATTGAATAAAAACGGGAAGTACCTCTCACCTGTCCTTTCAATATCTACTTTACTAGCTATGATTAAAACATCCATTTGCGGGAAGAAAAAAGCCATTTTTGAAGCAACTGGTAGTAATTCAGCAGAAACTCTTAAAACACTTTTACAAGAACTTCTAGATATAAATGAAGCGAAAAAGCTTGAAACTATCATCGACAGACAATTCCCGCTTGAAAAGTTAGCAGAAGCTCATGACTATATTGATCATGGACAAAAGAAAGCCAATGTGATTATTAAACATGGTTAAGATGTATAGCATAATTGATTAAGATATACAGTTAGATAAATTCATAATACTATATTGCAAGGCTTAAAGGCTCAGTAAATCATGACTAAAGACATCACTGAAATAAGAAACACTTTAGTTTCTCTCTTAAAAAAGCACATTGATTTATTTCAGGTAAAAGCCGATCGCTTTGAACAGTTTGAAGTTTGCGGCACTATTCCCGCTATGCAAGGCAAGCAAAAAGTAGATGGCTTCTACTTTGGCTCAGTGATTCCTAAACCCAAGGATGTTCGTTTGTACTTTTTCCCCATTTATACCCATACCGATGAAATGGGTGAATTACCGGAAAATTTAAAAAAAGCATTGAAAGGCAAGTCTTGTTTTCACATCAAATTTTTAGATGAAGAAATGATTGAAAACCTGAATCAAATGATTGAAAAAGCTGTAAAAATCTATCAGCAAAATAATTTATTAATTAAAAGTTAAGCTCATGAAAACCTATCTAATCGCGTTAACACTTCTTTTGGGTTCAAACTTTATTCAAGCTCAAAATTTTGTTATTCCACAAGCTCCCCAGTTAGAAGTGGCCGAAGACTATGAAAAATACCATGAAGATATTTTAAAAGGTATTGAATGGGTTTTGAAGACTCCCTTAAACAAAGAAGTTGAAAAGCGAAATCAGTTTGGAGAATTTTTCATCAAGTGGATTGAAGGAAGCGCCGCTGTTACTATTGAACTACATGCAGGAGTTCTTCCATTTATAGAATCGAAACCTGAAATGTTGATTTACTTTATGTACGGATGGACGCAAAAATCATTGAAACAAGAAGGGAAATTAAGTATTGAAGAAGGCAGTTATGCCGGTTTAGAAGCGGTTGCAAATTATTATGAGCAACATAAGAGCCTAATCGGAAATGACAAAAGCTTGAACAAAATTGTAAAGCTTAATAAGAAAGACCAATTGATGGAATATATTAAAAAAGAACTAAAGAGTTGATATTAAATTTCTATTAAGAATAATACATAGCTTTCGGTAAACCAACCATTTGGAGTTAATTTAACACTTCAATCTCCACATTATGAAAAATGTTTTGTTTGCCTTGTTTTCTTTGGGAATACTACTTTCGGCTTGTACGAAAACCAAAATTATAAAGGAAACTTATCAAATTCCCATTTATCAAAAATCAACGGAAGCGGAAGCAGAGGCAGGCCTAAGGCAAGAAGCGCCACACCAACGAAACGGTTTTGGAAATACTTATGTGTATCAAACCTACTTACTGATTAATGAAAGAGGCGTAGGAATTCACATTTACGACAATTCAGACACTTTAAATCCTGTGCCACTTTCCTTTATAAACATTCCAGGCAATATGGATATGGCCATTCAAAAGAATGTGTTGTATGCTGATTCATATGACGATTTATTGAGCCTAGATATTAGCAATATTCATCAAATTCAATTGATGCAGCGTTTAGACAATGTTTTTCCGCAATATCATCCTTCTGTTGGTAGAATTATTGGATATAAAGACACGACCATCACTTATGAACAAGAGGTAAGTAATTGGCCATTTACAACCTATGATGATGATTCAGGAACAACCTTTGAGTTGGCCAATACAGGCAATCAAACAGGAACGGCAGGTTCAATGGCTCGTTTTACCATAGCTCATTCGCATTTGTATGCGGTTGATCGATCTAACTTACACACCTTTAGTATCATTAATGGTTCAAATGTTCAAAAAGTGAATCAACAAGCTATCAACTTTTTTACAGAGGTAGAAACGATTTTCCCCTTTGGAGATCATTTGTTTTTAGGCTCAACGGATGGTATATTTATCTATGACATTACCAATCCCTCTAGTCCTTCTTATCTTTCTCAATTTACTCATGTTCGCTCTTGCGACCCAGTTTATGTGAGTGATAGTTTGGCATTTGTTACGCTCAGAAGCAATACCAATAACTTTTGCACAGGAACAACCAATCAGTTAGACGTTTTGAATATTCAACAAATTGACCAACCTCAATTAATTCGTTCCTTTGGTATGAGTTCTCCTCATGGTTTGGGAGTTAAGGATTCTCTTTTGTTTATCTGCGAAGGGAATATGGGCTTAAAAGTGTATAATTTCCAAAAAAATTATCAAAACAATCGGATTTCCAACATTCAGTTAACTCAAAAAACATGGCTGAAAAACGTAGAAGCAATTGATATAATTCCTTTAAATGACCGAATAATTGTTGTAGGAAAGGATGAATTAAATCAATATGCTTACACAATTGATGGTCAATTAAGACACCTTTCCACCTTAAATTAAAACATTCCAATCAAAGCTTAATTGAATAATTCCGATTACCTTAGGCATAAAAATCAATTATGCGATTAGCAGCTCTTTTAACTATCATTATTTCTCAAATTCTTATACTCGGTATTTCAACCATTAGTATAAGTGCCGACAAGCTAAGTTTTATTAGCACTTTAGTTGTTGTGCTTATTGTAGCCTTTGCAAGCTCAGCACTTCTTCGAAATATACAATCTCTCAAAGTGAGAAATAATTACATCATCAGTAGTATTATTGGAGTAATACTTGCCATTTTCTATTACTTATGGGCCAAAGAAAATGTTAATGCAACAGTTGACTGGCTCAGAGAAACGGGCATCTATTTCTTAATGCTATTTATTGTACTCGCTGCTTTGGTTTTGTTTTTTACCAAATCAAAAGACAAATCAAGTTCAGTTGCTTAAGCCGTGAGTCCACTTCTAAAAAAGCAACGTAATCTGTTATTAAAAAGCAAAAGCATGAAAAATTATTTCAAATATGCCTTTGGTGAAATAATTCTTGTAGTGATTGGGATTTTGATAGCCATGTATATCAAGGGAAAGTATACAGAATCGCAAGAGCAAAAACACATAGAACGAACTACCATTCAAGTAATTAAAGACTTAAGAGCGGATACGACTCAATTAAATGCAATTTTAAAAACCATTGAACCTCGTGAAGAAATATTCCTTTCAATTTTGGCGGACACGATGGATATAGATGATTTTAAAAACTGTAATGAATGTGCTTACCTAATTTCTAGTCTTCAACCTTTTGAACCGGTTCAAAGTGGATATTTAATTCTTAAAGATTTAGAAACTGATTTAATCAGTTCGCAAGACTCTTTAATTCATGATACCAAACTTTTTTACTCTATGAGTATTCCCATGTTTACCCTCTTGGTTGATATGTTAAAAGAGGATGTATCAAGCAATTTAAAAGATTGGCGTGACACACAGCCCTGGTATGCAGATTGGGTTCAAGGAAAAAGTACAGATGAGCTTATTGCCTATATGGCCAATGACCCAAGCTATAGAAATAAAGTAGCCAACTATTATTTATTGCTCTACAAAAACTACTTAAGAGCGCTAAGAAACTATAATTCAGAGGCTAGCAAATTAGCCGACCGTTGGGAGGTTGAATTAAATAAATAAGGCAGGTAGAAACTAAGGATATGGCTACTTTTGCAGGCCTAAAACTTAACCTATGCGTAATATATTTATCCTTTTAGGAATATTATTTTCCTTTCAATTATCAGCTCAATACACAACAGCTGGAACCTCTTTAAATTGGAATTTTGATAGTCTAGCCAATCATTCAACGGCAGTTTCAAAATCTGGCAATACCTATCAAGTTACACAAGACATTGTTATTTCTTTAACAGATACGCTTCGAATTGATTCTAACATACGTGTTGAATTAGGCAATAATATTGAATTGGAGATTTTAGGAAGTTTCATTTCAAATCCAAAAGACAGTGCTATTCTAACTGCAATAAACCCTTCTCAGGTATATGATCAAATTCGATTTGACGGAAGTGATTACTCTTACTTTAACAAAACGACCTTTGAGTATGGAGGTGGCCTTAATGTTCTAAGCAGCAATTTCACGGTAGAAAATTGTGTATTTCAATTTAATGAAGCCGGTAACGACGGTGCCATTGATTTATTCAGGTCTAACTTAATCATCAGAAATAACCGCTTTATTGATAATCAAGGACCTGCTATTTCTTCAGGAGCCAATATTGCTTCTGCTCCTCAAATTATTAATAACTACATTGAATCCAATGTGGCTAACGGAGCAAACAAATCTCAAATCAACTTTGGTACAACTGGTTCTGATACATTAATCATTAAAGGCAATACCATTAAAGGTCAGTACACCAATGCAGGTGGAATTGCGATTTTTCCAATTGGGAATGTATATGCAGTGATTGACTCGAATGTAATCGATAGCAACCGCTACGGCATTGCCTTATTAAACGCTAACATTTGGGCAAGCGTGAGCAGAAATATTATTTCTAACAACAACATTCAAAACAACCCCAATTTAGGCGGTAGTGGTATTAATGTAATGGGTAACAATTCTACAACACCTATCATTAGTGAAAATAAAATTTACGGCAACTTATGGGGTATAACCATTCAAAATACGGCTAAACCTAATATTGGAGATTTAAGACCTGCTTCTTATAATGTTGGCTTAAACGAAATTTATAATAACGGCAATGGAGGTTCATTGTACAATATATTTAACAATACACCAGATTCCATTTATGCACAAAACAACATTTGGAACTATCCAAATTTGCAAGATGTGGAAAACACCATTTCTCACAAAACTGATGATCCTAATTTAGGATATGTCCTTTACACACCAGTTTCTGCTTTAATTACTTCTTTGTCAGAGAAAGTACAAACCAATGAAGAATTGACTATTTACCCCAACCCTTCAGAAGGAAATATGACACTAAAGTCTTCTTTTAAAGTTTATGAGTTGGCATGGTATAACTTGAAGGGTCAGTTAGTGCAAACCAATCAAGTGAATGGAAGTAAACAACTTAGAATCAACGAAACAAACCTAAAAGGATACTATATTTTAAAGGTGGTTGGTAAAAATCAGCAAGCCTTTAAGCAACTGATTTTAGAATAAAGTTTATTCAACTTTTGACGTTGAAAAGTAAAGCCCGCCCATTTAGTTGAGCGGGCTTTTTGATTTAGTTTTATGCTAACAAATAACTAAAGAATATGAAAGTTCATTTTATTGCCATTGGAGGAAGTGCTATGCATAACATGGCGATTGCTTTGCATGAAAAAGGGTATCAGGTCAGTGGTTCGGATGATGAGATTTTTGAACCATCTAAAAGTCGCTTAGAAAAGCATGGACTACTTCCACAAAAAATGGGTTGGAATATAGAAAATATTCAAGCCGATTTAGATGCGGTAATCTTAGGAATGCATGCTAAGGCAGATAACCCTGAACTTTTAAAAGCTCAAGAACTAGGTTTAAAAATATACTCTTATCCCGAATATATTTATGAGCAATCGAAAGACAAGAAACGATTAGTTATCGCCGGAAGTCATGGAAAAACCTCAATTACAGCTATGGTTATGCATGTGCTTAAGCAGGCAAAGCTCGACTTTGATTATATGGTAGGGGCACAATTAGCGGGTTTTGACACCATGGTTCGTTTAACGGATGCCCCAATTATTGTCATTGAAGGCGATGAATACCTCTCCTCTCCTATTGATCGCAGACCTAAATTTTTTTGGTACAAACCACAGCATACCGTAATCAGTGGTATTGCTTGGGATCACATCAATGTTTTTCCCACTTTTGAGAACTACTTAGAACAATTTAGTCAGTATTTAGCATCCCTACCTCAAGGTTCAGAAGTCTATTACTTTGAAGGAGATAAACATTTGTCTGATTTGGTAAGGAATTCAAACCTACCAATACATCACAGCGCCTATAATGCTCATAAACACAAAAAAGTTGGAGAAAAAACCGTTTTAATAAGCCCCGACAATAGTGAAATTCCGCTTGCTATTTTTGGTGACCATAATTTGCAAAATTTATCAGCTGCGAAACAGCTTTGTATGGCTGCCGGAGTTAATGAAGACTTATTTTATCAATCCATTTCTACCTTTAAAGGAGCCGCGAAACGCTTGGAGCTAATTGCTGAAAGTAATGATTGTCTCGTCTATAAAGATTATGCACACTCTCCATCAAAACTTAAAGCAACAACACAGGCCGTTAAAAAGCAATTTAGCCATAGGAAGTTAATTGCCATTATGGAGTTGCATACGTTTAGCAGTTTAAACAAAGCCTTTCTTTCTGAGTATAGCGGAAGCATGTCTGCCGCCGATGAAGCACTAGTTTACTTTAACCCACATGCCATTGAGCACAAAGGCTTAAGTATGCTTTCAGAAAAAGATGTAGAAGAAGCCTTTTTGCCTTCAAAAGTGAAAGTAAGTAGTGATTCTAAGCAAGTTCAAGCTTGGCTTAAAGAGAAATCAATTATAAATAGCATTGTTTTACTTATGACTTCAGGAAACTTTGACGGCTTGAATCTAAACGATTGGGCTCAAGAAATAATTACTAATTCCTAGCAAATTTTCGCATTAAAAAACTCAATATTCCGGAATAAAAACTCCCTAGTAGTAAAAATCCAATAAGTGTTACTGTGCTTTGAAAAAATGGGGAAAGTACTATTTCCCCTGTTTGGCGAGCTTGGTCTAAATTCATCCCATTTTCTTCAGCTAAGCTCATTTGTCTTTCTAATTTCAAATCAAAGTAACTAGCATCAATGATTGCATAATAAGTATATACAAAAGCTGTCATTGCAATGGCGTAGAGCCCTGCTATTCTCATTCCTGCTTTAAAGTCTTGTGGAAAACCGCTCTGTGTATTTGCAATCTTGTATTTTCGAATTCCCAGAAAAACACCAGTCATTAGAATGAAGATGTTTCCAAAAATTGAAACCTGCTCAAAACTGCTAAACTGCCAATTTTGACTAAAGACAATCATTTTTAGAAGCACGGATATAACCATCATCCATACCACGATTGAACTTGTTGACTTCATAGCGAGAATTTAGCCATTCATCGATATCAAGAACTCATCGTTGTCCTTGGTTTTGCGCATTCTATCTTTCAAGAAATCCATAGCTTCAACTGGGTTCATATCAGCAATATGATTTCGAAGTACCCACATTCTTTGTGTAACTTCTTTGCCCAATAATAAATCCTCTTTTCTAGTTGAAGATGAAACAATATCAATAGCAGGATAAATTCTACGATTTGATATTCTACGATCAAGTTGTAGCTCCATATTACCTGTACCCTTAAATTCTTCAAAAATAACCTCATCCATTTTTGAACCTGTATCAGTAAGAGCAGTTGACAAGATGGTTAAGGAGCCACCATTTTCAATTTTTCGAGCTGCACCAAAGAATCTTTTTGGTTTGTGTAATGCATTTGCATCAACTCCACCTGAAAGTACTTTTCCAGATGCTGGAGAAACGGTATTGTAAGCACGAGCCAGACGTGTAATTGAATCTAATAGGATCACCACATCGTGGCCACATTCTGTCATCCGTTTCGCTTTTTCCAAAACGATATTTGCAACCTTTACATGTCTCTCAGCAGGCTCATCAAAGGTTGAGGCAATAACCTCAGCATTTACACTTCTGGCCATGTCTGTCACCTCTTCTGGTCGTTCATCTATTAATAAAATTAATAAGTAAACTTCAGGATGATTAGCGGCAATTGCATTGGCAACCTCTTTCAATAAAGTGGTTTTACCAGTTTTAGGTTGCGAAACAATCAACCCTCTTTGTCCTTTACCTATTGGAGTAAACAAATCAATTACTCGGGTAGAAAGTGATTGTTGCTCATGTCCTGTTAATTTGAATTTCTCATAAGGAAACAAAGGAGTTAAATAATCAAATGGTACACGATCTCTAACATATTCCGGATCTCTGCCATTAATTTCTTCTACTTTAATTAAAGGAAAATACTTTTCACCTTCTTTTGGCGGACGAACTGTACCACGTACCGTATCACCAGTCTTCAGACCAAATAATTTAATTTGGGATTGAGAAACATAAATATCATCAGGCGAATTAAGGTAGTTATAATCTGATGACCTTAAGAAGCCGTAGCCATCAGGCATCATTTCCAAAACACCTTCACCAGTTATAATGCCATCAAAATCAAATTCTTTCTTCGCAGGCTCTTTTCTCTCTTGATTATTAGCCCTTTGATTTTGATTATTGTTGTTCGAATTATTGTTAGTGTTGCTTCGGTGATTGTTACTTCTTGGATTTCGATTGTTGTTTTCCTTTTCACCGTTCTCAGAAGGCTTTGAATTGCTCAAACTCTCCTTTTTCTTGTCTTCAGAAGGTTTATTTTCTTCTTTCTGCTGTTTTAGTCGAGGTCTAACTGTTCGTTCAGATGGTGCTTTTTTAGGATATGCTACCTTCTTCTCTTCTTTTTGTTCCTCTTTCTTTTGAGGCTTATCCGATTTTCCTTCCACCTTCTTGTTCTCCACTCTTTTTCTTGGAGCAGGCGCTTTTTTCTTAGCTGCTGCTTGTTCAGCTTGGTGATCTAAAATGGTGTAGATTAAATCTTCTTTCTTTAATTTTTGAAACTTGCTTATTTCAAGCTCTTTAGCTATTTCTTTTAAATCAGCAACAGTCTTCTGGTTTAGCTGTATAATATCGTACATGAAAAGTTAATAAGTAATCGGGTTAAGTAAATTCAGATAAATAAAATGTACTCTTCTAAGAATAGGTTCTCAGGGAATAGAGAATTCAATAGAATTATTGAATACAGCAATTTTAAGCATAAATATTGAATTGCCCTAATTCGTTTTTAGTTTGTAAATATTCTCAATAATTTCAACCACTTTCAAGCCTTCCAAGCTATTGGTTGTAACAGTTTTATTGCTCATTAAAGTATCAATCACATTTTGAATCACAAATTGATGATTGGCTGCACTTCCCTTATATTTTCCATAATCATTCGGAGGTAGGGTTTCTTCCAATTCAGGTTTTTGGTAGTTTTCAATGTGACAATAAACGATTTCGTTCATGTACTGTCCCCCTACTTTTACACTTCCTTTTTCTCCAATAATAGAAATACTACTTTCCATATTTTGTCCGTAAACAGAAGTAGAATAGTTAATACTTCCTGCACCGCCATTTACAAAATCAAATTGAACAATTCCTGAGTCTTCAAACTCAGTTGTTTCTTGGTGATTAAAATCATAAAAACTGGCTTTAATATTCGATATATCACCAAAAAGCCAATACATGGTATCTAAAAAGTGACTAAATTGAGTAAATAATGTTCCTCCATCTTGCTCTAGTTTTCCTTTCCAGTAATTTGCATCACCATGATTATAGTAGCCGGCATCTCTATTCCAAAAACAATTAATATTCACCATGTAAATATCACCTAACAAATTACTTCCTACCACTTGCTTTAACCATTGGGCTGGTGGGCTATATCTGTTCTGCATGACACAAAATACACGCTTATTCACTTGCAAAGAAGTATAAATCACTTTTTCAGCATCAGTTTTGTTCAAAGCCATTGGCTTTTCTACTACAACATGACAATTCATATTTAAGCCTTCTATCGCTTGTTGAGCATGCAAAAAATTTGGTGTACAGATATTTACAACATCAATTTCAGGATGTTTTTCATAAAGCTCTTTGGTAGTTGTGTAAAACGGCACTGAAAACTCTGATTCCAAATCAACTTTTAAAGACTCGTCAGTATCTACCATAGCTACTAGCTCAGCATCTTTATTAATTTTAACCATACTAGCATGTCTTCTGCCTATTCTACCTGAACCAACGATTGCAAATTTGATTTTTGACATTTGTATTTATAAGTTGAAAGTAAGCTATTTTTGAATTTCAAAAATAAGCATGAAAGTTTTAGTTACAGGAGGTGCCGGATATATCGGATCGCATACAATCTTAGCATTGTTAGAAATGGGTTTCAACCAAATCGTTTCAGTTGATAATTACTTGAACTCTTCTGAAGAAACTTACCAAAGAATCCAACAAATAAGTGGTCATCATGTAGAGTATTATAATTTGGACTTAGCAAACGCTGAATCGACAGCTAATTTTTTTGAAAAACACCAATTTGATGGAATCATACATTTCGCTGCTTTAAAATCAGTTCCCGAATCTGTAGAGAATCCAAACTTGTATTATAGCAACAACTTAAATGCACTTCTAAATCTTTTAGAAGCAATTAAAAAAACTCCAGAAACTAAATTTATTTTTTCTAGTTCTTGTTCCGTTTATGGGAATCCAGAAGTATTACCAGTTACTGAAGCAACCCCTTATGGCTCTGTTGAATCACCATATGCAAATACAAAAAAAATGGGAGAAGAAATTTTGGTAGACTTTTCGAAAGCAAACCCCAATCACAAAACAATTTCTCTGCGGTATTTTAACCCCGCAGGTGCACATGAGTCGGGATTAATTGGTGAGACAAAAACTAAAAGACCGAATAATTTGGTCCCTATAATAGCACAACAAGCCATTGGAATTAGAGATACTTTCACTGTGTTTGGAAGTAATTACAATACAAAAGATGGCAGCTGTATCAGAGATTACATTCATGTAAGCGACATTGCTAGAGCTCATGTTTTGGCATTGAAGCATCTTGAAAACTCAGCCAATGCATTTGATGTTATCAATTTAGGCAGTGGCAAGGGATCGACCACATTAGAAGTTGTTAAGGCTTTTGAAGAAGTGAATCAAGTTGAATTAAACTACCAAATTGGACCAAGACGCGCTGGAGACGTGGCCATTATTTATGCAAATAATGAGAAAGCGAAAAAAGTTTTAAAGTGGCAACCTGAACTTGGAATTAAAGACATTGTTTCTTCCGCTTGGAAATGGCAACAGAATGCCAATTAATGATGGTATTTCTCTCCTTTTAAAATAGTAAAAGCACGATACAATTGTTCAATAAAAATCAATCGTACCATTTGGTGAGTAAACGTCATTTTAGATAGTGCTATTAAGCTATTTGCTCTTTCATAAACTGAATTCGAAAAGCCAAAAGCACCGCCAATACAAAACACAATTTCACGTTTACCGCTTAAAAGTTGCTTTTGAATTTCTTCCGAAAAGGATATAGATGTAAAATCCTTTCCCTTTTCATCTAACAAAAACAAATAACTTGCCTTATCTAATTCATTCAAAATTAACTTTCCCTCTTCTTCTATCGTATTTTCAACAGACTTTGAAGCCTTGTTTTTCTTAATTTGTAGAGTACTCACTTCAAATCGACAATAATGCGAAAGTCGATTTTCATATTCATTAAACAGCAGGGCAATTTCCTTTTGATCGGTCTTACCCACTAATAGTAATCTTATCTTCATCACTCAAAAGTAAAGTGTTTCTATTTTATAACTCTCAAATGGGTACTTTTAACCATGCGAAAATTACTTCTGTTCTTATTTTTTGCTCTAAACTTTGGGTTGATGGCTCAAGAAAGGGTTTACCAAACCGCTTTTAATAAGGCAGATGCAAATCTTTTGATTTCTGAGTTTTCTGACCCTATTGATTTGCATTTAGTTGATAAAAAGGGACTTTATAGCAAACAACAAGCCTTATTAATCTTAACGGAATTCTTTAAGACCAATATAGGGTTAGTATACACTCGTAAGCATGAAGGTGGTTCTAAGTCAAAGTCTCGATTTGAAATTGGAGAATTAAAAAACAAAGAGCATCAATATCGAACTTACATTCTCTATCGAGAGCAAGCTAATTCATTACAAATTATCGAACTTCGCATCGAATTAGTAAAGTAAAATCTACAATTTGGACTTATTTAAAGAAAGCATATCTGCTGCTCTAAAAGAAGATATTGGAAACGGAGATCATTCTGCTAATAGTTGTATACCTGAGAATGCCATTGGAAAAGCTCGATTACTAATTAAATCGAATGGAATATTGGCAGGGCTAGAAGTTGCAAAGGAAGTTTTTTATCAAGTAGACCCCACATGTAAGCTAAGTTGCCACATGAAAGATGGTGACACAATAAAAGTTGGTGACATTGCCTTTGAAGTTTCAGGATCTTCTCGTTCAATATTAAAAGCCGAACGACTGGCTTTGAATTTTATGCAACGAATGAGTGGAATAGCGACTCATACTGCTTATTTAAAGAAATTATTGATTGGGACGAATACGCAAATTCTAGATACGAGAAAAACAACTCCTAACTTTCGCTTGTTTGAAAAACAAGCCGTTCTTCTTGGAGGTGGTCAAAATCATAGAATGGGTCTTTATGATATGATTATGATTAAGGACAATCATATCGATTATGCGGGTGGTATTTTGAAAGCCATAGAGAAAGCAAAATCTTACATCAAAGAGCAAGGTTTAAACATAAAAATAGAAATTGAAGCCAGAGATCTGGATGAAGTTCATGAAATTTTAAATTCTCCCAAAGTGGATCGAATTATGCTTGACAACTTTTCCTATGACGATTTAAAGACAGCTGTTCGTTTAATTGGTGACCGCTCTGAAACTGAAGCATCAGGAGGAATAACCGAAGAGACTATTAGACAATATGCTGAATGTGGTGTTGATTACATTAGCGTAGGTGCATTAACGCATCAAATTAAAAGTCTTGACATGAGTTTAAAAGCCATTTAATGATAGATCATTGGATTAAAAGAATAGAGAATTCTTACCCTGTTGTTAGAACCATCGAGATATCGAAACAGTTGGTTTTACCAGGATTCGACAAACTTCCTGTTTACTATGTTGCTAAGTTTTTCATCAAGGGAATTCAAGAAGGCTTAATTGCTACAAAAGCTTCTTCCATGGCATTCAAGTTTTTCTTGGCCATTTTTCCTACGGTCATTTTTCTACTGACGTTAATTCCATTTATTCCTATAGATAATTTCAGACAATTATTGCTTGAAATACTTGAAGACATATTGCCGAGCACAGCTTATGCCTTTGTTCAAGGTGAAGTCATAAATCTGGTTACTCAACCTGACGGGGGTTTGCTTTCTTTTGGTTTTATTTTCGCAATTTACCTAGCAACAAATGGTATTGATGGAATGCTAGAAGCTTTCAAGGACAGTTACAATACAACCATAAAAAGAAACTTCTTAAAGCAGAAAATGCTATCCGCAGCTCTTTTGTTTATTCTAACCTTTTTGGTGGTTATTGCTATTGCAGCTATTATCACTGCGGAATACTTAATTGGATTCATTATACAAGAAGGAAGTTTTAGTTCATTTTTAATTAGCCTAGGTAAATGGATTATAATGGCCGCCTTGGGTTTCTTTGGAATTAGCTTTGTCTACTACCTTGGTGGTGACCGAAGTGGAAAGTGGCGCTTTTTCTCGGCAGGCTCTACACTTGCCACCTTTCTTGTATTAATTGTTTCCCTAGGGTTTGGTTTTTACGTAGATAACTTTGCCAATTACAATAAGATTTACGGCTCAATTGGTACCATTATCGTACTGATGTTATGGATATATTTCATTTCTTTTGTTCTACTCATTGGCTTTGAATTAAACGCCAGTATCCAACAAGCAGGATCGATTAAGAAAGTGGAAGAGGATATCGATAAAGAGCCTTTACTTTAAACTATTTCTAAACTTAGCCATATGTTGATTAACAAAAATGTTAATATCATCAGACACTTTTAGAAAGTAAAAACTCCCGCTTAGAACAAATGAAATCACTGCGAGTTTGTATATTGAATCTATGTAGATGTTAGCTAAATCAGGTAATATTTCTCCTAATACAAAACCAACTAATAAAATTGCAGTAACTAAAAGTGTTTTAGTTGAAAATGGTTGCATTTTTAATTTGATAAACACGAAACTAAATCGAATTAGATTAAAGCAAACAATGGATAATGCAGTAGCAAAGGCAGCACCTTCTATACCCCATATTGGAATAAAAACACTATTCGTAAAATAGGTCAAAACCCCTAATAATAAACCCGTTATGGTATCAAACCGATAATATTTTGAAATACTAATTAATTGTCCGTTTGCTCCAAACATGAGGTTTATAATTTTAGAAAGTCCTAAAATTAAAAACACCCATTTTCCTTGATCATACACTTTTCCTTGAATTATATAAAAATTATCAATTGCAGCCCACATAAGTGCAAATACAGATCCACTTAAGATATATTGTGTTAGTGCCGTCTTTTGATAGACTTTCTCAAGTTCATCCATTTTCTTTTCTTTCCATGACTTTGATAATACCGCTAATGAAATACGACCGATTGCATTTCCAGGTATCATCAATAGCATTGATAAGTAGACTGCATTACCATAAATTGCTGTGGCACTTAAACCTATTGCTCCTCCGATCATTAAAATATCAATTCGATTAACAAGGACCGTTGCCACTCCTTGCAAAATGGAAAAAGAACTATAATTGAAATAGACCTTTCTGAGTGATTTTCTAAAAAAATTTCTCTTCAACTTTAAATTAAACTCCCCTTGAGAAATTAAATAGATAATAAAAGCTAGTATGTTAACTACGTAAGTAAGATTTATTCCAACGACAAAGCCATAAAAGTCTATCCATTCAAGGTAAAAGAGAAGTAAAAGAAAAGTAGTCATTAAGCGGTTAAATACGCTTTTTAACATCACAGAAAATGCCGTTTTTGATCTTGCTTGCAGGTAGCTATCAAACACATTATCATACAATAACAAAAAAGAAAGTGGAATAACAAACAAGAAATAGTCAACAAACAAAGGACTCTTCTCGATGTAATAGCTCATGATTTCACTTTTAAAAAGAAACATGAGTCCAGTGATTATAAGAAACCCAAAAAATGGAAGCAACAATCCAAGTGCAAGTAATCCATTATCGTTTTTACCTTCTCTATTAAAAAATGGGAAGAATTTCACGAGGCTACGATAAGTACCAAGATGAGAGATTTGACTTGAAAATACAGCAACATTTAGTAAAATCTCTCTTAATCCAAATTCTTCTGGAGTAAATAATTGAGTCATTAAAAGGGTAATATTTACAAACCCAATAATTACTCCTAAATAATTGAATACAGCAGCCTGAGAGGCTTGCTTGGAAATTACGCCCAATTAAATAAACTTTAGTTGACTTAAATTTTTCACCTCAAAGGTAGCAGGATAATCAGTTTGCACAGCACCCTTTGGATTGTACCAACAACTATCTATTCCTGCGTTTATTGCAGCTAAGATATCCATATGAGGTTTATCGCCTAAGATTATTGTTTCTTTCTTGTTCAAATCCAATTCGTTGCAAATGGAATCTATAAATTTAATAGAAGGCTTTCTAATTTTCATTTCTGCAGAAATATAAACCTCATCAATAAACGCTTCAATTTCAAACTTTTGCAGTAACAATTTAACATGTTGAGGTGAAAAGTTATTGGTAGAAATAATAAGTCTTTTACCTTCATTCTTGGCAGCTTTTAGCATTTCTAAAACGCCTTCTATACGTTTTGTAATTGCCAACTCTGCTTGAACATATTGAGTTTCTAATTCAAGGTAAGGTTTGGTAAACTGCACATTTAATTGACTTTCTATTTCTTCTAAATATTCATTGAAATGATATTCTCGAAGTGACTCATGTGCTTTTGCGCGGATTTCATTTCGAATAATAAAAAGTTGATTAACCAACGATTCTATATCTTCATTTCTTTGGTTAACTAAGTCTTGTGCTAAAAATTTGATTGCTTTTAAAGTGTATACTTCAAAAGGCTGATTTATTCGAACTAGAGTGTCACCAACGTCGAGTAGAATATTCCGATGTTTAAGCTCAACCATTATAACTACTGAAGCTCTTGGCGTTGATTTAAGAAGTTCATTACCTCATCAAGCTTTATTGGAATATTTCCAATCTTATTCACTTCTATGTATGAAGCTACATTTCCAAGATATACAGCTTCTGCTATTGAACCACCTGAAAGTGTTACTAAAGTTACCATACTAAGCATGGCATCTCCGGCACCCATAGGATCTATGGCTTTCTTTTCCAAAGCTGGAATAAATTCATTCTCTAAAAAATTCTCCTCTTTGCCATACACCTTAAAATCTTGATTTTTAAAGGCCAATACTCCATTTGCTCCTAATGTAATGATGATGTTTTTACTTCTTGTCTTTTTCAAGATACGACTTGCAATATTCGATAAGCCGCTTTTTTTATCATCAAAGACCATTCGCGCTTCTTTCTCAGTAGGAGTAATCAAGAAGGTATCTTTATACTTTGCAATATTTCCTCCTAAAGTACTGCTCACATCAGCAATTACTTTTATGCCTTGCTCATTGGCCCATTGCGTTACTTCTTCCCTAACTCGATCTGAAACAAAACCATAAGCAAAGTCTGAAAATATGAGTCCATCTGCATCAGCATGTTTAGTCTTGATCGTTTCTATAACAAAATCCTCTTCTTCTACAGTTAATGTGATGGGTTCGGAATAATCAACTTTCAGTAATTTTTGTACATCGGCTATAAATCTACTTTTCTTGATTGTTGGCGTTTTTTCTCTTCGTACAAAATCGAAATTCACTCCAATTTCAGTCAAGTCATTTTCTAAAAACTTTGTAGCTTCTGAAGTATCATTTACAATAGACACTAAGTTTGAATTGGCACCTAGGCTAGCTAGATGTTTCGCTACAATACCTGCAGCTCCAACATAAGTCCTTGTTTCTACTGGACGTATTGTCAAAATTGGAGCTTCAGAAGCTAAATCAATTACTTCCGTTTGAATATATTCATCAATAATGGCTTCACCAACAACAACTACTTTTTTATCCTTAAAAGAATCTATACGATCGGTAAGCTTTTTGAGATCTATATCATTTCTTTGACAAAAGACTTTATAAACCTCATAATCCAATGCAAATTGTTTCTTAAAATCTTCAATTAATCGAGAGGAAGAAAAGACTACATCTCCTGAGGTGAAGTAAACTTTACCTCCATATTGCTCTACTATATTTCTTTCATCACCAAAAACCCCATCATAAACACTTTCATACTCTTTCCCCTTAACATAAATATTAGGTCTTACTAAATCCAACAAAGGTCCTGCCCAACTATGATCATCCAAACAAACATAATCTACAATTTGCAGGGCTGCCATAGAGTTAAGGCGAAGTTCTTGAGGCATATACGGCCGGTCATCTCCTTTTAAAATAAACTTATCTGGTGTTAAGGAAACCACCAATATATCTCCAAACTTTTTAGACTGCTCGAGATAGCGGACATGTCCTGGATGAATGATATCAAAACAGCCATGACATTGAACGACCTTCTTTCCTTCATCCTTTAAATTAGCGACTACTTTCGCTAACTCTTCTTTACTTTTAATTTTATCTTCAATTCCCATGAAAAAAGTTTTTTACAGTTTGTATCGTAAAATCAACCTGTTCATCTGTTAGTTCAGGATACACCGGTAAGCTAAGAATTGTTTTTACAACTTTTTCCGTATTGCTTAAATCATGTTTAATTACTTCTTGAGCTGGTAATTGTTGATGAATTGCAATTGGGTAATGAACTTTTGAATCAACTCCGTTTTCTTTCAAATATTGAGCTAGTTCATCTCTTCTTTCCGTCTGTATAACAAAAGCATGAAATACTGGCTCATATTCATCGGAATAAGATGGCACTTTTACTAGTTCATTAAGTGCTGAGATATAACGATCTGCAATTGCTCTTCTTCTTCTATTCCAATCTGGCAAACGTTTAACCTTTATATTCAAAATAGCAGCTTGTATTGCATCTAATCTAGAGTTTATACTCCAAAATTCAAGTTCATCTCTGTTTTTAAGTCCATGATTACGTGCTTTGAGCAGCCATTCGTATAGCGATTTATCATTAGTGGTAATGATACCTGCATCACCTGCTGCGGCTAAGTTCTTTAATGGGTGCAAACTAAATGAGCCTAATTTTCCTATGCCTCCTACTGCTTTTCCCTTGTATTTTGCTCCTATGGCTTGTGCAGCATCTTCAATAACCGGAATTTGGTGTTTATCTGCAATAGCAAGAATTGCATCCATATCTGCAGGCCTTCCAGTCAAATGAACTACAATGATTGCCTTCGTATTTGGTGTAATGGCTTCTTCCATTACCGATGGATTCATATTAAAATGTTCATCCACATCTATTAGAACTGGCTTAGCCCCAATTAAAGCAATAGAAGAGGCCGAAGCTAAATACGAATGAGAAACAGTAATCACTTCGTCTCCACAGTTTACACCTAAGGCCCTCATGCTTAACATTAAAGAATCGGTGCCATTTGCTACTCCTACAGCATATTTCGTTTCACATATTTGTGCAATTTTTTCTTCAAATCGCTCTACTTCTTTTCCAAGAATAAACATGCCGCTATCTAACAGCTCAGCTACTTTGGCCAATAGTTCGTCTCGGTCTTCTTGATGTTGAGCACCAAGGTTAACATAAGGAACTCTCATGTTCTATTTCAAATTTATGTTTTGCATCAATTTAACGTTGAAATAGTTTTCATCATCAAATGAATTCGGAATTAATCCTTTGTCAAAAGCTGTTTTTAAGTCTCTTACCGCATCTTCAATTGAATGCTCCGGTACAAATCCAATCTCATTTTTAATGTATTCTGAAGAGATATGATAAGATCGATTATCATTTGTTGGCTCCACTTTAATATCCACTTCTCCAATGACATTTTTAACCATTTGTGCAATTTCCATAACTGAAAAGTTCTGATAACCTGCATTAAATATCTTATTGTTGATTTTGTCAGAAGGTAGTACCAATAGTTTAAGATATAAGTTCGTCATATCTTCCACATGCAAGTTTGGTCTCTTCTGCTTTCCACCAAATACTTTAATAAACCCTTTGTTTATGGCAAAATTGGTTAAAATATTGACCGTTAAATCGAGTCTCAAACGCGGAGAATACCCACATACTGTTGCAGGTCTAACGGTGGTAACTGTGAAATCTTCAGAAGGATATTTTTTTAATATTGCTTCACACTCTGCCTTAAACTTAGAATAATCAGTCAAAGGTTCCAACTCCATATCTTCGGTCACTTCTGGGGTATCTTTGATACCATAAACAGAAGCTGAAGAAGCGTAAATAAAGCGTTTTACACCAGCTTCTTTCGACATCTTTACCAAAGGTTCAAATGGATCTAAATTGATGGATTTTCCTAAATCGGGATTTAACTCAAAAGAAGGGTCATTAGAAATACAAGCTAAGTGAATAACTGCATCTTGCCCTTGAACTAATTGGTTGACTAACTCATAATCTCGAATATCGCCTTTAACCGCATTTAATCGCTCGTGCTTTGGTAGTTTATCTTCCCCGTAAATCATCAAATCCAAAACAGTTACTTCGTAGCCTTCGTTTAACAATTTTGGGACTAATACGGCTCCTACATAGCCTGCTCCTCCGGTTATAAAAATTTTTTTCATTTTCTATTTTATTTTATCAATACTTGAGTATCGATGTTTTTTTATTTCTAAAAATGCTTTATTATTTATCAAATGATGGTTAAATGATTTTTTATCATTTCCATTGACAAACTTCATGATTTTGTTGTTAATACGATAATACAAATCATTTAGTCTAGAAATTCTTAATTGTTCAGGAAATTCAAGCTTATAGCTTAGGGCAATAAGCTCTACTCTACAAACACTCTCAAATACTCGAATTTCCTTTTCACTTAGCTTCTTCTTGTATTTTGAAAAATTATCTTTCATCATAGGTGAAGAAAGATTAGTCCAAAATTCAGATTTATTGGACTGATTCTTAGATTCTTTTTTCTGATGAAATGACAACACTTCCTTCTCAAACTTAATTTCCAAGAAGCTAAATAAATCTTCTAAAACATGATTTGTATTGGACAATAATTCTTCATATTTAACTAAGAAAACATTATTTGGTTTAGTATCTTGAACGGTGCTTAATGCCCTCTGTTGCTCTTTTTTCCAACTTTCTGCTAAAGCAAATATGTGTCTTTTTCTAAACGGTATACTTCGTTCTGATACAGCTACATCTCTCCCATCTCTAACAAGATAAATAAATTTATGTGTGGGGTAATGATGAAGTGTTTTAAAAAGGTGATCGTACAAATCATTCTCTTTGCATACAAAATAATTTGCTCCTTTTTTTGAGGCATACAAACTATAAACTTCCACTACAACTTCAACTAAAGAAGGGTACTTGATTCGGTTTAATAGTTCTCTTTTTGTTATCTCTTCGTCCCACTCTGTTTTTGTACCTTTTAGATTTACAAGAAGCAACACATCTTCAACTAAGTTTTCTAGATTCTCAGTCTTTGATAAATTTCCATACAAATGTACAATAGGACTAAACTGCCTAAATAATTGTAAAGCAGATGGGGCCGAAATTTCAGAATGTGCATTTAAAATTGAACGTAAAAGGTTGCTCCCACTTCGCTCAGATGACATGATATAGATACCATTCATAGGCTTAAGCTAATTGCTCCCACTTTGAACCTGACTTTAGTATCTCAAAAGATTTATCACCTTCATTAAAAAGTAAATCAACTATGCTTAAGTAAGGTAAAAAATCACCATGAATTTGATTATACTCCGGATGATTATAGATATGTTTATTTAAAGAAATAGAAGCATTAGCAAAATGCTCTGGGTGATACAAACCTACATCTACTCCTTTTTGAAAATTATAATAATCACTTACCTTATAAAATTTACAGAGTTGTAAAATTTTATCTTCTGCTTCACCTTCCAAATTTTGAATGGCATCAGACGCTTTTACGATTCTTGTTTCTATATTGAGTATATCTGCAAAAAATTGAATTAATCGGATGTTATAACTTTCTAAAGTTTTTTCTTCTGTCCGAGGTATTAAAGCATTTCCGATTAAGTCAAAGTACTTTTCAAAATAAGGGGCTTTATGATAATAAGACTTTATTTTATCTATATGACTTTGATACCAAGCACCTTCTTTTAAAGTTACTTGATTGATTAAGTCGCTTCTTGAAACCTTATTTAGATTAACGGTTAACCACTTTGCATCCCCATTTGGAGATTTAATTCGATTTCGAACGATAAAAGAGCGATTAACACACTGCACGTTATCTAATGCAACAAACAAGTCTACCTCATCAAGCAAGTCAAAATAGCCTATCCAAGGCAAAAAATTAGGTTGAGTTATGGCTGCTTTCAAATCAAATAATTAGCTATCAAAATTAAGGTTCTAAGTTAATTGAATAAAGGTTTCCTTTGCTTTTAATATAGCTTCTTTAATTTCTGTTTGCTGAGTTGAATTTAGACGAAACTTATTCGTGTTTTTAAGCGCATTTGACTTCAAACTAGATAGCTGCTTTAAGCCAAATTTCTCTGAGATTCTTGAAATAATTTGCTCTGGTGAATCCAATAAATCTTCAAATTTTAATTGCATAACTAATTCAGCAGGAATCTGTTTTAGTTGCTTTTCAATTTGTGCTTCTGTGTAAATTACTTGATTTGCGATTTGTTGTATTGGACTTAATGAAGTCCAATCTTTCCAAACTCTGGGTTTTATACTCCACCAATTGTTTAAATCACCATATTGCTTTTTTCTTGCTTCAAATACGGATTGAATAACAAATTCAGGATTTCTTTGAATATGTATAAATCTTGTATTTTGAATATGTTGATAAATTGGTAGAATTTGGAAGTTGGTATAAACAATGCTCTTTACAATTAGACTTTTCTGTTGAATAAAATTGTACGATTTTAACTTATCATTTAATTCTGACCAACTAACATTTCTCAATTCCTCTTCTGTTAACTCATGAGAGTTAGTTGGATTAAACCAATATTGCCAAAAATAGCCGAATTCATGTGGCTCAAATTGGCCTTTTGTATTCCCTAATGTTGATTCAAAGTCTTTAGCCTTTGATTTCGATATTATATTTTGAATTTCTTGTAACCCAACTAAAGGGACTAAATAGTATTTAGCTAAAGCATTATAAAGTGCTCCAATGTTTAATTGATTATATAATATTTGGCTGAGTAGTGTAGTGCCTGAACGTGGTGCACCTACTATAAAAAGATTTGTAAACGAGTTGTTTTTACTTTTGAACTTACTCTGTATTTTACATTCTTCTTCAAGCAAACTTTGATTCACATCCCATTGTCTTTCATCTAGATAACGATCTCTTTTATTGAATATTCGACTCTCATTATCAGAATACAAAGCATCGAAAAATTCATTTTTTGAAGGGTGATTATTCATTTATTGCTCAAGTCTATTATAAAAATCTAACAACTTTTGAATGTTTGTCTCCAATGAGTAAGTTTCTCTAGTTTGCCTTATATGTTTAAGTGTCTCATTATAATTCATCGATTTTAGGTTATTCCTAACATCGTCAAACATTTCATAGCTAAATGATACACTTGATTGAAATCGCCGGCCAAGAAAGTTCTCAAATGCTGTATCTTCTCCAATTATCATTGGAATTCCTGCTTCAATATAATTAAATAACTTTAGTGTTGTACAATAGGTTCGTTTCGCATTAAGCTTATTATTTGTATTGTGAAAAAACGGGATTACCCCAAAATCATATTTATTAATTTCTTCAATTAAATTGGCTTGAGAAACGGGCTTATGCAATTGAAAAAACGCTAATTCTTTATCAAATTTTATATAATCAAGTAAATCTTCTTTTCGGTTAGTAGGTGCAGGGTAGATATGAAAATGAATTCTTTGTTCATTTAGCTTTTCTACCAACCAATAAAGCTGCAACCCTCCAAAATAATCCTTGTTCTGAAATTTTGAATGAACTCCTCCAACATACACTAAGTGTAATTCATCATCTACTTTGTTTGCCTTTTCTTTAAAAGCTATATTATCTACATAAAGTGGAAAAAATAACTTTGGAGTTTTTATTTCTCCAAAATACTTTTTGGCAGACTGCAATTCTAGACTATGAGCAACAATTCCATCGGCATGATTTAGAATAAACTTTTCTCGATCAAGGTCTTTCTTCATATAAGCAAAAGGCGGATTCATACCAAAATTTGAAATCATTAAATCTTGAAAATCAAACAATACCGTTTGCTTTTTATTTTTGGAATTCTTTATGATTTCAAAAGCTGCTTCATGAGGAGGACCAAAAGAGTGAATAATTGCATTTTTCCCCCCATAGGATTTTAATATTTTAAGCAGATGCCACTTATTTCTAAATAGAATAGTTTTATCAAAACTATCATTGGATAATGCAGGTGTAAAAACAGTCTTTTTTGCAATCAAAATTGTTTTCCTGTTATCCTTCTTTTTAATCCAACGAGATGTTCTTGCAATTCTGGCATGCATGTACATTCCAACAAAAACAACATGCTTTTCATTGGGCTCTTTACTAGAAGTTAGAAGAAATAAGATAAAGTCGGGATAATAAGTTGTCCAGTTATATATCCTTTCATATAATTTTTTAAATAAAATAGAGAGCTTAGCAATGGTCATTCTTTAAATTATAATTGCCAATAATTAGCTGCCATAGGTACAGCATTTTTAATGAATTCAAACTTCTCTTTTTCCTTTTCTAAAAAAGTAGAAATTACTTCTTGTTCAGAACCATCCAAATGCTTTTTCCATTTACTTAAAGGATTTCCGCTAGTAGAAGTATTGTGAATTTTTCTTTCTTTCGTAATTATCTTTTGCTCATAATTGCGATGCTCCTTTTTTAAATCTAATGTTTTAAAAATACGATTCATTGATTCCTTATTGTCCTGAACAATCGATTCATATGCCAAAATTACTTTTTGATCATTAGGTATATGTTCTAAGTGTTTAAGCATCGTATAGTTAATATCAAGCCAAGCTTCAACTAATAAGTCAAAATTTCCAGGAAACACTCTTTCTTTAGGAAATTCAGCTAATCTATCTCCCTGAAATCCTTGCCAACAGACACCAGCTTGTTCTGATAAAAAGCGATATCTATTCTCCTCTTTCAGACTCTTTAAAAACTTCATTTTTAGACTTGCACATTGCGCAAAAGGTGAACGAACAACAACAATAAATTTGCAAGCAGGATAAAGTGAATGTATATAGCGCACTTTATTGGACAAGTGAGGGCTTTTATTCATTAAGTAAATCTTTTCCCAATCATAATTTACCCCACCTGAGCCATAGTACCTTTGTTGTGAATAACGAGACAACTTTCTGATAAACGACTTACTCTTATTAAGATAATCTGAAAAATATGCTGTCATATTATTTGCATACTTCACATTGAAGTGTTTTTCAGTTCGCTCTAGGCATCCATTATGCACCGGCGCTCCTCCAATTTCAGTCCACACTTTATTTAGTTCAAATCCTATTTTTAAAATTTGAGGATGTTCAGATAAAGAATTCATCAAAAGTGTAGTACCACTTCTCATAGATCCTATTAAAAATATAGGGTCATTAAAAGATCTAGGCTCAGGTTCAGTTGGAACATTTAAAAGCTTGGCAAAAAAAGCACACATAATTGTAAAAGTAAGCTAGACGTATAAGATAGCAGTCTTTAGTTAACAATTTTGTTTTTTGGATGAGGAAATTTCATTTAAAAATTCACTGATTTGTCGGCTTGTATTTACCACCGAATATTGATTTATTTGATTATCAATTGGCTTTGTTAAGCCTCCGTTTTTATACTTTTCGAATAACTCTAAAACGCCCTTTTTAATTCCTTCTCGATCCTCATATTCGAAAGTTCTTCCGCTTCCTGAATTTGCAACAATTTTTGAAACATCACTATCAGTTGGCCCTAATACAATAATAGGTCTTCGTGCTGCTAAGTATTCAAATAATTTACCAGGAATTCTTCCTTTTGCATTATGTTGTTTATTTAACAATAGCAACAAAACAGGACTACCTGCTGTAAATGCTAATGCTAAATCTCGATTAACTGAGCCTGGCAATTTAACATGATTCTGAATGCCTGCTTCAGTAAAAGAGGTTTGAACTGAAAAGTCAACTTGACCATAAAAATGTAATTGAAGTGCCGATTTAAAACCTTTTACTTCTTCTGTTAGTTCTTTCAGAACTTGGAAGAATACTTCAGGGTTTCTATCTAATCCCATGATTCCAAGATGCATAAAAGTAAATCCTTCTACTTGCTTAGGCTCAATATTCTCAAAATCTTCAGGATCATACCCCCATGGAATAACAGAAACATTCTTGGCCCCGATGGATTCAAGTTCCGTTTTCCAAGTTTCACTTACAATAGTTGTCTTATCAGCATACTTAAATACTTCTTGCTCAAGCATACGGTGCTTTTTATCTGCCCACTTAGTTAATGTCAACATTTGATAATAATCAACTTGTGTCCATGGATCCTGAAAATCAGCAAGCCAAGGAATTCCAGTTTCCTTCTTTAATAATGTAGCAATTCTCGTGTTAGAATGAGGAGGGCCATCTGATAGAATGGCATCTACAGGGTTCTCTTTTAAATATTTCAATAAATACTTGACTGAAGGACGAATCCACATTTTACGCGCGTCAGGAATAAAAAAATTACTTCTTATCCAAACGGATAATTGATGTGCTATACCTGGCTTATCATCCTGTACATAAAATACATTATTCACATTAGCATTCTTGGCTTGTCCTGTGAATTTCTTATACAGCGAATAAGGTTCAATTATTTTACCTTTTAACACTGTTAACCCTTCTGGAATATCTTTAAAGTTAGATGAATCAAAAGTTGGATAATGAGCATTTTCTGCTGTAAAAACTACTGGCTCCCATCCAAAATTCCTAAGGTACTTTGCCCATTTTAAACATCTCAACACAGCTATGCCTCCGCTAGGCGGCCAGTAATATGAAATAATCAAGACTCGCTTCAAACTACTTTATTGCCTTTAATTTGTTTGTAAACAACAAAACCTAGAAGGATCAATATAATAAACGATCCACCCATCGAAGCAAATTCTCCTAACTGATAACTCTTAGGTTCAAATTTGAATACGATTTCACCTTGTCCTTTTGGTATTTCCATTCCTCGAAGTATGTAGTTCACTTTTATATGAGGAATCAATTCACCATTTAGATATGCATTCCAACCTTTATTATAGTATATCTCAGAAAACACTGCAAACTGTGTACTTTCAACTTGATAAGAGTATACCATTTTGTTAGGCAAATAAGACTCTAGCTTAATATAATTTGTATTCGTTTTAGAATAACTTTTCTCTAGTTTACTTGCATCTTCATTTCTAACCACAGCCGTTTTCCTAGGGTCTAATTCTTTTAAAGCTAAAATTTCTTCATCGGACGATTTTACCCTTTTTATGCTCTCTACAAACCATGCATTACCTAATACATGCGTATTTTGTATAAATGCAAGTCTATTTCCACCTTCTACAGGAGTTGCTCCAATAATATATTTTGCATTTAGCATATTAGTAACATTCATTTGCGGAAGCACTTGTTTAACCAGCTGTTCTCCTCCTCTTTGAAATGCTTGTCTCAATTGCATGTATTCAAGACCTAATTCAAAGTCGATTAATTCTTGATACTTTTTCATTTTAGCACCATGATAACCACCTAGTGTTTTATGAAAAAATGCAGTTTCAGCATCCTCATCTAACTTTTTAGTCGTATTTAGAACTCTATAATGCGTACCTCGCATTAACTCAGTAAACTGAATCTGCTCAATTTCTAACACACTAGGTCTTGGGTTGGATTGCTTTAATTGATTTACTTCTTCATTAATAGCTTGAACAATTTCAGGATGATTTGAAAGTTCTCTTTTTAATATAGCTTGATCTACCGGACTTGATTGATAAGGAATTTTGGTTAATAATGTATTTTGATAATGTTTATATCTGTCTGCAGACTTACTGGTAGCGCCAGGTTTTTCTTCATTGTTTAAATACCTCTTATCAACAATCCATAAATCTGAAATTGTTATGATTCCTATACCTAAAATTAAAATCCGAGTATTCACTTTATTTAAAACGAAAAGTACCATCAAAGCAGATGCTATCAGAATAAACTTTAATATGGAAAGAATGCTATTTCTAAATACTTCAACTCGATAATCAACTATTGAATCAAATCCTGCATACAACTGCTGCGTTTGTTGAGAATTTTGTTGAATTTGTGTGTTTAAATGACTTTTTTCACTATCACTTAAAAATGTAAAAAAAGTATCAGGACTAAGCCAGAAAACAAATAATATTCCGACAAAAGCACCTAAAACAATAAAAAATTTCTTTTTCTGCTTTGCTATTTCGTCTTTATCTTTTATCAATTTATAGAGAAATAACATCGCCATTAGGGGTAGTATTAGCTCAGCAATAACCAATATCATAGAAACGGCTCTGAACTTATTATATAGTGGAACATAATCAATAAAAAACTCCGTTAAACCCATCAAGTTTTTCCCCCAAGACAGCATAATTGTAATTAGTGTAGCCAGGGCTAACCCAATGATTAGTCGATCTTTTATGAAAAACAAAGCCAAGAAGGCAAGTAAACAGATTACAGAACCTGCATATACTGGTCCTGAAGTAAATGGTTGATTTCCCCAGTACGTGTTTACAATAAATTGATTTTTTTGATACTGATTAACCATAAAGTTAAAGAACTGAGGGTCTGTTCGCCTCAATCGGTCCACTTCTTCTTCATTGGCTAGAATAGCTCCTGTTTTTCCTCCTTTTGCATTCGGAAGAAGCAGTGTAAATGTTTCTTCAATTCCATAGCTCCATCTTGTTATATAATCTTTATCTAAACCGGTGCTGACATTAGCTTTATTAGAGGATCCATCAGGGTTTATAGTTAATTCAGAAGGACTTCTGGTAGACGCTTTTGAGTATTCATATGTGGTTAAAATATTTCCAAGATTAGGTAATACACCTACTAGAACAGCTGCAAATACTAATAATGCCCTTGTAAAAAATTGTTTTGTATTTCCCGATTTAATTTGACCAATCATCTCAACAATACCAACAACTAAAATTGGAATAATCAAATAGTAAGTAATTTGAAGATGGTTCGCATACAATTCAAGCCCCATGAATAAGGAAGTGATTAGCAAACCAAGCCATATTCGTCCTCTTAAAATAGAAATTATTCCACCTAAAACGGGTGCCATACATGCTAAAGCAAAACCTTTTGAAGTATGACCAGCTTCCATAATAACTATAAAATAGCTAGATAGAGCAAAAGCCACAGAACCAATAATAGAAACCCATGGGTCAATTTTCAGAGATAATAATAGAATGTAAAACCCTATCATGTAAAGGATTAGTAAACCTATTGGATAGGCAAAACCCAACTCTAGTATTGTTTGAATGGGTGTTAATATATTTCCTGTGTAGCGGACAGTTGAAACTTGATAAGCAGGCATTCCAGCAAACATATTTCCAATCCAAAGTGGTTCTTCGTCAAACTCAGCTTTGTGATCTCTAAGCTCTTGAGACATCCCTTTATGTTGTTTAATATCTCCTTGTTTCAATTTGTAGCCCTGTATTACTGGGTAAAAATATGTCACTGAAATTCCAATAAAGATTGCAAGAGCAACTAAGTGGGGAATTAGTTTTTTAAAGTCTATTTTCATATCATCATGATTTAGAATCTTCTACTTCTTCATACTCAACATAATCTCCCAAAGTATCATTTCTAGACTTAGAAGTCGATTTTGTTTTTATATGAACCTCTCCTTCTTTCTTATGAGATTCATTATTCTGAGTTCTAGTATTAAATGCCGTGGCTTGTTTCTTCAGAATATACTTAAACAAAAAAGGCATAAAAAATCGTAAAATATATTTCACAATATAGTACACCAATACAATTACAAGTATTGTGCGAAATACGGATATCAACCCTGCCTCAACTAGCATAATTACTTACTAAGGTAAAGGTTTCTTTCAGAATAAATTTCTCTAAAAAATTTGTCCTTTAAATCAGCAATAAATCTAATTGCTTCACCTGTTGATTTCATTTCTGGTCCTAATTCCTTATTAACATTTGGAAATTTCTCAAAAGAGAATACAGGAATTTTAATGGCATAGCCCTTCTTTTGTGGGTTAAAATCAAAATCCTTTACTTTCTTTTCACCAAGCATCACCTTAGTGGCATAATTTACATAAGGCTCTTTATAAGCTTTAGCTATAAAGGGAACGGTTCTAGAAGCTCTTGGATTAGCTTCAATAATATATACTTTCTCATCTTTTATAGCGAATTGAATATTAATAAGGCCTTTCGTTTTAAGCGCAACTGCTATACGTTTTGTGTATGTTTCAATCTGATTTAAAACATCATCACTTAAATCAAAAGGAGGTAATACAGCATAAGAGTCTCCAGAATGAATCCCAGCAGGTTCGATATGTTCCATAATACCGATAATATGAACATCTTCTCCATCGCAAATAGCATCTGCTTCGGCTTCAATAGCCCCTGAAAGGAAGTGATCCAATAAGATTTTATTACCAGGTAAGTCACGTAAAATATTGACTACGTGTTGCTCTAATTCTTTCTCATTTATAACAATCTTCATACTTTGTCCACCAAGAACGTAAGAAGGTCTAACCAATAATGGGAAACCAATTTCTCGACTTAGTTCAATTGCTTCATCTGCTGTTTCAATAGATCCATAACGAGGATATGGAATGTCATTAGACTTTAACAAATCAGAGAATGAACCTCTATCTTCAGCTAAATCTAGCGCTTTATAACTAGTCCCAATTATATTAATTCCATATCTGTCTAGCTTTTCAGCTAATTTCAATGCCGTTTGTCCTCCTAACTGTACAATCACACCTTCGGGCTTTTCATGAAGAATTATATCATAAATATGCTCCCAAAATACTGGTTCGAAATACAATTTATCAGCCGTATCAAAATCAGTAGAAACCGTTTCTGGGTTACAGTTAATCATGATCGTCTCATAACCGCATTCTTTGGCGGCTAATATTCCATGAACACAACAATAATCAAATTCAATGCCTTGTCCAATTCGATTAGGTCCAGACCCCAGAACTACAATTTTCTTTTTATCGCTAACCTTTGATTCATTTTCTTCTTCAAAAGTGCTGTAATAGTATGGTGTCTGCGCTTCAAACTCTGCAGCACAAGTGTCTACAAGTTTATAAACTCGTTTGATGTTATATTCTTCGCGTTTCGTGTAAACTTCACTTTCTAAACAATTTAAAAGATGTGCTATTTGTCGATCTGCGTATCCCTTTTGCTTAGCCTCTAGTAAGATATCTTTTGGCAAAGTTTTAAGAGTAAATTTTGATATTTCTTTTTCAATACCAATTAGTTCTTCAATTTGTCTTAGAAACCATTTATCGATGAGTGTAGCCTCATAAATTGTTGACAATGGAATTCCCAACTTAATAGCATCATACAAATGGAATAAACGGTTCCAACTTGGATTTTTTAAGCTATCTAAAATCCTATTCTGATCTGTTAATTCTTTTCCATCAGCACCTAATCCATTTCGCTTAATCTCTAATGATTGACAAGCCTTTTGCAATGCTTCTTGAAAAGATCGACCAATTCCCATTACTTCTCCAACAGATTTCATCTGAAGTCCTAATTCCTTTTCAGGACTGTCAAATTTGTCAAAATTCCATCTCGGTATTTTAACGATAACATAATCTAGGGTTGGTTCAAAATAAGCCGATGTATTTCCTGTGATTTGATTTTTTAATTCATCTAAATGATACCCAATTGCTAATTTTGCAGCAATCTTAGCAATCGGATAACCAGTTGCTTTAGATGCTAATGCAGAAGATCTCGAAACTCTAGGATTAATCTCAATAGCAATTATATCTTCTTTCTCATCATTACTAACAGCAAATTGAACGTTACATCCTCCTGCAAAATCACCAATAGAGCGCATCATGTGTATAGCCATATCCCGCATTTTCTGATAAGTAGTATCAGATAAAGTCATAGCAGGTGCAACCGTAATTGAATCTCCGGTATGAATCCCCATCGGATCCATATTTTCAATGGAACAGATAATAATTACATTGTCATTAGAGTCTCTTAACAACTCTAGTTCATACTCCTTCCAACCAAGCACAGCTTTATCAATCATAACTTCATGTATTGGTGAAGCATGAAGTCCCCGAGTTAATTTTTTATCAAATTCTTCTTGGGTATGGACAAATGATGCACCTGAACCTCCTAGTGTATAAGATGGTCTAATAACAAGAGGAAAGCCGATTTCTTGAGCAAAATTTTTCCCTTCTAAGAATGAATTTGCAATTTTTGAAGGAGCTACTCCAACTCCAATATCAATCATCAATTTTCGAAACTCATCTCTATCTTCTGTAACATTAATGGCATCAATGTCTACACCAATCATTTTTACATTATACTTTTCCCAAAGGCCAAGTTCATCACATTTTATGGCCAAATTCAATGCTGTTTGTCCCCCCATTGTTGGCAAAACAGTATCAATATCAGGATGCTCTGCTAAAATCCTTTCGATTGACTCTGGCTCAAGTGGCTCCAAATAAATATTATCTGCAACAACAGGGTCTGTCATTATTGTTGCCGGATTCGAGTTTATTAAGGTCACTAAAATACCTTCTTCTCTTAGCGACCTAGATGCTTGAGAACCTGAATAATCAAACTCACAGGCCTGTCCAATTACTATTGGCCCACTTCCGATAATTAATGTATGCTTAATGGATTTGTTTCTAGGCATAGGAAAACATTTTTGAGTTACGAAATTAATTGACTCTAATTAAAGATTAAAATTGGCTTTAGATAAGTTATACAAAAAAAGGACTGTTTTTCAACAGTCCTTTTAAATAATACGAATATCAATTTATTGTTTTATGAATTTGGTGGATAATGATCCATTATCTTGAACAACCCTTGCTATATAAGTTCCATGTTCTAAATCTTCTATACTAACTTCAACCACTCCGTTTGAGCTTGAAACAAATTCATTATTAAATTCCCTTACCAATTGACCTTTTATGTTATAAATTTGAAGCTGATAAGGTTTATTTGAATTCAAACCATCCCATTCTAACTTAATATTTCTGCTCGAAGGATTCGGATAAACGTGCAAACTTGAAACATTTACTTTAGAATCTTTAGACACTAAATCTTTTAATCCGACTAAAGCATCAGATTGATAAACTCCTCTTCCATGGGTACCAATATAAATTCTACCCTCGTTCTCAACAGGCACATAACCGCTCTTCAGAACTAATTTTACAGAATCGATTACTTGAGGGTCTGTAACATTTTGCCCATCTATCATTAAGTTTCCGTTTTCAATAGAATTCAAGCTATCTATTATTCGCGCATTCACAACATCAAAATCAAAAGTCATTTGACGAATTTCAAATACAGGAACTCTTCCTAAACCTATATTTTCCTCAGTCCATTCAACTGTAGCTGGATCTGTTGCAAAAGCATTATCTGTAGCAAAAACTCCTAATTCATTTCCAACCAAAACTCTATTGTTATCATCTTTATCTATCATTACAGAATAGGCCGGAACATAAGGTAATTCGGTTGACCCATTACCTTGAATAAATTCAAATGTTCCTGTTGGGTCAACTGCAGTTGTTGCTATAGTTGTTCGAGCAACAAATGTGTGGTTCCCATAATTTCCTAAAGCAACAATTAAGTTATCTGAGTTATTAGGGTCAACAGCAATTGAAGTAACAGCTCTACCAGAAAAGCGACCAATTTGCTCACATTTTCCTGCCAACTGATTATTGATGATGTCATAAATCTGAGCTCCTGAAGCCGAATGAGGTAAATCAGTATCAACCGAATCTAAATCAGATACTCTAAACAAACCTCCTGCATCTGTTCCAATGAATAAATGATTTCCATCATTACTAAATGCCATATCTATCACATTTCCTGTAATTCTATCAGGAGTTGACCTACTTCCAGCAACATGATGCCATACGATATCAGACTTCCCCTTAAGTAAATCTCTTGTGATAAAAACGTTTCTTTCATTATAATTAGCTCCTGAACCGGGCCAGTTAGCTGAAGCAAAAATAGACTGAACCTTATCTTGAACTTGGTATCTATATCTAAAAATAATTTCAGCATTTTCAACACGCAAAATAGTTTCTGAAGCACTAATAATGTCAACTGTAAAAGAAACTGAATCTCCATTTCCAATACTATCGAGAAAAAGATTTGAATACTTACCCTCAACACCGAAACTGAAACTAATATTCTCAGTTGCCGAATTATACTTTCTAATGGTTAAAGTCTTTGTTGAAAGATTAATTGTTAATGTATCAAAGTTTATAATAACTTCTGATCCTAGACTGTCCATTTCATCTGCGTCAAAATCAATTTTTCTTCCTGAAGAAGCAGAAATGGTGTCAAAGGGTAATATTGCTGTTTGCAAAGTAACTACTTGAGGGATATTATTATTATTACTTTCAAACGGAATCATAGTTCCAACGGGAATAGGGGGTAATGTTTTTCTTTCCTCTACAATTTCAATCGAATCTGTAGAACCCGTGTGATTAAATGATTCCCATAACTCTAAACAATTATAAAACACCCTAGAGCATCCTTCCGGTGTAGCACATAACCCTCCTAAGAATGCATTGGTACTTACAATATCTGCGGCTGTCAAATTAGAATTACCCGAAGTTGTTCCAATTCCTTGAATTCTTCCTAAACGGTTAAATTGCGAAGCAGCAACTCCTATTGAAGGGTCAATAATAGACATTGCAGCATCGAAGCCATCACCACTTAACACTTCTATGGCTCCTAAATTATTATTAAACTCTAGACCAACTAAAAAGGAACCATTATCTTGAGTACCACCTAAGACAATATCTTTGGCGTTGACATCAATACCATAAAACTGGGTAACGCCATACTTATAATTATGCACTCTATATGTTGGAATTCCATTATTAAAGTCAGTTGATTTGGTAATACCTCCATCAGATGCAATATATGCTATGTCTGAATCTCGAGGGTCAAAAACCATATTGTGCTTATCTGCATGTACATAATTTGGTATTAAATCTCCTGAGGCTGTAAATTCAACTGTTAGGTCAATTCTTTCCCATGATCCATTTGAAGGACTAGGATCAACAGAACTTTGAGTCCATCTCCACAGAGAAACTCCACCAACAACTAATTTACCAGGATCATCAGGAAATACCTCAATCATGTTATCCCATCCACCTTGACAATTTACGCCAAAGTTAGCATAAGGGTCAAATGAACCATCTCCAGCACCAATAGGCTCCCAATTATTTCCGCCATCTTGAGAACGGTAAAAACCTTCTAAACAACCTTGATTTGTTGCAATACCTGCATACATGATATTTTTATCAGATGGTGCAATATCACATTCTATTCTACCCAAAGAGGAGTTCGTGTTTGGTGTTGTTTCCGTAAATGTCGCTCCACCATCATTTGAAACATATATGGCGGCATTGAAAGTTACGATAATATTTTGACCATCGTCACTGATATCAATATCATTACATTTTTTACTTCCACCAGGCACAAAAGGTGTTGACTCTAACCACTTCAAAGAATCTTGATTATAAGTTAAAATCCGATATCCTTCATTCATTGCAACGTGCAATATATTTGCATTTGTAGGATCCGCTACAATTTCTCCTACTGTGGCATAATCAACAACAGGAGTTAACCTTGTCGTAGGAGCTATAACTTGCTCAAATGTACCATTACCTGTTAATTTGTGTATTCCTGTTCCAACAAAAAAGTAACCTCTTGCTGAATTTGATGAAGCTCCTTCAAAATGACCTCCTGTACCGACATAAACTGAACCATCAATTGCCTGAGTCATACAAGATATATTATTGACTTTAAAGTCAGTATCATAAGGTTGCCAAGAAATAGCTCCGTCAAACGATTCAAAAACTCCACCGGCAACACCTCCTGCATACAAATGATTTGGATTATTGCGATCCATTATTAGAGCTCTAGTTCTACCTCCAATATTGTCGGGACCTTTAAATTGCCAATTTAGATTAAGAGAAGCCTTACCTTTTGGCAGTCTATCTGCTTGTTTTCTTGATGCAAGAACTAAAGCCGGATCTACATCATGAGTATTTTGATTTCCTTTTACTGTTTGCATAAATTCAATATATCCATTAGCTGAATTTGCTTGTCTTTTAGCTAAATCTTCAGGAAAATAAGTTGGCTTTTCATCTTGAAACCATACAAATGAGCAAATAACGACTGTCAAAAACGTGACACTCAAAAGCGTAAACCTTTTGATTTTCATATAATTATAAATTTAAATTAAACTACAGAACGAAACCACAATTTACAAATTATTTTAATTGGTAAAATTGAGATTAAAAGAATATTAATTCTTTACTAAGACAACTGATTCGTATAAATTGTTGCCTGGCGATTTATATTTTTAAATTTCCCTTGCTCCAAAAAGAAAAGTGAGGTATAAATTTAAAAACACTTGCCTATTTTCGGTGAAGGCCATAATGGGAATTTTCTCTAAGTAGACATCTGCCATGAGTCCAACTTCTATGGCACGTAAAGTCTCTCGATCATTGGCATAATCAAAATGCAAACCCCATTTTGTGAAGATTCCTGGATAAAGCTTCAATTCATCTATTCCATTAAAGAAAGATGCTCTTCCGTAGATTTCATCTTGATCATGTTCTTCAGGATCATATCTTCTTCGAACAATTATGGTATTATTGTCTTGATCTTCCGCTTCTACATTTAAATAAATGGGTTTTGCTAAACCAAGTGATGCACCGATATGACCTACATAAGTAATAGAAACCCCTTTGATCGATTGTTTGGGTACAAACACTTTATGAAACCCAATGCTTGGTCTTAACGCATAAAAATTATTCATTTTACCAAAAATGTAGCCTTTTACATCATCTTCAAAGGGATTAATGCTCTTAATTTCTTGAGGGTGACGAATATTTGTAATCTCTAGTTCATAAATACGTTTTGTAAACCCTGTTAAATACTTACCATATCGGTAAGTGCCAAAAAAACCATTGGTATGCATACCTATCCCACCACTAATTTCTTTTGAATATATTGTCGTCTTTTGCTCAAAGATTGTTTCTTGAGCATAAAAAGTACTAGGTACTACAGATAGAAATATTAGAATTAAAAATTGCTTCAAAGGGGATAACTTTGTCAACAAAAATAACTTATTATGACGAAAATTTCAGGAAAATACCTAGGTGACTTGCGATGCAGTGCAACACATCTTAATTCTCAAAGTGAAATTCTGTCAGACGCTCCTACTGACAACCATGGCAAAGGTGAAAAGTTTTCTCCTACAGATTTAATGGCAACGAGTTTAGCCATGTGTATGATGACCATCATGGGAATTGAAGCAAATAAGCACCAAATTGAACTTGGTGAAATTAGCTTTAACTTAAACAAGCTTATGGGCAGTAATCCTCGGAAAATTAAAAAAGTAAAAATTGAATTTAATTTCAAAAAAACATTTTCCGAAGAAGAACAGAAAATTATTGAAGAAGCTGCTAAAAATTGTCCTGTTGCGCTAAGTTTTAGCACAGATATCACTCAAGAAGTGATATTTAAATATGCGTAAGAAGCTTTTTAGCGCTTATAGATAAGTGCGAAGTATGAAACAAAACTTCACCATTTTTTAAAAGTATAATTTGCGGGGATTGATGCTTAACTCCTAAAACTTCTTCTATTTTATTACTTAGTTTTCTATATGTAATCAAATCAAGGAAGTAAGGATTAACCGATTTGTTAATTTCTTCATCCCACTCTAATTCAAACCTTTTTAAAGCAGCAAAACTAACTGGACAACGAGTCGAATGCTTAAAAACTAATTGAGGTTCAGAAGAGACAAGTAATTTTTCCAATTGCTCATCTGACTCTAAAACATTCCAATTCAATTAAGAAGGAGTTTGCGTTGTACTATGAGGTGCTTGACTGTAAGCAGCACATCTTTGATGAGATTTACAAGAAGAAAAAAGTAATCCAATAGTGAAAACTAAAATTAAAGTATATGCTGTCTTTTTCATGTTATAAGTATTCAAAATACAAGTACAAAAGTAGGTATTTGAGCTAGTTATTCATTAACTATGAGGATTTTTGTTAACAATTCTACTTTTAATAAACCTATTATGAGTGAAAAAAGTCAAAAAGACATTCAATTGGAAGATGGATGGAAAGCAATTCTTAAAGATGAGTTTGATTCAGATTACTTTTTAAAACTCAAAAAATTTCTCATGGAGGAGTATCAAGAACATCAGGTTTTTCCTCCTAAAACAGAAATTTTATTTGCTTTAAATGAAACCCCTTTTCATAAGGTTAAAGTTGTACTTATAGGACAAGATCCATATCATGGAAATGGTCAAGCTCATGGTTTAGCTTTTTCAGTAAACGACGGAATTGCACTACCTCCTTCACTAAAAAATATTTTTAAAGAGTTAAAGTCTGATTTAGAAATCCCTATACCAAAAGATGGAAACCTCACGAAATGGGCAAGGCAAGGAGTTTTGCTTTTAAATACAACACTTACAGTCCGAAAAGGTGAAGCTGGGTCACACCAAAATCAAGGATGGGAAATGTTTACTGATTCTATTATTCATGCAATAAATAATAACAAGTCAAATGTTGTTTTCTTATTATGGGGAAAAAAGGCACAGGAAAAAGAAAAGCTAATTGATCAACAAAAACATGCTGTTCTAAAAGCAGCTCACCCTTCTCCTTTTAGCGCATATAATGGGTTTTTCGGTTGCAAACATTTCTCAAAAACCAATGATTTGCTCTTGGCTTCAAAACAAACAGCCATAGACTGGACATTAAAATAATTCATGTCCTTGAAAGTTAAAGACCATATGCGATTCCATTTACTACTTATCCTTTTTTTAAGCATTAGCTCTGTTTATGGTCAAAATAAATCATTAGAGGTTCTTGGAATTGAAAGTATTAAATTCAATTACCCCAAAATCATTAGCTCTGAAAATGAAGCTAAAGAGATTGGGATAGAAATTTTACAGGAATTATACGAAGCCGGGTATTTAGCTGCATCAATCGATAGCGTTCTATCAGACTCTAATCGTACTTCAATCTTTTTTTCTGAAAATAGCAGATATCGTTGGGTACTTCTAAGACAAGGTAACTTAAGTGACTTAGAATTTCAGGCCATCGATTTCAATAGTAAACTTTTCCTTAATCGCCCATTCAATCCCAAACAACTAAGTCGTTTTTATAAAAAGACGAT
Source organism: uncultured Flavobacteriales bacterium (assembly GCA_964001305.1). Classification (GTDB taxonomy): domain Bacteria; phylum Bacteroidota; class Bacteroidia; order Flavobacteriales_E; family Vicingaceae; genus CAJXMH01. Next base: position 44,950 of record CAXFAI010000003.1, read on the forward strand.
TAACTATTTTGAAGAAAGGGGCTACCCTTTTGCAAGTATTCAATTAGATAGCGTACTTATCGACTCTAACCAAGGTATTTCTGCTGCAATTCAATTAACTAAAAATGAATACTACTCTGTTGATAGCATCTCCATTAAAGGTAATTCAAAAATCAACGAATCATTTTTACTCAGTCATTTAGATATACAATTGAATGAGGCTTATCAAGAAAGTGATTTTAAAAACATAGACATACGAATCAATGAAATTCCATTTGTAAAGCAAACTCGAGAGAAAGAAGTTCAGTTTTTTGAGGATTACGTAAAACTCATTGTTTATTTAGAGAAAAAAAGAGCGAGTCGATTTGATGGTGTAATCGGTTTATTAACCAATGAAAATGATGGAAAAATTGAATTCACAGGAGATGTTGATTTAAATTTAATCAATGCTTTCTCTAGAGGTGAATCACTTGGATTAAACTGGAGAAAACTTCAAGGAAATTCTCAAGACTTAAAAATCAATTTCGCCTATCCTTATCTATTTAATAGTCCTATTGGCATTGAAGCTAATTTTAAGCTTTACAGAAAAGACACCACTTTTATTGAACTTTATAATCGACTAGGCATTAATTATAATTTGCGAAGAGGAGAGTATGTGAAGCTATTTATTGAAAACAAATCATCTCGTTTGCTTACCAAAGACCAATATGTAAATCCATTGAATGCAAGCCTCCCTCCTTTTGGCGATGTTCGTATTAATCTTTTTGGGGTTGGTTATCAGTTAAATCGATTAGACTATTTATATAATCCACAGAAAGGAATTTCCCTGTACACAGATTTTGCGGTAGGTAGAAAAAAACTGATTAAAATAGCTGCTTTAGAAGAGCTTCAGGCAGACATTTATGAAGACATTGATTTAACTACCAATCAATTTAATGGCAATCTTGCCATTTCTTATTTTATTCCTCTAGGGCGAAAATCTACTGTTTTAGTTGCCAACAAATCTGCAAGCACTTATTCAGAAAACATCTATCAGAATGAATTACTTCGAATTGGTGGTTTAAAAATTTTAAGAGGGTTTGATGAAGAGTCGATAACAGCTTCTACATACTCTATTTTTAGTTTAGAGTATCGGTTTCTATTGGATCGAAATTCATTTTTCTCGGTATTCTCTGACGGAGGATACTACGAAGCCAATACAGTTGGTGATTATTATAATGACACACCTCTTGGAATTGGGGCAGGAATTAGTTTTGAGACTAATGCAGGAATTTTCACATTTAACTATGCTGTAGGAAAACAATTCGACAATCCGATTGACCTTCGAGCTGCGAAAATACATTTTGGTTTTATCAACTTCTTTTAAGTCGTTGAATTCTTAATTTAGCTCATTACTTCAAAGAAACTATGGAAGGCACTTTTTTCATCATTACCATCATTCTTTTAATTGTAATTGCAGCAGTTGTAATCAAATTACTCCTCAAAAAGCCCGATGAACGATCCGATTTTAATTCAGAAGAGTGGGACTTAATCAAAGAAGAAAACACGAAACTGAAAGTAGAAAAATCGATGCTTGATGAGCGGATTAAAAATGCTATAGAAGAATTTAAAAAGCAAGAAAGCAGATATGCAGAAGTATTAGATGAAAATAAAAGACTGACTGCGGATTTACACGTTTCCAAATCTGAGTATAAAAACCTTCAAGAAAAAATAACTGAGCAAGAAGCAGAATTGGAAAAACTCAATGAAAAATTCACCAAAGAATTCAAATTAGTTGCCAATCAACTTCTGAAAGAAAACTCAAACGATATTTCAGAAAAACACCAAAAAGAATTAGACCATTTACTTGGTCCTTTAAAAGAAAAGTTACAATCTTTTGAAGATAAAATTCAACAACGCTATGAGAAAACGCGTGAAGAACAATTGTCTTTAAAACATGAGATTAAACAATTAACCAACCTCAACAATGAGTTAAACATTCAGGCGCAAAATTTAACTACAGCCCTTAAAGGAGACAATAAAGTTCAAGGTAATTGGGGTGAATTAGTGCTTGAGCGAATTCTAGAAAGCTCAGGCTTGATTAAAGGAAAGGAATATCAAAGGGAAGTGGTTTCAAAAAATGCAGAGCAACAAACCATCAAACCCGATGTTATTGTAAATCTTCCTGATGAAAGACATATCATTATTGATTCTAAAGTTTCACTTTCGGCTTATGAAAAGTTGAGTACTGAATCTGATGAAATTGAAAGAAGTCGATTATTAAAAATGCACATTGCAAGTGTAAAGTCGCATGTAAAGCTATTGAGTGAAAAAAATTATCAAAGTGGAATTGCGGTAAACACACCTGATTTTGTATTGCTTTTTATCCCAATTGAATCTTCCTTTAGTTTAGCCATACAAAACGACCCTGATTTGTATGCTTATGCTTGGGATAAAAAAGTGGTCATTGTAAGCCCAACTACCCTTTTAGCCACCTTAAGAACCATTGCATCTGTTTGGAAACATGAAAGACAAGCACAAAATGCAAAAGAAATTGCAGATCGTGCAGGTAGCTTGTATGACAAATTCTACAATTTTGTAGAAGATTTGAAAAAAGTAGGTAGCCGTTTGCAACAAGCTCAAGATTCTTACCACTCAGCTTACAATAAATTAAGTACCGGAAATGGTAACTTATTAAGGCAAACAGAAATGCTAAAAGAACTAGGAGCAAATACTCAGAAAGATCTTTCTAAAGAATTATCCGATTAATGAAATGTAATCCACAGCACATATTGACTGTACTTTGTACAAGTTTATTCATAATTGCTTGTAGCTCTCAAAAACAAAGTGTTCGCTACGATTACAGCTATCTTTATCAAGAAGATCAAAAGTTGATAAAACCTCAATTTAAAATCTTTCATCATAGTCAGGACTCTAGTACCATTTACTTTCAAATTAATAGTGATGATGTTCTTTACGGAAAACTAAACAACGACTCAATTTCACAAAGTAGAGTTCTATGCAAGTACAAAATATACGCACCCAATGGTATAAGAGAAATATTAGATAGCGCTACCATTCCCTTGGTTGGTATTGGCACAAATAACGAAGGAAAAACCCTTCAAGCCCACATTAAGTTATCACTTCCATCAGGTGAACTTTACCCTGTTGAAATTCGATTTAGAGATGTTTATAGAGACTTAAACGTAGCGCACTATTTATGGGCTGATAAACGGTTGAATAACAATGAACAATTTTACTTGCTGCAACAAGAAGAGCAAGTTCTTATTTCACCCTTTTTAAGCACGAATACCAACTACACACTTATTAAAAGTCCAATAATAACTAAGCATAAATTTGAATTGAGTTACAGTCAAGGTGAGTTTGATATGGCACCTCCACCTTTTGCAAAAGATTTTTCTTCCGACTTAAATCCAATAGCCGATAGTACCATTGATTTTTACTTTAAAAATGGTCGTAAGTCATTTACAATAAACTCAAATCTTCAATGGTTAAAAATTCCTTCGGACACCAATGCTAGACCTTTTTACATGTATCGTGTAGAACCTCAATATCCTGATGTTTCTACCTTTAAACAGATGATTGGCCCCATTCGATATATTAGTACTTCTTCAGAATATAAAAAGCTAAATCAAGCGTTAAACCCTAAGAAAGAACTCGACCAATTTTGGTTAAGCTTAGGGAAGAATACAGACCGAGCCAAAAAGTTGATTCGAGAGTTTTACCGAAGAGTTGAACTAGCAAACACTTACTTTACAGATTACAGAGAAGGTTGGAAATCAGATCGTGGAATCTTGTTTATTGTATACGGGGAACCTTCTACAATATACAAAGATTTGAATAAAGAAGTCTGGATTTATGGTGAAGAAAATAGTATTCTATCCATTAAGTTTGAATTCCATTTTATTGACCATCCGATGAGCAATAATTTGTATAGACTAATTAGGAATGCGGATTATAAAAACAATTGGTATCGAGCGGTAGACAATTGGAGACAAGCGAAAGTTTATTAATAAAATATGGCAAATAAAGTAGATTATATATTTGGTATGCAGCCTGTAGTAGAGGCCATTAAATCGAACAAAGAGTTGGATAAAATTTTAATTCAATCTGATTTGAGAGGACCGAATGTTACCGAATTAAGAAAGTTGATTAAGGAATACAAAATCAGCAGTCAAAATTTGCCATTGGTCAAATTAAATCACTATTACAAAAAGAATCATCAAGGGGTTGTAGCACTCATATCTCCCATTGAATTTCAACCCTACCAAAATGTATTAGCCAATACTTTTGAAAAAGGAAAAACTCCTCTTTTTCTGATTTTAGATCGTGTAAGTGATGTTGGCAACTTTGGAGCCATATGCCGAACAGCCGAATGTTGCGGAGTTGATTGTATCATCGTTCCCGTAAAAGGTTCTGCTCAAGTAAATGCGGAAGCGATTAAACGCTCCTCTGGTGCTTTATTAAATGTAAATATTGCGCGTGAAAGAGATTTGGCTCAAGTTGCTGAAGAGCTACAACAATCAGGTTTACAAATTGTGGCTTGCACTGAAAAAACGGAAGATTTGATATATCAGGCCGATTATAAGTTACCTACTGCCATTGTAATGGGCTCTGAAGAGGATGGAATCAATTCACACTTATTAAAATTAGCTGATCAAAAAGCGAAGATTCCATTGTTAGGAAGTACAGAGTCTTTAAATGTTTCCGTTTCTGCGGGCATAATCTTGTATGAAGCAATTCGTCAAAGAAGTTGAACCCTAGTGTTATAAATCATTGGAAAAAACTTGAATACTTTCTAGTTTTCTTCTGTGTAGTTCTATGTAGTTGGAATTACGGAGGATGGTCAATCACCAATGATGAGTTAAGTGCTTTAAACCGCCTAAATTTTGGCTCTATTTCAGAATTAATTAGCCAAGGGATTCTAATAGACGGTCATCCTGCATTGACTCAACTTTTTCTTTATTTCTATACCGAGCTCTTTGGAGTTACAACTTGGGCAATTCGAATTCCATTTGTAATTGCCGCTTTAGTCGGTTTGCTTTTTATGTACAAAGCTACAAGCCAAATAATTAGTAAAACTGCTGCTTTTCTAAGTGTACTTGCCTTGGTTCAATCTCAATTCTTTTTGAATTACAGTCAATTAGCCCGGCCTTATGCTTTGGGCTTTATGGCTTGCATGCTTTTGTTTTACAGCATCAGCAAGCTATCTAAAGAAGGACTTAAACCAAGCAATCAAATTATTTTTATACTTGGCATCGTACTCAGTTTTACATCGCATTATTTTGCTGCTTTAAGTGGTTTTTTACTCATTCTTTTCGGCTTTGGAATTACTCCTAAACAAAATAGAAAGAGGTATTTAATACTGAGTTTCATAGCTGCAATTATTTTGTTAGTCCATTTGCCAATTACCTTAAACCATTTAAGTATTGGCGGTTTAAGTTGGCTACCCAAGCCTGAAAATGATTTTTTTATTGAATTCTTATACTATGCTTTCAATCAAAATTGGCTGTTTTTATTTTGTATTCTTCTTGTATTAGTCCTAGCCTATTTTTTGAAGTACTTCCAAATAAGAAGTATTCAACTTCCCTTACTGACTTTAGCAATTCTACCCTATTTGGTAGCCTATTTTTATTCAAAATACCAAAGTCCTGTATTACAGAATTCAGCATTGCTATTTAGCTTTCCATTTCTTCTCATCTTCCTTTTTTCGTTTTTAAAAGAATTCCCTTTAAAAGGAAAGTATATGATCGTTGTAGGTTTTATTCTAATTGGTATTTCAACTTTATGGCAAGCCAATCATTTTTTTAGCAAACGACCTTTTGCCAATTTTAAAGAAGTAGTCTCATTCAGTTTAAAAGAAACTAAAAAATACGGTAAGCAAGACCTACTCAGTTTTGCTAACACAAACGACTCCTCCTATTTTTACTACTATTACCAGCAGTTTTGTGATACCGTCGAATTTGACATCCCTCAGTTTTACGGAAATCAAGAAATCATAAAGGCTTTTAAGTTGATTGATGAAGGAAAACAAGCGGCAATCCTGTTCTCTTTTGCAGGGGTTCCTATCCCTTTAGAAGTGTATGAATATGCTAAACTAAAGTACCCTACCATTGAAGAAAGGCAGCGTTACTTCAATTCAGAAGTCATGCTCTTATCAAACAAAATCATAGCAAGAAAAAAAGTTTTTACAGCCAACTTTGAGACTCCGAATCCCAATTGGGAAGTTGCTGCTAACTCTTGGAATGATTCAATATACTACTCTTCACCTAAGGCTTATCAACTAACAAAAGAAACTGAATATGCCGCAACTTTTCGGGCGCCATTAAAAAACTTAAGCAGTAAAAATCATCCTTGGTTGACCGTGAGCATGAAGTTAAAACATGCTAATATTCAAAACCTATTAGTGGTTTTTGATGTAAGAAGAAAAGGTGAGAGTATTTATTGGCGAGGATATGATACTCAAGTATTTTATAAAGAAAATGAATGGTATACTTTCTTAAGTGTTTGGCAGCGAACTGAAGACTTGGAAGATGATGATGAATTATTAATTTACCTATGGAATAAGGACCAGGGTCAATTTTATATCGATGATTTAGAAATCAACAATTATGAAGATAGTGATTACTTTTTTTATGAAGATTAATTGATGCTATACAGACTTCTACATTTTATCGTCAGTAATAGTTTGATGCGTCATTACAACGAGATCAAAAGTTTTAATCATGCCGCTATTCCAGATAAGGGATCTTTATTGATTGCTGCCACTCACCCAAATTCCTTTTTGGATGCTTTAGTGATAGCAAGTTCAATCAAGCGTCCATTGCATTTTTTAGCTCGTTCTGATGTTTTTCGCCAAAAGTGGGCAGCCTTTATGCTCCGAAAAATGAACCTCATTCCCATTTATAGAATTGCCGAGGGTAGAGAAAATTTGCACAAAAACGAAGATACTTTCCAAGCGTGCTATGACATTTTAAACGATGAAGGTGCAATTTTAATTTTTGCAGAAGGAGTCAGTATCGCTGATAAAAAAGTAAGACCCTTAAAAAAGGGTTTAGCTAGAATTCTTTTTGGTTTTTTAAAAGAATACCCAAATCAGGACATCCCGAAACTGATTTGTGCAGGGATAAATTATATGAACCCAGTTCAGTTTAACACCAACATTCTTTTAGGATATAGTGACCCTTTGGAACTAAAAGAGCTCATTGGAAATCCGAAATCTGATAATGCCATTAAGTTTAAAAAACTCAATGAAAAAATATATCATTCTCTCATAGAACATAGCATTGTTGTTGAACCTGAAGATGAGCATTTTCATCTTGCCTTAATTGAGTTTGATAGTTGTTTTAACCAAAACTCACTCATTCGAAAGTCACTAATTGCGGAAAAAATTGCTTCTTTAAAAAGAAAAAACCCAAATGATTTTCAAGCCTTAAAAAATGAAACATTAAGTTTAAGAGAACTACTTTCTCAAAGGCATTTATCCATATCAAATTTGAAACAAAAGGACAGTATTAATTTATTAAACTGGGTGCTATTTATCGTTACAATCCCTTTTGGACTATTGGGATTCCTTTTGAATTTTTTACCTTTTTACTTAGCAAGAGTTATTGCAAAACCGCTAACCCAAAAAGAACCAATATTCTATCCTTCAGTTCGATTTGCCTTAGGCACTTTGATTTGGATTGTTACTGCAGTAAGCATTTCGATAGCTGTGGTATTTGGCTACCATTGGTTGGGTGTTTTTAGTCCCTTATTGATGATTTTACTTTTTAAATATTATCAAATAAGCACCAAATTGTGGAAGCGTATAAAAAGCAATCTCCGGCTCAGAAAACTCAAATTGAACAAAGACTTAAATACTAAAGTACAAGAGAAAGTCAGAACAATTGTTGCACTTAAGTCTTCAATCGGTTTAATGACAAAATCTTGAAAATGAATTTGGGCAAGGCTTTAAATTTCTTCTTCTCATTTAATACCAAATACCAATTAAGCTTTTTAACAATAGGCACCTTATAGGTCTCTACCAATTCTATGAGCGTTCCATCCGGGTCTTCAATGTATGCAAATCTGCCTGCCGCTTCTCCCATGTCATAGCTGTCTTCACTATCTACTTTAAACTCGGTTCCATGACTGAATGCATTTTGTTTTAAAGCATCCATATTCTGAACATCTAAACAAAAATGTATTAAACCTAAATCACCCCAAAAGCGGTTTTTGTAGATAGTTTGATTAGAAAAAGAAGGATTATAAATTAGTTCAATGACTATTGGGCCTAAAAGTGAGCCAAAAGCAGTTTGTCTAACTTTTTTGGGCTTCAACCAACAATGCGACTGCCCGTTTTTTTCAATGCTTCCTACAACTTCAAAATCAAAAATTTGAGTATAAAAATCAACAGACTTTTTAATATCAGAAACACCAATAGTCACTCCCAAAACACCTCCAATGGCGGATTTTTGAGGAATAAATTGATAATCATCTTCAACTACCTTAATCCAATTTTGAAAGGGATCAATAAACTGAAAAAAGTGACGTCCTAATCCATCTTGATTAATTTCAGAAAGACTTGCAATTTTAGTAAGCTTTGAAAACATGACATGTGCTTTAGTAACCGACTTGCAACGCATGTGCAAACTGCTAATTCCGAGCATTCCTTCTTTCACTTCTTGACTAAAAGGAACTGGAGTTCGATTTGTAAATTGCCACAACTCAAAACCACCACCACCTATTAAATTCATCATTAAGGCTGCCTTTCTCTTGTAAATAGCTCCACCGGTATATCTCGACATTAAAAGTGCCTCGGCTTCATCTTCAAACATGGGCAAATCCATACCCAAATGTTTGGCATACCATTGTTGAGCCTCTGCTAAATTCTTTAAGCCAATTCCAACTTGTTGTATTCCTGCGATATTAAAATTCATACTCTTTTAGGCTAATGATTCAGATTTGGGATGACTTAATAGTTTTCGATAAGCCTTGATCATGGTGGATTGCTTAGCTCCAAAACGAAACAAAGTAAACACCACCAAATTTGCAAAATTGACTTTTAAGTAACTGTTCTCTTCGTACTTTCTAGCTGAGACTAACACATCATCATCCATAATGGTAAAGGACAATTCCTTTCTTGCACGAATTAAGAATTCATATTCCTCCATGATTCGGTAATCATTTTTATAACCTCCCAATCGCTTAAAATCTTCCTTTCGGATAAATAAGGATTGATCTCCTCCACGACACATCAATCGATCAAAGCGAGTGAAATACGCATTAATAGCCAGTATTTTAGATGTTGAATTAAATTTAAATCGAAAGCATCCCATTTTAAAACCTTCGTTTAAAGCCTCCTTTATCTGCTTGAAAAACCCTTTTGGAGGTAAAGTGTCTGCATGCACAAAATAGAGCAAATCTGAATTCGCTTTTTCAGCCCCCAAATTCATTTGTACTGCTCTGCTCATTTTCTCGCAACTTAAGGCAATAGCTCCCAAATTCTTAGCTATTTCAAATGAATTATCTTTGCTTTCGGCATCCACCACAATTACTTCAGCATTTGGCACTTCTTTAAACAAATAAGGAAGTAAATCCTTTATATTATGAGCTTCGTTTAAAGTTGGAATAATTATTGAAATTGGAGGTTTACCTTTGACAGCAATCATGAAGAAAATCTAATCTATAAGCTTGTAAAATACGTATATAAATTGATAACAGTTTTAACCTTTTTAAAATGAAAATTTTTCAAACTCTATTACTTATTGGAATACTTTCAATTTCCAATTTTTCAGTTCTAGCTAATCATGCATCGACCTTATCTAACGCGGATGAGGACAATGAATTTGTCCTATTATCGGTGCAATTGATTGAGCATGTAAAAAACAAAAAACCAACCGAAGAAATACAAAATAAATTAGCAGCAATTACTCCTGATGAATTGGCCAATTATCTTAAAACAGATAATCAAAAGAAGGCTTTTTGGATAAATGTTTATAATGCATATATCCAAATTATTTTGGAGGAGAAGCCTGAATTATACAAAGACAGAGGTAACTTTTTTAGTAAACCTAAATTTACAGTTGCTCAGAAAACACTCAGTTTTGATGATGTGGAACATGGAATTATTCGAAGCTCAGAATTAAAGCTCGCTTTAGGTTTAATTAAGAATCCATTTGCTGATGAATTTGAAAAGAAATTTAGAACTGAAAAAACAGATTATCGAATTCACTTTGCCCTGAATTGTGGTGCGAAAAGCTGTCCATTGGTGGCGGTTTACAGAGCTTCCAATTATGATGAAAAAGTGGAAAAAGTGGCCAAGAGCTTTTTACAAAAAGTAAGCACTTACAAAAAAGATGAAAATACGGTTTACACTACTACCCTTTTCAGTTGGTTTAGAGGTGATTTTGGAGGAAGTGATGGTGTGGTTGATGCACTACTTCATTTTAATATCATTCCCAATAAAGAAGTGAAAGTGGAATACACTGAATACGACTGGACCTTAAGTTTAGGTAATTATTATGAAGAATAATTTTGCTTTCCTTTTTCTATTTTCGATAAACACCTTGATTATGGCACAAGTTGAAAGCAAAACGTATCAAGTGCTATTAAATGGTCTTTTATCTCATACTGTTGATGAAATTTCTGTTCAAGAAGCCATTGAGCTTGAAAATGCCGTTTTTGTAGATAGTCGTGAAATGAGGGAATATGAAGTAAGTCATATTTCAAATGCCCTATTTGTCGGTTATGATTCTTTAGATTTAAGTCCACTTCAAAAAGTAGATAAAAACAAGCCTATCATTATTTATTGCTCAGTGGGGTACCGTAGTGAAAAGGTGGCTGAAAAAATAAAAGCATTAGGATTTACTCAAGTTTACAACTTGTATGGTGGTATCTTTGAGTGGAAGAATCAAAATTACCCGGTAGTCGATTTAGAGGGTAAAGAAACAAACCAAGTTCATGCATACAATAGAGTATGGGGAATTTGGCTCAACAAAGGAGAAAAAGTATACTAGATGAAATTGAAGAATATAAGCTTAACCCTACTCTTGCTATCTTTTACTATTCCAATGATTGCTCAGCAATGGGTAGAAGAAATGAATGACCCCGATGTCAATTTTTACCAAGTCCAAAAAACCTTTTACGACACTTGGGCAGATAAAGAAAACACCAAAGGAAATGGCTACAAGCAATTTAAACGCTACGAATACTTTATGGCTCCACGCGTTTACCCAGATGGAATCCGAAATAACACACCGAACCTTTGGGAAGAAGTAAGCAATTTTGAAAAACTTTATGGCAAAAGTCAACGCCATAATAAAACGGCTAGCTGGCGTCCATTAGGACCTGATCATTGGCAAAATTATAGCTATAGCCCAGGTTTAGGTAGAATTAATAACATACGAGTTGACCCCAATAATTCAAATGTAATTTATATTGGTACACCTGCAGGCGGATGCTGGAAAAGCACAGATGGTGGTCAAAATTGGTCACCAATTGCCGATCATCTGCCAATCATTGGCGTGAGTGACATCGCCATTAACCCTTACAATTCGAATGAAGTTTACATTGCGACTGGCGATGGATTTGGAACGACAACGTACAGTGTTGGGGTTTTAAAATCAACAGATGGTGGACAAACATGGAATCAGACTGGTTTCACAGTTAATCGTGGACAAAATGTACACATTCGAAGAATGTTGATGCACCCTTTGCATCCAGATACCATTTGGGTGGCAAGCGATGTTGGCCTTTGGCGAACCGATGATGGGGGAACCAATTGGCGAAATGTACTAAACGATGATATTAGAAATGTAAAAATGCATCCAACTGATACTTCAATCGTTTATGCCAGTACCGACCAATTTTATCGTTCAACGGATGGAGGAAATTTCTTTACAAGCTCAAACAATGGCTCTTTGATGAATCTTCCTGCTTCAATCAATCGAATGGAGATTGCAGTTTGTCCTAGCAGTCCAAACGTAGTTTATGCCGTTTGCGGGAAAGAATCAGACGCCTCTTTCTACGGTTTGTATCAATCAATCGATGCGGGACAAAATTGGACTTTACAATCTACTAGTCCCAATATTCTTTCAGGTGATATCAATGGTGCTGCCACTGGTGGACAAAGCTGGTATGATTTAGCCATTGCTGTCGACCCACTAAATGCCAACACGGTTTTTGTGGGTGGAGTAAATGTTTGGCGCTCAACCAATGGGGGACAAAATTGGAGTATCGTTAGCCATTGGGTTATTAACAACAATGCAGGTTATACACATGCGGATATTCACGCTTTAGATTTTTACAACAATGAATTGTACTGTGGCTCTGATGGAGGTATTTTTAAAAGTCGAAACCTCGGAAATGCTTGGCAAGATTTAAGTGCAGGACTTGAAATCACTCAATTTTACCGTATGTCTCAAACGGAGCAAAGTGATACCATTTTGCTAGGAGGTGCACAAGACAATGGTAGTCTGCTAAAGACGGACAGTGCTACTTGGGCCCATGTTTATGGCGGTGATGGAATGGACAATGCCATCGATCCAGTTGACCCAAGAATCATGTACTTTAGTTCGCAAAATGGGAATATTCAACGCTCTTATGATGGTGGCGTAAACAAAGCAGGTGTTGCTGGAAGTATCACTAACCAAGAAAATGGCGCTTGGGTCACCCCTTTTCAAATTGACCCCAATAATCGATTTGCTTTAATTGCTGCCTATGAAAATGTTTGGTACAGTAGCAACCGAGGTTCAAGTTGGACAAAAATTTCAAATTTCACTTCTAACAATACCTTAACCAGCTTAGCAGTAGCTCCTTCTAATTCAAGTGTTATATATACAGCGCCAAATAGCAATTCCATTCGAAAAACTACCGATTTTGGCAATACATGGACAAACATTAGTGCTGGTTTACCCAATTTGGCCATTGCTGATATTGAAGTGCATCCCAACTTTCCAGATTCAGTATGGGTGACTTTTAGCGGTTTTACTACAGGACAAAAAGTTTATGTAAGTGGAAATGGTGGTTCAAGCTGGCAGAACATTTCAGCCAATTTGCCCAATTTACCAGTAAACACCCTAGCAAAAGATACAGCAACAGGCATTGAATATGTAGGCACCGATATTGGCGTTTACTATCGAGATATCAGTGTGAGTCCTTTTTGGCAAACATACATGATTGGCTTACCTAATGTTATTGTCAACGAATTGGAAATACACTATCGCTCAGAAAGCATTCGAGCTGCTACTTATGGCCGTGGCATGTGGGAATCGAACTTATTGAGACCTTCCATTACTACTGTGAAAGAAATAGGTTTCAGCCAAACTGAAAGTGGTTTAAGCTTGTACCCTAACCCAAGCAAAGGTGCTTTTGCCATTCAAGACCTCAAGCAAGAAGCAGTAAGTCTTGAACTTTTCGACCTGAAAGGAAATCTAATTATTCGTGAAAGTCTTCAAAAAGAAAGCTTGCATCAGTTCTATTTTTCAAACCTCAGCAGCGGTCTTTACCTCATTCATGTACTTAAAGAAAATGGGAAAAGTGAGAACTTCAAACTACAAGTTCAACCTTAACCACTTACAAACTCATTTCACCATATAACCTTTATTATTTCTAAACTTTAGAACAAAAAGTTACATTTGAATTTGATTAATCATAATTATCTACCATGAAGAAAATTTTAATTGTCCTATTGGGACTAATTATCGCTTCGCCTAGCGTAAAAGCAGACGAAGGAATGTGGCTTCCACTTTTTGTGAAGCGTTTGAATTACGTTGACATGCAAAAGCAAGGTTTGCAGTTAACCCCCGAAGAAATTTACAGCGTAAATAACTCCTCTTTAAAAGATGCCATTGTAAGATTGGGAAGAGGATTTTGTACAGGAGAAATTATTTCTGACCAAGGTTTAATGCTAACCAACCACCACTGTGGATTTGGAGTTATTCAAGAGCAAAGTACCGAAGAGAACAATTACCTAGATGATGGTTTTTGGGCTATGACTAAAGAAGAAGAATTACCAGCTGGTTTTTCGGTTTCTTTTTTACAGCGTATCGAAGATGTTTCAGACATCATTAATCAGCATTTGAATGAAGAAATGAGTCTTGATGAAAGAAATAAGGTAATTAAAATGCATGCGGATTCTTTGGAAAAATTAGCCAAAGGCGAAACCCATTTCGATGTGGAAGTGAAAAGCTTTTACAATGGAAATGAATTTTACCTTTTTGTGTATGAGACTTTTCAAGATGTTCGTTTGGTAGGTGCGCCTCCTTCTTCTATTGGTAAGTACGGTGGTGATACTGACAACTGGATGTGGCCAAGACACACTGGTGATTTCACCCTTTTTAGAGTATATGCTGATAAAGACAACAAACCAGCAGCTTATTCAAAAGACAATGTACCTTACAAGCCAAAGCACTCTTTACCTATCTCTTTAAAAGGCGTTTCTCAAGGCGACTTTTCTATGATTTTTGGTTACCCAGGTTCTACCGATCGTTATTTGACTTCTGCCGGAATTCAGTATGAGTTAGAAGTAAGACAGCCTTCTTACGTAAAGTTGAGAAGAGATGTACTTGACATTTATGAGCAAGAAATGGCCATGAGCGATAAAGTGCGTTTACAATACGCTTCTAAGCATGCCAGTATTTCTAACTATTGGAAATACTTTAAAGGCCAACAAGCTGGTTTAAAGCGCTTACATGTTTACGATAAAAAGAAAGCCATTGAAGATGATTTACAAGCTTGGATTGACAAAGATGAAGAACGCAAAAAATTATACAGCGGCGTTTTAGAAGGTTTTGAAAGTTCGTATCAAAACTTAAGAGATGTAAACAAGGTGATTATCTACCTTTCTGAGGCCATTTTTAGAATTGAAGCGGTGCGTTTTTCTCGTCAGTTTGATGGTTTAAAAAGCCAACTTGAAGCTGAAGAAGTAGACCAAGAAAAAGTGGACAAAACCGTAGAAGCTTTAAAAGGCATGCTTGAAGACCATTTTGCGGATTATAGCAAGGCTATTGACAAGCAAGTTTTTGCAGCCATGTTAGAAGCTTACTACACCGATTTACCCAAAGAAAACCAACCAGAATATGTGGTTGAAATGGTTCAGAAATACAAAATGGATTATGAGAAAATGGCAGAAGACTTTTTCAAGAAATCTATTTTTGATAGCCAAGAAGAAGTAGCTAGTTTCTTGGAAAAACCAAGTGCAAAAACCATTGCTAAAGACCCTATGTATCAGTTGATGAATAGTGCTTACACTCACTATAAAGAAACCATTGCACCAGCAGCGAAAGAAGAAGCCGAAAAGCTGCAAAGATCGGAGCGCTTATTTGTAAAAGGACTGAGAGCCATGAACAAAAACAAAGCCTATGCTCCTGATGCAAACTCAACCATGCGTTTTACTTATGGACAGGTGAAAGATTATTACCCACGTGATGCGGTAAAATACAACTACATTACTACTGCGCAAGGAATTCTTGAAAAGGAAGACCCAAATAACCCGGAGTTTGTAGTGCCTGAAAAGTTGAAAACCTTAATTCAGAAAAAAGACTATGGACAATATGCCAATGCAGAAGGTGAATTGGTGGTAAACTTTATTACCAATAACGACATTACTGGGGGTAACTCTGGTAGCCCGATGATTAATGGCAAAGGCGAATTGATTGGAACTGCTTTTGATGGCAATTGGGAAGCCATGAGTGGCGACATAGCTTTTGAAACAGAGTTACAACGTACCATTGGTGTTGACATACGTTACACCTTGTTTATCATTGATAAATTTGCCGGAGCTGGACACTTAATTAAAGAAATGAAGTTGGTGAAGTAAACCAATTCAACGCATAGAACGAAAAGCCCCCCGACTAAGTCGGGGGGCTTTTTTTATACCCAAAATTGACTATCTTGTTAGCGGAAAAAGAATTTGAAAACCGATGATTCATGAGTGCAACATATTTACTTGTTGAGCATCATTAAAAATTACTACATGCAATTAACAGAACTTTACAAATTAAGAAGAAGTTTTACCATTATAGGCTTAACGGGGCGTACAGGTTCGGGATGCTCTAAAATTGCTGAGTTGCTATCAGGAAACTTTGAAAACCTCAAAAAAGGTTTAAGACCTATATCACAAATAGATAACGTAATAGGTGTAAGAAAAAATAGAATATGTTTTGAATACTTATCCTATCAAGACAATTGGCAGCCTTACGAGATTATTAAATATAAAGACATTTTACTTTTCTATTTAATAAGTTACTATTCACATGACTTTAAAGCTTTATATGAAATATTAAAAAAATATTATCGTGAAAGAAAGGAAGAGGATAATTCGGATGTAGTAAAAATCATATTTAAAAAACTAGAAAAAATATTAGCATCTAATCCACTTGTCTCGCAGATTGAAGGCTACAATGGTAATTTTTCAGAAATAAAAAGCAAAGATGAATTGTCCAAGCTTTGCGATACTTTTTTTGGTCCTGAGTTTAAAGAGATATCAAGTAAAATTTTCAAAACTTTAGAAGAGCATGGTTATTTCAGACGTTCATACTTGCTTCACCACCTAAGCTGCAATATTAGACAAAGCGGTAACCCTTTAAATCCCGAAGAGATAAATGACATTAAGTTTATATATACACTATCTGAATTAACAAATAGATTGATTAAATGCAAAAAACAAAGGAATGACTCAATAGATAAACCTACAAAAATTGTTATTGACTCTTTAAGAAATTCACTTGAAATAATGTTTTTCAAAGAGCGATATTCAGGATTTTATATGATATCTACTAAAGATGGTAATAATCGTGTTCAGGACAGAATTAAAGATAGGTTAAAAAGTAAAGAGGTTAAAGAGAGTCATGAAAAAATATTAAAAAACGTCATTGACTTAGATGCAACAGAATATAAAACAACTGATCATTCTAAAGGAATTTTTTCAAGTCCCGATGTATATAACTGTATCCAGAAAAGTGACATACATCTTATTAATCACAGAATCCAAGATGTAAACAAATCTGACAAAAATGAGCCTTTTTTCACTAGAGAGGAACAAATCTTAAAGTTTGTATCCTTAATTCAGCAACCAGGAATTATTACTCCTTCGGCAAGCGAAAGATGTATGCAAGTTGCTTTCAATGCTAAATTAAATTCAGGTTGTATATCCAGGCAAGTTGGAGCAGTTGTAGCTGATAATACATATTCAATTAAGGCTGTTGGATGGAATGATGTGCCAAGTGGGCAAACACCTTGTAATCTTCGTTCAGTTAATGATTTTGGTGCAGAGGCAAATCTTGATGATATACACTACAGCACATTCGAGCAAGGAAAAAACTTAGATAAGGTTGATGTTGACTTTAAGTATAAAAATAAAGAACCTCATAATTTTCCAAATGCAATAAAAGAATATTTTAAAAATACTGACACTTCAACAAATAACACTGATTTAAACGGAAAAAACTGCTCCTTTTGCTTTAAAACTATTCATAATCATTTTGAAGGTGAGAAAAATCAAGTTCATACCAAGTCATTACACGCAGAAGAAAATGCTATGCTACAAATAAGCAAATATGGTGGACAAGGATTAAGTAATGGTATCCTCTTCACAACTGCTAGTCCATGTGAATTGTGTTCTAAGAAAGCAACTCAATTAGGTGTCAATAAAGTATATTTCATTGACCCTTATCCAGGAATTTCTGAACCTCATATATTATCCTATAATAGAACCAATAAAATGTTGCTAATCCAATTTAATGGAGTAATCGGTAAATCTTATGTAAAACTATACGAGCCTTTTATGGCATATAAAGATGAGGTATCAATCATGCTCGAAAATAATCCTAAGAAGAATACTATTTGGGAAGACTCAATAAATAGTATTCAAAACCTTGAGCTGAAAGAAAAATTGAAAAATTATTTGACTGATGACAAACAGTTGGATGAAAAAAAGTTACTTGATTTATTAAAATAACGAATGCCCAACAATCGCTATAAAACATGCCCTTCGGGACACGTTTCATAGGGGGCCGTTAGCTGCAACCGTCACAAATGGATAAAAAAGAATTTCTTGATATTGATAAAAGGAAAGAAGACTATAAAGAGATTCGGACTGAAACTTTTCGTGCTGAAGAAGGAATTCGAGCAATTGGCTTAATTTATCATGACCATTCCAAAGACAAAAATTCACAAGAAAACGTATTTAGATTAAAAAATAATATTGAGTATAGACTCTTTTCAGCCACTCATCAATATTTACTATTACTGCAAGAGCTTAATAATGCTGAAAACCAATTACAAAGACTATTTGAAAAGAATCCATCCTATTTAAATTGGAGAACTGCTGATATGACTAATCCATATTTTGACCAAGTAGAAAATCAGTTATCTTCAATATTTGATAGTATCATTTTTCACCTCTCATCCGTATTTGATTATTTAAGTCATACAATATGTTATATGTACTTTAAGAATAAACAGAATACATTATACTGGACGAAATTGAGTAGAAAGGTTAGAGGTGATTTTAAAGGGAAATATGAGTTTTGCGAAACCATGGACTCTATCGACCGACGTTTCGTAGGTCAGCTATATGATTACAGGTCAAGACTACTACATAATAAAAGAGAT
Source organism: uncultured Flavobacteriales bacterium (assembly GCA_964001305.1). Lineage (GTDB taxonomy): Bacteria > Bacteroidota > Bacteroidia > Flavobacteriales_E > Vicingaceae > CAJXMH01. Next base: position 63,526 of record CAXFAI010000003.1, read on the forward strand.
CGTCACTTATTTGCTACAATCATGAATCCAGGCGAATCTCGATTTGAGCTCAAAATAAATTGCTCAGCAGAATCATTAAAAAAGTTCTCACTAGTAAAAAATGAAAAGGAACATGCAGAACAGAAAATCACACTAGCTTTTTTAGCTTCTTGGTTAATTAAGCAGACATTTATTGAAATCGAAAATTTGTTAGATTCAATAAAATTGGACTTAGAGAACAATTCTTACTTTCATCAGAACCTAAACACTCAATCAAATGGTGGTAAAAAACTTATGACAGTAGCAATTAACCCTGAAACAAAGTTTATAGAGCCTTCTTCAAATACCATATGGGCTAATTATAAAAAGAAAAAAGGCAGCAGCTAACACATACTATAGCAAATGCTACTACTTAGAAAACCAACACTCCCACCCTATTTGCTCGCTAATTATAGAGTTTAAATAATAATTTAGTGTAAAGCATGTATCTATAACTTTTGTAAACGATGTATCTTAACGAACATTAAAAAACTCACAAGAAAATTAATGAACCGACTTAACGATTTAAGAGATTTAGGAATTGGGATTATCAAATCAATTAGAGCGTCATTGACCATTTATGTAATTGTATCTAAGAACTCAATAAAAGTCAAGAATTTAGAAAATGGCAAAACAGCCTCAGGTGAAAGCCATGATGAATTTTCAACCGACAGACTTCTTATTGCGGACCCTATGAATGCCGAGAATTTTGCAAAAGAGTTGATCAACAAAGTCGCTGATTTATCTGATATAAGGACAAGAAAACTTAATGTAATTTGTCACCCGATTGATCAAATATTAGCCGATTTATCTCCCGTAGAAAAGATGATATTCAATGACTTTGCATATCATATTGGAGGTAGATATGTCTACTTAATTGACAACAGACAAGAGTTGACTGATATAGAGTTAAATGAAATAAAAACCTTGCTTAACAGCAACTACAGCAAAAGCTCCTTTAAGAAAACCGACACTTCCACTCTTTTTGCTCGCTAACTCTAGAGTGCAAAGAATAATGTAGGGTAAAGCATGTATCTTTAACTTGTGTAAACGATGTATCTTAACGAACATTTGAAAAAATGAAACGAGGTATACTGACGACATCAATTTTGGGACTTTTAATATTTCAGTCGTGCTCGACTAGAAATGACAAAATCTTTAGTGCATTCGATGAACTCCATTACATAATACTGTACGAACAGGGAAACGAATTTGAATTACTCTACAATGGACTTAATACTGCGACAGGAACTTATAGACTTGAAAATGACACAATCAAATTGACATACAAGGAAAACCAATTCGAAAGATTTGACCCTAATGAAAAATTGACACGTAAAATTCTGATTGACATAGATTTCAAAAGAGTAAAATCATTAGACGACAATATGCAATTCTGTGCTAATATTGACATTGACAAAAGAAAAATAAAAAACTGCCGCTAACAATGGTAACTGATCCCGCCTCCCGCGGGCCAGGTGCCCCCCCCTTTTTTATTAAAAGGCAACTTATAATTAGCAATTTAAACTAATCAGTATCCATTTAATAGGACTCATGTTAACCAACACTTCCACCCTATTGCTCGCCAATTATATAGCTTAAAGAATAATTTAGTGTTAAAAACGTATCTATAAGTTGTAAAAACAATTCCTTAACGAACACTCCTAAATAATGATTGAAAAACCCAAATACTCCTTTTGTCTAGAGAATAAAAAAAACTCTCTAATTATCTCTGTTCTCAAATATTCTATTCCTGATGCTGATAGTAATTGGGACAAGAATTGGCTAGAAGGAGAAATATCGGTTGATGTTGGCGGTTTTAAGGGATATTGTAAGGCTGAATTCATGACTCGAGACTTTGACAATTTTAAGAACCAATTAGAAAGATTGTACAAAAAGTTAAAAGGAACTGCTAATTTTAACACTATTGATGATCAAATAGGTATTAGAATGGTAGGAGATGGATTAGGTCATATAACTTCTCATTGTTTGATCATGGACCAAGTAGGTATTGGTAATACTCTTGAATGTGAAATAAAATTGGATCAAACAATGATCCCTATAATACTGAATCAACTAGAAAGTATTTTATATCGTTTTCCAGTTGTATAAAGAAAATTTAAAAACGACGTCCAAGAGTTTAAAATACTAATTCAGTATAAACGATGTATCATAACTAACATACGGAATGAATTTTGAAATTCCAATTTAATGTACTTACTTTGTAATAACATTTAAGAAATTATGGAAGCATCAATAATCAAAATCGGAAATTCAAAAGGGCTTCGTTTGAGTAAGACCATTTTGGAAAAATACAACATTAAAGACAAGGTTGAACTTATCCTCGAAAAAGGACAAATTATTCTTAAACCAGTTGCTTCGCCTAGAAAAAACTGGGAAAAAGAATTTAAGAAAATGAGTGAAAACGGAGACGATAAGTTACTGATGAACGATGTGTTCGATGATGAAAACCTTGAAGAATGGATTTAAAACAATACTCAATCGTTCTTGTAAACCTTGACCCAACAATTGGGAGCGAAATAAAAAAGACAAGACCTTGTGTTATCGTTTCACCAAATGAAATGAATAAATATTTGAACACAATCGTTCTTGCACCTATGACAACGAATCTAAAAAAATATCCAACAAGGGTTTCCGTAAAACACAACGAAAAAAAGGGAATGATTGCAATCGACCAAATTCGGACAGTTGACAAAACCAGAATAATCCGAGTTTTTGAAAGTATGACAAAATCGGAAATTGAAAAGTGCAAAGAAGTGATAAAAGAAACCTTTGTAGACTAAAGAAAAGTACTAATGCCAACAATGGTAACTGATTCCGCTTCATGCGGGACAGGTGCAAAACTCTACCTTTTATCAAAAAGCAACTCATTCGAAGTCCTTATACAAGGGTTTCTTTTTTTTTTGTTAAATGATTCAGTGGCTTGTAATCAAATAGCTTAAAGAATAAGCTCGCATAAACGATGTATCTTAACAAACATCGTCGAATACGATATATAAACATCCTTTACTGCTTGTATAAAGCTCGTTTACAATTTTTTAGCTTGAGTACGTTCCGATTATTTAAAATGCTTGCTGCTTGAAAATCGAACGATAAATAACTGAGCTTGCTACAAGCTCATTCTAATTTACTACTCAGGAAATAAAGTGAAATAACATTTTATTTGATTTAGGAATTGAGTTTAATTTAGTCATTCAATATCTTCTACTTATGAGAATTTCCTTTTTATGGACCTTGCTGGTCTTTGCCCTAGCTACATTTGGACAAACACCCATTCCAAGCTTACAAATTCCTGCAAATAACTCCATAAACGTACCTACAAGTCAATCGTTACAATGTGTAACGGTAAGTAATTTAAATGGCCTCAATAACTATCTATTTGAACTTGACACAACAGTCAATTTTAACTCTCCACTACTTCAAAGCTCCAATGGAAATCAATATATGGGATTTGTAAACCCGAGACAAATGCGGAAACTTAACACAGACCTTTTATACGGTACTCAATATTATTGGCGAGTAAAAGCCATTGATAATCTAGATACTTCAGCCTGGTCAGTTGTTTGGAGTTTTACCACCATTGATTCTGTTGCCCTTTTGTTTCCCATCAACCAAAGTGTAAATGTAGAAACTTCACCAACCCTAGGATTAGCCAATGAAACGGCAAATACCACCGTAGGGAATTATCAATTTGAACTAGACACTAATCCTAACTTTAATTCTACAGCTTACCAAAGGATATTGGGAAATCAATATGTTGGCTTTAGCAATCCGAGTCAAATTAGAACCATTGCCAATGGTTTGTTGTATGGTACAACCTATTATTGGAGAGCTAGAGCAACCAATGTGAATGATAGTAGCCAATGGAGTTCCATTAGAAGTTTTACCACCATTGATTCTGTGGGGCTTTTGTTTCCCATCAACCAAAGTGTAAATGTAGAAACTTCACCAACCCTAGGCTTAGCCAATGAAACGGCAAATATCACCGTAGGGAATTATCAATTTGAACTAGACACTAATCCTAACTTTAATTCTACAGCTTACCAAAGGATATTGGGAAAT
>CAXFAI010000004.1:0-11368 GCA_964001305.1 uncultured Flavobacteriales bacterium
AACAGCTCATCTTTAATATCTGCTATGTCCATAGTTGTGCTAAAGTACAATTTGAAAGCGATTCACAACGTAGATGTTGCGTTGATGTTGAATTGCATTGTTGTGCTAAAGTACAATTTGAAAGCAATTCACAACTGGGTTGTGGGCGAAAACGTTCGCGGCCTTGTTGTGCTAAAGTACAATTTGAAAGCGATTCACAACAGGAACAATAGCGTTCACTCCCTTTTGCAGGTTGTGCTAAAGTACAATTTGAAAACGATTCATCCCGATTTTCTCAGGACTAAGATTCAATTTGCTCGCTCGACTGAATTGAAATATAGATTTTACTAGTTAAATTCAATTTAAGTAGCCAATCGGATAGGAACTGAGCAATTCGTCACTATCAGACTTAAAGTAAGGATTAGCTTACTTCATTTAAATTTTTACTTGTGCTTACGAACTCCATGATTAAGTTTAAAAGTTTAAGCTTTTTTCACTCAATTCATAATAAATCCAAATTATTCAATCCAAAAGGGAACTAACTTTGTTAGTTATAAAAAAGGAATAAGAATGAATAAAATTACCTTAGGTTCAGGTTGTTTTTGGTGTGTAGAGGCTGTTTTTAAATCGCTCAATGGAGTAAAAAGTGTATTGCCTGGTTACAGTGGAGGAGGGATTTCAAATCCAACATACAAAGAAGTTTGCAGTGGATTAACAGGTCATGCAGAGGTGGTTCAATTGGAGTACGATGAAAATGAAATCAGCTTAAAAGATATTTTAGAAGTCTTTTTTCAAACTCATGATCCAACAAGTATCAATCGTCAAGGTGCTGATATTGGAACTCAGTATCGAAGTGCTATTTTTTATCATAATGATGCTCAAAAAGCGATTGCAGAGGAAGTGATAAATGCTTTGAATAGTTCAGGAGCTTTTGAAAATAAGATTGTTACCCAAGTTACACCCTTTGATACTTTTTATGTAGCAGAGGAATATCATCACGATTATTTTGCTCGAAACCCAGAACAAGCTTATTGTCAGGCCGTAGTAAGGCCTAAAGTAGAAAAGTTTAAAAAGGTGTTTGCCGAAAGGCTAAAGACAGCATAAAAAAAGCCCTGCGAAATTTTCGCAGGGCTTTTTCTTTATCGAAGTACTGAATATTTAATTCACTTCCATTAGTTCAATATCAAAAACTAAGTCTTTTCCTGCTAAAGGGTGGTTTCCGTCAAGTACAACTTCTTCTCCTTTTACTTCAGCAATTACCAATAATTGCTTTCTTCCATCTGGCTGAGAAGCTTCTAATTGCATTCCTACTTGTGGCTCTAATCCTTCTGGTAATTGTGATTTGTTTACACTTACCATAGCTTCTTCACTTTTAGGACCATAAGCTTTATCAGCAGGGATTGTTACTTGCTTGCTTTCTCCAATTTCCATCCCTTCAACCGCTTCGTCAAAACCTTGAATCATTTGACCTGCTCCTACAGTAAATTCCAAAGGCTCGCGCTCTCTTGAACTGTCAAAAACAGTTTCGTCAGTTAATTTTCCAGTGTAATGTACTTTAACGTTATTTCCTTTTACAACTTTAGACATAGTGTCTCCTTTATAATGTTTACTAAAAATTTTTGCAAAGGTACAGCATCAAAATACCACAACCTAAGATATTAACAAGTATTTAAGAATACTGAGTACCTTCACCCTAAAAATTGATATTATGAATTTTGAGGGAATTTTAAAACAGGCTGAGACTTCTAAATTTGGTTTATGGAAATTGAACTTTTTATTGCATCGCTTTATTCCTTTTAACAAGCCCCACAACCTAAAAATTAGAGCAATTAGTAAGCAGCAGGTGAAGGTTGAAATTCCTTATCAGACAAGTAATTTGAATCACATTAAAGGATTGCATGCTTGTGGTTTGGCAACAGTTGCTGAATATGCTTCGGGCTTGCTATTGCTCTATAAACTTGGTATGAAAAAGTATCGCTTAATCATGGAGAAGATAGAGGTAGAATATCACTATCAAGGAAAAATGAATGCATTTGCCCAATTCGAATTGAATGAAGAAGCTTTTCAAAAAACAATTTTAGAACTTGAAAGTAAGGGACAGTTTAGCCAAGTTTGCGAAATTCCAGTTATTGATTTAGCGGGAAACCAATTATGCACTGTGAGAACACATTGGCAAATTAAGTCTTGGGAAAAGGTAAAAACGAAGCTTTAAGCTTTTAATCTTCGTTGTAAGTCTACCATTTTTATGGCTGTAACTGCGGCTTCTGTTCCTTTATTTCCATGTATTCCGCCGCTTCGATCAATACTTTGTTGTTCATGATTATCGGTTAAAACCCCAAAAATCACTGCTTTTCCGAACTTTAGGCTAACATCTTTAATTCCTTGTGTTAATCCTTCGCATACAAAGTCAAAGTGTCTTGTTTCTCCTTGAATCACACAACCTAAACATATAACAGCATCAACCTTTTTTTCTTCTAGAAACCATTGTGCTGCAAGGGGTAATTCAAAGCTTCCCGGAACAAATTCGATAAACAGGTTTTCTTCTGAAAGTCCATACTTTAATAGTGTATCACGAGCACCATTTAAAAGTCCGTTGGTAATCTTTGCATTCCATTCAGAAACAGCTATGGCTATTTTCATGGAAGAGGCATCTGGAACTAATTCCGGATTGTGGTCAGAGTAATTTTGGTTGGCTGTTGCCATGTTTACTGAATGTAAGCTTCGGCTCTAGCGATGTATTTATCAGCTTCAGTAGCTTGAGATGACTTTCTGTAATCTTCTTTTATTTTCTGGTAAATGTCCACAGCAGAAGCATAGTCATTTAACAGCTCATAGGTTTTTGCTGCTTTCATCAAGTACATCGGACTTGTAAAATCATCTTGGTAATAATTAGCAGCTTTTTTGTAATGAGAAACCGCTTTGTTTAAATCACCTAACTCTAAGTAAGCGTCACCCATAGCTCCTAATTTCGTAGCACCAATTATTAAGTCTTTGGCATCAAAATCATCTAAGGCGTCAATGGCAGCCTCAAATTGCCCTGTTCTCAAATAACAGATACCTAAATAATAGTTCGCAAGGTTACCAGCTTTTGTACCACTGTAATTGTCAGCAATTTCAATAAAACCTGGATACATATCATCACCATACATGGCTAGATTAAGAGAGTCTTGCTCAAAATATTTTTCAGCCATAAACATTTCTTGTTGTGCTTCTTCTTGCAATGGCTTTAAGTAAAAGCTAGTGTATGCAAAATAACCACCAACTACAATAGCAATAGCTGCAACAACTATGCTAAGCATGTTTTTGTTCTCTTCAATAAAGGTTTCTGTTTTGCTGTAAACTTCAGCTACATCAACAATAGTTTCCTCGTTTTGCTCTGTATTCTTGCTCATTTGTCTTGTTATTGAGAATCGGCAAAAATAAGTTTTTTTTGATTGCATCAAAGCCTTGAAAAAGATATGTTGAGCAAGCACCTTTGACTATTTTTGTGAGCCATGTTTTTAAAGACTCTACATCTAATCAATTTTAAGAATTACGCAGAAGCAAATCTTGATTTTTCACCAAAGATTAACTGCTTTGTGGGAAATAACGGAGAAGGTAAAACCAACCTTTTAGATGCTATTTATTACTTAGCCTTTTGCAAAAGTTATTTCAATCCTGCCGATTCTCAATTGATTAAGCACGATGAAGCATTTATGGTATTGCAAGGTGAGTTTGAGAAAAATGATAGCCAAGAGAAGATTTATGCAGGTTTGAAAAAGGGACAGAAAAAACAATTTAAGAGAAACAAAAAGGAATATGAAAAGCTTTCAGAACATATTGGTCTGATTCCTTTGGTTATGATTTCTCCTGCTGATTCTCAATTGGTATCTGAAGGAAGTGAGGTGCGCAGAAAATTCATGGATTTAATCATTTCGCAATATGATCGAACGTACTTGAATCAATTGATTCAATACAACCGGGCATTAGCTCAGCGAAACCGTTTGCTGAAAAAATTTATGGAGATTAAACGATTTGATGAAGAATCATTGGTTATTTGGGACGAGCAATTAATTCAGTATGGAGAACCGATACATGAAAAAAGGAAATCATTTATTGAAGAGTTTAGTCCTTTGTTTCAAAAGCACTATGATTTCATCAGTCAAAAAAAGGAAGAAGTAAGCTTGATTTATGAGTCGCAATTACATGCACAAAGTTTTAAGGAACTTCTTTTGGCGCAAAGAGATAAAGATAGAAGATTGACATACAGCAGTGGAGGAGTGCATAAGGACGACTTGAATTTTACCATTTCAGACCTACCTATAAAGAAGTTTGGTTCACAAGGACAACAGAAAACCTTTCTTCTGGCCTTAAAGTTAGCCCAAGCGGAATATTTGAAAGAGGTAAAACAAGTGGCTCCCATTTTATTGCTAGATGATATTTACGATAAATTGGATGAACAACGTGTTTCTAAGTTAATGAGTATTGTTCAGGAGGATTGGTTTGGTCAAGTTTTTATCAGTGATACGCATCAAGATCGACTTGCTGATATTTTTGAAAAATTAAATACCGATTATAAAGTATTTCACATAAAAGAGGGAGAAGTAAGTGCCTAGAAAAGAAGAAGAAAAACCCATTCGTGAAGCGATAAATCAAATGTTAAGAGCTTATGGTTTAGGACCTAAGTTGGATGAAATTGGATTGTTGAAAAGCTGGGAAGAGGTGTGCGGAAAAATGATTGCCAAGCATACCACGGAATTGTATTTTAAAGAAGGAGTTTTATACGTTTCTCTTGATTCTGCGCCACTTAAGCAAGAATTGAGTTATGCGAAATCAAAATTGATTGAAAAATTAAATCAAGCAGCAGGCAAAAATATGGTTCGAGATATGGTTTTTAGATAATTTCGCGGTATGAGGAGTTTGTCTGAATTCTTATTGAAAAGAAAGCAAAAGTCAGTTCAGCGAAAAGTGAAAGCTTTTAACTTGAAAGCAGCTCAGAGTGCATTTTTATTATATAATGCAACTGATGTAAATCAAGAAAAAGTAGTTCGCAATTTTGCTCGATTTTTAAAGGAAGAAGGGATAAAAGTGACATCAGTTGGTTTTTACAATAAGAAAGGAAAGGAAGCGCAAAAACCGAACGATGAATTAAGTTACTTTTATTTAGATGCAAAAGATCTGAATTGGTTAAAGCAAATCAAGGCTTCAAAAATCAATGATTTAGTCAAAGCACCATTCGATTTATTGATAGATTTAAATGTTAACGATTTTATGTGCTTACAAATACTCAGCACATTATCATTAGCTCATTTCAAAGTAGGGCCATCTGGAAGTTATAGAGACGAGGTTTGTGATATGACCATTAAAATGGATCAGGGAGATGTGAGTGTATTGATTGAAGAGTTAAAAAAGTACTTGGCAATTATTAATAAAAATTAAAATGAAAAAAGCGTTTGAAGGCACTGGTGTCGCATTGGTAACACCATTTAATGAAGATAAGAGTGTTGACTTTGAAGGATTAAGTAAGTTGGTTAATCATGTAATTGATGGTGGACTTGATTATTTAGTGGTTCTTGGTACAACAGGAGAAACAGCGACTTTAAATGTTGAAGAACAAGATGCAGTAGTTGCCAAAGTAATTGAAGTGAACAGGGGAAGGCTACCTATCGTTTTAGGAATGGGAGGAAATAATACAGCCGCTTTAATTGACAAGCTTGATGCGACCAACTTGGAAGGAATAGATGCTTTACTTTCTGCAAGCCCTTATTATAATAAACCAACGCAAGAGGGAATTTATCAGCATTATAAGGCTTTAGCTGAGTCAACTGATATGCCAATTATTTTGTACAATGTACCAGGTAGAACTTCATCTAACATTAGCGCAGAAACAACGCTTCGATTGGCAAATGACTTTGATAATATCATTGCTATTAAAGAGGCCTCAGCTGATATGGATCAAGTCATGAAGATTATTCAGGATAAACCAAATGATTTTATGGTGATTTCTGGAGAAGATGGATTAACTTTTCCAATTACTTGTTGTGGAGGTTCAGGAGTTATTTCAGTGGTTGCAAATGCTTTTCCTAAAGAGTTTAGTGATATGGTAAACCTTACCTTGGACGAGAATATAAAAGAAGCAAGAAGTTTACACTACCGTTTGAAAGATTTTATTGATTTACTTTTTGCCGAAGGGAATCCAGGAGGTGTAAAAGCAGCATTAGAGGCATTAGAAATTTGTGAAGCTCATATGCGTTTACCTCTTTGGCCTATAAGCGAGAACTTGAAATCGAAAATTGCTAGTAAGATTCGAGAAATAACCGTTTAAACTTGCTTTGATTTAATTATTGCTTGGGATAAGAAAGAATATCGAATTGTTCTTTTTTAATTCCATAAGCACAGTTAAAATGATCTAAAGGACAGCTTTTCTTTCCATGTAAACCACAAGGTCTGCAGCTTAACTTTTCACTTGATTCAACCACTTTTGAATTTTTGCCAAGCGGCCCAAATCCAAAAGAAGGAATGGTAGAACAGAAAATGGCATTGGTAGGTGCATTCATGGCTGAGGCCATGTGCATGGGTGCAGAATCATTTACATAATTCATGCTTGCTTTTTCCATAAGTGCCGCTGACTCTAGTAAATTGAGCTTTCCTGCTAAGTTGTAGACATTTTTTCGCTCTGCCATTTCCATAATTTCTTGACAAGCAGCTCTATCATCTGGACCTCCTAAAAGATAAATCATCCAATCGTCTTCTTGTGCCAAAATCAATTCTACCCATTTTACCGCAGGCCATTCTTTTGTTCTCCAAACAGAGGTAGGAGCAAAACAGAGATACGGTTGTTCCTGGTATTTTGATACAGAGGCATAATCTTGCTTTCTCGGATAAAGTTTGGGCCTTACCCATTTATCATCTGTTAAAGAGCTTACTAATGATAAGTTTCTACTTGTTTCGTGTTGTCCACGTAGTCGATGACCAATTTTCTCATCAAAAAAGGGAGACCATGGATTTTTTCTAAAGCCTATTTTTTGTTTTGCTTTGGAGAAAGTGGTTATGAATCCCGATGCAAAAAATCGTTGAATATTAATTACAGCATCATACTCTTTTCTTCGAATCAACTTAAGTACTCTAAACAAATTGGTGTACTTGTTTTGTTGCTTTTTCCAAATAAATACTTGGTTAAGATGCGGGTGTTCTTTCAGCAAAGCTCCATTTCCTTTTCTGACTAAAAAGTCAATTTCAGAATCTGGATAAAAGAGCTTTAACTTTTCAATAATAGGTGTTGCTAAAATGACATCACCTATAAAAGCAGTTTGTATGATTAAAAAGCGCTGCATTTGAAATTACACGGCTACATCAAAATCTCTTAACACCTGATTTAGCGAAGTTTTTAAGTCGGTACTTGCCTTTCGCTGTCCAATAATTAAAGCACATGGAACTTGATATTCTCCGGCTGGAAACTTTTTGGTGTAAGAACCAGGAATTACAACCGAACGTGCTGGAACTTTTCCTGTAAAAGTTTTAGGTTCGTCACCACTCACATCAATAATCTTAGTGGATTTGGTAAGTACCACATTGGCACCCAAAACGGCTTCTTTTTCAATATGAACGCCTTCTACAACAATACATCTAGAACCTACAAAACACCCATCTTCAATAATTACAGGTGAAGCTTGTAAAGGCTCTAATACTCCGCCAATACCAACACCACCACTTAAATGGACATTTTTTCCAATTTGCGCACAACTTCCAACCGTTGCCCAAGTGTCAACCATGGTTCCTTCATCTACATAAGCACCAATGTTTACATAAGATGGCATCATAACAACACCTTTTGAAACATAAGAACCATAGCGTGCAATTGCATGCGGAACTACCCGTACTCCTCGTTTTGCATAATTTCCTTTGAGTGCCATTTTATCATGAAATTCAAATGGGCCTACTTCAATGGTTTCCATTTCTCGAATTGGAAAATAAAGAACAACTGCTTTCTTAACCCATTCATTCACTTGCCAGCCATTTTCAGTTGGTTCTGCACATCGCAATTTTCCATCATCAATATCAGCAATCACTTGTTCAATTGCTTTTATCGTTTCCTTTTCATTTAATAAACTGCGGCCTTCCCAAGCTGCCTCAATTCGTTCTTTCAATTCCATAAGATTAACTGTTATTCGGGTTCAAAAATAGTTCTTCTAATTCTTTTGTGCTGCCTTCCCAGGTATATCGTTCACTAATTAGTTGATATGCGTTATCCACTAAAGTTTGAGCCAAAGATTTATTTGAAAGTAATTCTAAAATGTATTGGGCATAGGTTTCACTTTCTTCACCTATCATAATATTCACTAAGTGTGTTCCCCCTAAAGCATTATTGGCTAAGGGAGAAGTGATACAAGGAATCTTCATGGCCATGGCTTCTAGTAGTTTGTTTTGCAGACCAGTGCCAATTTGCATGGGGGCAATAAATATATGAGAAGCAGCATAGTAATCGGTAATATCATCTACCCAGCCTGTAACCAGTACATTTTTACCGGCCAAACGTTCAACTTTGGGACTGGGATTAGCGCCAACAATAGCTAAGGTTATTTCAGGATTTGTTTTCCAAACAAGCGGTAGTATTTCATTTACTAAATAGCTAACACCATCTACATTTGGCGGGTAAGACATGTTACCGGTGAAAACAAGGTCATATTTCTTGTCAATTGTTTTGGGCTTAAAATAGTCTTGGTCAACTCCATTTCGAATGATTTTAATCTTATCATTCTCGGCGTGGACAATCAAATCTCTGTCTTGCTCTGAAATAATCGTACAATGATCAAAAGCTTTGAAAATGAAATGTTCATAACGCTTTAATCGAGTAGATTCTATTTTAAAAAGTGTTCGCATTCCCAATTTCGATTGATTGATTCTACGTTCCATACCTCGGGAAAGTGCATCCATATAATCAAGCGTTTTTGGGACAGCATTAAAATCTTTTACATATTCGCTCACACGAATGAGTTGGCAATACAAATGATCAATTTGATGAGTAAGAAAAAAGGCGTGTATTTTTTTCTTTGCTCTTCGGTTATAGAAGTACGCTACTTGAAGAGGTAATTTGCTAAACATTAAGCTATATAAGAGATTGATAAGAATCCCTATTCTGGTAAGTTGTATTACCTCAATTTCTTTGCAATATTTCGATAGCTCTTCAACTGCTTTCGGATGAACTTTACCCACATTTAAAGCACATAAATAGATTTCGTGGTTTTTAGCCAACGCTTTAATTTGATGATAAGCTCTTAACTTGTCGCCTTTTTCCAAAGGGTAGGGAACTCTTGAAAGTAGTATTCCGATTTTCACTTTAGGCTTCTTCTTTCTTTTTTTTCTTGAACAACTTTTTAAAGAAGTTGCCGTAATTTTCTAATTGCAGCAAATTAGAGTCAGATGTGGCCTTGTAGGTAAAAAACAATCCGATAGGCAACAAAATTACAGATGCCATCCACATGCCTTGTACAACAGGAATGGCTCCTTCTTTTGACATTTTTTCACCGGTAATGCTTAAAATGTGGAAGATTAGAAAGAACACCACTGAAATTACGATGGGCATTCCTAGGCCACCTTTTCTAATAATAGCTCCAAGTGGAGCCCCGATTAAAAAGAGAACAATACATGCAAAAGACAGTGTTAATTTCTGATGCCAATAAATTTTATGGTAATTAATGTATTTATTCCGATTGTATAAGTCTTCATTAATTGTGCTTAGTCTTGATTTGGCATTTCTGCTCAAATTAGCTGCTGTAACATATACTTGTTTTTGATGCGTAATGCTTAAGCTATCAAGAAATTGATCGAAATTGATAATTCTTTTAAATGGAACTTGTCTATAATTATCTTGATTGATTTTTGCAAAATGAAAATAGGTGTTTTTTAAACCGCTTCTCACTGTTTTTACATGCTTATCTCTTAGTTTCGTTAGTGTATCAATGGCTTTGTCTAATTGCTCAAGGTTTAACATTTTAAAATTGCTTTTAAACAGGTCTTCATCTGTTCTATTTAGAGCAAATTGAGATAAATCAAATCGAATTAAATTCTCTTTAAACTTTGAACGAGCAAGTGGGTATGTTCGATTTCGAGCTCCTTTCTCATCTTCGTCATAACTTTCACCATTAAAAAGTCGAAGTTCAATGTAATGTTTGTCTTCAGTGACAGTCATTATTCCTTCTTCAGCCGTAATTACAGATCGATTTCCTTTGCCATTACTGTGGTCATATATGAGTACATCATAAAGATGCTCAACTTCGTCAATGGTTTTTTTGTCTTTAACTCGTATGGTGTAATCATCTAGCTCGCTGCTAAAAATACCAGGTCTAATGTCCATGGTGGGTTTTTGCTCTTTTACATCATATAAAAGTGATTTGCTTTTTAGATTTGCTACGGGTAGCCAATAGTTAGAAAAAACAAATGCTAGGATGCTTAAGAAAAAGACCGTAATGGCAAGTGGACGCAAAACACGTTTTAAAGATATTCCAGCAGATTTAAAGGCAACAAGTTCATAATGTTCACCTAAATTTCCCATGGTCATGATTGATGAAAGTAAAATAGCCAAAGGCAAGGCCATGGGTACAAGGCTTGCTGAAACGTAAATCAACAATTCGGCTATCACGGTCCATTCTAGCCCTTTTCCAACCATATCATCAATATACTTCCATACAAATTGCATGAGAAGCACAAATAGGGCAATAAAAAAAGTCGCTAAAAAGGGCGAGGCAAAAGATTTGAGAATAAATTTAGAGGATGTTTTCAAATGCTTGCTTTTGCTGCAAAGTTAGCCAATAAGAATGCTCCATAATAGGCTATGAGCCTATGGCATGCAAAAGACTGTTAATTTGACTTTCCCAAAGTTGTTTTGATTCTTCAACTTCGTCTTCGTCAGCATAATCGGTTACCAACAAAGAGACATCGTTGGTTAAATCATCAGTAGTAATTCTAAATTCAAAATAAGCTTCTTCATCCTCTTCTTCTTCCCATCGAAACTTGATAAATTGATCGGTTTTTTTAGTTATTAATTCTGCTACTTCTTCAGAACCATCCCAAAAGAAAGAAAACTTTTTACCTCTAGAATTTACATCATCTGCAAACCATTCTGACAAACCCGAAGGAGTGGATAAAAATTTGTAAAGCATTTTTGGCGATGCTTTTACAACAAATTCTATCTCATATTTTATTTTTTCTGACATTTCAACACATTAAAAGTGTTCGCAATATAGTTAAAAAATCAATAATTAAGGTGAAAAATATGGAATGAAATAAAGCTCCATAAGGGCTAGAAAGATATTTTAAATTTCATTTTTAGGAAATGACAAAAAAAGTATATTTGCACCCTCAAAAAATGGCGAGGTAGCTCAGGTGGTTAGAGCGCAGCACTCATAATGCT
>CAXFAI010000005.1:0-41426 GCA_964001305.1 uncultured Flavobacteriales bacterium
AGTCAAAAACTGAGCTGTCTGCACCGTCTATCAGAACTTGTCCACAGATTGAAAGTTATCGGTCAAAAAAGCTTTTTGTAAAAATTAGAAAGAGGCGCCCTGCAATTACTTACAACGACCCGGCTATGAAATGTAGCCGTGAGCAGAGAAGTTTGAGTTTATGAAGAAAGTTAAACACATATTATTAATCCGCTTGCAGAGGCTATATTTTATAGGTTTTGTTAGCATAAGTTTTTATTTATGGGAGAAATTTTAAAAGACGAAATAAAATCTAATGACCGTCAATTAATTTCGAGACTAGCTTCATGTACTCCTTGTCAGACCTCTCGAAAACGTCAGTCAAGCAAAGGTTTAGTTTTTCACGAACTGATTCGTCAAAGTCGGATTCTACTTTTCCTTTTAACGTTTCTTCTATTTCTAATTGTCTTTTTAATATGCTTACTAATAAGTTTTGATTTTGAACAGACTTTTCTAGAGTACGGAGTAAAGCAACACTCTCTTTTATATAAATTTTTTGTCTATCAGGATTGTTTAAATAATCGTCTATGTCCATAGTTTAGTAATTTATGCTAACAAGTAAATATGTTGCACTAGTGCAACATATATGCCTTTTGTCATGAACCCAAATTTAATGATTCAAATGGACTAATTACTTTTTGTAATCGACTAGTTGCCACATGGGTATATATTTCAGTGGTTTTCGTGCTGTTGTGACCCATCAATATCTGTATACTTCGTAAATCAGTGCCCGCTTCCAATAAATGGGTCGCAAAACTATGACGCAAAGTATGTGGCACTACCTTTCGGTTTATCTTGGCCCGCTTTGCTGCCATTTGTACTACACGCACTATACTAGACCCTGTGTAATTTTTTCCAAATTGTCCTTCAATTAAAAAGTGTTTAGGCTTGTAGGCCTTGTAATAATCTCGCATTAATAATAATAACTGCTTGCTCAACATCACAATACGATCCTTACCACCCTTTGCATTCTTAATCTGCAAAACCATTCGCTTACTATCAATATGACTTATCTGAAGCTGAATCAATTCGCTTCTGCGTAAGCCAGCACCATATAGCAATGAAATAATGGTCTTGTGTTTCAAATTTCGCGTCAAATCAATCATCTGCTGTATTTCTTCTGCTGACAATACATCTGGCAATTTTTGCTTGGCTTTAGGTCGTTCAATTGAATAAAACCGATTCGGCATACCTTCAACCACCTCATAATAAAATTTAATGGCATTAATATGTTGGTTAATCGTGCTATCCGAATATCCCTCATGCAGCAATTGCATTAAATAGGACCTAATTTCTTCCTCTCCAATGGCCCATAAGGCCAATTCTTTATAATGATTAATAAAGTGCTCAAACGCATGAACATACACTTGACCAGTGCGAATTGAATAGTGTTTTAATTCCAATTTTTCGATATAAGCCTTTGGGCAAGAGCGCCAATTCTTAGGTAATTCGCGGTTTCGTAAGTCACGCATACACTGTATTTCCTCTTGCTGCCCCTTGGCATTTCCCAAAAAATACTTCATATCCAGCCACACCAAACCTCTAAAAGTTTCTACAATTAAGTTGAAATTCTGACGGTTATTCGCCAAATAAGCAAGCCCAAATTCTTCACTGTATTTCACACCTTTAAGGCCATTCAATAGCTTGCTGATGAGTTTACTCGGCTTGTATTGTAAACCGATTTGCTTCTTCCCATCTATAACTAAATGTTTTAAACTAATGTGCTGATGCATAAATGCATAATTAATGGAAAGAAGTACAATTAAAAGTATATTAGTCGTATAATATACGGAAATGGAAAAAGTAAAACCACCAAAAAGATTGTGCCCAGTTTGCGAAGCACCCATAAAAGGCCGCGATGATAAAGTATATTGTTCCCCAAACTGCAAATCGGCTCACCAATATGAACATCGAAAAGAGTTAGAAAAGACTTTTATAGCCATAGATCGCCAACTTAAAATAAACCGTAAAGTTTTAAAAAAGTACAACCAAACCGGCATGACCAGTATTCGTCAATCAGTTTTACACCAAGAAGGCTTTAACCCTAAGTATTTTACCCATTACTGGAAAAACAAAAAAGGCGATGTCTATTTATTCTCTTATGATTTTGGAATCTTAAAATTAAAAGAAGAAGCTACAGGCAAAAAGAAATACCTCATTGTAGCATGGCAAGAATCCTACATGACCCCCTCCAATTAATCGTTAAGCTCGTTGCTTTAAGCTGTATGCTCTTAAGCTCGTTGCTTTAAGCTTTATGCTCTTAAGCTCGTTGTTTTAAGCTTTATGCTCTTAAGCTCGTTGCTTTAAGCTTTATGCTCTCAGCTCATCGATTTCTCCAAAGCCTGCCCTTTTTTACTTTCGTCGAAAGTTCCTTCGGCATAAGCCAAATGTCCGTTTACAAAAGTGTGGCTCACTTTACTATGAAAAGTAGTACCCTCTAAAGGTGACCAAGCACATTTGTACAAGATGTTTTCAGGAGCTACCGTCCATTTTTCATCAAGGTCTACTAAACACAAGTCTGCTTGATATCCTTCTTTTAAAAAGCCTCGCTCCTTAATCCCGTATAATATGGCGGGGTTATGACACATTTTTTCCACCATTTTCTCCAAGCTAATTTTTCCTTCTCGGTAAAACTCCAATAGGCAATTTAAGCTGTGTTGCACCAAAGGTGCACCCGACATAGACTCAAAATAGGGCTTGTCTTTTTCTTCCCACGCATGTGGCGCATGGTCTGTGGTAATTAAATCAATGCGGTCGTCAAGTAGAGCAGCCAACAAGCCCTCTTTATCTTTCTGCGTTTTAATCGCCGGATTCCATTTTATACGCTTGCCTAAACGCTCATAATCCACATCGGTAAACCACAAATGGTGCACCGAAACTTCCGTGGTAATTTTCTTCTCTTTCAGAGGAATGTCGTTTCTAAAAAACTCCGTTTCCGCTGCTGTTGTTAAATGCAAAATGTGCAATCTGGCATTGTGCTTTTTGGCAAGAGCAACCGCATTTTTGGTGGCTTCGTAGCAGGCTTTTTCACTTCTAATGATCGGATGATACTTTACTGGAACATCTTCTCCGTATTTCTCACGGTAGATTTCTTCGTTTTTCACCACTTCACTTTCTTGCTCAGAATGAATGGCTACAATGGCCTCGCAATTGGCTAAAAGTTTTTCTAGCATTTCAGGCTTGTCGGCCAAAATATTGCCCCGATCACTAAAATACAAGCCATCATCTGATACGGCTAAAAGGCCTGAAGTATCCAATTTCAATACCTCGTCCATATTGCTTTCATTAACCCCTAAAAAGAAACCATAGTTCGCTAAAGATTTGGTGGCAGCAATGCGGTATTTTTCCTCTAAAATATCCATGCTTAACACATTGGGATTGGTGTTTGGCATATCTATAAAAGAAGTCACTCCACCGGCCAAAGCCGCTTTGCTTTCACTATTCATATCAGCTTTGTGAGTAAAACCCGGCTCCCGAAAATGCACCTGACCATCAATAATACCTGGCAACAACAATTTGCCTTTTGCCTCAATAATCCGATCGGCCTTTTGGTCAATGTGATCGGCAATTTTTGCGATTTTTTCTCCTTCTATCAAAAGGTCGGCTACAAATGTTTTGCCCTCGTTTACTAAAGTGGCTTGTTTGATTAAAGTGCTTTGGTTCATGGCTGAAATTTAGAAGCCCAAAGGTAAGCCAGAAGGAAAGATTAGACCATAAAAAAAATGGACTTTATCGCAACATCAATTCGGCTACTTCTTCACCCAAAAGACAGCCAATGGCAACTCCCATTCCTCCCAAACGAACTGCACAATACAAATCCGCTCGTAATTTTTTTACCATTGCTTGTTTGCTGTTGCCTACACCCATAATGCCTGCCCACTGGTAGTCAATGCTAAAATCCTCTTCGGGAAGTAGTTTCTCTTTCAACAAACGAATTAATTCATTTTGAATGAGTGTTGTTGTTTCTATTTCAGTGCTCTCTTCGCTTTTAAAATCTAAATTTCTACCGCCTCCAAAAAGTACCCGATTGCCGATGTTTCGGAAATAATAATAGCCCTCATCAAAATGATGAATGCCTTGAAATTTAAGCTTGGGTAGGGGAGAGCTAACCAACACTTGCGCCCTTGCTGGTTTTACTTCTTCTGGTAAAAACCTTTGTGCTAATCCATTAGTACACAAAACGGCCTTGTCGAATTTTAATTCGCCAAATGGTGTTTCTAACACTTGCCTGCCAATTGCTTTTACTTCTACACCATACAAAAAGAGCACGCCTGCCGCCTCGGCTTTTTGTTTTAAGGCTTGCATCATTTTGTCGGTCTCCAACTGACCTTCAGCGGCATGAGAAATGGCATGAGTAAATCCCTTAAATCCAGCTTGCTGACAATAACTAGGAGCTAAGCTAAAAGTTTGTTCCAATTGGCAAATCCCACGAAGTTGTTGGTTCAAGTAATCCAGTTGTTCACGACAATTTTCAAACAAGTCCTTTTGGCTTTCTTCAAAAATTTCATAAGCCCCCAAGGACTGATAGCCCAAGTTTTGGTCACCCACTTCTTCACGCAAAAGCTGCAAACCGCGATAGCGTTTTTCTACCGTTTCAAATACTTCATTTTCGCTTTGGTGTTTAAGGTCGTTCAGTATTTCTGAAGGACTTCCAATACAGGCAAATCCTGCATTTTTAGTAGATGCTCCTGTTGGAAGATATCCTCTTTCTAGAATTAAAACCTTGGCTTTAGGCCGAGTTTCTTTGATAGCCAAAGCGGCTGAAATTCCAACAATTCCAGCCCCTATGACTAAAAAGTCAATTCCTTCGGTATAGTTTCTTTTTTCCCAGAAACTTAATTGCTCAATGCCTAGCATTTTTTCTATTCAACTGGAAAACCACGATCGCGCATCAAGGCTTCTATCTGAGCATCTCTACCTCTAAATTTACGATAAGCTTCAGAAGGATCTATGGCATTGCGCGGCGCAAAAAGGTACTTTCTCAGTTTTGCCGCTAAATCTTTATCATAAAAGCCGCCTGGCGCTTCAGCAAAGGCTTCGGCAGCATCAGCAGTTAATACATCGGCCCACATATAACCGTAGTATGCCGTAGCATATCCTTCTCCAGAAAATACATGTCCAAAATGAGGAGTACGATGACGCATCGGAAGTTCTTCTGGCATATTCATGGCCGCTAAGGTCTCTTTTTCAAAGGTGGCCATGTCTAGCTTTTCCGGATCAGCCAAATGTAATTTCATATCCATTAAGGCTGAAGCCAAATATTCTGTCGTGGCAAATCCTTGATTGAAAGTAGAAGCCTTTTTGATTTTTGCAACCAGTTCTTTTGGCATGGCTTCACCTGTTTTGTTGTGCACCAAAAATTTGTTGATTACCGAATCGGTAGACAACCAACGCTCTAACAACTGAGATTGAAATTCGGTGTAATCGCGCACTCCACCGTTTAAAGTAGGGTACTTTACATTGGCAGAAAAGAAATGCAAAGCATGGCCAAATTCGTGGAAAAAGGTGGTTGCATCATCCCAAGAAATAAGCAATGCCTCTCCTTCGGCAGGTTTTACAAAATTGGAATTGTTTGAGGCCAACACATTGGTTTCTCCTTCAAAAGTGGTGTAGCTTCGGTAAGTGGTGGCCCAAGCACCAGAGCGTTTCCCTTGTCTAGCATAGGGGTCCAAATACCACAATCCTACATTTCTACCACTTGATTTGTCGTTTACTTCCCACACTTTTACATCGGCATGAAAAACAGGAACTTTTCCTTCTTCCACAGGGGTAAACTCATAGTTAAACAATTGCTCAGCCACATAAAACATGGCTTCTCTAAGTTTATCCAATTGCAAGTATTGCTTTACTTCATCAGAATTAAGGTCGTATTTAGCTTTTCTAACTTTTTCGGCATAATAGCGATAATCCCAAGCTTTAATGTCAATTTGGTCTCCCTTTTCATCAGCCAAAGCTTGCATATCGGCCACTTCTTCGGCTACTCTTGCAATGGCAGCAGGCCAAACAGCTTCCATAAGGTTTAGCGCATTTTCTGGTGTTTTAGCCATGCGGTCTTGCAAGCGCCATTCGGCATAGTTGGCATAGCCCATTAATGCTACTCGCTCTCTTCTTAACTTCAGAATTTTTGCGATAATTTCTTTATTGTCGTATTCATCATTATTGTCGCCTCTCGAATAATAATTGGTCCATACTTTTTTGCGCAATTCCCTTTCGGTGGAATAGGTTAAAAAAGGATCCATAGAAGAACGCGTATTTACAATGGCGTACATTTCAGGCTTTCCTTTTTCGGCAGCTATGTTTGCAGCAGATTTTATAAAATCTTCGGGTAAACCTCCCAATTGATCTTTGCTGATAAATGTAACGTAGTTTTCTTCATCATGCAGCACATTATTTGAAAACTGGGTGTACAATTCAGAAAGTTCTTTGTTGATTTCGGCATATCGTTTTTTCTTTTCTGCATCTAAATTAGCGCCGTTCATTTCAAATTGCTTGTAGGTTAATTCAAGCACTCTTTGTTGATCGGCCTCTAATGGGTGCACTTGCGATTCATCATACAAAGCTTTAATACGTTGAAAAAGCTTTTCGTTTTGGGTGATTTTAGAACGGTATTCTGAGAACTTGGGCGAAAGCTCTTGCTGAATTTCTCGAAACTCTGGACTCGACATATTGCTACTCCAAATGCCGTAATAATTAAAGGCACGCTCTATGGGTTTGCCAGCAGCCTCCATGGCTTCTATGGTGTTTTCAAAAGTGGGCGTTTCTTCCTGATTGGCAATTTGGTCAATTTCTGCCAAATGCAATTCCATGCCTTTAATCATAGCGGGTTTTAAGTCTTCCAAATTCATTTGGTCGAAGGCAGGAACTCCACCATATGGACCTTCCCACTCTTTTAAAAGAGGGTTGTCAAAGTTGTTTTCTGTCATTTCTTGTTTTTCGTTTTCAGACTTTTGGGCTTGCGGTTCGCAAGCAAGCATAAAAATTCCCATACTAGCAGCAAGGAATAGGGGAAGGCGTTTTTTTATCATGGCTTGAAATTTAAACTACAGAAATACGAAAAAATGTGCAGCTTCATTTCGCTTACTCAATGAGCGGAAAAGAGCCTACAATAGCGGTTATGAATACGCTAATTATTGAAATAGTAATTTGAAGTAAAAAGAAGGCTTTTTGAACTGTTGACGCAAATCAACATCTTCTAATGAGGCAGTAATTAAAGTGCGTAAAGATTCGTTGCGGTTGGCTTTTTTTACAATGAAATTAAACAGTTTGGGGTAGCGTAACATCTTTTGCATAAAGCGACTCAGCCGAAGTTCTGACCACATTCTTCGGTAAATTTCCTTGTCATAGGCTTGGTTGAAAGAAGCATCAAAACGCTTCTGCTGAAAGGCTTTTTCCAAATGCTCGGCAGCCACTCTTCCCGAACGAATGGCATTGCCTATTCCTTCGCCGGTAAAAGGATCGATTAAACTAGCCGCATCACCCAACAACAAAAAACGATTGCCTGAGCAAGCTACCTTTTTAGAACCAAGCGGCAAACCAAATCCTTTCGGTTTTTCCATGGGTATAGCTTCTTTGAATCGCTCTTTTAATTTGGGGTGGGTGCGCAGCAATTCGTCCATTAAGTCCTTTAAGTTGACTTCTTGTTTGCTCACCGCTTCAGATAGCATACCAATGCCCACATTAGCTTGATTGTCGGGTAGCGGAAATATCCAAAGGTAACCAGGTAATGCTTCTTGATAAAAGTGTAGTTCAATGCCTGCTTTTTCTTCTAAAGGAGTTAGGTTTTTATAGTATTGTCGGAGTCCTGCACTGTAGTGTTTCTTGTTAATTTTTTGACCAATCAGTTGACTTTTCACCACAGAATGGGCCCCATCGGCTCCTAAAACAATGGCTGCCTTAAAATGGCCTTGTGTCGTTTCTATACTTGCTTCCTTTTCGCTGCAGCTTACTTTTTTTACGGCGATGTTTTCAAAAAAGTGAACATTGGATTTTTTTCGAACTTCTTCAACTAAGAAATTGTCAAAGTCCATGCGCTTGGAAACGTAAGCATGCAATTTTGGATTTTTGTAGTGCACATCCAAACGTTCGTGATTGGGAGCAAAAAAGTGAATGCTATAAGCTCTTTTTTTAGTTACCAATTGACGAAAGTCATTCGCCAATGATTCGTCCATCAGCTGAAATTGATTCATCACATCAGGGCTTAAGGCATCACCGCAGATTTTATCTCGCGGAAAAGTTCCTTTTTCTAAAAGGGCAATTTGTAAATTTTGTTTGGCTAATTGGTAAGCCGCAGCGCAACCAGCTGGTCCAGCTCCAACAATAATTACATCAAATTCCTGCTGTTTTTCCAATTGAATTGGGATTAAGCCTTTTCAAAAACCATCAGCATGTATTTCCATTCACCTTTGTCAAAGGTTTTCTTTTGAGCTAAGCCAGTTTTGTAATGTATTTTGGCAAAACGACTGGTGTCATTGAAGAAATTGTAAATGCGTGAACCAAAACGTCCAATGAGGTAAGCCCTGTAAATTTGGTCTACCGACTTTTTAATTTGTGGGCTGGCATCATATTCTACTTTCGTTTTAAAACCATACTCTGCAGCTAAGTCTTTCAACTCTTCAATGGAAAGGATATCGCTAATCGCCCAGCCGTTCAACATCATTTTCATATATCTGTTGTTTGAAATGTCTGCCGGTTTTGGCTTTAAGGTATCCGCAATTAATATTCGTCCACCTGGTTTTAAAATCCGCTTCATTTCCTTGAAAAAGTCACCTTTGTTTTGAGCCGAACCTAAACTTTCAATGGCCCAGCTGATGTCAAAACTCTCATCTTCAAAAGGGGTTTCTGTATAGCTGCATTTTAAAAACTGACATTGATTCTCTAATCCTCTCGATTTGGCATTCTTACTTGCAGATTGTACTTGCTTTTCACTTAAAGTTACCCCTTTTGTAATGCAATTAAGTTGATCAGCTAAAAATAAACTAGAGCCACCAACACCACAGCCGGCATCTAACACATGCATATTTTCTTTGATTTCACCCAATTCCATTAATACTTTATTCAAGTTGATAATGGCGTCGGCGGTTGTCTTGGTGTCTTTATCCCAAACTCCATAGTGAAGGCCAAGAGACTTCTCTAGTTTCCACCAAGTACGGTAATGTACTTCCGTTTGGTCATAATAATCTTCTATATCTTGGTAGCTAAACTTTTCCATGTAAAATCCTATATGCGAAAGCAAGATTAGCCAAAAAAGCAAAATTGCAGCACTTGATTGACAAGCTAATTACTTCTTATTGCTTCGTTTTCTTTCTATCAGCGCAGTTCCAATTAGTGTAAAACCAATAAAAAGAGCATAGTATGCACTTTCAATTTCATCACCACGTGCAATTTGTATAATTCCTAGAAAGGCGCTAATGACACCGATTATAATAACAATGGGGAATACCTTTTTCATCTCCCTAAGATAAAAAAAGTTTTAAAAAATATATACATAAGAAATTTATGTATAAGAATTGTATGTATATTTGCCTTATGTATTCAAAAGAAATTATTAAAGGAACGCTTAAGCCCATTATTTTAAAGTTGTTGCAAGAAAACAACCGCATGTATGGCTATGAGATAACACAGGCTGTTAAAGAAATGACAGCAGATAAAATAAAAATTACCGAAGGGGCTTTATATCCTTTGCTTCATAAATTGGAAGCGGAAGGAGTGGTATTTACCGAAAAGGAAAATATAGGAAAACGTGTCAGAAAGTATTATGCGCTTACTCCAAGCGGTAAAGAAAAAACAAAAGAATTAATTGAAGAGTTCGTAGATTTTATGGCTACGATGAAGCATATTTTTGAACCTAATCTTCAGCCAGGATATGGCACAACTTAATCAGAAACAGGTCGATTCAATTTATGATTTATTGATTAGTCACGGACTAAGCTATGAATCTCTTCAAGTAGATGTTCTAGATCATATTTGCTGTATGGTAGAACAAAAAATGGACAATGGGTTGGAATTTGACGAATCCCTCTCCACGTCCACTCAAGAATTTGGTCTCTCAAAACTTTCGGAAATCCAAGAGGCCACTTTCCATTTATTAACTTTAAAATTAAACAAAATGAAAAAAGTTGTTGGCATTGTTGCCATTGTTACTGCACTCTCAGTTATTTTAGGAATTGTTTTTAAGATTAACCATTACCTTGGGGCGGGTTTTATGGTTGCTTTAGGTTTTACGCTAGCCGCCTTAGTTGTATTTCCTTCCATGATGTATTTCGACTTAAAAAATCAGAGCAATTGGATTCAAAAAGGCGCTACAATTAGTGGTTATGCAGCAGGTATTCTATTAAGCGTAGCCACATTGTTTAAATTTATGCATTGGCCAGGCTTTTTCATGCTTTATTACACCGGATTGTTTAGCTTAATTTTTGTCTTTCTTCCTTTGTATACATTCAGAAATTATAAGACCAGTGAAAACAAAATTTTTGCCTTGGCGAAATCCATGTTAATCATGGCAGGCGTGGTAACCATTTGGGCTTCTTATAAAATGGCCGACCATGCAAGAGCGATAGCTGAGATGGCGATACAATAATCCAAATTGAAAAGCCTACAAAGGCAAATAATTAGAATGATGAGAAATTTGAATTTACAAGTCCTTTATTGGGGCATGATGGAATTGCTTGTGCTCATTTTTGGCTGTCAGCAAGAAGCGATTTAAGCCTATGCACCCATTGAAAATACCCTTTAAAGTAAAACCTTAAACCCATGAAAATAAAACTCTATTTATCTGCCATTTGCTATTTAATTAGCTCATTTTCATTTGCACAACCCAAGTTTGAAAAAGCCATCGAGCAAATCCTAGATCATTACGCACCTTCTAAGCTGGAGCCCGGTTTAACAGTAGGTGTGGTTCAAAATGGGGAACTTATTTTTCAAGCTAGTAGGGGACTTATGAATTTAGAATATAAACTTCCGTTTAATGATTCAACAATTATTCCACTAGCTTCTGTAAGCAAGCAATTTACTTCAGCCTGTATTGGCATCTTGGCAAAACAAAACAAACTTTCTATTGATGATGAAGTGAGTAAATACATCCCAGAGTTGAGCCACTTTCAAGAGTCAATACAAATTCGACATTTACTAAATCATACTAGTGGCTTACGCAACCATAATGTCTTGTTAAACTTAAGTGGATTCGATTACAAACATAGAGGATATACCAATAAAATGATTCAAGAACTAAGCTTTAAACAAAAAGGGCTTAACAACACCCCCGGAGAAAAAATGTTATATACCAATACCAATTATGTATTGTTGGCATTAATCGTAGAGCGAGTTTCAGGACTTTCAATTGTTGAATTTGCGGAACAAGAAATTTTTAAACCCTTGACAATGGATCGGACTTTTTTTAGCAAGGATTTAGAAGATGTCATAGAAAATAGAGCTTATTCATATTACAGACAATGGGAAAAGTTTAAGCAACCAAAATCCTTAACTCATTGTATTGGTGCAGGTGGAGTGGGAAGTACAATTCAAGATTTAGCAAAATGGTCTCAAGTATTTTTAGATCCGAAGCATCCATTTTCCTTCTTAAAGGAGTTTATTACAGACTTAGATACACTAAACAATGGAACTCAAATGAAGCATGCTAGAGGTATGTTTGTTTCTCCTTACAAGGGGGTTACGACTTATAACCATAGTGGCAGAGGTTTAGGGATGCGTTCGCAATTTATCTGCATTCCTGATAAACAATTAGCCATTATTACTTTCACCAATGCAGAGCATTTGAATGCGGTAAACTTATCGTATGAAGTCTTAGACTTGTTTTTAGAAGGAAACCTTAAGGAGAATCAACGAATAAGCTCGTTCAAACATTCAAACTTAGAGTTAAAGCGTTTTACAGGAACCTATCAAGAATTGAATAGCGATTTAAGGATGAACATTTTTATGGAAAAGGATACCTTAAAAGCGCAAAGTAGTTTTGGCCAAGAAGCAACAGCCTTAGTATCGCAAAATGCACGGTCTTTGAGCAGAATAGATAATCCATCAGTTGTTTATACTTTTTCTAAAGAAGTTAACCAAGATGCTGATTTACTGGTAGATTTTGGAGGAGCAATTTTCTATTTTGAACGCATTCAATTAACTACTCAGCCAAACCAAAATTTAGCAGAATATGCCGGCAATTACTATTCACAAGAACTTGATGTAACTTATTTAATCAGCCATAAAAATGATAAGCTCTACTTAAGTTATCCTAACCAAGAAGAAATCGAGATAAAAGAAGGTGCAGTTGATACTTTTGGAGCAAATCAACGAACAAAGTATACGTTCAAACGGAACATAATCGGGGAGGTAGTAGCTTTTGAAGTAGCTTCAGAAGGTACGGTGAAAGAAATTGTATTTGAGTTGATGGATTAATTATTTACTAAAAATGAGACCTTATTTTAACTCATTAAAAATGACTCCTTCTTTCCATTCCAGTTTTGAAAGATGTCTGATTCGGTTGTTCCAATCTAAAGGAGTCCAGTACTCTGGGTACTTTATGGTGACTTTTTGATGGAGTAATTTTTCTCTTAACTCTTGAATATCTAGCCCAAGTTCAAGACCTCGGTTCAAGTAAAATAAGGTGGAGTTATTTTTAAGAAGAATGCTAATGTCTTTTACACCACTTTCATAAATGGCAGAAACCTCACCTTCTACAACAATCGCTTCTTCTTCAGCTACTATAGGAACTGGTCTAAAAATCAGAATGGCAGCGGAAATAAAAAATAAGCCTAAAGTAATACCAATGCGTTTTTTCATTTTTTTCGCTTAGAACATAATTAGAGTCAAATTTTTGTTACTAGGCTGTATAAATAATAGCAGAACCACAAATTATAGTGGCTTTTCAAAACAAAGTGAATAAACCAATGGTACTTGGTCTTTAAATTGCTTGATTCGATATTTCCCTTTTTCAAATTCTTCACATCCTTTTACAAAAGGATATGGCGCATATAAATATTCTTGAAAATCTTTCAATACAAGTCTTGTTTCTAGCAAGCTTTGTATAATTTCAGCTAAACCATGATTCCAAGTAATGGTCTTGTTTTGAACCTTAGCAGTTGGTTCAGCATAGCTGCCACTTTCAATTTCTTCAATAGCCTCCTCAGAAAAGTATGGATAGATAATGTCCTTAAAATGCTCATCATACATCCAAACAAATGGATGAAAATCAACCATAATAAATCGTCCTCCGGGAATTAAAAAGTGATGTATTGTTTTCGCCCATTTTTTCAAATCTCTCAGCCAAATAACAGTGCCGTAAGAAGTGAATACAATATCGTAAACATCGTTTAACTCTCTTGCTAAATCATAGATATTACAACAGCTAAAAGTGGCAGAGCTATTTAACTTTTTCGCTAGTTCTTGAGCTTTCAAAATAGCTTTTTCGGAAAAATCAACCCCATGAACTTCTGCACCCATTCGGCTTAGAGAAATGCTATCTTGACCAAAATGACATTGTAAGTGTAATAGCTTCTGTTGATTAATATTTCCTAAAAGGGCTAGCTCAATTTCCTTTAATGAAGTTTTGCCTATTAGAAAGTCATCCATGGCATAGAAATCAGAGGCAAGATGAATGTCGACTTTATTGTCCCAACTTGTTCTATTTATTTGGATATAGTTATTATTCGGTGCGGTCATGGTATTGATTTAAAAATTGATCTTTATCCCTACAAATTTGTAATTCCAAGCAATTTCTTGCGCATGAGTGGCATACATCAGTGAAATGGGCAAAAAGTCAATCTCCATATTATCATCAGAGTGAAAAGTAAAAAGGCTTACTTCCCACGCAATGAAACTAGCATCAACCTGATCATATTTCCAATTGGTTACGTAATAAACTCCCATATTAAAGCCCATGTCTTCTTCATTGTACATGCCACTGTATCGCATGCCTAAATGAGAAATGGCATCATCAAAGGTATTGGGAGCTAAGTCTGAAGCAAACTTGCTTCCCAAAGCCCAATGATTGTTGAATTGATAGTAATAGCTTAAAAACAAGTAGTTGCCGCCAGTTATCCCATCTACCTTAGAATAGTTATCTAAACCAAAACCAATTTCATGATGCAGAACCTGATTGGGTACACTACCATCTGAATTTAAAAATTGAGCCTTTAGTTCTAAAAGGCTTAGCATGAATAGGCTTAAGAAGATTGCTTTTGTTGAATTCATGAAGATTGTTTTGTGAGGTAATAAAATTCTCTTTCTAAATTATGTTTTAATCGCTTGCTAGCTCTACGCATTACAAAATAAGGAATACTATACATGAGTAAAGCATGAATGAGAATAAAAGGCAATCCAAAAAAGCTAAATCCGCTGTCTGCTTGAGAAAAACCGATAAAAGTGGATAAAAAGAAAAGATAAAAAACCGTGATGATGATGTAAAAGAAGATCATGCCATTATGAAAGCCGTTGATTTCTGCATGTATGATTAAGCGATTTTCTCGATTCTCAAACCTTCCACTTGCAGTGGCATTGCTAGCTCTGTTATCGAAGAATTTCCGCTTGCGCTTTATTCTAAATGATTCATAAGAAACCATCCCTTTATATTCTTTCTTGTTGGAAGAGAAAACATCAAAAAAATCAGAAAATAAACCCAATTCACTTTCTTCTACTTCATTGCGAAGCTTGTTCACAAAATCATTTTGACTGATCTCTAATTCAATTCTTAGGTCTTGAATCAATTGTATACTTCTTAAAAAGTCTTTCATTAAGTGGGCTTTTGGGAATCTATAATAGCTTGATAAAGCGGATTTAATTCATTTACCAAGGGGTGTAAATATTCAGGAATTGTTTCTTTTTGACTTTTGGCGGGACTCTGAAATGAATTGGACTGATGAACATTTTTGTACCAATGTTTTGCCCAAATGCCATCTTCTTTTCTCGGTCCTGCTTTCCAACTCAGCATTTGATTACTAAAAGGTATTTCTAAATCTGAACACAATTGTCTTAATCGCTTTTCAGGATTGGCTAGTACTTCTTTAGAGTCAAGCAGGTAAAAGTTTAATCCTCGCTTTTTTAACTCCTCAATTAATTTTAAATGGTCAAGATATCCAAAGTCTTCCAGTTGAGGTTGTTCAATTACTTTAGCAAAAGAGCGTACCATAGCTTCAGGTTCACGAATGAGTAAAAGGTGTTCCATTTCTGCTAAAAATTCAAGTGGCAGATTAAACACATGATGAGGCATATTCTTAATAAAGAAAATATCATGACTATTCATTGAAAGTAGCTGCTCAATCACTTTCTGCCCATCGCACTCCATACTTTGAATGATTTCTTGGGCTGAAGGGTGATAATCGCTTGCCTTGCTATTTGCTAAGTAATAGCCATAAAAGGGTTCGTCTACTACAGCGGTATCCGCTCGATTTCCGAAAGAGTACATGAGGGCCGTACTGATATTTCTTGGCCCCGACCATAGACAAATACGCTTAGTGGAGTTCATTCTTTATTTTTTGTTGATACAAATTTGAAAGCTTTTGAGTAAGAGAAAAGTCACCATTTCCAATCTTTTTCCCATCAATGGTATGAACAGGGGTGAGGCCACCAAAAGAACCTGTAACAAAGGCTTCGTCAGCTCCATAAACATCAAACAAGGAGAAGTTTTTCTGTTGGCAGGGAATGTCATTTTCTTGACAAACTTCAATCACCTTCGCACGGGTGATTCCATTCATGCAATACTGTCCGGTAGAAGTCCAAACTTCTCCACGACTAATCATAAAGAAATTGGTGGCATTACAAGTGGCCACAAAACCATGCGGATCGAGCATCAGTGCTTCATCGGCTCCGGCTTCAATGGCTTGCATAAGGGCTTGTACTTCATGCAATTTGCTATGGCAATTTAAGCGCGGGTCCAAATAATCGGGGTTCCCTCTTCTGAAGGTAGAGGTAAACAGACTGATGCCTCTCTTTTTGGTTTCTTCAGAAGCTTTTTTGTGCTCTGCAATAATTACAAGATTAGGCTCGGTAATGGTCAATCGGGGATCTTGTGAAGGTGTTTTTTTGATGCCTCTGGTGAGCATGATTCGAATATGTACATGATCGTGCATATTATTTTTCTCAACCGTTTGCATGACCCAACTTTTCAGTTTTTCCTTGCTAAAGTTTAACGGAATGCCAACTACTTTAGCCGATTGCCACATACGGTTCATGTGGTCTTCCCAAAACACAAGTTTATTTTCGTGCAAGCGAATTCCTTCCCAAACACCATCGCCAACCAGATATCCGCTATCAAAGACTGATATTTTAGCTTCATGACGAGGGAAAAAGTCGCCATTAATAAAAATCTGAACGTTTTCGTTTCTAGCGTCTTCTAGGGCATTATGAGTTCCGTGCATATTTAAATTGTTTTATTGAGTTGGTTTGTAAGGCTTTTGAAGCTTTTTAATCCGAACAACAGGACCTGGACAGAGGGCTTTGTGGCAGCTTAAGCAACTTTCAACAAGTGCATTAAATGAAGCTTGTGCTTCTTCACCTTCTGCTCCTTGTAATTGTTTAACATGATGTAAGTAAAGTTGTGCAAATCCTTTGTATTCGGCCGTAGCCACTTTTTCAGGTTCTGTAGCATGTGCACTTAATATGCGACTATGGTCTAAGCTCAGATTTACTTTTTTGCCTTCTGCTATTTGCTTGCGCACTGAATCTGCTTCTTCATACAAGGCTCGCATCATTAAAGCCAATTCACTATCCCCATTAGGGTTGATTGGGCGTTTTGATTTTGTGCTTGTTTTTTCTATAATACTTTGACTTTTTTCTTGTATAGAATCACAAGCAACAATCGCTAAAAAGAAAATGAATAGGAGTAGAGCGGTTTGACGAATCATGATGAAAATGGTTGATATTAGTTACTTTTAGCGTTTTGCAAGTTAAACTTAAAATTAAAAGGCTGATTCACTTTTTGGTATTGGTATTTCAAAATGCGTGGAAACCAATAGGGGATGAGTTTGATTGGTCTTAACATGGGGCGAACTTCTGATTTCGTTTTTGAAGCCAATGTAGAACTTGAATATTGCTTATTGCACAGCAAATGATATTGGTGTAGCTTGGCAAGAATTCCAATGCCCATGCTGTGTAAGGTAAAAAGTAAAAAGTCTTTCGCTTGTTTTTGATACGGACTGCTTTTTAACAAGCTAAAAGCCACCACTTTTTGTTGGTCTAAATCAATAGCAATTTCTTCTAAGCTAGAGCGACAGCTACCAAAAGTTCGAAGCTTGTTTAATAAGTCTTTGTGTAAGTCTTGAGCATCATTGCAAAACTGAATGTATCCGCCAATTTCAAACCATGTTTTTTCTTCATCTGGGTAGAATTCTTCATTCAATAATGCACGAATATAAAGTAAACTGTAGCCTCCTTTTTCAATGCAAATTTCATCTACTTCCGATTTGGATATGCTCGAGTCGAATTGTTTTTTGCTTCGGATTTGTGCATCATAAAGCAGTTCGTAGTAGTGAAGAGTTAAGGATTTTTTTGCACCTAAGTTGTCAAAAAAGGCATGATAAAGCGATTGATAAAGCTTAAAAATATCTCGCTCATAAATCTTGTCTTTAGACGGTCTTTTTAAGTTCTCAATTTCTTGGGAAGTCAGATTTAAATCATCGATAATTAAATCACAAATGGCCACTACAGCTCCGCTTAAAAGGTAAGTCCGCTGTTCTTTATCGGTTGATTTTTGACCTAACAAATCATTGAGCATTTCAGCAGAGTAAATAAACTCGGCCATGTACCATTGCATTTTTAAAAGCACATTGTGCGGTAGATTATCATCTCCTGACAAACTGTAATCAACATTAAATTCCGCTAACAAAGCCTTGGCCTGACGATGATAAAGCGCATTGGTACTGTTGAATTTTTGGATGTTAAATACCGATTTTAGGAGTTTAAAAAAGAGGTTCATGATAAATGAAATTCAGAAATATTATTCGGTATTAATAGCGGAATTGAGTGTTAAATTGACGAAGTTAAAAATAAGAAGTTTGTGCTTTTGGTGAAGTGTCATTCAAGTGTTTGTCAATGCCATTTCAGACTTTAGAATTGATAAAAAGGATAATAAGCCCTTCTAAAATGGCAAGTAATGAGTTGCTTTTTAACAAAAAGGAGGGTTTTGGAGCTGTCACGTAAGAGGTGGAATCAGTTACTGATATTGGAAGGTGTTTTTAGCATTAGTATAATTCACCATACAATGATTACATCTCTGTGGCCCAGAACATTTGGCATGATCCAAGTTCCCCTCATAGGAATGCCACTCTCAAAAGACACATTTGTGGAATTACCAAAACAAAGTGAAACAGTGTATTCTTCTTGGGCCAATACAGATGTGGAGGCAAGTTTATTGCGTTCCTCATCTGTCAGATTTTTGCAATTGTTTGTTACAAATTTCTTCATAGCTATCAGTAACTCCTCTTGCGAAATTGTCAAACTCGTATCTGGAGGATAACAAGGTTGAATAACTCCAGCAAAAGTTGAATACAAGCGGTTCATTTCATCTGTACTCTGTTGTAATTTATTTAGTGCATCGAAAGCAGATTGTTGCTCAGGTGTAAGATTAGAAAGAGAAGTTTCATTTTTAGAAATGTTAGTTGGTTGTGATTTCATACATCCTGCTTTAAATACTTCCCAATCAAGAGTCGGACTTTCAGGATGTTTTTTTAAAATATCTATTTCCAATTGCTTTTTCATTTCTTGGAAGCTTATCTTATAAATAGATTGAAATTTATCAAAGCCTTCTGACCAAAGTCTTTTAAATTGTTTGATGCTGTAATTTTTTAAAAGATATTCAACTACATATGCAGATTGATGGTAAGCAATCATTTCTGCTTGACGATGAAAGTTTGTAACCAAAGAATCAATTGGAATGAGTTTCTCCGTTTGCAAAAAGTATCTATAAATCTCAGAAACGCTATAACCATTACAATAATCCTCTGCATAAGTGGCTAGCCCTTCGTTTATCCAAGTTGAAGTATAATGCGGATATCCCCATTTAAGCATTGCTATCAGATGCATCAATTCGTGTTTAATAGGTGGTTTAACTTTTTCATTAGAACTGGCTACAATAAAAAGAGTTTGAATATGAGGATGGGCCATACCCGAAGCAGTCATTCCTGCGAGTTTCTTCATTTCATGACGAGATGATAAGAACCGGATATGGATGGTGTCAGTAAATGGAGCAAGTCCAATGATTTTTGCATCACTTTCCATGGCTCTTAAACACTCTTCTACAAAATCTTCTTTTTTATCAAAAGCTAAACCCTTGTCAGGAAAGTTGAAGTGAATATTTTTGATGGACTTTAATACCTGTCCTTCCTTTTTCCATCCATTTTCCCATGTTTTTTTGGTGTTGTTTTGATTTTGGGAGCAAGCTAATAATAGAGTAATCGAAACTAAAGCAATAAATGTTGCAATTCTAGAAATCATAGATTTTAAATTTATTCAAAGGTTTAAATCTCGACTTTAACTTTCAGGATAAGCGTAAACGAATGTAAATTAACTTCAAGTTTTGTAAAAATGTATAGGTCTCAATTGCAAACTGTGTTTTCAATTCATATTGCTTATGTTCGTTAAGTTATACCATTTACACCACATATATACCCAACAAAAACTCTAAAAAAAACGATAAACTTGAGATTGCCAGCCAGTATCGTTCGAATGGGATCTTTATTTCTTGTTTGCTTAAAGTGGGGAGAAAGTAATAACTGACAAAAAAAAGCCCTCTTAAAAGGGCTTACAATGTTTGCTTTTTAATAAAAAGAGGGTTGCGCAGCTGTCCCGCGCGAGGCGGGATCGGTTACTTTTGTTGTGTGTAGTTTATCTTTAAAATTTTATTGTCATAATTGAACCCTCTACCTTGTGATTATCATTTATTGCTTTGATTACTTTTAGTTTAATTGGAATTCCTTTTTTTCCTATGGTATACAATGTCTTAGTTGTTCCCTCTTCAATTTCCGGATAAAGACTACTAGATTTAGTTAGCTTTTCTGTTAGAGTATATTGAAATTTTGAAACATTCTTTCTACTTGAAAGACAAACAATAGTGTAGATAGAACTATCACTAAAAATTCGTCTGTATTTAACTGAGTCTTTTGTTAAGTAATTGACTTGATAATCATTATTTATTCCTATACATCTGTTGTTTGTGTCTAAATAGTATATGGAAGAATCAGTATAAATAGTCCGATAGTCAATAGAGTCTTTTAATTGGACACCATAAGTCCATCCGTCTTTTTTGACGTCAATTTTAATTGTGTCATTGTAGTAACTTACAATCCAACCTGACTGTTTTTTATGTTTAAAATCGTCAAAGTAATCTTTGCAATTATATTTCTTTATTACTCTATCTGAGACAGGAAAAGTTGATAGAGGAATAAAAAATCCATGTTTATAAATAAGTTTATAACCGTATAGTAAGCAAAAGTCATTATGTAAATAATACTTGACAACTTCTAAAGTTGAATCGTTCGTGTATTTGCATAAAAAGTTAGTAAAGCTATAATCTGTTGAATCATTGTTATTTCTATATTCTTTTAATGTAAAATCAATTTTTTTAATGTTATTCTCTTTCGCTGTTTTTAAAACACTTTCTATTTCGCTAGAAAACTGATAGCCACCAAAGTCTCCATGTAGAATTGTCCAAGAACAATAGTCTTGAGCATGGCCAAGTATTGAGAAAAGCAACAGAAATAACGTAAAAAGTTTTTTCAAATTATTGGTCGGTTCAGCAATTACACAACGTTTACTGTATGGTGCGTTGTGGTTTTGATAAAGTTACTATTTCAGTTTAGCACTTAGCAAAAACCGCTTTGCGGTTTTGTTTTTTTCTTTTTTACAAAATCTGCAAGCGGATTTTGCGAGCTTACAAATAGCTTTAAACTTACCAAACTGCTTTACCAACAATGCAATATACAGCGTGTTGTAAACAGTTTTTATTTTAAATAATAGTTAATACTCTCTGTATGAGGTATACCTCCAACGAAATATGTTATCCTTCCTGAATATCCAAGTTTATTAAGAAGCAAAACTTTAATTCCTAGAAGTGAAGAGTTATATATTTCTAAATATTCATCTTCATTTCCTATCTGTTTAAACCTTCCTGAATGGGCAATTTGGTTTCTTAATTCAATTAAATCTTTGAAACTTAATCCAACCTTTTCAGAGTCTATGTTCTCACTTTCGACTAAAGTTTCCATTTTTTTAATGACTTTTTCCCAATCCAATGAGCCAAGGACCCTATTCATAATAAAACTTAGGTCATAATCTTTAACTGTATTTTCTTTATGCCATTTTCTTATTTGAATTTTTAATTCACTTCTTAGTGTATTTATGTTTTCCGAATTATTTATTTCTTCTTTAACAAATGTATCAGACAAGATCTCCCATATCTGAGAGACATTTAAAATAGAATCTTCAAGAAATTGACTTGAAGAAGAATTTAAGTAGCTTATAGATGTATGTATAGATTTCTGCTCTATTGGGTTCAAATTTTTGAAGCTTTCATAGAGTTTTGGCAAAATGCTACTTAAATCATCTTCATAAACAAACTTATATCCAAAACTGAAACTATTTAATTTAATTCTAATGTGTTCTTGGGTATCTTGATTCTTATCAATGAACAAACATCTATTATAAACAATATTTCTAGCTGATATAAGTGAAGTGAGTAAACAAATGTTATTACAAGTCTCAATGGTTTCTGTTTTATCAAGTGTTAAATCGTCACTTTTTTTAATGATAATTTGGCCAGTTTCTAAGTTGCTACCAAACTTCTTTGTATAACTATTTAAAAGCTCAAAGTCCTCCAATAAATTTAATTGGATTAAATAGTTTTCAACTCTAAATTCCTTTATACTAATGTTTAAGCCAAATAGGGTTGCTTTGAATATTTTAGAGTTAAGTTCACAGCCAATTATTAAATCGTCAAGTAGTACAAATGACAGTTGATATTTAGTGTATTGTGTAAGACATATTTTTGAACATTGTATCTCTATGTTAGATTTTTCAATAACTCCTTTAAACTTTCCCTTATTAATAGCAAACAATTGCCCCATTTTTACTTTTGAGGTTTTTAAAATAAGCTTAAGAGAACTGTATTCAATTTGAAAATGAGCTTCAACTTCTAAATGGTCATAAATTATTTTTCCTGTGCCATTTAATATAAACTCATTCTGCGAGAATACTTCCATCTAATTTTAGGTTGGTA
Source organism: uncultured Flavobacteriales bacterium (assembly GCA_964001305.1). GTDB lineage: Bacteria > Bacteroidota > Bacteroidia > Flavobacteriales_E > Vicingaceae > CAJXMH01. Next base: position 22,229 of record CAXFAI010000005.1, read on the forward strand.
AATTGTTTACAACGTAAGTATATGATGCACTAAGTGTTTTTAAGTGCTTACAAACGTTTATTGTCGTTTTTAAATGATTATTATCGGTTCTATTTATCCGCCATCAAGATAATCAATTTAAAGCATTAAAAAACCACGCTCAAAGGCGTGGTTTGCTCCAAATACCAGATGGCTTAATTAAATTTTGTTTTAACAAGATTCTTATTATCTAAAATATCGCATCATCATCTACTAAAGACCAATAGTTGCTTGTGTAAGATGTTTTTCGACGAATTATTCCTTCTGCTCCTACGCCATATAAATAACCGTTTGCTGGTTCTATCCATACACTTTGCAAATTGTTTTCGCTAAAGTTGGCATCATCATCGACTAGTGACCAATAATTACTTGTATAAGACGTTTTTCTTCGGATTGTACCATCAGTACCCACGGCATATAAGTAGCCATTAGCAGGTTCAATCCATGCGCTGCTTAAGTTTTCTCCATAAAAGGTAGCATCATCATCAACAAGTGACCAATAGTTACTTGTGTATGAAGTTTTTCTTCGAATTGTACCATCAGCACCTACAGCATACAAATAGCCATTAGCAGGTTCAATCCAAGCGCATCTTAAATTCTCCCCATAAAAGGTGGCATCGTCATCAACAAGTGACCAATAATTACTTGTGTAAGATGTTTTACTTCGAATTGTACCATCTGCACCCACACCATACAAATAACCATTGGCAGGTTCTATCCAAACACTTTGTAAATTATTTCCCGGAAAACTAGCATCATCATCAACCAATGACCAATAGTTGCTGGTATAGGAAGTTTTTCTTTTAATTACACCATACGAAGAACAAGCATACAGATAACCGTTTGCAGGTTCAATCCAAGCACTCACAACAATATTAGGAGGAGCAGTAGCTGTGGTAAATTGAATCTCATTACCATAAGATGTGCCAATGGAATTTGATGCAAATGCTCTTGCAAAATAGGTTGTGTTCTCATTAAGGGAGTTTAACCTTATAGAAAAAGCGCCTAAACCTGAACCGGCATAAGCACGGGCATCTGCTAAAGTTGGATTTGAAGAGGTGCTGTATACAATTCCGCGCGATAATACACTTGAGTCACCTTGATGGCTTACTTCAGCTGAAACAAAAGCTTCTTCATAAGTAATTTGACTCGCATTTCCGGTAATTACAGTAGGGGCACCTGCAATGGTACAAGCGGCACAATTAGAACCTCCGCAGTCTATGCCGGTTTCATCTCCATTTTGAATGCCATCTGTGCAGCTTGCTGTGTTAGAACTGGAAGGATTGTCGTTAGATTCTTTTTCACAAGCGGTTAAAACAAATACCAATAATAGTGAAATAATGGAAAGTGACTTTTTTAGAAATACCATAGATGAATAGTGATTTGTAGTAGATTTAATAAGAATAAAACTAGTCTAAGGATTCATATTCCTCAATCTGTTTTTTTATGGAATTTTCGGTGCTGATAATTTCCATGAGTAGAATAACAATCGTTTGTTTTTTGTTTGTTGCAGTATCTTGCATGTTGGCGTAACCAAAGTTCATTAGATAGCTTAATTTTTGTTTCAGCAATTCTTTGCCTTCTTCAATATCACTCAAAACCTTGATTCGCTCAAAGTCAACCAATTCAATTTTTCGATTCGACATGGCAATCCAAGCGTTGGTTCTGATTTGTGGTGCGTGCATTCCACCTGCCTTTTCAGCAATTTGCATTATGGAAAGTTCAGGATTGGAGCTGTAATGTCTCATACTATCCATCAATCTCTTTTGCTTTGGAATGATTTGTTCAATCGCAATTTTACTTTCCGTCAATTCCTGATGTATGGACTTAAAAATTTCGTCCATGTACTTTTCATCTTTTCGCTGTTCATTCCAGCTATTAATGAATAATGCAATTAATATTCCTGCAACTACAGGAATCATCTGAATTAAAATCTCAGTGAATGTTTTTTTCATAGCTTACAATCTAGGAGGCTTAAATTTAAAGAATAGGGACAGGTATAAAAGTAATGTCATTTTTTCTTTTCGAGCTGCATATTTCACATTGTTTTGTCTATACAGCTGCTTGCTGATGTAAACTTTCAAGGTCAACTGAATTACTTAATTATTCTCACCTCCTTGTATGCCTTTTTTTATTTTTTCTAAATTCTCAAAGTATTTCCAATGGTTGAAATTTCGGCTTGATTCTCTGGCATTCTTTGAATACACCCAATACGCTTCATGATTCATCCTTTTTAGTTGAGTCAATCTTTCGTTAAACGCTGATGATGAGTCGCAGATAAAGCCATTAAAGCCGTTTACAACAACATTATTGTTTTCAGCTAAATCATTGCAGATTACCGGAACTCCATTATTCATATACTGTTTTGCCTTAATACCCGACTTTGCGACTTGAATAGGATGGTTAAGAAGAGTGGCAATTCCAACATCAAATTCAACAATCATTTTTTGTATAGATACTTCATCTTTCCAATCAATATTTTTCAAGATATCCACTTCAATATTTTTGTGCTCTTTGAAGTAATCAATCAATTCCCTTTGATCATTTGGCTTAGTAATTCCAATCATAACTAACCGACAATTAAAGCTAAGTGCTTTAAGCGCAGGAAAAAGATATTGATACAAGCTGTCTTTATGGCCCCATCCAAAGCCACCAATCCAGCCAATGGTAAAAATCGAGTTCCTTTCACTTTTTACTATTCCATAATCTGGAGTTGGTGAAGTAGTATGATATACATTTTTGTTAAACGCTTTTAGGTAGTTTGCAATTGCAGGACTGCCTGCAGATATGCTGTTGCACTTGCTAGCAAAAAAGTGGATTGTCTTCGGATTGTGTTCAAGATAGTCAGCATCATCAAGATCGTAAACGGTTAATTTTTGCCTTACAACAACCAGTAATTTTAGAAGATTAGAATAAATGAAGTTAGATCTCACTCTTTGAATAACAATTAGAGAGCCTTTTTTAGGAAAAAATAATGCTTGAAAGTATGTCCAAATGAACGCAAACATTCTTTTCAGAGAGTAAGACGGAATAATTAGGTGACTATTGATATTTAACTTCTCTTTGGCAAAGTCTAATGGATACTTTGCTCTATATCTAACGCTAGGAGAATCGAGTTTATAGTAGGCGAACCAATAAATATGTTTGATGTGCTTGTCGGTCATTCAATTTATGAAGTGGAAATTAAAGGTTAATCTAGTTAACCCTTCTGCTCTTGATAAAGATACAATTTCCCGCATTGGGTTGGGTAGGGCAGTTTAGCTCTTAGCTAAAACTGTTTTGTGTTTTTGTTAAAACAAAAACATTAAGATGACTTTTTATATTGATAAAGGATATGAAGCATAGAATGCAAGTTTGCGATTACGGAGACAGCTAAAACAAGATAAAGTTATAGTTGAATGAAACAAAAAATACAGATTTTTTACTTAGTTTGTAGCATAGTTCTTTGTTAGCAAAAGTTATTCTTTTATCAACTTAATTACACTCTGCCCTTCATTTGTACTTATTTTTAAAAAATAAACACCAGGACTGCCCTCAATATTAATTTCCTCATTAATAACTGTATTGAGTTCTTTTGAGAAAACTTCTTTTCCCTGAATATCAGAAAGACTTATTGAAACATTCTGAAATGCTTTTTCAAATGAAATATGCACTATACCATTTGTAGGGTTGGGAAAGGAAGAGATTTTAATTCCATTTTTAATTTCAAAGGAACTGGTTGGCAAGCTTTGGCTCATTTTATGAACGAAAATATCTTCTAAACTAACAGCATTCAAGATAGTTACTCCAACACCAGGATCAAAATCCACAGAGTCAAGAAAACTTCCTGTAGTATATATATTACCAAGGTGATCTATGTCAATAGAAGAAGCAATCTCTTCTGATGGGCCACCATATGAAAGTGCCCAAACGAAGTTTCCTGAACTATCAATTTTTTGAGTAAAAACGTCTTCAAATCCATTTGAGGTAAGTATTACATTTCCTGTTCCAGGGTTAAAATCAATTGAATTTACCAGCATTCCATTTGAATAAATGTTTCCATGTGAATCAGTGCTAATACTTGAAATGTAATCTGCCTGTGGTCCACCAAATCGAATTGCCCAGAGAAAGTCTCCCAAACTATCAAGTTTTTGAATAAACATGTCTCTTAAAATGACTGAGGTTAAATTGTTTAAACCTATTCCTGGATCAAAGTCTACAGTACCTTCAAAAACACCTGCAGTAATCACATTGCCAAAGGCATCAATATCAATTGATTGTCCAAAATCATCTAAAGATCCACCTAAACCTTTTACCCAAAGAAGATTACCCGCACTTGTCATTTTTTGAACAAAAATATCACGTTGTCCAGTTGACTGCTGATTAACGATATTAGAACCTGGGTCAAAATCTACTGTTCCTGAGAACCAACCTGTAGTATATACATTTCCAAGAGTATCGACTGCGATACCACGGGCTCTATCATCTGAAATGCTACCAAATGTTCTTACCCACAAAAAGTTGCCTGTGCTGCTCATCTTATGTATGAAGATATCTTGATCCCCAACAGAACTATGGTAACTCACTAAATTGCTTGGATCAAAATCTACCCTATTCCTAAACCAACCTGCTGTATATATGTCTCCAGATGGGCTAAGACTAATGTCGTTTATATATACCTGCCCACCACCATAGCATTTAGCCCAAATAAAATTACCTGAAGTATCTAATTTTTGGATAAATCCACCCCAACCATTTGCGGTTAGTTTGAAAACCGCAGGGCCTGGATCAAAATCGGCAGTGCCTGCAAAAATGCCTGTTGTGTAGATAAATCCTAAAGAATCTACTGCTATCCGACCAATCGGCTCTCGAAAAGAAGGACTTCCAAAAGATTTAGCCCAAATAAAATTGCCCGATGCATCCATCTTTTGGATGAAGATATCCGAAAAAGAGCCTCTTGAAGTCAAATTAAAACTCCCTGGTCCAGGATCAAAATCTACCGTCCCGCCGAAAACGCCGACAGTATATATATTTCCTGCAGCGTCAGTAGCTATGTCTACTCCATAACTATTACCAGTGCAAGCCATTGCTCTAGCCCATTCAAAATTTTGGGCAATGCTAAAACTTATACATAGAAAATATAATAAAACAGTAATTGTGATTTTTATCATAGCTTGAGTATTTATTTTGCTAACGATTTATATGGTGCATTGTGATTTGATAAAGATACACTTTCCCACCTTGGGTCGGGCAGGGCAGTTTGGTACTTAGCCCCGATTTAATCGGGGCGACCATCAAATAGGCTGGAAATTAATTGAGACTTCTTGATGAAGGGAATGTTGTGCAACCTTATTTTTTGTCCTTTAGAATCTGTAATAGTTTTTTCGGGTCTTGTCGATTGTCCCAAAATGCGGTAATCAATATCTCATCGTCGGTAACTTTGTAGAAAATGCTGAAATTCCCAAGTGATGCCACCCGTGTATCTTTGTAATCAACCTTTTTGTAATTGTATGGTGTATCGGCAATTTGATTTGTCCGCTCTGCTACAATTTTAATCAGCTTCTTCGAATAAGTAGTGGATTTGTTCCGTTTTGCCCAATATTCAAGTATTCCAACATATTGAATATCAGCTGTACGTGTCCACCTTATAGTTCGTTTAGCCATTCAAGATTCCGTTTGTCCATTGCTTCTTGTGAAATCAATCGTCCATTCTTTATGTCCGCTTCACTCATTTCGAGTATTTCTTTTTGTTCATTGGTCAACTCTGCAATCTCATTATCTGCCGAACTGGAAGAAATCAACTTGTCAAGTGCGACTAGAAATTCTTTGTTCTTTATGGTCAGGATTTTATCAATTAGTCCACTACGTATTTTATCAACTGTTGCCATAACTTTTCAATTTATTCGACAATTTCGGAAATTTTAGCGAGGTTTTATATTTCTGACTTACGTCAAATTTTAGTTTTGATTATTAGAGTTTTAACTGCTTTTAATTTTCTGGTCATTATTTCAAATTTAGTCCCATTTAAATGGACGTTAGAGGTAGAAATTAATTGAGATTTCTTAATGAGAGCTAATGTTCGTTAAGATACATCGTTTACACTAAATTAGTTTCTAACCTTATTGATTGTTCTTTGTTTCTTAATTCATTTTCGTTAAAGTAGCCTAAAAAATCCCGCTATTTTATTTTTAGCCACTAAAAATAAAATAGCAAATAAATCATAAGAAAAAAGAAGCCCTCTTAATTGGGCTTACAATGAGTTGCTTTTTAATAAAATGGAGGGTTGTGCAATTGTTCCGCGGGAGGCGGGATCAGCTACCATTGTTAGAGCCATTTTTTTATTTCTGCTTCACTAACAAATTCTAATTCTCCACTTTTTTCTTTTACAATCGCAAATTCAATGAAATAGTGTCTTGGGTCTAGATTCGGATAAGTCCTAATTCCAACCATTAATGATTCATTTTGGATTACTTTTTCTGGTAATTGGTGGAATACTTTGTAAACTCTTGCCGCTTTTTGATAGGCAGTAAAAATTGCGAGTCCGAAAATAAAAAATGCGAAACAATACCCAAATAGTGCAGAACCGATTATGACTGTCAAAGGTTCTTCTTCAATCCCTTTTGATATGTACAGTCCTAAAGAAATCAATATACCTATAGTTGTAAACAGAACGCTGCAAACTTTGAGGCAATAAATACCTATGACTCTATTAAGCTTGAAGTACTGCCAAAAGTTGATAGAAATCTTAGTTCGCATTTCAATTGGCTCTAATGATTATTGTATGTTGATGTTGCGCTTTTGATAAAGATACACTTTCCCGCTTTGGGTCGGGTAGGCAGTTTAGCACGTAGCCCAGATTTAATCGGGGCGACCATCAAATAGGCTGAAAATGAATTGAAGAAATGCTTGTTTTTTGGCTCGGTTCTCTGTTGTGCATAGTTTTATTATTTCTTCAAGTGTTTTCCAACTCCTGTTTCTTATTTCTTCAACTTTAATCTCAGGTTGGGTTGAATGTCCTGTTAGGAATATTACAGGTAAGACTTTTTGATTTTTAGGTTGAGTGATTGTGCCTTCTCTTTCGATGTCGTGATCGATTGCAGAATATATTTTGAGTTCACCTGTTTTCATAAGAAGACTCATTACTCCATCAGCGTCCCAAGGATAACCCCAATAGTCATTTTGGTTTTCGATGATTACGGGGTTGAAGTAGAAAAGAAGCTCTTGTTTTCCTGTTTTCATATTCAAGTCGTAAATGGCATAATCAATTCCGTCTGAAGATCCACTTGCTGAATACAATTCAAGTTCAGGGTCAATGTCAAGATTGATAAAAGCCATAAAGTCGTATTCCTGAACATATTTTGAAATCATATTGAAAAGCAAAAAGTCTGAGGTCAGCCAAACCTCTTTGACTTTTCCTTCTTTATCCTTTTTAGTCTGAACGATAAAGTCACCCTTCGAGTCGCCTGTGAAGTCAACCTGATAAACTCTGTCGATTTCGCCCCTAACTTTTGAGTTTAATTCAGTTGGGTAGTCAATCAATGTGTCCATACGGATAAATGACTGCCCAAACGACAAAGTAGGAAGTAGCAGGAATATGAATTGAAGAATTTTCGTCAATCTTTTTATTGTATACAAAGTCCTCTGAATGCTGTTGTTGTGCTTTTGATAAAGATACACTTTCCTGCCTTGGGTAGGGTCGGGCAGTTTAGCACATAGTCCAGATTTAATATGGGCGACCATTAAATAATATAGCTGCTAACTAAATTGCCTTACCCACAATGCACTATAAAGCCTGTTAGCAATAGTTATTTTTCTTTATCTCCTTAAAATCAAAAAAAATTGAGGACTAATGAAAAGTAATGAAATCTAAGAGATGGAATACTATCATCGGTACTTATGTTATTAAGTCCATATGAATACCTAAATTCGGGTATAATACTGAAATGGGTAAATGGTTTCTCGACACCAATTCCGAAGTCAATTGCTAGGTTATTATTTGCCCTAAGATGCATTGGATATGTTTCTTTATTAGAATTATCAATATTTATGCTTGGTCCAATAAGGAAATAAGGGCTAAGTTTTTCATTGTCTTTTTTGAATACAAAATGAGTCCTAAAATCAATTGAAGCAGGTATTACTTCACTTTCTATATTAGAATTATTCTGGTCGATGGAATTAATTTTACTTCCATAGAAAGAAACGGATCCTTTAGGTGAAATCGAGAACATTTTAGAAACTCTGAAGTCCGCCAATACCCCTAGGCTAAATCCTAGATTATTTGATATTGAGGTATTCACAGGTAATTTTTCGTCTTCGGTTAGGTTTGAATAATTTAATCCCAAATAAAACCCTAACTTAATTTTGCTTATTTCTTCTGAAGTGTTAGACTGAGAGAAACTCAAGCATGTATTAAGTATCAGAATAAGTAAAAAAGTTGCTTTATTCATGAAGCGGATATAAATTTCATAAGGTAGTTATTGAAAATTTTTGCTAACGGTTAGGCTATGAGTAGTTGCGTGGTTTAGCGGTTAACTTTGCAAGTACACACCAAACTGAAAATCCGCGAGGATTTTCAGAAGTAGTCGATAACAAGCAATTACTTATAGCCATTGTTAGCAACTGGCTTTTGTTTCTTCAAAACTATTTTTCGCAATTAAACTAGGGTCAGGGTAAATATACTCTGAATTAATTCCCTCTTGTCTAATTTTGTCTTTCACATAATTCGCTAATTTTTTATTTATATTATAACATTTTGAAAATCTGTAAAGGACATTTTCTTTGTTTCCGAATTGTTCATTTCCAACTTGCTCTATAGGTTTAAAAGGGTCTGAATTCCAAATGAAAACACCTTGCTGATTTATTATATTCATACTGTTATTAAGGGAAAACTGTATGTCATTTTCTTCATTAATATCAGAAAAATATGTTAGAGGAAACGTAATCAATCTTTCTATTTTTGTGATGAACTCTATTAGGCTTTTTTGATGCATCATTTTAGTTGCCATTTTAAGTCTATCTCTTCCAAAGAATTTTTCCATTTCAGGTTGTTCTATTCCTTCAGTTTGACCATTTCTAATCACATTGTCTTTCACGTGTTTTTCCATTTCCGAAATTCCTTTTTCAACTAGAGCGACTAAACTGGTCGAAATTAAATCCTTTTCCTCTATGTGATAGACGCTAAAATACTTGTCAATTTCTCTAGTCTCTTCAGTGTAAGTGCTAACGTTTTCAGTGGCAAAGTATAATGCGTTTTTGAAGCTATTACTCCAGTCAACTAAAGGTGTTGGACAGCCGTAATGCTGTAAAAAACTTAAGACTGCAATATCGTTATCAGGGCTAATTCCATTTTTCTCGAAAAATTTTTCCAACACTCCACCATTTTGCTTTTTTGCATTGATGATTGTTCTTTCTATGAAAGTCTTATAATCTGTTCCATTTTGATATAATTTTTCATTTATCCAATATCTTTGAAGAGAACTGTAAATTCTCCATTTCGCTTCGCTTACACCTCGATAAAGGGTTGATTTCAAATTCTTATTTTCTTCATAGACTAAATCAAAGTCTTCTTGCGTGTCAATCATTACTTGCTCAAAAAAGAGAGCTTTCTGTAAAGTTGTTTCATATTCAGTCATTAACTCAATCGAAGAATGAGGTGGCGTCCATTGTGTCCCTTCGTAAGCTAAAATTGCAGACCTTACAACAGAACTTACTGTTGATTCGTCAACTGTCCCATCTGGTCGAAACTTTACTTTAATTAAATCTTCCAGTAATCGGTTTGACCAAATAGTTTTTACACCACCATTATTTAGCCAGTCAGCGAATAGTTTGATTCGTGAATTCAAATTTGATGATGTGTCAACTTCTTTCATTTAGTTTCGGTTTTCAGCTTGTTGCTAACGTCTCGGCTATGGCAAGTGCGTTTTGGTTCGTAGTTCTGTTTTGTTTTGTACAGCAGTTAGCCAATTGCCAAGGCGATTGACTAATTTACTTTTTATAAGGCAATTCGCCGCAGGTGAATTGGCGAGCAAGTAGAGTAGAAGTGGCGGTTTTCTTAGTAGTAGCATTTGCTATAGGCCTTGTTAGCTTCAGTTTTTATTTATTTTAAATTTTATTTTCTTCCTCGCTTCTAAACTAAACTTAGATAATAAATCATTTTTTTCATCTTGGCTTCTAACTTCTATGTAGATCAAAATTTCATCTTTATTTGATAACTCTTTAAGAGTAGGAAGAGAATTTATATAGTCTATTTTATTGATATATAGAGGAAATGGCCAATTCCATACTCCATTTGGAAGATCTTTTTGAACTTCTAAGTTTGCAAGTCCGATATACTTCAATGAATCTATTTCAGGCAAGACCTTTGGAAAACTTTTAAACCTATTATTCGCTAAGTCAATAGCCTTTAGCGTTTCAATTTTTGATAATTCATTTGGGATTTGAGATAGATTATTTAATCTAAACGATAAAAACTCTAAAGAATCTAACTTTTTAATTTCTTTTGGTATTTCATCAATAGATGACATTGCAAGTTCTAAAAATCTCAATCTTTTTAATTTAAAAATCTCAGTAGGGAAAGTTGAAAAGTCGAAACTTGAAAGTTTGAGAATTCTTAAATTCTGAAGTTTATCCAAATGATCTAAATTTAACTTCAATGGAGGAAGAGTTATAGAGTCTTTAGAATTTTGTTTTGCTGAGTGACCCGAAACAATTAAGGTCTCTAGATTTTTAAATTCCACGATAGTTGAATTTGGTAGAATAGTATCTGAATATTGATTAATTATTAAATGTTTTACTTCAGACGGGTTGAGTTTTTTAGCTTTTTCTAAGCTAATGATTTTACTTCTCTTAGGGTGGTCTTGATATTTATCGAGACGAACCTTACAAGCTGAAAAGAAAATGAATACCAATAATATTGAAAAGTATCTCATTAAGTTAATTGAAGCTAACAAGTAAATAAGTTGCACTAGTGCAACATATATCTTTTATAGGTTGAACTTAGGTTTTTAGGGTTAATGTTTTTTATATCAGCGTTATACCCGTTTTTAAACGACAAATAAGCGTTTACTATCGCATATATGTTACACTTTGGATTCATCGGTTTTGCAATTCTTTTTCCGCCAACAAGATAGTGAATTTAAGCCATAAAAAAACCACGCTTAAGAGTGTGGTTTAAATTGATATAATCAAATTAGAAAGCTAAAAACTACTTTTCAGCTGCCTCATTTTTTTTACTGCTAAAATCAACCTTCGCTTGTGTATTCCATAACACAAAACTCCAAACATCGGCCCATTCATCAATTACCTTTTCGGTTGGTTTTCCAGCTCCATGACAAATTAAATACTAATTCAGCAATAGTTGAGTATTGCTTTGTAGCAAAAAAGGAGTAGAGCTGAAGGCTTAACTTAGTAAAACCGTAAAGTTCCCCGGATGGATTCTGGGGAAATCATGCGGCTGCACTTAGTTAAGCTGAGGAATGACTTCTTTTTTGATAGAAGCTGAGCTTTTTGATTCTTTTTGCTCATCAAAAAGAAGAAATAAAAAAGCCCTACCCAAAGGCAGAGCTTTTATGTATTATCAATGTTTCTAGCTGTTTAGTTAGTAGACTTTTCCTGAGTAAAATCAACCTTCGCTTGGGTATTCCACAACACAAAACTCCAAACATCAGCCCATTCGTCAATCACTTTTTCGGTTGGTTTTCCAGCTCCATGTCCGGCATCTACATCCACTCGAATTAAAACTGGCGCATCGCCTCCATGCTTCGCTTGCAATTCAGAAATAAACTTAAAGCTATGCGCAGGTACCACACGGTCGTCGTGGTCTGCCGTTACTACCATAGTAGCAGGATAAGCAGTTCCTTCTTTTACATTGTGCAAAGGAGAGTAGCCATACAAATATTCAAAGGCTTTTAAGCTGTCTTCGCTGCTCATGTATTCTCCGGCCCAAGCCCAACCAATGGTAAATTTGTGGTAGCGTAACATATCCAGTACTCCTACACCTGGAATAGAAACCGCCATTAAATCTGGGCGTTGTGTCATTACAGCTCCAGCTAACAGTCCACCGTTAGATCTGCCATGAATGGCCAAATGCTTAGAGCTTGTATACTTTTCGGCAATCAAGTATTCGCCTGCAGCAATAAAGTCGTTAAACACATTTTGCTTGTTGGTTCTCCAACCCGCTTTGTGCCAATCTTCGCCATATTCGCTACCACCTCTTAAGTTAGCTACCGCATAAACACCTCCTTGCTCTAAAAACACCAAGTTGCGCACCGAAAAGCGGGGAGTAATACTAATGTTAAAACCGCCATAGCCATATAAGAAAGTGGGATTGCTACCGTCTTTTTTCAAGCCTTTTTTGTGGGTAATAAACATCGGTACTTCTTGTCCGTCTTTGCTTTTGTAAAATACCTGCTCAGTCACATAAGCAGCAGGATCAAAATCAAGCTCAGGAGCAAAATATACTTCTGAAGTGTTCTTAGCGATATCGTATTTAAAAATGGTAGTGGGGTAGGTGTATGAAGAAAAAGAATAGAATGCTGTGTTTTCATCTTCATCACCGCTAAAGCCTGCAATTCCAATGCCTGGTAATTCAATGTCGTATTGGTAGTTACCTTCCAAATCGTACACTTCTAGCTTGCTTTGCACATCTTTCATATAGCTGGCAATTAATTTTCCACCGGCTACACTAACCCCACGCAATACGTAGTCTTTTTCAGCAATAAAAGGCTTCCAATTCTTTTGCTCTGGATTATTATAATCAGCAATGGCTACCATGCCATTAGGCGCATTGTAATTGGTTTGGATTAAAAATTTGCCATTTCCCAAATGGTGAAACAAGCTATTTTCTGTTTCAAAATCATTTACCATCATTTTAAAATCATCGCCCATTTTTTTAATGCGTAGGGCATTTCCATGAGTCGATTCTGAGGTGCTGATTAGCAAATATTCTTCATCTTTGGTAACACCACCGCCGGCATTACGCAAAGGGTATTTGCCATCGCGATAAATCAGTTTGTCTTCGCTTTGTTCTGTTCCTAATTGGTGATAATATACGGTGTGAAATTCATTCTTACCGCTGTAGTCAGAACCTTCTTTTGGTGGTTCATAAGCCGAATAGTAGAATCCATCTTTTTGCCAAGAAATGCCGCTGAATTTGACATATTCAACCTTGTCGCTTAGCATTTGCTTGTTGTCTAGTTGCATCACTTGAATCGTTACCCAATCAGAGCCTGCTCTAGAAATGCCATAAGCCATGTACTTGCCATCTTTGCTGAAACCCATGCCATTTATGGAAGCCGTTCCATCATCCGATAACGTATTCGGATCAAGCAAAACTTCTTGTGTGCCATCTAAGCCTTTTTGGTAGTACAAAACACTTTGGTTTTGAACACCGTCATTTTTATAAATGAAGTAATAGTCTCCATGCTTAAAAGGAGTCCCTACTTTCTCATAATCCCAAAGTTCAGTTAAGCGTTCTCTGATTTGGTCACGATAAGGAATTTGTGCGAGGTAGTCAAAACTAACTTCGTTCTGCGCCTTAACCCAAGCGGCTGTTTCTGCAGAAGTATCGTTTTCTAACCAACGATAAGGGTCGGAAACTTGCGTTCCATAGTAATCATCTACCACAGAATCTTTTCGCACTTCTGGATAAGGTTTCAAGGCAATTTCTTTTCTTGCCTCTTCTTTATTGTCGGCCTTTTCTTTCGGGGCCTGTCCGCAAGCAGCCAACAATACAGCTGCTGAAATAATACTTACTCTCTTCATACATTTAATTTAGCTCACCAAACTTAATCAATTTGAGTGCTATCCGCTATCTTTACGCTCCAATCCAAATGAGAAGATGAAGAAAATTACTTACCTGCTGATTATAGTTGCCATGGCAGCTTGTCAATCTACCAAAAATGATAATGAAAAATCAAATCAATTGGCTGTAGCCGATGAGCAGTTTGAAACTTTCAAAAAGGAGTTTATCGATAGCTTATGGATTATGAATCCCATATGGGCAAGCTATGAAGGTTTTCATAAATTCGATGATCAATTGCCCATTCCGACTAAAGCAAGTGAGAAAGAATTGCTAGCTTTTGCAGCAAATAAAATAGCAGCTTTAAATGCAATCGATTTAGAAACTTTGAGTGAAGAAAATCAAATTGATTATTACTTAATCAGAGATTACCTAGAATCACAAGACTTCTACATCAATGATTTCCAAAGTGAAGTTTGGAATCCATCATCTTATAATCTGGGAGGAGCCTTTTTTCAAGTAGTTAATTACCGAGAAAGTAGTTTAGAAGATCGATTACAAGTCCTATTTGCCAAATTGGAGCATGTGCCTGATTATTATGAAACGGCAAGAAAGCGGATACACAAACCCTCAGAGGTGCATACCCAATTGGCCATTCAACAAATTAGTGGTTCCGCTTCAATTTTTACTGAAAATTTAATGGACTCTTTGAATGAATCAAGGCTTTCAGCTGAATTTAAAGAACGATTTGAAGAACGAATTCAAGCAGCTGTAACAGCCATTGAAAATTTTGTAGATTTTCTTGAAAATGAGGTATTGACAGAAACACAATTGGATGGTAAGAGTTTTCGAATAGGGGAAGAGCAATTTGAGCAAAAGTTTAAATATCAAATTCAATCTAGCTATACAGCTAAAGAAATTTTTGATGCGGCAGTTGAAGCAAAAAGTGATTTGCACGATAAGATGTTTGGATTGTCCGAAGATTTATGGGAAAAGTATTTCGGAACTCAAGAAAAGCCAGGTTCACGGTTAACTCAAATAAAAATGGTCATTGATGAAGTGTCTAAACAACACGTTCATCGCGATTCTTTTGTAACAGCTATTCGTCAGCAAATACCTCAATTGGTTGCTTTTGTTAAAGAAAACGACTTACTTACTTTAGATCCGGAAAAGCCTTTGGTGGTTCGGGAAACGCCAAAATACATGAGAGGCTTTGCCGGTGCTTCCATTTCTGCACCAGGTCCTTATGATAAAAATGCGGAGACTTATTACAACGTTACCCCATTAGATCATTATAGTGCGGAAGAAGCAGAAAGCTATTTGAGGGAATACAATGATTATGTATTGCAAATATTGAATATTCACGAGGCCATTCCCGGCCATTATACCCAGTTGGTATACAGCAATCAATCGCCTTCTTTAATTAAAAGCATATTAGGAAATGGAGCCATGATTGAAGGTTGGGCTGTTTATACGGAGCGGATGATGTTAGAAGCTGGTTATGGTGGCGATGCTCTAGAAATGGGGCTGATGTATTACAAATGGAATTTGAGAACGGTTTGTAATACCATTCTCGATTATGGAATACATGTGTTAGACTACAGTGAAGAAGATGCGATGCATTTATTAATGAAAGAGGCCTTTCAGGAAATGGCTGAAGCAAAAGGAAAGTGGAGAAGAGCACGTTTGAGTCAAGTTCAATTATGCAGCTACTTTACCGGTTTTTACGAAATTATGCAGTTGCGAGAAGAGCTTAAAGAGCTGCAAGGCGCTGATTTTGACTTGAAAAAATTTCATGAGCAATTTTTAAGCTACGGTAGTGCACCGGTAAAATACATTCGTCAATTGATGCTTAAAGATTTGAATGTAAAACAGAACGAATCTAAAGAAACTGCCTAAAATTTTTTAGGCTTAAAATTTGATTATTAGAGAGTTGTAATTGTAAGGAGAATTTTATCCTAAAAATTGCCAACACTTGTTAAACTTTACTACGAAGTTTACCGTACAAATGTCGATGAAGAAACTAGCCTTAATCTACTGCCTGCTTTTCATGCCTGTTTCTGCTCTATGGGCGCAGTGTTTCCAATTGCTAGATGGCAATGGGGCTTTTTCAAATAATCCCTATTTTGTAAGTTGTACTCCAGGGAATTACACCATTTTTATTCAACCCAACCAAGATATTGGACCTTACATTATTAATTGGGGTGATGGTTCACCCAATGCTACTGGTGCCAATTTACTAGCGGGAACCAATATTTCTCATACTTATACCGCAACGACAGATACGTTTAATATTGTGGTTACTGATCAAGGAACAGGTTGCGTAGTAAATGGCGTAGCAGTACTTGAACGAAATCCTTTAGCCTCCATCCAATTGCCTGCTGGAGACGATAACTTTGGTTGTACACCAGTAACTTTTCGTTTTATAAATTCAAGTACGCAAACCTCAGAAACCACCACTTTTGTTTGGGATTTTGGCGATGGTAGTCCTGTAGAAACCTACGATTATACCAATGCAGGAGATACGATATTTCATACTTTTTTACCGGGGATCGGTGTTCAGTCTTGTAATTTGGAAGTAACACTTACGGCAACGAATTATTGTGGTTCTTCAACGGCATCCTTTTTTCCACTACGGGTTTGGGATTTAGATGAAGCGCAAGTTGATGCTTCAGCAACTCTTCTTTGTTATCCTGACACCATTGTTCAGTATACCAACAATACCATTCGAAACTGCTTTCCCGAGGGGAATCAATCTCAGCGTTATGAGCGCTGGAACTTTGGGGATTATTGGGGATTAGGTTATGATTCAATTATTGATTGGCGACCTTGGAATCCTCCCATTATCAATCCTCCTCCCATTGGTTATCCGGGAGTGGGAACTTATACTGTTCAATTAATTGACAGTTCGTATTGTGGATTAGATTCTACAACTTTAAGCATTACCATAACAAATCCACCGACTGCTGTATTAACTTCCGATAAGGATACCATTTGCGAAGGTGAAGTAGTTCGCTTTTTCAATAATTCAGTAGGAGGGGCGAATCAATTTTCATGGAACTTTGATCAAGGGTCAGGATGGCAAAATTTAAGTGGGAATAATAAGAATAGAACTTATACAAATTCAGGTGATTATACCATACGATTAGCTGTTGCTGTAGCCGGAGCTCAAGGTTGCGCAGATACCTCTTCTGTTGATTTATATGTAAATCCATCACCCAATACCGATTTTTCATTCGATGTTAACAATCAATGCGATAGCATGCGGGTAAATTTTACAGATTTATCAACTGGTAATATCGTTAGTTGGAATTGGGATTTTGATAATGGAAACACTTTTGTTGGTCAAAACCCTCCTTCGCAGTTATTTCCTAATCCCGGCACTTACACTATTAAATTAGTAACTACAAACAATCGTGGGTGCCCTGATTCAACAACCAAACAAGTACGTGTTCGAGAAGTGCCTCAAGCGGGTTTTCGTGCAAATAATATTTGTTTGAATACGACAGCTAGTTTTATTGATACTTCTTCTGCAAGTATTGATGCTATTACCGATTACAAATGGTACTTTGGAGATGGTGATAGCAGTACTGCTCGAAACCCGAATCATTTATATACCGCTTTTGGAACATATACGGTAACTCAAATTGTAAGTAATGGTTTTTGTAGTGATACTTCTTCCATTACAGTTGATGTAGAAAACAATCCTACAGCTGCTTTTACAGTGGATAATGAAGACGGTTGTAGCCGCCTAACAGTCAATTTTACCAATCAATCATCAGCAAATGCGATGCAGTTTGAATGGGATTTTGGAGATGGTTCCCCAAGCGTCCAAGCTAGAGATACCTTTCATACCTATACCAATAATACCACTTCTGATACTTCATTTGTAGTGCGAATGATTGCTCAAACTCTGTTTGGTTGTGCTGATACGGTTTACGATACCATCCAAGTTTTTCCGGTTCCTATTCCTGCATTTAATTCTGATGCTGTTTTAGATTGTGGTCCGCAGACGGTAAACTTTACCAACAAGACTCAAGGCGATAGTTTGGATTTCTTTTGGACTTTTGGTGATGGTAGTCCCGTTGTTAATGATACCAATCCAACGCATGTCTTTCAGAATCAAACTTTGTTCATTAGTAATTATAATGTCTCTTTAATTGTCGTTTCAAACAACGGTTGTAGAGATACAACAACACAACAGATTACGGTTTACCCAGAACCACGCTTCTCTTTTGCAGCAGTGCCTGACTCTGGATGTAGTCCGCTTAGGGTTCAGTTTCCTTCGGTGGTGGGTGCCGTTGATTATCAGTGGGATTTTGGAGATGGGAACATTGCTAGCGGACCTACGCCATCGCATACTTTTATTAATAATACAACAAACGATTTAAATTACACCATTCGACTGATTGCCCGAAACAGTTTTGGTTGTGCGGATACCTCTTTTGGAAATGTACTCGTTTATCCGAATCCTACTTCCGCTTTTACATTAGATACGAATGTAGGTTGTCAACCACTGCCCATTCAAATAACCAATAATTCGACCGGAGCTTCCACATTTGCTTGGACTTTTGGTGATGGTACTACTTCAGATACAGCTGATGCAAGTTTTGTAAAAACGTTTACCAATGGTTCAAATGTTGCTGTTTTTAATACCATTCAATTAATCACATCAACTACCGATGGTTGTCGAGACACCTTAAGTAGACAAGTGGAGGTACATCCATTCATTTCAGTGGACTTTACTTCCGATACAGTGGGATGTCACCCTTATCCGGTGCAGTTTAGTAATCAATCGGTAGGGGCAGCAAGCTATAACTGGACCTTTGGTGATGGGAATGTATCGGCAGCCACCAATCCACAAAATATTTATCAAAATACAACCACTGCTAACCAAACATTTGTCTCCCAATTGATTGGGACATCAACGGAAGGATGTTCAGACACAGCTAGACAAAATATTTTGGTTTACCCCAAACCAACAGCCGCATTTGTGTTAGATACCAATAAGGGTTGTCAACCATTGGATATCTCCGTAGATAATAATTCGGTGATTGCCGATAGTTTAATTTGGACTTTTGGCGATGGAAGTACTTCAAATACGGCTGCTAATCAGTTTTCGAAAACTTATACTAATACAACTCAGTCAGCTTCATTTAATACATTTCAACTCATCGTACTGACCAACAACGGTTGTCGAGATACCTTGAGTGAAGTAGTGGAAGTACATCCATTTATCTCAGTGGACTTTACTTCCGATACGGTAGGTTGTCACCCTTATCCGGTGCAGTTTAGCAATCAATCGGTAGGGGCAACAAGCTATAATTGGGCCTTTGGAGATGGAAATACTTCAGCAGCCACCAATCCACAAAACATTTATCAAAATACAACCACTGCTAACCAAACATTTGTCTCCCAATTGATTGGAACATCAACGGAAGGATGTTCAGACACAGCTAGACA
>CAXFAI010000006.1:0-44773 GCA_964001305.1 uncultured Flavobacteriales bacterium
GCAAGAGGGCAAATACTTTACTTAGATAATTAAAAAGTTTCCCTTCGCTTTGCTTCGGGCAACCTTGTGGAGAAGTTCCAAAGCAAAACCCTGAAAATTTCATTTCATCGTTTTTTTATGCCTCTTCAGCTTGAAAGCAAGCTTTAGCTGAAGGGCAAATACTTTACTTAGATAATTAAAAAGTTTCCCTTCGCTTTGCTTCGGGCAACCTTGGGGCGAAGTTCCAAAGCAAAACCTTGAAATATCATTTCATTGTTTTTTAATGCCTTTTCAGCTTGAAAGCAAGCTTTAGCTGAAGGGCCAATCCTTACATAGATAATTAAAAAGTTTCCCTTCGCTTTGCTTCGGGCAACCTTGGAGGGAAGTTCCAAAGCAAAACCTTGAAATTTCATTTCATTGTTTTTTAATGCCTCTTCAGCTTGAAAGCAAGCTTTAGCTGAAGGGCATAAAAAAACCCGATGCATTCGCATCGGGTTTTGCTTTGGGTGGAAGATCGGTTTCGAACCGACGACCTCCTGAACCACAATCAGGCGCTCTAACCAGCTGAGCTACAACCACCATGTATTTTCAGTTTGCTTTTCTTTTATTTCAAAGTATTGGCGCTTAAACTTTTGAGCTATCAGCCATTCGCAAACTCTTTTTAGTAACTAATCTGTAGTCGACAAGTCGGACAGATAACCACTATAACATCCGCAAAAAAGCGGGGCGCAAATATAATAATTTTCATTCTTCTGATTCTAAACCATAAAAAAAATCTGAAGCAATAATGCCCCAGATTTTTCTGCCATAGAATTTTAAGTTTGGCTGTATGGTTTGGTTGATTATGGCCTATAAACTATCAATAAATGATTTAATTTCTTCTTTTGCTTTTCCGGTCTTTTGCTGAATTTTTCCAAGTAATTCTTCCTCTTTACCTTCTTCGTAAGCTAAGTCATTATCATTTAAAACTGCATATTCTTGTTTTAATTTTCCTTTTACTTCATTCCAATTTCCTGTTAATTTATCTGTCAATGCGCTCATAATATTTATTGTTTGGTTTTTAAGTAAAACACACATTTCATCTTATTGTTTATAAAACTCAAAATCAATATGTTAAAAAAGTTAAAATGCTTTAACCTATAGTAACATTTTAAGCTTTACCATTGATTAACTTTGTTTCATGGCCGAATTAGAAGAGATAGGAGTAGATGGGATGACTTGTGCCAATTGCGCATTAGGAGTTCGCAAACGTTTAGAAAAAATTGGACTTGAAGATGTCAATGTAAACTTTTCTACGGGAGAAGTGCATTATTCGAATCCACCAAATCTTTCAAAACAAAATATATCTAAAGAAATTGAAGAACTTGGATATACTATTAAGTCGGAATCCGAAAGTCCTGGAAAAAGTTCAGCGCTTTCTAAAATTGAAAAGAAATTTTATTTCTGCTTAATTCTAACTATTCCGCTTTTCGCGCACATGTTTCTGCCCTTTCATTTCTTGCATCAGCCTATAGTGCAATTATTGCTAAGCTTACCTGTGGTAATTATAGGTTTTGTTCATTTTGGAAAAAGTGCTTTTCATTCGGTAAAAAACGGAGTTCCTAATATGGATGTTCTGATTTTCATTGGTTCTATGTCTGCTTTTTTATATAGCTTAATTGGAACCATTCAATATTGGGGTACAGCCGAAGTCAGCAACTATTTATTTTACGAAACCGCAGCAACAATCATAACTTTAGTCTTATTAGGTAACTTATTTGAACATCGTTCGGTAAAGCAAACAACCACTGCTATAGCTGAGTTAAATGATTTACAAGCTGATACAACACAAATTATTCTTCAAGTAAATGGTAAAGAAAGCTTAGAGACTATACAAATCGAAGATTTAAAAATCAGTGACCTTGTTCAGCTCAATGAAGGTGATAAAATTCCCGCTGATGGCAAGTTAATGCACGGCAGTATAACCGTAAACGAGGCCATGATTACTGGAGAAGCTGAACCCATTCACAAAGAAAAAGGGGACAAACTAATTGCTGGAACCATTATTCAAGAAGGGAATGCAAGAATGATGGTGACAGCTGTAGGAAAAGACACCACGCTTTCCAAAATTATTCAATTAGTAAAGAAGGCTCAAACAGAAAAACCCAATATTCAACGTTTAGGTGATCAAATAAGTGCCGTATTTGTGCCGATTGTAGTTTTGATTGCTCTTCTAACTTTTTCAGTTTGGTATTTAATGCTTGAAGCTAGTTTAGCCGATAGTTTAATGACAGCCATTGCTGTTTTAGTAATCTCTTGCCCTTGTGCTATGGGTCTTGCTACACCAACAGCAGTAATGGTTGGTGTAGGTAGAGCGGCTAAACAGGGAATTTTAATAAAGGGAGGTGCTACCGTTGAAGTTTTTGCCAATTTGAAGAATATCGTTTTCGATAAAACTGGAACATTGACAACAGGTCAATTTAAAATTCAGCAAATTGAAATTTCTTCCCCCAATATCAAGGAGTCGGAAGTCAAAAGTCTCCTCTATAGCCTTGAATTATATTCTTCACACCCTATTGCCAAATCTCTGGTTTCACAACTGAAAAGTGAAGGTGTAAAATCCATTCCATTAATTGGCCAAAAGGAGATAAAAGGAAAAGGTATTGAAGCCCAAGATTTAGCAGAAAATGAATACCGTCTAGGTTCTTCTACTTGGCTAAATGCCGGTGGAAAAGCCAAATTATACTTAAGCAAAAACAAGGAAATAGTCGCCGCTATTTATATTGACGATGAATTGCGTGAAGATGCAAAAACCATGGTCAGTCAATTTCAATCCTTGGGAGTTGAACCTTTTTTATTGAGTGGTGATAAACTTGACAAGACCGCTGAAGTTGCCACCAAAACAGGAATAAAAAACTATTATGGGGAACAATTACCTGATGAAAAACTGACCAAAATTGAAGAAATTCAAAAAAGTGGTTTAACAGCCATGTTAGGTGATGGAATCAATGATGCACCTGCCTTAACCAAAGCTGATGTTGGTATTTCGCTAAGTGGAGCCACTCAAATTGCAATTCAAAGTGCACAGGTGATACTTTTAAATGCCAAGAGTTTACAAGCAGTTGTTAAAGCCTATCAAATCAGTAAACATACTTTGTTAACCATAAAACAGAATTTGTTTTGGGCCTTAGGTTATAATGTAATTGCAATTCCATTGGCAGCTATGGGTCACTTAGATCCCATGTTAGCTGCTCTATCTATGGCCTTTTCTGATGTAATTGTGGTTGGAAATTCAATTCGTTTAAAGCATAAAAAAATTGACTAAACCCATTTCTTATTTTAAAGAACTTAAGGTTATTGAGCTTGCATCCGTTTTAGCAGGTCCTTCAGTGGGCATGTTCTTTGCAGAATTAGGTGCTCGAGTTATTAAAGTAGAAAACAAACAAAGTGGTGGAGATGTAACTCGCTCTTGGAAGCTAGCTGTGGAAGATCAAAATCACCCATTTTCAGCCTATTATAGCAGTGTAAACTGGGGAAAAGAAAGTTGGATGCTAGATCTTAAAGCAGCTCACGACAAGGCTTTACTTTTGGAAGAAATAAAGACTGCCGATGTGGTAATTGCTAACTTTAAAGCAGGCAGTGCTGAAAAATTGAGTTTGGATTATGAGCGTTTAAAATCAATAAATGCTAAACTTATTTACGGTGAAATCAGTGGTTTCGGGGACTCTAATCGAATTGCTTACGATGTTGTACTACAAGCCGAAAGTGGCTTTCTTTCGATGAATGGTGAGCCAAATAGAAAACCTGTTAAAATGCCTGTTGCTCTTATTGACTTATTAGCTGCACATCAGTTGAAAGAGGGGATTTTAATTGCCTTACTCGCAAAAGAAAAAAATGGAAAAGGAGCGAAAGTATCAGTCTCTCTTTATGATGCTGCCTTAGCTGCATTGGCTAACCAAGCGACAAATTACTTAATGGCTGGTCACATCGCTCAACCATTAGGAACACTGCACCCAAACATTGCTCCATATGGAGAATGCTTTTCTTGTCAATCAGATAAACTTATCGTTTTAGCAGTGGGAAATGACAAACAATTTACTTCACTATGTCAACTATTGAAGTTAGAACAACTTACAAGCGACCCTCGTTTTGAGCATAATCATTTGCGGGTCAAAAACAGGAAAGAACTATCAAGTTACCTTGAAAAAGCCATTATAAGTTGGGAAAGAGAAGATTTATTAACCACCATGATTACGGCTAATGTACCTGTGGGAGCAGTAAGAAATATGCAGGAAGTTTTAGAAATGAAAACTGCCCAAGCAAGAATCCTTAATGACCAAAAAGAAGGGCATATTCTAAAAACCTTAAGCGGAAATGCCTTTGAAATTGATTGGAACTAGTCTAACTCTTTGTTTATTAGCTGTACAAGTTTTTTAGCTTCTTTGTCATTTAATCGCAAACCGAATGGTATAACCTTACCACTTACTGTAAAGGCCAATCGCTCCCCTCCTATCACCCAGTAAGAATCACTGAACACTTTAACAAAGGTGTTTTGATCATCATCAATAAAGCGCACTTTATTCACTAAATCCTTTCTATAAGGCTTTAAAAAACCTCTGTTATTGTATGTTCTTCCATACTGCAACTGCTCTTCGGTGATGAAAAATTGTTCTTCACCACTCTTTCTCCATCGAAATGCTTTGA
The DNA here is from genome assembly GCA_964001305.1 of uncultured Flavobacteriales bacterium. Classification (GTDB taxonomy): domain Bacteria; phylum Bacteroidota; class Bacteroidia; order Flavobacteriales_E; family Vicingaceae; genus CAJXMH01. The sequence goes on from CAXFAI010000006.1 coordinate 4,663, forward strand.
CGACCAAATATTCAAAATATGCCCAAAAAGCAAAAAAGACTAGAATCATGGTTTTCAATTCGCTGTCCACATTCGTAAAAAGTTGAGAAACGATAGCCAAACCACATAAAGTCCATGCAGCAACCCAAATCGTAAAAAATTTATGCTTGTCCTCATCATAGTAAGCCTTGATTTTAATTAACAAGCCATCCTCTTTTCTTTCTGAACTAATTCTTTGAGCCATTTTTTAAACTTTGTTGCAAAAGTAATTGAAAGCATCCATCAAGCTGGTACAGATTTTGTAATTTGGTGGTCTGTCTAAAAAACAGCTTAAAAATTAAACTATGCAGAAAATTGCTTTAATCATTTGTGCAACCTTAATCAGCGCTGCTGCTTATGCACAACCCACAGATAAAAAAATTGCTAAGGTAACTTTTGAAATGGTGGATGGAAAATACGAAGATGCTGCTTTTAAAGCTGAAAAGCTTTTGGAAGATGCAGAATATAGAAAGAACGCTTGGTTGTGGTATTACAAAGCCCAATCATTTTATGAAATTGCCAAAAAAGCTGAACTATCCGAAGATTATCCCAATGCTTTTAAAGAGTCTTTAAAAGCAGCTTACAAGCTAAACAAATACCACGATGATACCGAAGAAAACGAAGAAGTATATAAAGAGGCAAAAGAGTTTTTAGCCCTCCTAAAAGACAGTGCAATTACATTATCTGAAATCTATTACGATAACGACAATCCAAGAAAAGCAGCCTATTACTTAAAGAAAGTACTCAAGTTTGCTCCTAATGATTATGCTGTTCAGCTAATGGCTGGAGTATATCAAGTTAAATCTAGAAACATGGGTGAAGGAATTAAAAATATTGTTGCTGCCTTAGACAGTATTGATGCCTCTTATATTCCTGATGAAGTTTCTGCGCAAACCTTAGTTGATGGTTTAGATGAGTATGCACTCATTATTAAAAGTGGAGAATACGATAAATACTTTAGTGCTTATAAATTCAACCCAACTGAATCAGATGTAAATGAAGCACTCACTTTAAAAGAAGAGTTTAAAAAGTACATTGTTGGAGAGGTTGTTACCAAAGAGGACCGTAAAAAAGAATCTGAGACCATTTATAAATCTTTCAGAAGTGAAGATTTAGAAGATGATGATGACGATGATTAATGAATTCAACTTATAAAAAAACGCCAACAAATGTTGGCGTTTTTTTATGTTCTATTTTTTATAACTGAAAATTGATTTGTTGGCAATTGAAGGTTTTCCAACAAGCTTACAATAAACTGATTTCCATAAGCCAAATAGAATTCACTAAAATTATTTGTGCGTTCTTGTAGACTTGCATTTGGGAATAACTCTTCTTTCAAAGTTTGGATTCTAACGGCCGCTGAATCGTTCTTTTTACGTTCAGCTCGAATTAGTTTTTCCGATAACTGTTGAATACTTTGTTTCTGTTTTTCTGCTAAAGCGCCAACATGAGGTGCCAAACTTTCATCAATGATTTTACTCTTTTGCTTTAAGTCTTTATAAAGCTTTTCAAAATCAGCTAATTCTTGCTTTAACTCCAAGTCTAATTTTGAGTTTTTCTTCACCCAATTTTTCAACAAAACTCCTTCTGCTTGAAACAGCTCTTCATTTGAAATACCTAATTCACAAGCATATTTACTTTGCTTCTCATCCATCCATAAAACCGAATTTCTGAGTAACAACATGGGAAAAGGAACTTTAAAATGCTCAAAAGTTGATTTTAATTGAAACCAATAGGCTAACTCTCCACCACCACCGATATATGCCAGATTTGGTAAAATTACTTCTTGATAAAGCGGTCGTAGCAAAACATTGGGACTAAATCGTTCAGGATGATTATTTAATTCGTCAAGCATTTCTTCCTTAGAAAAGCTTAATTCTGAATCAACAATATAAAAACGTTCACTCAAATATTCAATTCGATTTCGTGAATTCTCCCTTAGATAAAACAAGTTAATTGCTCTTGGATTGGCTTGTACTTTATAATTCTTAGCCAATTCTTTACTTTGATGGTCTACTTTCTGAGAAGAAACTTCATGCAATAACTCTTCTTCAAAATAGCTGTGCATTTGAGCTTTCAAGCTTGCTTCATCCCCGTCGACAATTACTAATCCATACTCGGAGAATAATTCATGCACCAAATACCGCATGGCATCTGCTAGTGTGTCTCGCTTTAAATACGCTTCTTCAAACCACTTTTTAAGTTGATTTCCATGAGAAGTATAGGGAAGTAATAATTTAGAAAAATCAGCAAATAATTCCGATAACTCTTGCGGATTCATTCTACCCACAGCTCCTTCCTGTTTGGTGTCCCACTTTAATTTTTTTCCTTGAAATCGGAAGAAACTAATCTCTTCAAAGTCATGGTCCTCAGTGGCCATCCAATAAACTGGGACGAAATGGTTGGCTGGATATTCTTTCTTTAATTGCTTCGCTAGATTAATAGCTGAAACAATCTTATATATAAAATACAAAGGGCCTGTAAAAAGATTCAACTGATGACCTGTGGTTACCGTAAAAGTATTTTCATCAGCTAATAACTCAATATTCTTGATCGTTTTTTGATCAACTGCTAGATTAATCTTCGCTCTTTGATATTGTGCTTTTAAAGCATTTACTAGAACTTCTCGCTTTTCCTGATCAAACTTTTTTTGTTCAATAATCCGCCCAAAAGAGGATAGTGCCGGTGAATGAGAATAAAAAGGCTTGAGTTTATCGGACTCTTTTAAATAATCTAGGACAATTGGCGAAAAATAGCCGGTGTCTTTATAGTGAATACAATCTACTTCCATTTACAGAGCCGCAAGTTCGCCAAAAAGATCAAAATCCTCTGCACGATGTATCTTAACATTTGCAAAATCTCCGATACGAACATAGCTGCTTTTAGGCACCAACACTTCATTATCCACTTCAGGTGAATCAAATTCCGTTCTGCCAATAAAATAGTCACCTTCTGCTCGATCAAAAAGGACTTTAAAGGTTTTACCAACCTTTTCTTGATTCAACTCATAAGAAATTCCACTTTGAATTTCCATGATTCGGTTTGCCCTTTCTTGTTTTACTTCTTGAGGCACATCATCTTTTAACTTAAAGGCATGCGTATTTTCCTCGTGTGAATACGTAAAAATGCCCAAACGGTCAAAACGAGTAGCTTGTACCCACTCTTCCATTTGTTTGAAATCATCTTCCGTTTCTCCAGGATATCCGGCAATTAAAGTCGTCCGAATGGCTATGTTTGGGACCTCTTCTCGGAAGGCACGCAACAAATCATTTGTCTTTTTCATGCTTGTTCCTCTACGCATCGACTTTAACATGGGGTCGCTGATGTGTTGCAAAGGAATATCGATGTAATTACAAATGTTGTCTTTAGCTTTCATGACTTTTAAAACATCCATTGGAAAACCAGAAGGAAATGCATAGTGCAATCGAATCCACTCAATGCCTTCCACATCTGAAAGTCTTTCAAGCAATTCAGCCAAGTTTCGCTTTCCATAAAGATCTAATCCATAATAGGTCAAATCCTGAGCAATTAAAATCAATTCTTTTACCCCTTGGGCAGCTAATTGCTTCGCATGGCTTACTAAGTCCTCAATCGGTGTGCTTTTATGAGCTCCTCGCATCAGTGGAATAGCACAAAATGAGCAAGGTCGATCACAACCCTCAGCTATTTTAAAATAAGCATAATGGTTTGGCGTGGTGATTAAACGCTCACCAATCAATTCCTTTTTATAATCTGCCTTAAGTGTTTTTAATAAACGAGGTAATTCTCGAGTTCCAAAAAAGGCATCCACATTGGTAATTTCTGCTTGCAGTTCATCTCGGTATCGCTCAGACAAACAACCAGTAACATAAACTTTATCTACTAATCCATTCGATTTTGCATCGGCATACCTCAATATGGTATCAATCGATTCTTCTTTGGCATTATCAATAAAACCACAAGTGTTTATAATTACAATTTCAGAATCATCGGTTTTGCTTTCATGCTCCACCTCAAAGTTATTGGCCTTTAACTGGCTCATCATCACCTCCGAATCGAAGATGTTTTTCGAGCAACCTAAAGTCACCACATTTACTTTGTTTTTTCTAAGTGTTTTCGTCTTCATAATCCTACCTCAATAACAACTTTAAATTAGTTGAATAAGCTATCTACAAATTCCTTGCGGTTAAACACTTGCAAGTGTTCCATTCCTTCACCAACTCCAATGTACTTTACAGGAATTTTAAATTGGTCAGAAATACCAATAACAACTCCACCTTTTGCCGTACCATCCAATTTGGTTAATGCTAAGGCGTTTACTTCAGTAGCGGCTGTAAATTGTTTCGCTTGTTCAAAGGCATTTTGACCGGTTGAACCATCTAAGACCAATAAGACTTCATGAGGAGCATCAGGAACTACCTTTTGCATCACTCTTTTTATCTTGGTCAGTTCGTTCATCAAATTAACTTTGTTGTGCAATCGACCAGCCGTATCTATAATGGCAACATCTGCATTTTGCGCTACTGCAGATTGCATCGTATCAAATGCAACCGAAGCAGGATCGGCTCCCATACCTTGACTCACAATAGGAACTCCTACCCTTTCTGACCAAATGGTTAATTGATCAACTGCAGCTGCTCTAAACGTATCTGAAGCGCCCAATACCACTTTCTTTCCAGCCTTTTTGAACTGATGTGCCAATTTCCCAATGGTTGTAGTTTTACCAACACCATTAACACCAACAACCATAATTACATAGGGCTTTTTCCCTTCCGGAATGGTGAATTGAGTATAGTCTGTCGTATTGTTTTCTTCAAGTAAAGCGGCTATTTCTTCTCTTAAAATACCGTTAAGCTCTTTGGTATTAACATATTTATCTCGTGAAACACGCTCTTCTATTCGCTCTATGATTTTCAAAGTCGTATTTACTCCAACATCCGAAGAAATCAATACTTCTTCTAAATCATCTAAAACCTCATCGTCTACCTTTGTTTTACCAACAACTGCACGACTTAGTTTACCAAAAAAGCTTTCTTTAGTTTTACTCAAGCCTTCGTCTAAGGCCTCTTTCTTGTCTTTCGAAAAAATATTAAATATTCCCATAGTACGAATATAAAAAAGGCTTCTCTCTAAATGAAAGAAGCCTCCAAAATATATTATTTGTGGTAATTCTTAGATTAATTTTTATCAAAGAAATCTTTTACCTTCTCATTTGGTACTATTTCTTCTTTGAAGGCATAGGATCCTGATTTTTCAGACTTTACCATTTTAATCACTTTGGTAAAAGCTTTACCTTCACCTTTTTGTAAGGATGCAACTGTTTTCTTAGCCATGGTTTACGAGTTTACTTAATTTCTTTGTGAACCGTCATTTTCTTCAAAATCGGGTTGTATTTCTTTAACTCCATTCTATCTGGAGTATTTTTTCTGTTCTTTGTTGTAATGTATCTTGAAGTACCTGGCATTCCACTTTCTTTATGCTCAGTACACTCTAAAATCACTTGAATTCTATTTCCTTTCTTAGCCATGATTCCACGATTTATTTACGGGAGGGCAAATGTAATTAAATTTTATCTAAAAAAATAGTTCTTTTTTAATTTACTTACACTCCTTTTTTTAACGTCAATAGCTTCATATTTAAGCTTAGAAAACAACAAACCAAATCAAAAAAATGATAGTAAAAATTTACTATTTCTTTTTCATCAGTGCTTCAATTTCAGCTACTGTTCTTGGAGCAGCTGCCGATAAATTTTCAGGACCTGTTTCCAAGATTAAAATGTCATCTTCAATTCTTACCCCAATATTCCACCATTTAGGGTCACAATCAGAACCTTCAGCAATGTAAATTCCCGGTTCTACCGTAATTACATTCCCTTCTTGCAAAGGCATATACATGCCGGCATCATGTACATCTAATCCCAAGTAATGCGAAGTACCATGCATAAAGTATTGGCTCAATTCATTGATATTTTTAATAATGCCCAACTTTTTTAAGCCATCGGCAATTACTTTTTGTGCCTCTTGATGCGGCGCCCAAAAACTATTTCCAACTTGTGCCGCTTCTATTCCTGCAGTTTGGGCTTTTAAAACCAGATTGTAAATCAATTTCTCTTCTTTGGAAAATTCCCCTTTCGGAGGAATGGTTCTAGTAACGTCTGCCGTATAACCGTGGTATTCTGCGCCAACATCGCTGACCAATAAGCCACCATTTACCAAGGGCCTTCGGTTTGAAGTATAATGCAAAATGCATGAGTTTTCTCCACTTCCTTGTATGGATGGAAAACCCGGATATTCTGCACCATTTCGTTTAAACACATATTCAATAATGGCTTCGGTTTGATACTCGGTCATCTCTTCATGAATTTGCTTCATAAGCTCTATTTGTGCCTCACAAGTGATATTAATGGCCTTTCTTAAAAGTGCTATTTCCTCTTGTGTTTTAATTTGGCGAAGCTTAGCCATCATCATGCTTAAATGGGATTCAGCAATGGGCGAAACACTATCTAACTGCTTTTGGAAATGACTAAACAAACCTTTTAAGCTTTCTGTGGTTTCCATATCCTGCTCTTCCATAGCATGCGGGCTTTGAAAATATACTCGTTTTAAACTATCAAATGGCAATGCTATGGATTGAAATTGCGCGTTGGTTAATACCGTTTGTATACCTAGCTTACTCTTTGCTCCTTCTTTGCCTAACCTTCTTCCATTCCATAATTCGGTTTGTGGATTTCGATCTTGAACGAAAATGAATTCTTGTGTTTCTTGATCGGCAAACCAAATGGGTTCTTTAAATAGAACCAACATGCTGTTGGGCTCTCTTAAACCAGTGAGGTAATAAAAATTAGGATCTTGATGATATTCATAATACACATCATTTGAACGGTTTCTTTCAGGAGCAGAGAAGAAAACAGCGGCTGTTCCTTCAGGCATAAGGGCACGCAAAGAATCCCGGCGCCCTTGATGAAATGATGCCGGTAAAAAGTCTTGCTCGTATTGATAATAATCTTGCGTTTGAATTTGTATATCATCTTCTTGTGCTTGAAGCTGAACAAACAAGATGAATAACAAGAATAATACTTTTACTTTCATAAGTCAAAAGTAAATACAATCTAAAAATAGGATACTTAAGATTTGATAAATGGACAAAAAAAAACCAGCCTTGTGGGCTGGGTTTTTCTATTGTTTAATGACTATTCCAGTTTGAAGCTGATCCTTAAATAAGGCTCTAACCATATAAACTCCATTTGCAAATTCATTTAAATCAATAAAATCTTGTTGAGCTGAATAGGATTTCAAAAGTTTCCCATCTTGACTAAGCAATTGAATTTCTTTTGCTTGACTCATATTGTCAAATTTTAGCACCCCCTTAGTTGGATTTGGATATAAATACAATTTCCGATTGGGTTGAAATTCTTGAATTAGCGAAAGAGTGGTATGAGGTATTTTAATCAAGGTTACAAATACTTCATGATTTGAATTCTGCTTTGAATAAACTGATGAGATATATACATCTCCTAAACTGTTTACTTTTAAATCAACAGGCCGATGATTTTTGCCTCCCATAAAATAAATGCTATCCCTTCGGTTTGAATTTACGATAAACAAGGCTAACTGAAATGTATCATATCGAAGATAAAAACCATCCTTTTGACTGGTTCTACCTACTAAATAATCCGTTTGATTGTATTTTTTTAATACATATCCAGATAAATCATTTCCGGCTGTTGAATCCCCATAATCTTTTATAGAAAGTAGGGAATCTAGACTACTGATTTGATGAACAGCTAACTGATAAGAATAATTATTGCCCGTTGGTGGAATATCATTTCTTTGATGCTTCCCGATAAATTTAAATGAACTAGAATCCTCTATTAAAACATCATAGTATTGTTCTGAAAACAACTGATACCTCACTACCAAAGAATCATCAACTTTATTATTGGGCTGATCATAAGTTTTAATATAAGTTTGGGTTCGCCAGTTTATTTTAGACAAGCAATAGGCAGAACCTTCTTGGAACAAGAATATCTCATCTAAATTATCAGGATTGGGTATAACTTCAATAACATTGTATAGAAATAAAGAACTATTAAATTGAAAATTTGTATCTTCTTTCAATAAGCTCCCGGTGTTTAAGCTATACTGATGAATAGAAGCCTCAGGGTAAGCATCTCCTATAATTAAAGTTAGTGTTGTATCAAATACATAGGGAATTACATTTCCAATGATATGCCTTCTGATTCCGAATATTTGAGTAACTTTTTTAAGCTGATTATCAATGGCATGTAATCGAATATCGGCAGTAGAATCATTCACTGTTTCAACCTCAAAATAATATAAGCTGTCATTCGCCCCATTTTGAATAACATCCACTTCTTGGTAGCCTTCTTCAAACAAAGCAGGTCGGTGGGGTGAAGTACGATTCCAAACCTGAAAACTATCTACAATTTGCATTTGATTGTTAAACCGATAGTGCCAACGTTCTACAGCATAACTTCTCCCACTACCTGCTTTATTAAAAGAAAGGTTTACAATGGAGTCCCCTTCTAAATGTAAATAAGGCTCTGTATTAGCAAAAATTTGCTGATTATATGCTAAAAAATAAGAGTCGAAATTGTGTTCTATTACCGTTTGGGCGACTAAGTAAATTGGACTAACTAAACTATAAAAAGCAAGAAAAGTCAATTTCTTCAATTTTCTCAATTTAACTGTTTGAATAAGCATTTTTTCCATAAATCTAGTTTTCAATTACAATACTAAACTTTTTGGACTAGACACAAAAAAACCCAGCCTTGTGGGCTGGGTTTACAGTTAGTTTAAAAAAATCTTACATATATCCTTTGGCTTTAGCATCTTTCATTGCATTTACCAAACCTTTCTTATTGATAATTCTCATTCCTTTTGCAGAAACCTTTAAAGTTACCCAAGAGTCATTATCTGCATCGTAAAACTTTCTTGTAAACAAGTTCGGCTCAAATGTTCTTTTTGTTCTTCTTTTCGAATGAGATACATTGTTACCTGTAATGACTTTCTTCCCTGTTATTTGACAAACCTTTGACATGATTTCGCTATTTTCTCTGTAAAAAAATTTTGGAGTGCAAAATAAATACTTTTTCTTTATTCATGCAAATGCTTTATTCTTTTTAATTGGAAAGATTTTTCAAATTTAATGCTGATTTTAACATTGCCAATTTTCTTGACTTATTCATTTAATACAAAGTCACTTTCAAAGTCATGAATACATGGTAAAAAAATCCCAGATTTTATCTTTCCCTATAGCATAGAATACAAATTCTATAAAGAAAATAAAAACTACTACTTTTTTCTACTTCATGACTTTCAATTCTAGAACGCTTCGTTACTTTGCAGGCTGAAGGACCATTTAAAAAAATAACTATCTGATTAATGGATTAGATAAAGAAGTAAGTGCCAGAGTTGAATGTCTAATTAAAAGTAAAAAATGAAATACGTAGTAGCAATCGTTTTATTGATTAGCAGTTTAGGACTGCAAGCGCAGAAATACACTGAGTTAAAATCAGATGAAAGTTTAACCATTAGAACCAAATGGCAAGAGAATAAAGAGGGTAAAAAAGAGCTACGATTAAAATTTAAAAATAAAGCCAAAGCTCACTTAACAGTTAATTTAGAAATTGGCTTCTACAGTGGAGGAATTTTAGCCGAAAAAGCACTTATAGCTGATTGCTTAAAAAAAGGATTTTGGAACAATTGGTTTCGACCGGTTCATCTAGTTATAATGGAAGAACTTGATAATGCAGCCATTTCAGAAGACTCCTTCAAAATTGAAGTACTTGAATTAAGTACTGAGCAAGTAAAAGAATGCAGTGAATCAGATCAGTAATTTTTTAGGAGCTTTAGTTGCGGCTGTCTGCATTGGTGCAACTGCGCAAATTGCAATACCACTTCCTGAAAATTTCGCTGCTGCACCTATAACAGGACAAACTTTAGCAATTACAATTTCAGCTTTTCTTTTGGGTAAAAAATGGGGAAGCATTTCTATCCTTTTATACCTCATTCTTGGAATAATGGGTGCTCCCCTTTTTTCAGACTTTAATAGTGGAATGGATGTCTTTTTAGGACCTTCTTTGGGTTATTTTATAGGTTTTTTAGTTTGTGCTTATTTTCTAGGATGGTGGTCTGAGAACAAATCCACCCAATTTGGCCCTTCTCTTTTAGCATTTTTTATTGGTAGTCTTCTTATTTTATTCATAGGCATGTTGGGGCTACTTCGTTACTTTGATTTAAAAGATGCTTTATGGAAAGGGGTACTTCCATTTTTACCTGGAGCGATTGTTAAAATATTTCTTGCTTCCATATTAATTTATGTCATTCAGCGTTTTAAAGGCTTAATGAATAACGAAGAATTGCGAAATAAGTAATCTTTATTTTTGGTCGTTCATGGCTGAGAAACCTAACGTACTATTTTTACCCAAATGGTATCCCAACAAATTTGACCCTTTCGATGGCAATTTTGTTGAGAATCATGCTCATGCAATCAAAGCTTTTGCTAATATCTGTGTCCTTTTTGTTCACTCGGATGACGAAGCAGAAGATTTTGTGTTGGAAGAAAAGCATAACGAAGGAATCATCGAATTGCGCGTATATTTTAAGCGGAGTAAGACGGGGATTTCTCTTATAGACAAATTAGTCAATGCTGCGCGATATGCAAAAGCACAAGAAAAAGGTTATGAGTATTTAATTGGCAAAGGCTTTTCCTTCGATTTAAGTCATGTGCATGTATTAAGCAGAACTGCTTTCTTAGCCATGCAATTACTTAAAAAGCATAAAATACCTTTCGGTATCACTGAACACTGGTCTGGGTATTTAAAAGAAAGAGATGAGTATCATGGTTTGATTAAAAAGTGGTTTACCAAAAAGGCAGTTTCTAAAGCAAGTTTTATTAGCACGGTTTCTACTTATTTAAAAGAAAGCATGCAAAATCATGGTTTGAATGGAAATTACACCTTGATTCCCAATGTAGTGGACGAAGAGCTTTTTATAAGCAAAGAGAATCCTATAAGTAATCCACAAGTCTTATTTGTTGGCAACTTATTGCAACGCCCAAAAAAAATACTAGACATTATCCAAACGTTCATTCATTTGCATGAAGCTGGTGAAGAATTCATCTTTCACATTTATGGTGAAGGAATTGACGAGCCCAAATGCCGTGAGTTAATTCAAGAACATCAATTGGCACATAAAATCATTCTGAAAGGTACTGCCAACCGTGCAGGCATTGCCAAAGCGATGAGCGAGTCTTCATTCTTAGTCTTGTTTAGTCAGTTTGAAAACCAACCTTGTGTGATTAGCGAAGCTCAATCAGCTGGAATTCCAGTGGTCGTTCCGGACTTACCTGGAATTAAAGAATTCATGAATGATAAACTTGGAATAGTTGTACCAACCAATAATCAATTGGCATTTGAAGCAGCTTGTCAAAAAATGCTTCACACTTATCAGGATTACTCTAAAACAGAAATTCGTTCTTTCGCCGTGAATACTTTTGGCGAGAAAGTCATTGGAAAACAATTTCACACAATTTATCAAAACGCGATTCAAGCTTGATTTTAAACGTTTTACATACCATTGGCATTCGAATTATAACTGCTTTAATCAGCTTTGGTGTGTTGTATTTAAACGCTCAAAACCTTGGCGCCGAAGGTCTTGGAAGTGTTGGATTGATTGTTCTCAACGTTACCATCATCGTCTTGTTCTGCAATTTGATTCATGGTGCAATCATCTATTTCAGTAGTCGTCTAAACAAAGGTAATCTACTCCTAATTAGCTATTTATGGACGGGCATTGCTCTGTTTCTATACTATATCGTCAATACCATTTACCCGCTTATTGACGAAGAGTTTGTTCACCATTTATATGTTTTAGGATTTTTACAAGCATCCGCAGCTGTACATCATTATCTAATTCTTGGAAAGGAAAAAATAAAAACCTTCAATTGGATTACATTAATTCAATCGCTTAGCTTAATCAGTTATCTGCTTTTAGCTTACTTCATTTGGGAGCAAAAAAGTATTTACTCACTCATTCATGCCCTTTATATATCTTATACCTTTTCATACTTATTGGGCTTTGCTGCTAGTATTCGTGAATTTCAAATTCCAAAACTTAACCAACTTTCAAAGGATTTTAAGCAAACCTTAAGCTATGGGTTTTATGCACAAGCAGCGAACACCTTTCAACTCTTAAATTATAGAATCAGCTACTTTTTTCTTGATGCCTTAAGCGGTAGAGTTTCACTAGGATATTATACAGCAAGTGTACAATTATCAGAGTCCCTGCTCATTGCTCCACGAAGCATTTCAACTGTACAATATGCTCGAATTAGCAGACGTAAAAACGAAAAATACGCCAAACATATCAGTTTGTTCTTCATGAAATTGGCTTGGATAATTAGCAGTTTGGGCATGTTGGTTTTATTGATTCTACCTCAGCAATTATATCTTGATTATTTAGGTCAAGAGTTTAGCCTAATAAAACCGCTTTTGGCTTATATGGCCATTGGAATTATTGCTTTATCCGCTGAAGTAATTATCAGCCATTATTTTTCAGGAACTGGACAAGTGCGTCAAAACATGTATTCTGCGGCTATTGGCTTAGTGGTTACACTAATTAGTTGTCAAATACTAATTCCAAAATTGGGTGCTATTGGAGCTGCAATAAGCACATCAGCTTCTTACTTAGCCATGTTTTTATTCCTTTATTTTAAAATGAATCAAAAGGAAGGTCTGAATTGGAAAACTTTTCTTCCTCATCAATCCGATTGGAAACTAAGCAAACGTATTTGGAAAAAATTTAGATTAAATCGCTCAAATCTTTAATACCAACTGGCCTAGAAAATTGGTATCCCTCGGCATAATCCGCTTGAATATATCGCCCCATGTCTGCCATTCTACCTTTGATAAAATCAAAAAAGTTTTTCATGGTTAAAGGCGATTCGGGTTCTTTAGATTGTGGATTGTAAAATTGAGAATCAAAGGCTTTAATGGCTTCCATTTTCTTGTCAATAAATGGGCTGACATCAATCACAAAATCTGGTTCTAAAAATCGATCTTGTATATAATGATACAAGGCTTTGGGTCGCCAAGCATCTTGTTTCTCGCCTTCTTCAGTCGTTTCTATTCTTCTTAAACCACTGTAAAAACAAGCATCATTAATCAGTTTAGCCGCTCTCCCATGGTCGGGGTGACGGTCTTCCAAAGCATTGGCCAAAACAATATCTGGCTGGTATTTTCTAATCTTACTGGCCAATAGTTTGATGTGCTCCTCATTATTCTGAAAAAACCCATCTTTCATTCCTAAATTCTCCCGAGCCGACAAACCTAAAATTGCTGCCGATTTTTGAGCCTCTTTCAATCTCAATTCACCACTACCTCTTGTTCCAAGTTCACCAGCAGTTAAATCAACAACTGCCACCTTCTTTCCTTGCTGAATAGCACTTAAAATAGTTCCTGCAGCGCTTAACTCTATATCATCAGGATGTGCGCCTATGGCCATTATATCTACCTTCATCCTATTGCTTAATCCAATTGATAATTTCATCGCAAGCAGGACTCTCTTGAGGAGCTACCATTCCTACATAATTTCCATTTTCATCAATCATAAACTTTTGGAAATTCCATGCTACTTCTGCATCTTCTACACCATTTTTTGATTTTTGAGTTAACCAAGCATAAAGTGGATGCTGATCAGTTCCCTTCACCGAAATTTTGGCCATCATAGGAAAGCTTACCCCATAGTTTTTCTGGCAAAATGCTTTTATCTCTTCATTGCTTCCGGGTTCTTGAGCACCAAAATTATTGGCCGGAAATCCGATTATCAAAAAATCATCTCCACCATATTCTTGGTATACTTCTTCTAAAGTTTCATACTGAGGTGTTAATCCACATTCCGAAGCGGTATTCACCACCAAAACTTTCTTCCCTTTTAATTGCCCTAAATCATAAGGTTCACCGTAAATATCATTGACTTTAAAATCGTAAAAATTCATTTCTTGAGCATTTAAACTTGTAAATAATACACTGAAGCTAAACAACAGCAGACTTAATTTTTTCATATTTCGTTTGAATAGTGTGCAAAGATAAAAGATAGGAGTATGACAAAAAAGGCTTGACTTAGTTCAATGATTTATAAAACCATTTCCATATAGACCAAGTGCATGCCTTCTCCCCAATAATTTTTTTCTTCTCTTGTAGTGTTGAATCCTAGTGATTTATAAAAACCGTCAGTATGCTGCGAAGTCATTAAGCTTATGCTCTCAAACTTTTTACTTTTTTTAATTATCTCAATATGTCTTTCAAGCATTTGCCTACCTATCCCCTTGCCGTGTTTTTCACGATGTACTAAATACCAAACTATTCTCGCTTCCCCTTCTTTTTCAGTTGCGAAACCACCGGCACCAATAATATCACTTTCATCACTTACCACTTCATAGTACTCAATTGGCCCATTTAGGTAATCTTCAAAAGGCTTGACTTCATTTTCTAAAAAAAAATCCGGCACATTGGTTTTAAATGCGCGAACTAATTCTTCAATATGTTTTGCTTGCAGTTTTTCAAATTTTAATTCCATCTGATAAAAATGAATATTAAAATTGAGACCTGCCTTGGCTTTTGAGTAATTTTGGAAAAATTTTTAGCCATTTCTTTAGTTCAAGACATTCGTATCCTTTTTCAAAAGGATTGGAAAACAGAAATGAGGCAAAAAACAGCCATTCATGGTATTTTGCTTTATGTAATTTCTACCGTTTTTGTGGCTTATTTAATTTTTCATCAAATTGAAGAATTAACTACTTGGATTGCCCTTTTTTGGATTGTACTTCTATTTGCTTCTACCAATGCTTCTATTCATAGTTTCAAGGCAGAAAGTGGAAAGCAATTCTTTTACTACTATAGCTTATGCAGCCCTCAATCCATCATACTTTCCAAACTGCTTTTTAACGGCTTTTTAATGTTGCTAATCGCTATAATCAATTGGCTTTTTTTTAGTGTTTTATTAGGAAATCCTTTAGAAGATAATTTAGCCTTTATGCTTGTAATTGTTTTCGGAAGTCTTGGCTTTTCTGGGGTGCTAACCTTGGTTTCAGCTATTGCTTCAAAAACAAATAACAACTCTACCTTAACGGCCATTTTAGCTTTTCCAATTATGTTACCCATGTTGCTCACAGCCATAAAGGCCAGTATGTTAGTCGGACTGGGATTTGGTTCCGAAGAATGGGGTATGTATTTGGGATTAATGGCTTTAATCAATGTTGTAATAATTGCCTTGGCGTATGTTTTATTTCCCTACCTTTGGCGTAGCTGATATAGCGAAGAATTTGATTTTTAAATGACTCATTTACAATGAGATATTGGTGGAAGATATTAGCATCTATTTTGCTTTTCTACACCTTAATTGGCGGTTTTCTAATTGAGGTTCCCAGACAAGTTATTCTTTATGAAAGCATTCGGAACTTGTATTTTCATGTTCCCATGTGGTTTACCATGATATTTTTGTTTCTGCTTTCAACCATAAACAGCATCAAAAATTTATCTTCAGGAAGCATTGAACATGACCGAAAAGCCATTGAATACGTGAACGTTGGGATTGTATTCGGAATTTTAGGAACCATTACAGGCAGCATTTGGGCTCAATTTACTTGGGGTGCTTGGTGGACCAATGATGTTAAGCTTAATGGTTCAGCCATAACCATGTTAATTTATTTGGCCTATGTGATTTTGAGGGGCTCTATGGATGATGAGCAAAAAAGAGCTCGGATTTCGGCAGTTTATAACATTTTTGCCTTTGTTATGTTAATTGTTTTCATAGGCATTTTACCACGAATGACAGATTCCTTGCATCCAGGAAATGGAGGTAATCCAGGTTTTAATAATTATGATTTAGATAGCAATATGAAGCTCGTTTTTTATCCCGCCGTAATAGGTTGGATATTACTCGGACTGTGGATTAGTGACATTCGGCTTCGTATTTCTAGATTAAATGAAAAGTTAAACGCATGAGGTATTTTTTATTCATAATTGCTACACTGCTAAGTTTTGCTTTGCAAGCTGAAGAAATAGCCATGGCTGACGAAATGAGAGCCAACGGTAAAATTTATGTAGTAGTTGCCGTTTTAGCGGTTATTTTAATTGGGCTAATCAGCTATTTAGTGAGCATTGATAGAAAGTTGAAAAAATTAGAAAATAAATAAGATGAAAAAAAGTCACATCATCGCTATTTTGATGATTGCCGTAGCTATTGGAGCAATTATTAGTATGGTTTCTGACGCTGCTACTTATGCAGATTTTAGCATGGCCGAAAAAATGGAAGGCAAAGAAATGCAAGTCGTTGGTCAGTTGAATAAAGAAAAGGAAATTGCTTACAATCCGGATGAAGACATCAATAGCTTTTCATTCTTTATGGTTGACAACAATGGCAATGAACGTAAAGTAGTTTTTAATGGCACCAAACCACAAGATTTTGAACGATCTGAGCAAGTGGTTGTCACAGGAACGGTAAAAGAAGGACAATTTGTAGCAGACAAAATATTAATGAAATGTCCATCAAAATACAACGATGGTCAGGCGGGAGAATTGACAGAAATTACCGCTGAAAGTAATTCATAACTATGATTGAATACGTTGGAGAGAACCTCTTAGCAGGTCAAGTTGGAGAATTTTTAATCGCCTTATCTTTTGTTACTAGTTTATTAGCAAGCGTTTTTTACTTTAAAGCTTCCGATTTAAGCACCAAGCTTGACTCTTGGAAAAAGCTAGCGCGTGTATTTTTTCATTTACATTCTGCGGCTTTACTTGGTTTGATTGGCATTCTATTCTATCTAATTTATTCCCACTCATTTGAGTACTACTACGTTTGGCGACATAGCTCTTCTGCATTACCGATGCAGTATATTTTTTCTTGTTTTTGGGAAGGACAAGAAGGGAGCACCATGCTTTGGGCCTTCTGGAATGTAGTTTTAGGAAACATATTAATCTATACCACTAAAAAATGGGAAGGTTCGGTTATGATGGTTTTTGCATCAGTTCAAGCCTTTTTGGGCGCCATGTTGTTAGGCATTTTTCCATTTGATATTCAAATCGGAAGCAACCCTTTCACCTTACTACGCGAACATGCAGACATGATTAACTTACCTTTTACAGCAAACCCCAATTATCTGGAGTTTGTAGAAGGAAATGGTTTAAATCCACTGCTGCAAAATTATTGGATGGTCATTCACCCACCCACCGTATTTTTTGGATTCGCAACCACCTTAATTCCTTTTGCATTTGCAATTTCAGCCCTTTGGAAAAAGGAGTTTCACGCTTGGATTAAACCCGCCTTGCCTTGGTCCTATTTTGGAATTGCCATTTTGGGATTAGGAGTTTTAATGGGCGGTGCTTGGGCTTATGAAGCACTCAGTTTTGGAGGCTTTTGGGCTTGGGATCCAGTTGAAAATAGTTCTTTGGTTCCTTGGCTTATCTTAGTCGCAGCAGCGCATTTGATGTTAATCAATCGTCAGAAAATGCGCTCTATGTTCTCCACATTTGCGTTGACTTTATTTACCTTTTTACTGGTTATTTATTCAACCTACTTAACCAAAAGTGGTGTTTTAGGTGAAACTTCAGTTCACTCCTTTGCGGATGGCCTACCTGGTCAATTGATTATTTTTCTAGTGTTCTATTTAGTTTTAGCCCTAGTTCTACTTTTCAAAAATGGATTTCACTTCTTAAAACGCTCAGAAGAAGATGCCTTTTGGAGTCGTGAATTTTGGATCTTTCTAGGTTCTCTTGTTTTAGTCATCTCTGCATTTCAAATCACACTTTCTACATCAATTCCGGTTATCAATCTGATTTTTGATAGTCAAATGGCTCCACCAGCTGACCCAATTGCGCACTACAATTCTTGGCAATTGCCCTTAGCTGTTCTCATTTGCCTTTTTATTGGAGTAAGCCAGTTTTTGAAATACAAAAAAACAGAGCCTAAGAAATTTTTTAAGCAGATTTTGCCTTCAGTAGCTGTTTCCATTTTATTTACTGCGCTGTTTATTTACCTATTACAAATCGATGAGCTTTTCCTAAACCTCTTGCTTTTTGCATCCTTATTCACTGTCTTTTCCAACCTGGACTATTTCGTTCGAATGCTAAATGGAAGCGTAAAAAAAGGAGGTTCAGCTTTGGCACACATTGGTTTTGGCATGGTAATGCTAGGCTCTTTATTATCTGCCGGAAATCAAGAAATCATTTCAAAAAACAGAAGTCAAATCAACATCAACTTCGAAGATAGCGGTGATGCGAATAATGAAAACGTCATGCTGATTAAAGGAGACACCGTGCTCATGGATCCGTATTACGTAACTTACAATGAGCGTAAGATTGAAGACAAGTTTGTCTACTATCACATGGACTACCTGAAAGTGAATGAAAATGGCCAATACGTGAAGCAGTTTAGCTTAAGTCCTTACATTCAGTTAAACCAACAAATGGGAAATGTTCCTGAGCCTTCAACCAAACATTTTTGGGATCAAGATATTTTTACTCACATCACCTTTGCTGATTTAGAGAATTTGGACTCTATGAGTCAAGAACAGTACCGAGAAGCAGACACCTTAAAACTGCAAATTGGAGATTCCTTGTTTACAAGCAATTCCATTATTCAATTGACCAATTTTGAACGAAATATTGATAAGGAAAGCTTAAATCTAAAAGAAGATGATATTGCATTGGGTGTGAACATTAGTGCAAAAACCTTAGAAGGTCAAAACTATCAAGCAACTCCGATTATGGTTATTCGAGGTAATCGAGTGTTTAGCATAGAAGATGAAATTGAAGAACTCGGTATTCGATTTAGCTTTTCAGGCATTGACCCAGATGTTGAAAAATTGACCATTTTAATTGAAGAAAAGAATAAAAACGCTGGTGACTTTGTGATTATGCAAGCCATTGTTTTCCCATACATAAATGTTTTGTGGATTGGTATCATTATCATGACTTTAGGTACCTTAGTTGCCGTATGGAATCGTTTCCGTTTAAAAACCAATTCTTAGTAGCATGAACGCCAAACATCATTTAAAAAAAGTCACCATTATTGGAGCAGGTAATGTAGGCCACAATTTTGGTTTAGCCTTTAGACAAGCAGGCTATGTGATTCATCAAATTTATAGCAGAACACAAAAGTCTGCCTTGCTTTTAAGTCAGACTTTGAGCTGTAATTACACGACTCAATTGAGTGAATTAGACAAACAAACAGACATTCTAATTCTTGCTGTAAATGATGATGTAATTCCGGAAGTTTTAGATCAAATCCAACTCAAAGACAAACCGATTGTACACACTTCGGGCTCTACTCCTATTGATGTTTTCAATGGTAAAGGATTTAGCCAATATGGTATCTTTTATCCGGTGCAATCTTTTTCTAAAAATGATACAGAAAGCCTCACTCCTATTCCCATTTGTGTTGAAGGAGTAAATTCTCAAACCGAAGATTTGTTGTTAAGTTTAGCTCGATCAGTTTCCACGAAAGTCTATGCAATGGATTCTGAAAAAAGAAAAGCCTTGCATGTTGCGGCTGTTTTTGCGAATAACTTCAGCAATCACATGTATCACATTGCTGACCGTTTGTTGCATCAACACAACATTTCTTTTGAAATCATTAGACCACTGATTGAGAAGACTTCGAATAAGCTTAAAAATGAGATTCCACTGCATGCGCAAACTGGCCCTGCAGTAAGAAATGATCGAAAAGTAATTGATATGCATTTAAATTATCTTGAAAACCAAAAGGCCTATCACGACATTTACGAATTGATTACTCAAGATATTTTTGCAAGCCAACAAAACAAGAAATAAGCATGAGTAACCTAAAAGCGAAGCTCCGAACCATTTCCGCATTTATGCTAGACGTTGATGGTGTCTTAACCGATGGTAGTGTATTTACGCTACCCTCTGGTGATCAAATTCGACGCATGAATATTAAGGACGGTTATGCTTTACAACATGCTGTTAAAAAAGGATATCACATTTCTATAATAAGCGGTGGAACTTCAGAAAGTGTACGTTTGCGCTTAAATGGTTTAGGCATAGAAGAAGTAAATCTAGGTTGTAAAAATAAAATTGCAGTTTTTGAAAAGTTGAAAGAACAATATGGCTTAAAAACTGAAGAAATTTTGTACATGGGCGATGATATTCCTGATTATCGAGTGATGCAAAAAGTAGGTTTTGCCGCCTGCCCTAAAAATGCAGCTGAAGAAATTAAAGGAATAGCCGATTACATTTCGCCAAAAAACGGTGGAGAAGGTTGCGTGCGTGATTTGATTGAACAAGTGCTCAAACTAAAAGGCGATTGGTTTGATGAAGACGCTCATGAATGGTAATCTAATTGGGTTCATCCACTACTTTCAAGCTTTTTCCAATGTAAATGGAAAGCACACCCATTGCCACAGCAAAATAGCCGACATATTCGTAATTCAATAACTCTCCTCGCTCTCCACTTGTAATAACTAAACCGGCTATATAAGCTGCAATTCCATTAGTCATTTGCCGACAAGCGGAATTAAAACTCATAAAGCTCCCTCTGTTTTCCGGCTTAACCGAAGAAGTTACCATTGTTGTAGAAGGAATCATTCTACCAGCCCCAAAAATGAAAAAGAGTGATGTTGCTACTAATGCCAAGACAATCTGATTTTCTTGCAAATGAGTAATGATTAATACTGGGATTGAAGCCGTTAAAACCGTGAATGCAAATACCTTCCACCTGCCAAAACGATCGGCTAGTTTGCCAATTAAAGGAGAAGAAAAAATAGTTAAGGCCCCACCTAATAAATAAATGTATGTGATTTGCTGTTCACTAAAACCCACATTGGCCACCATATATGGACTAATGAAAGGCACAATTGAAAAGTGACTGAACATAATGACTACTCCAAATAATAGCGCCTTCATTTGATTGGAATTCTGAATCACATTTTTCACAATTTGAACAGGAGATGGTTTCTCAGTGGACGTATTGATATGATCACTCATATTGGGCAAAAAACGAATAATTGCCAATAAGGTAACTAAGCCTACAATACCTAAAACCAGAAACGGAAAATGCCAATCAGAAAGGCTAGCCAAAAACAAACCTAGTGGAACACCAACTACCGATGCTGCTGAAAAAGAAGCCATCACCACTCCCATCGCCGAAGCTCTGCGTTCATTGGGTATGGCATCACCAATAATGGCCAAAATGAGCGCACCCAATACACCTCCAAAAACGCCTGTAAGCGAACGTGCTGTTAAAAGCAGTGCATATGAAGTAGCAAAGGAGCAACTGAGTGTACCAATGGCAAAACCGGTAGCCATCGTTAAAATGGCCTTCTTCCGATCAAAGCGATCGATAACAAAAGCACCTAAAAAACCCGAAACGCCTGCGCTAATGGTATAAGTAGAAACCAAAAGGGCAAATTGTGCGGGAGTTATGGTAAAAGCTTTCATCAGTTGAGGCCCCAAGGGCATCATAATCATGAAATCGGTAATGTGAGAAAATTGTATAACTGCTAAGGTGTACAGTAAAGCCTTTTCGCTCTTCATGCTCAAAAATAAGCCCACAAAGGTAAGCCCCAATTCTAGCTGAAATACTTTCGTTAAGGATGCTTAACAAATTGTTGATATTTGATTTGTTCTATTTTTAGTTTGTTTGCAGCATGATCGCCTATAATCCTCGTGAGTGGTTCGGACTCATTTTTCGCTTTCATAAAAGCGATACTTTCCGACAAATGTTTTGGGTACTTGTTGCTTTTGCATTGGCAACCGTTGGTTTAGTCTATGCCGAATTGCACTTCAAACAATTGCACATATTTTCTAACACCATTCAAATTCATTCGCTTTTAGGATTTGTTATTGGTTTGCTATTGGTATTTCGAACCAATTCAGCCTATGATCGTTGGTGGGAAGGCCGCAAACAATGGGGCGCTATGGTGAACAATTGCCGAAACATGGCCATTAAGATCAATGCGGTGCTTCCTGAATCGCTGACCGATAGTCGTCAGCTTTTTAAAGAGCTGGTTCCTCTTTATGTATTTGCCATGAAAGAACATTTGAGGAGTGGCGTATTGGTAAGTGAACTTCCCAAAACAAGCTTTGTTAGTCAAAAGGAGTATGAAGAATGCAATCATATCCCCAACCTAATCGCCTCTAAGTTGTATCATGAATTGCACCGTTTATACCGAGAAAAACATATTAGCGGCGACCAATTAATTACACTCGACAAAGAAATAAAAGCGCTAACAGATATCATTGGTGCTTGTGAACGGATTCGAAATACACCCATCCCCTTCTCCTATAATCTGTTTTTAAAGAAATTCATTTTTGCCTACACCATTACTTTGCCCTTTGGTTTGGCGCATGACTTTCATTATTGGACGGTTCCTATTGCCACTTTTGTACTTTATATTTTTGGCAGTTTAGAGCTTTTGGCCGAAGAAATCGAAGACCCCTTTGGCTTAGACACCAACGACTTACCAACCGATGATTTGGCGCTAAAAATTCAAGCTAATGTGGAGGAGATTTTAACGAAGTGAAATACCAAGGTAAAACAAATGATTTTTTAGAGTGGTTAGAAATTGATCAATCAAAGGCCGCTCAAATTACAAACCAACATGAAGAGCTTTCGCTGATTTGGTTTGCAGAAGACCATAATGAACTGCTGATAGATGCGAAACCTTATACATTTTCAAAAAATCAAGTCGTTCATTTAACAGAGTTTCACCGAGTTGAAGTGAAGCAATTAAACAAAGCCTATCTTCTACGGTGGAACCGCTCTTTTTTCTGCATACTTGATCACGACAACGAAATAGGCTGCCGAGGAGCGCTCTATTATGGTAGCAGCGAAGTGCCAAGAATTCAACTAGAAGGCAAAGAGTTAGAAATATTAAAAGCCGTATTTAAAATGATTGAATACGAGTTTGTTACCGTTGATCATCTACAAAGAGAAATGCTTCAAATGATGCTAAAACGCATTTTAATATTGTGCACACGCATTTACAACAAGCAATCGCAAAAAGCCCAAATTGACAAAAACAAATCCGATCTAATTCGAGACTTTAACTTCCTTGTTGAACAACATTTTAGAGAAAAACATAGCGTAAGTGATTATGCTGAGCTTCTTTTTAAATCGCCGAAAACCTTGTCGAATTTATTTAAGAAGCAAATGCACAAAAGCCCCTTACAGTATATTCAAGAGCGCATTATGCTAGAAGCAAGGAGGCTTTTATTTTACTCCGACAAGTCTATTTCTAATATTGCCGATGAATTGGGTTTTCAAGACATTCATTCCTTTAGTCGGTTTTTTAAAACCAAAGAAAACTGTTCTCCACAACAATATCGAAATCGGGAAAAATTGATAAATCCTTAGGGGATTTTGCCTAACTCAACCTTCTTCTTTCAGCCAACCTTTGCGGTGTTCATTTATTATTCAATTAAAAAAACAAAAAAATGGAAACAGTAACCGCATTAAGCGTACCTACAAAATCAGAAGTAAGCGAAAATAACCAAGCGATTTTCGAACAATTGGAAAAGCAAATTGGATTTGTGCCCAATTTGTATGCCTTCTTTGCTAAAAACGAAACCGCTTTAGGAGATTATCTCGCTTTACAAAACAGAAAGTCGACTTTGCGAGCCAAAGAAAGAGAAGTTGTAAACCTAGTGGTAAGTCAAATCAATGAATGCAGATATTGCCAATCCGCCCATACAGCAATTGGCAAAATGAATGGCTTTAGCGATGATCAAGTACTAGAAATTAGAAGTGGAAAAGCCAGCTTTGATGATAAATTAGACGCCTTAGCCAAGTTTACCAAAGCAGTAACAGAAAAGAAAGGAAAAGTTAGTGTAGAAGAAAGAGAATCCTTTTTAAATGCAGGCTACACCGAGGCAAATTTGGTAGATGTTATCATCGTTGTTGGTGATAAAATAATCAGCAACTACATTCACAATTTAGCACAGTTTGAAATTGACTTCCCACTTGCTGAAGAACTTTAATTGTTGAGAACATTTGTAAAAAAGCAGCCTAGGCTGCTTTTTTTATTCCCTGATATTTAATACCTTAACAAGCTTTAAGAAGTATTTCTGTACTAGATGAATCGCTCAATCGTTTAATGCAAAATTGTCTACCATGAATGTCTCCTTCCGCCTACCCATCCTTATCGCCTTTTTCGAAAGTCTTTTGCTCCTACCCTTCTTCTTTTCATTTATTAGTAAAGAAGTCAATTGGTCCTCTTCCGATTATCTGGTTATGGGTATCATGTTACTTTTTCTTTCCATTGGAATAGAAATTGTCATGCGATTTGCGAAAGACGCCAAGAAGCGTCTCTTATTAATGATGGCAGTTATTTTTACCTTTCTATTGCTTTGGGCAGAATTGGCCGTTGGCATTTTTAATAGCCCTTGGGCGGGACAGTAATTTTCCAAAGCTTAATACTTCTTAATTTCTCCAACAGTAATTTCTACTTCTTGTTGAACTTTTAAATCAAATCATAAAAGAAATGAAAGTATTAATTGTAGGAGCTAATGGAAAAATTGGAACAATCTTGAGCGAAAGATTAAGTCAAGAAGAAAATTTTGAGCCCTTGGCCATGATTCGTAAAGAAGAACAAAAAGAAAAATTTGATCAACTTGGAATTTCTACCATTCAAGGAGATTTAAGCGATTCAGTAGAAGAGTTGGAAAAAGTGGTAAAAAAATCGGATGCAGTTGTTTTCACAGCTGGTTCAGGTGGAGGAACTGGAGCTGAAAAAACCCTAGAAATTGATTTAGATGGTGCCGTTAAAACGGCTTTAGCTGCAGAAAAAGCAAATGTGAAACGCTTTGTTCTAGTTAGTGCTGCTGGAGCTGATGATCGGTCTTTTTGGTCAAAATCAGGCATTAAACCCTATTATGTGGCTAAGCATTTTGCCGATGAAGCCCTTAAAAATTCAGCTTTAGATTATACCATTTTAAGGCCAACACGTTTAACCGACGATAGTGGAAAAGGAAAAATTAAAGTGGGAAAAAGTCCTGCTGATTTAAATAATGAGATTGCCAGAGAAGATGTGGCCAACACGATTCTAGAAGTCTTGAAAAATGAAAAATCAAGCAAACACAAAGTCATTGAATTTAGCCAAGGCGAAACAGCTATTGCAGAAGCAATATAACCAAGCTAAAAGATTAATTTTCGAAAACCTCCGTTCGTTTAAATACTTTTGAACTCTACGGAGGTTTTCTATTTTATAGCTATGACAAAGACAGAACGTGAATTACAAGAGCGATTAAAAGAGTTAAGTTGCTTGTATGAAGTAAGCTCTATCATTGTTGCAAACGATACCACCACGGTAGAAGATACCTTGTTGAAAATTGCGATTTCTATTAAACATGCTTTTCAATACCCTGAATTGGTTGAAGTTGAAATTCATTCTTCAGACTATACCTTAAGCACGAATCCAAAACATCCGAAAAGTACAGCCTCCCTAGAAAGTAGCTTTTTTTATACAGATGAAAAAGCAGGTAAGATTATCGTTTTCTTTACAAATACTTCTGAGGCTCACTTTTTAAAAGAAGAACAATTACTAATAGATAATATTGGGGTAAAAGTGGCACAACTTCTTGAAAAATTAGAAGTTAAACGCAGAGAGGAAGTGTTGAAACGACAAATGGAACGCTCTGATCGATTAGCCATATTGGGTGAGCTTACCGCTGGCATTGCTCATGAATTAAACACTCCATTAACCAATATTTTAGGCTATGCCGAACTTTTAAAAGAAGAAAGTCAGAAGCAGAACAAAGACCTTGATAAAATTTTACAAAGTGCCATTTATGCTAGAGAAGTGGTTAAAAAGCTTATGTTTTTCTCTTGTGAAATGCCTCAGAAAAAAGAAATTATAGACCTTGTTCCCTTACTTCGAGAAGCCTTAGAATTATTAGACCCGACCTTTCGAAAAAAAGAAGTGAAATACTTGCTGAGTATTGAAAGTTCTAAATTGTTACTTCGCGCTGACACCATTCAAATCACTCAAATTATCTTTAACCTAGTTATCAATGCCCTTTATTTTTCTCCTCCAAAAGGCTTAGTAGAAGTCTTTGCCAGAGAAGATCAAGACAACATTATTATTGAAATAAAAGATGAAGGTGAAGGCATTAAAAAAGGAACTGAAGAAAAAATTTTTCAACCCTTTTTTACCACTAAAAAGGTAGGCGAAGGATCGGGATTAGGCTTGTCTGTAGTACATGGAATTGTAAAAAGTCATCATGGACATATAGTGGCCAAAAACAATCCATTAAAAGGTGCACACTTTCAAGTAACTTTACCAAAAGGATAAAGCCATTATGGGTTTACGAACAGAAAATATTTTAATTGTAGACGACGATTATCACGTTTTAGAGTTACTTCAACGTCATTTACAAGCTTGGAATTTTCATGTTTTTAAAGCCATTTCTGTAAAAGAAGCGGTGAGTATTTTAAAAGACTCTACCATTGACCTACTGATTACGGATTTAAAACTTCCAGAGGTTGATGGTTTTGAGCTACTTAAATTCACCACAGAACATTATCCACTTTTGCCCAAACTTGTTATTACTGGTTTTCCTTCTGTGCAAGACTCTTTGAAGGCGATAAAAGAAGGTGTGGTAGAATATTTAACCAAACCTTTTACCAAAGAAGAGTTAAAAAACATCCTTGAAAAAACATTACGAAATCAAGCTCGTAAAACCACCCAAACGGTAGAAGACAAACCGTTGATTAAAATGGGTGAAATGATTGGAGACTCTGCGGAAATGCAAACTGTTTTCCAAATTATTGAACGCTTAAAAAACAATAAAGCAACCGTATTTATTCGTGGAGAAAGTGGCACGGGAAAAGAATTGGTAGCTCGGGCCATTCACTATCAAGGCAATTTAGCGAACAAGCCGTTTATTGCCGTTAATTGTGGCGGCATACCTGAAAATTTGCTCGAATCAGAATTGTTTGGATACGTAAAAGGTGCCTTTACAGGAGCCGATAAAAACAAAGATGGTTTTTTTCAAGCAGCCAATGGTGGTACCATTTTTTTAGATGAAATTGGCAATGCTCCTATGGCTGTTCAATTACGATTGTTGCGAGTATTGCAAGAAAAAAAGGTGCTTAAGTTAGGAGCTCAAAAAGAAGAAGACATTGACCTTAGGGTAATAACTGCAACTAACGGACAGTTAGAGGAAATGATACAAAAAGGTAGTTTTAGAGAAGACCTTTATTACCGACTAACGGTAGTAGAAATTAAAACTCCTCCACTTCGAAATCGTAAAAGTGATATCCCTTTGCTAGTAGAAAAATTTCTTTTAAAATACGGGCTTGAATTTCAAGATAAGTTTAAAGGCATTAGTCCGAAAGCATTGGAAATTCTACAACGCCATAATTGGCCAGGCAACATTCGAGAATTGGAAAATGTAATACAACGAGCTGTAATTTTAAGCGATAAAATGGTTGATGTAGACAACCTACCAGATGAACTAAAGTATTCGATTGACTTTCCCAAAGAAAAGTTGATGACCCTTAAAGAGATGGAAAAACAATACATTCAAAAAGTACTGAACCACACCCAAAACAACAAAACTAAAGCGGCCTCGATTTTAAACATAGACCGTAAAACTTTACGAGAAAAATTAAAGGAAAATCCTGAGTAAAAACTCCCCATATGGGGAATTATTACCCACTTATTTTTCGCCAAAAAATTATGTCTTTATTCTTATCTCGCTTATTTTAAGATAGTTAAACCTCATTTGCTTTGTTTTTTATTTTCTTGGCACCTCAATTGGTATTTGGCATGAAACTAAAAATCGTTTTACTATGTCACTACATTTTAGCATTTGTCAAGACTGCACACAACGAAGCAGTTGTTCTCTGACAAATAACAAATCGCAAGTTTATTCTTGCAGCGAATACACCCACTCTCCTCTTGAGTCTTCAGAAGAAATAAAAGAAGAAGTAAGAGAATCAATAGAAGTTCTTTCTACTGTGGCGACTGAAAAACTAAGCCTTGTATGATTTTTTTGCTTCTTGCACTTTTTGCACTTGCCTATTATTTAGATAAGCAAGATCAGGCAAATGGAAATTCTAGAAAAAACAAGCAAGTCAAAGACATTCTGAAACGAAAAAATACATTAAAAAATATCTAATCATAATTAAGAACCATGGAAACAAGCCCAAAGGTTAAACAAACAAAAACAACAAAAGCGAATAGCATGGTTGAAAATGTGTTAACACAATTCAACCAAGCTGCAGATCAAATTAATTTAAATCAAAATGTTCGCAAAATATTAGGCATTACCAACAATGAAATTATTGTGCATTTTCCTGTAAAAATGGACAATGGCGAGGTTGAAGTTTTTAATGGATACCGAGTTCAACATAACAATGCATTAGGCCCTTACAAAGGCGGCTTGCGGTATCACCCAACAGTAGATATTGACGCAGCAAGAGCCCTAGCCATGTGGATGACTTGGAAAACCTCATTAGCAGGTTTACCATACGGTGGCGGTAAAGGTGGCATTAAACTCGACCCTTCTTTATACTCAGCTTCAGAATTAGAAAGAATTACCCGAAGATTTACGTTTGCTTTGGGCGAAAACATTGGTCCAGAATACGACATACCTGCACCAGATGTAAACACCAATAGTCAAACCATGGCTTGGATGGCAGATACGTATATGAGTACTATGCCACCTTCTGAGCGATCTATGAACCAACATGTTGTAACTGGTAAGCCCGTAGAAAGTGGCGGACTAGAGGGCAGAGATCGGGCAACCGGTTACGGCGTGTTTTATACCATAAAACTGTGGGCTAAACTTCATAAACAACCCTTAAAAGACAAAACCTTTATTGTTCAAGGTTTCGGAAATGTTGGATACTGGGCAGCTCATTTTCTTGAAAAAGAAGGTGCTAAACTTATTGCTGTTCAAGATGCCTTTAGTACCCTATACAACGAAGAAGGTATTGATGTAGAAAGACTAAATAGTTACTGCCAAGCCAATTCAGGAAGCTCATTAGGATATTCAAAAGCAAGCAGCATTAAAAAAGAAGACTTTTTTGGATTAGACTGTGACATTATCGTACCAGCTGCTTTGGGCAACCAAATTACTTCAGCAAACGCCAATACCATTAAAGCTAAACTTATTGCAGAGGGCGCTAATGGACCTACAGATGTGGAAGGTGAAAAAATTCTACTTGAAAAAGGGGTAACCATTATACCAGATATTTTGTGCAACTCAGGTGGAGTAATTGCTAGTTATTTCGAATGGTTGCAAAACCGTAGCGGTGAAATTTGGCAAATGAAAGAAGTTATTGAGCGATTAGACAAAAAGTTAGATGAATCTTTCGGCAAAGTGTCATATTATGCCCAAAAAGAAAAAGTTGACTTTCGAACAGCAGCTTACTGCATTGCTATTCAGCGCATTGAAAAAGCATACATTCAAAGAGGTATTTTCCCATAAAGTCAAAAAAAGATGAAAACAAAGCCTATTGTCTTGAGAAAAAGGGACTACGAATATTTGACAGGAATTTTAAAGGTTAATGGTTTAGAAAACAACCAAGAGACTCGGAATTCTTTAAAAAAGCTTGCCACTGAATTAAAAGTGGCAAGCTTAGTAGAAGATGAAGATCTTCCGGCTCACATTATTGCCTTTAATAGCCAAGTAACCTTATCAATCGATGAGAAAGAAGTTGTAGTTGAGTTGGTAAAACCGGCTGACAAAGATTGGAAGAATGGAAAAATTTCCATTTTAACTCCTATGGGTTTGGCCTTAATTGGATATGGCGAAGGTGATATTGTAAAATGGCAATTTCCAAGAGGAGAAAAAGAGATTAAAATTCTAGCGGTTTCTCAAGCAAAAGAAAACTTGACCCATGTTCACTTACAAAATTAGTTGAGATGAAAAATAATGCACACGAAACGGAATTGGATATTAGCCATAAACTAAATCAATACGAATTAGCAACTTGGCTTGTTCACTTAAATCGGATTCAAACCGAATTGCGTTCACTTATAAAAATGTGTTCGTTTAATATTGATGATGAAATAGATAGCACCCAGTACTTACAAGTATTAGAAGAAAAGGAGTTTGCATGCATAGAACTAAATCAACTGCTTAAGGCGTATAAAAAAGAAAAGCCTGATGAATTGCTTTGCGAAGAAAGTGGTTGCGATTTAGACCTCTTAAAAACCCATGAGAACTACCGGGCTAAATACATCTCGTTTTTAACGGATTATCGAAAACTAAAGAATAAAATATATGCAGAATTAAGCGGCAAGAAATTTAGAATGCGTGGACTAAGCGTTCCGTATAGCTAAGCCTTGTCCTAATGATAAAAGTTCTTATTCCTACTGACTTTACTGATTCATCAGAAAATGCGCTAAAACAATGTTTGGTTCATTTTAAAAACGTAGAAGCTGAATTCATTTTGATGCACTCATTCAACTATCAAATAGTAGGCTTTGCGGCTCTAGACCTTTTGCACGAAGGCGAGGATTTTTTTAAACATGAACAAAGTAAATCTTTACAAAAGCTGAAAAACCAAACCAAAAGCATACGGTCACTCGGAATAGGAACTTTTCAAAAATTACAAATCATTTCAATCGATTTAAATTTAGAAGATAGCTTAAAAAAGCTCATTCCTAAACACAACATACAACTGGTTTATTTTCCCAAATCTTTTGATGTAAAACTTCAACAATGGCAGCTGCATTTTAAATCGTGTTTGTTAAGTCAACACAAAGAAGACTTGATCAATATGGCCAATTTGTTTAGTGAATCTGCTTTCGACAAAAAATCGATAAAAAACAAAGAAGTAATACAACGGGTATGCAACAATTAGCAGTGCTTAAAGAAGAGGAGCAACACCAAATAGTTTCTTTAAGTCCAGATTCAGTCAAAAAGCTGAGCAAAGAATTTAACATTTGCATTGAAAAAGATGCTGGTTTAAGTTGTGGGTTTTCGAATGAAGATTACGAAAGAGCTGGAGCTAGCATTCGTGATTATGAAAGCCTTTTAAAGGAGGCCGACATCATTCTAAGCTTTCTAAAAAAAGCGAGTCCTCTGCGCAAAGAAAAGCTACAAAGCTGCATTGGCTTTTATGGCATTTTAAACCATCCGGAGGCTGCGTTAGCTTTTGAAGGCAGAAATTGTCAAGTTTTTAGCCTTGATTTAATGCCAAGAACCAGTTTGGCTCAATCCATGGATTTGGTTTCTACTTTAGCCTCTATTTCTGGTTATCAAGCGGCACTTTTAGCTGCCGAACAATTGCCCATGGTGGTTCCTATGATGAGCAGTGCTGCTGGCACTTTACCTCCAGCCAAATATTTAGTTTTAGGAGCTGGAGTTGCCGGATTACAAGCCATTGCCACTTCCAAACGATTAGGTGCTGTTGTAGAAGCTTTTGATGTTCGCTCTTCTACTAAAACAGAAGTAGCCAGTTTAGGGGCCAAGTTTATTGAAATTGAGGGTGCAGAAGAGGATCAAAATGCAGGTGGCTACGCCATTGAACAAAAAGAAGCCTATTTGCAAAAAGTAAATCAGCGCATTACAGAAGTTGCTGCTAAAGCCGATGTAGTAATCACTACAGCTAAAATTCCCGGCAAAAAAGCCCCGATCTTACTCCCTACCGAAGCGGTTATGCAAATGAAAAAAGGCTCCATTATTATTGACTTAGCGGCCGAAAATGGAGGCAATTGCACCTTAACAGAGTCCGATCAAATTATTGATTTTCAGGGCGTAAAAATATTTGGCTTAAACTCTTTACTCAACCGCTGCTCGACTTCAGCTTCCATGCTTATTTCTAACAATTTTACCGCCTTTCTTAAGCACTTATTAAACCGTGAAGCTCTTGGCAATGATGACATTTTAACCGCCACAAAAATTGTAGAAAATGGAAAAATCATTCACCCCTATTTAAATGAAACCCTAAGTACCAAAACATATGCTTAATACCTTTTACCTTACTGATATTGATGGCCTTTATGTGATTATGCTCAGCATTTTAATAGGCATAGAAGTCATTAAAAATGTACCTGCAGTTTTGCACACACCACTAATGTCGGGTTCCAATGCCATTAGCGGAATTATACTAATTGGAGGAATCTTGCAATTGCTTAATACGCCTTTGGAAGAGTACCTCAACATTGCCATTGCCTCCTTGGCCATTTTAATTGGTAGCATTAACGTGGCAGGTGGTTTTTTTGTCACCAATCGCATGCTCAGTATGTTTTCAAAATCTAAAAGCAAGAAAAAATGATGGTCTATTTAAACTTCGCCTATTTGCTTTCTGCGCTTGGTTTTATCTTCGGATTAAAATTTATGGGCAAAGCAGGGAATGCGAACAAAGGCAACATAATATCTGCCATTTCCATGTTCTTGGCCATAACTGCCACGGTTTTCTTGTGCTTGTATCAAAGCAACCGCATACCCAATTTTATCTTACTCTTGAGCATTCTCAGTGTAGGTACACTAATCGGTCGTTACCTTTCGTATAAGTACGACATGCGTCGAATTCCGGAATTGATTTCTTTGTTCAATGCTTTTGGCGGATTATGTGCCCTTTTAATTGGTTTAAATGAGGTTTATCATTTCCCCAATGAAAGTTTTAGCTTGAGCAGCAAAATCATTTTAATTGGCGGTATTACCTTAGGTGGGGCTTCATTTACCGGAAGTATTGTCGCTTTTTACAAACTTGGTGGCAAACTAAAGAAGCGTCTTAAAACCAAATGGATTCTTTATTTCTCCCTCTTTTTATTTGCTGAGTTTATCGGGCTTCACCTATATGACCCTGAATTTTCAAGCTTTGCCTTGCTTTGTCTTCGCTTAGGCGCTTTAAGTTTGTTCATCGGTTTTTTTATTGCCATGCCTATCGGCGGTGCAGATATGCCTGTTTTAATTTCTGTTTTAAATGCCGTAACTGGAATTGCTACTGCTTTCTCAGGAATCATTTTCGAAAGTACCATTATGCTGTTGGGTGGAATTCTAGTTGGTTTTACAGGCATTTTCTTAAGTCTACAAATGAGCAAAGCCATGAACCGTTCGTTAAAGGCCATTTTTAGCTCCTCAAAAAGTACTATTAAAGCCGCAGAAGGTGAACAAAATGTACAATCTATCAGTCATGGAGAAACCGCTAGTTTATTAAGCTTTTCAAAAAAAGTAGCCATTGTACCTGGCTTTGGAATGGCGGTAGCCCAAGCCCAAAAAGAATGCTTTGAACTTCAAAAATTATTGGCTTCTAAAGAAATTGAATTAGACTATATTATTCATCCTGTAGCAGGAAGAATGCCCGGACACATGAATGTACTTTTGGCCGAAGCCCAAGTAGATTATGAAGACATTTATGAAATGGATGCGGTAAATGAGCAGATGAATGAATACGATTTGGTTTTGGTAATTGGTGCCAATGATGTGGTAAACCCTGCGGCAGAAAGCGATCCTGAAAGCATTATTTACGGCATGCCAATTATAAAGGCACATGAGGCCAAGCAAGTAATTGTATTAAAACGAAGCATGGCAAGCGGCTATTCCGGTGCGCTTAACTTATTGTTTGAAAAGCCCAATTGTAAAATTCTATTTGGAGATGCCAAACAAAGTTTACAAGCCACATTAGCAGAACTAAAACAGATTTAAGTAAGGTATGCTCACCATTGTTGAAGAAGAATATCCAAAACTTCAAGAAATTCTTAGGAATTGTAAAATTGTTGATCCGGCAAGCGTAAAACTAATTCGTGCTTTTCAGAAACAATTGCAATCTGCGGCATTGGTTTCTCAAGAAAAAGCGGCAGACACACTGGTTCGACTTTACTCTCGAGTAGATGTGGAAACCGCATTCGGTCGAAAAGTGGGTTTGCTAATTGTTCCTCCTGAAGAAGGCGATATGTCGCAACGCAAATTGTCTATTCTAAATCCTTTGGGCTTAGCCATTTTTGGAAAGTTTGAAAAAGATTATGCCGTTTGGTCCTTCCCACAAGGAAATGAACACGTACAAATTGACGGGGTAAAATCGCCTGTAATTTTAAGCGCTAAAAACTAAACCGGCATCAACTCCTCCCCTTTCAACTCCAATTCGGCTAATAGCGGACGAACTTTCTCTATAAATCTGTGCTTTCCATCGCAATAGGCTAAACAGGCTGTATGCATTTTTAAGAGTCCTTTGGCGATACAGTAAATGTTTTTGATTTCTTAAAATCATTTACAGTGTACCTCTTAACCAACTTTAAACTTCCCACAAGAAAATCAACACGTTCATATTGAAGAGTAGAATTGCCTTAAATAGCTTTCTTGTAAAAAATACTATTTCGTATGAGGCAACACTTTAAAATGATAATATGTCTAAGTTTAAAATTGTGTATTCCTTTGACTAGACCTTTATGAAACAATTTATACTTTTCTTTATTCTTTTGATTCACTTTTCTCCTCAAATTAGTAGTGCCCAAAGCACTAATTGGGTAACCGTTATTCTAGAAATACAAAATGAGTTTAACCAAAAAATAAACGATGCTTACGTTAGCACAATTAAGGAAAAACAATTTATTGGAGCGAGCAATAATGGTTTACTCTATTTTGAATCGCAATTGCCAAATCAAGTTCTTATTTCCCACATTAGTTATGAACATAGAATAGTAGACTTGAATGAGAATGGAAAAATGTCTTCCAATAAAGATAGCTTGTTTCTTATCGTTATTCTTCAAGAAAAGAGTTACGATTTAATTCCTGTTGATATCGCTGCTGAAGAAAATCCTTTATTTTATAAAAAAGAATCAGCTTATGTAGCTGATTATGCTTTCTATGAAAATGCTACCTTATTATTACTTGGCATTGGCAATCAGCGAATTTTACGTTTAATTGATAATAGAAGCAATAGTTTATCAGAGTTAGAGGTAAAGGGCAAAAACTTAAAACTTTTGCAAGATTGTTTTCGAAACATTCACTTGATAAGTAAAGACAGCATTTTTCAAATTCATTTTACTGACAGCAGTTTTAAAGTAGGAAAAGCCTTTGAGAAGGAAAAGTATGAGAACTCTTTGATGAACTGTAAATCGGCCATTGGCCATACGATGATGATTGGTTTTGAAGATAAGCATCAACAAGACATTCGCTACTATTTGAAAAAAGATGGAATTGTAGGACTTAAAAAGTTAAAGCACATTAAAGATCAACGAACAAAAGATGTTTTTCATGATTTTGAACAGCAATATGCTTATCTTAGAGCGGCAGGAAAAGGAATAAGTAGCAGCAATAACTCAAGTGAAGGACAGAGTTTAAAAGAATTAGACTATGCTTTTGTGTTCTTCAAACATGCCTTAAGTGACCCACTTTATTGTCCTGTGTAC
Source organism: uncultured Flavobacteriales bacterium (assembly GCA_964001305.1). Taxonomy (GTDB): domain Bacteria; phylum Bacteroidota; class Bacteroidia; order Flavobacteriales_E; family Vicingaceae; genus CAJXMH01. Next base: position 40,009 of record CAXFAI010000006.1, read on the forward strand.
AACAGTAATAACACCTTTGTACTTTTCGACCATTTTTCTGATAGCATTAGTTTTTATCGACATGATGGGAAAAGAATGCATCAAATTCCCATAAACTATCACCTGAAGCAAAATTGGGAAAGGCATTTAATTCATGATTATTACACTGGTGATGTTTATTCGGTCTACAACGATAAAAACCGATTGTATGTGCAACAAATAAACTTAACTACAGGTCAACTAGTTGGTAAAAAAATTGAGAGCTTACACCCCTTTCCCAGTAATTTGCAAATTCGTGAGGGCAAACTCTATTACCTCTATCAAAACTTTCTTGAGAAAAGCAGCCCACAGCAATTATTCTTTACAAACTAAACCGGCATCAACTCCTCCCCTTTCAACTCTAATTCGGCTAAAAGTGGACGAACTTTTTCTATTATTTCAGCCTGCAATTTTTCCAAAATCTGCTTCTTCACAAAATGACGATGAACCACCAAACCTACACTTCTAAAAGGCGTGGGATCATTAAACTCACTCAAATGCTTTTGCTCTTCTGCCCCAAAGTCGGTGGTAGCTAAATAGGGTAACAAAGTGGTTGCTCCATTCACTTTTACAAAGCGTAACAAACTATCGATAGAACCAGCTTTGTAATCGAAATTCAACAGGCTTTTTAAATTGTTTTTATGCAAATCACAAAGGTTGATGACTTGCGTACGCATGCAATGCCCTTCCTCCAAGAGGCACAAATTATTAGCATCTATAGTGCTTGGCTTAATTTGCTTCTTCAATTCATGTCCGGCATCGTAAAACAAAAAAGGCTCATCATACAGCTTGTACTCCAAAATATCAGGATCTTTCACAGGAATGGATATAATGCCAATGTCTAAATCTCTGGATTTAATTTGCCGCATAATTTCTGCAGTGGTTTGCTCTTTCACCACAATATTTAGGTTGGGAAACTTCTGCGCAAAGCCCTGTAAAAACAAAGGCAGCAAAAAAGGTGCAATGGTAGGAATGACCGAAATGCTTAAATCCCCTTTGATTTCTCCTTTAATTTCTTGACTCAATTCTTTGAGTTGCTCTAGCTCTTGCTTTATCTTTTTCAATTGTTCGAGCAAAACTTCCCCTTCCGTGGTTAGCCCCACTGGTTTCCGCTTACGGTCAAAAATTTGAATCCCCAATTCATCCTCAAAGCGCGAAATCATAGTACTTAAGGTGGATTGCGTCACAAAACACTTTTCTGCAGCACGCTCAAAATGTTGTATTTCAGCTACCGCAAGAACATATTCAATCTGTTGTACGTTCATCTATTTCATCAATGTTTCTATAGAAAATATAGTTTTTATAAATCAAACTAACGCAATAATTTTGAAGTCTACAATAGAATAACCCCTTAAAATCAAACAGCATGAAACAGCTTATTACCTCTTTCAGTGTGCTTTTAGCCCTTTCTGCCCAAGCGCAAGACATTTCTAAATGTCCGGTGATGCATGGCGGAGATGCACAAGCCAACCACAGCGAAATGAACTACGAAAACAAAGAAGGCGACCGCTCTTCTCAAGAAGTTCGAAAACCCATGGATTGGTGGCCCAACCGATTGGATTTAAGTGTGCTTCGTTTAAACGATGCCCGCTCTAATCCCATGGATGAAAATTTTAACTATAAAGAAGCCTTTTTGGCCTTGGATTATGAGGCTTTAAAAACGGATATTAAAAAAGCGCTTACCGATTCCAAAGAATGGTGGCCTGCAGACTTTGGGCATTACGGTCCTTTCTTTATCCGCATGTCGTGGCACTCTGCCGGAACTTACCGAACTGGCGACGGAAGAGGTGGATCTCGGGAAGGTCAGCAGCGGTTTGCACCGATTAATTCATGGCCCGACAATGCCAACTTAGACAAAGCCAGACGTTTGTTATGGCCGATTAAACAGAAGTACGGCAAAAACATTTCGTGGGCCGATTTAATGATTTTGGCAGGAACCGTTGCCTTAGAAGATATGGGCATGCAACCGATTGGTTTTGGTGGCGGTAGACCAGATGTTTGGGAACCAGCGAGCAATGTATATTGGGGACCAGAAAGCGAATGGTTAGCCGACGAACGCTACAGCGGAGACCGCGATTTAGAAAGACCTTTAGCGGCTGTGCAAATGGGTTTGATTTACGTGAACCCGGAAGGACCAAACGGAAACCCGGACCCCAAATTGGCTGCGCACGACATACGTGAAACCTTTGGCCGCATGGGCATGAACGATGAAGAAACGGTAGCCCTCATTGCCGGCGGACATACCTTTGGAAAATCGCATGGTGCGGCACCTGCTACGCATGTAGGCCCTGAGCCAGAAGCAGCCCCCATTACCGAGCAAGGCATGGGATGGAGAAACAGCTACGAAAGCGGAAAAGCCGAGCACACCATTACTTCTGGTTTAGAAGTGACTTGGACTGCTACCCCAACCCAATGGAGCATGGGTTATTTTAAAGCCCTGTTTAACGAAGAATGGGAATTAACCAAATCACCTGCGGGTGGACACATGTGGGTGGCCAAAGACCCTAAAGTAATGGTACCAGATGCTTTTGACAAAGACAAAAAGCACAAGCCGACGATGTTTACCACTGATTTATCTTTGATTGAAGATCCGGCCTACCGAAAAATATCAGAGCGTTTTTTAAACAATCCAGATGAATTTCAGCAGGCTTTTGCCAAAGCTTGGTTTAAGCTTACCCACCGCGATATGGGGCCTAAGCAATTGTATTTAGGACCAGAAGTCCCCAAACAAGATTTCTTATGGCAAGACCCGATTCCAAAAGCGGATTACAAAATGATTGATGCCAATGATGTAAAGGCCTTGAAAAGGCAAATCTTAGACAGCAAGCTAAGCCAAGAAGCTTTAATTCGCACGGCTTGGGCTTCGGCTTCTACCTTTAGAGGTTCTGATTTTAAAGGTGGCGCTAATGGAGCACGCATTCGCTTGGAACCACAAAGAAGTTGGGACGTAAACCAACCTACTGAGCTGAACGAAGTATTGGCGGTATATGAGCAGATTCAAAAAGACTTTAACAAAGCCAACAAGGAGAAGCAAGTTTCTATGGCAGACCTGATTGTTTTGGGTGGAAATGCTGCGGTAGAACAAGCAGCCAAAAAGTTTGGCTATGATGTGAAAGTGCCTTTTGAAGCTGGCCGAACAGACGCTACTGCTGAAATGACCGATGTGGAAGGCATGAAAGTATTGGAACCCATGGCCGATGGTTTTAGAAATTATCAGAAAACTGATTACACCTTAACCACCGAAGAATTGTTGGTTGACAAAGCCCAATTGTTGACTTTAAGTGCGCCTGAAATGACTGTTTTGGTGGGTGGTATGCGTGCGCTTAATGCCAATTACGATGGTTCTGCACATGGTGTATTAACCGACAGACCTGGCACCTTGAGTAACGACTTTTTTGTGCACATTACTTCTATGGATTATATGTGGAGAACCAAAGAAGGTGAAAAAGGCGTATTTGAGCTTGTAAACCGTGCCAATGGCGAAGTGGCCTTTACTGCCACAAGAGCTGATTTGATTTTTGGTTCTAATTCAGAGCTACGAGCCTTGGCTGAAGTATATGCTTCTGACGATGCCCGTGAAAAGTTTGTAACAGATTTTGTAGCCGCTTGGACCAAGGTAATGCGCTTAGACCGTTTTGACTTAAAACAAAATGGCTTTGCCCAGCGTTAAGTAAATAAGAAATACAACATAAAACAACGAAAGAGTCTCACCCCACAGGTGGGACTTTTTTTATGCTTGAATTTGATTATCTTGGTGGCGGAAAAAGTTTTGAAAACCGATGATGAAACAAGGAAAACATTACACGATAGCAAAGGCTTATTTGTCGTTTAAAAACGAGTATAACGTTGATATAAAAAACATTAACCCTAAAAACCTAAGTTCAACCTATAAAAGATATGTGTTGCACTAGTGCAATATATTTACTTGTTAGGCACAAGTAGAAAAATGATACGACAATTAACATACTTAATACTGCTGACAGTAACTTGGTCTTGTAGTCAGTCGGCTGATAAAAAGGAAAAAGTAGAGCAACCTGTACAGACAAAATCTGAATCGACAGATAATGAAAGTTCAGAAAAGTTGGACTTCGATTACCAGAAGTTTGAGATAAAAAAAGGACAACTTGGAGAAATTAAAGTTGGAATGACGATTTCAGAAGCGGAACAAAGGTTTGAAGGACTTAGAAAAGAAGTCGGACAAGCTACAAGTTATGGGTTTGGTGGTGGAAGTCCCGCTTATTTGTATTATGACAAAGATGACTTAGCATTTGGTTTGATACCGACACTTGGTACCGACACCCTATTAATCATAATTGCAGCCTCACCTAGATTAAAAACAACAAATGGACTCAATCCAAATTCAACTGTAAGAAATATTTCAGATAAGTATCCCAATGTAAAAGTCAATCAAGACTTAATGAATGGATGGGAGTATATTTCTGATACAACCAATAATTGGGGTTTTGTATTTATGACCGAAGAAAAAACAGTTGGAGACTATCCTGAATTAGAAGTTCCGTCTGACTTGAAAAACCTTGATATAAAAGCAGATTGGGTAACGATAAAATAAAAAAACCAGTGCCTAACACGGTATATAGCAAATAGGGCGTTCGGAGGTTTACGAAAGTTCAGTGCTATTTACAAACACCGCCAAATCGTTGATTTGGCTTTTAAGAATGAATAAATTAAAAACAAAATACAACGATTTGGCTCAGAGCAAATTTGAAAGTTTATTGCTTTATTCTGC
>CAXFAI010000007.1:0-160807 GCA_964001305.1 uncultured Flavobacteriales bacterium
CCAACCATCTTCATCAAAATCTGTAGATGAGTCCCCTTTTCCATCATTGTTAGCATCCACTCCTCCTGCCTCAATTATATCAGCAATTCCATCATCATCAGAGTCCAAATCAATCCGATTTTCAAAACCGTCGTTATCTTGGTCACCATCTACTAAGGCCGCACCGCCAAAATTAGAATCAAATGTATCAGCCCATCCATCATTGTTACTATCCGTATCGTCATCAACACGACCATCATTATCTGAGTCTTCTCCACCTGCTTCTATAATATCAGGTATTCCATCATTATCTGAATCCAAATCTATTTGATCGTTAATTCCATCTCCATCTGTATCACAAACTCCACCTTCCGTTAAAATGCTAAAAGGCAAGGCTGTTTTTGCAATAGAGGGGCCTTGATAGGAAACGGACAAAAACTCACCTCCTCCATCTTCATAAAACAATACTTCAATTGGGTAAGTACCAATTCCTAAAAGAATACTTCCTGATCGTTCTTGAATTCCATGATCTCCATCATTATCAACAACCTCATTCCCATCTAAATATAGCTTTGAACCATCATCAGATGAAGTGTAGAATGTATAAGTTCCAGCTGTTGCAATCTTAATATATCCTGTATACCGAATGGAAAAATCATCTCCATCTCCTGGATCAACAGCCATATACAGGGCATCAACATCAAATTCGGTAACTGAACCAGTAGCCAAAGCACCAGTTGTTGGAATGTTATCAACACTATTTCCGGCAGGTTCCAAGTCATAAAATTCAAAGGCTAAGCTATTGGTAGCTCCTTCTGTACAAGAAGAATTTTCTTCAACATCAAGAATTCCATCATTATCATCATCAATATCGTCCACATCGGCAATCCCATCACCATCTGAATCTAACAATTCTCTCCAATCTCTTTCCGGTGTATTGGTTCGATCTAGATTTGGGAAATCATCAGATGTAGTTCCATCATTAGATACGTTTGTTCCACTGTTCCAACCATCAATTACATCAAACGCATTGTCAAGACCATCATTATCGTCATCTAATCCAGTTGGAGAAGTATCTGCAACGCCATCATTGTCTGTATCCCAACCTTCTACTATATCTTCAGAACCATCATCATCTGCATCTGTATCTATGTAATCAGGTGAACCATCTCCATCAGTATCAATCGGAATTAAAAATGAAGATCCAATATCATTATCGAAGGTATCATCGGTTCCATCATTATCTGAATCAACTCCTACAGGTAAACGAGGACTAGAAGTAGAAGCTTGAGCTTCTACAACATCTACGATTCCATCATTATCTGCATCAATGTCAATTCGGTCATTCAATCCATCTCCATCTGTATCAGGGTCAGCTAAAGCTGTTCCACCATCATCTGAATCAAAGGTATCTGACCAACCATCTCCATCGGTATCTGTTGGTTCATCAACTCTTCCATCATTATCTTCATCCTCGCCTTCCGCTTCAATGATATCTGCAATTCCATCATTATCTGAATCTAAATCTAAGCGATTTACAATTCCATCTTGATCGGTATCACAGCCACCGGATCCGGTTGACAAAACACTGAATGGAATTTCAGTTTTACTTATGGAAGGAGAAGAATATGAAACGATTAAAATTTCATCTCCATTATTCTCAAAGAACTCTACCGTAATGGCATAAGTACCTGGTGTTAAGGCAACGGTTCCTGATTCTTCATTTTGCGACTGAAGACCGTCATTATCGACTATTTCAACCCCATCAATATAGAGTTTAGAACCATCATCAGATGAGGTATAAAAAGTATAAGTTTCTGTAGTAGAAATTGAAATAAAACCTGTAAACCGAACTCCATAGGTATCATTTGAGACTCCTAAGTTTGTTGTTAAATCATCTACATCAAATGAACTAACTGTACCAGAAGCATCTGGACTTACAGTTGGAATATTATCTACTGTATTTCCTGAAGGCGTTCCATCGTAATATTCAAAATTTACTTCTCCTCGACAACTTGCTTCTTCATCTACATCTAATACACCATCATTATCATCATCAATATCATCTTCATCAGGAATGCCATCGTTATCTGAATCAATGCTACAAACTTGGGTACTGTAACTTACTGCATCAATTTCAAAATCAGTTGTACTTGGTGGATTGTCTTTACTAATTCGCAAGTATCGGGTAGTGACGTTTACTGTAACCACTGCGTCTACCAAAGTGGTACTATTTGTTGCGGGTGCTGAAGGATGCGTGGTAAAATTAACCCCATCAATTGATTCTTCTAGAATCATTTGAGCAGTTCCTGACTCGCCTGTTCTTTCTTGCCAACGGATGGTATAATTGCTACCTGCAGGAATAGTATCACTTAAGTCTAAAAGAATGGTGTTGCCATTAGTATGAATTAGAGCTACACTTCCATCAGGTGCTCCAGTTGCATTTCCTGCTGTTGGCACTCCACTCTCGTTGGTAGCAACATCTGCATTACCATTGACAGTTGCCGTTCCAACAGCAGCACCTACCCCACATGGTCCGGCATCAACTTCTAAATAATCAGGCACTCCACTTGGCTCGCTATCTGGTATTTCTGAAATTGTAGCTATTCCATCATCATCATCGTCAATGTCTCTCCAATCTCTTTCACCATCTCCATCAAAATCTTGTACAGCTACATTTGAACTACAAACTATAGCGTCTAAATTGATAACCAAAGTTGGATCAACTTCAGCGGTTCTTGTATTTCCCGAAGGTCCCGTAAAAATTAAAACTAAGCTGTTTCCACTTGACCAACCTCCTTGATTTACAATTTCTTGAATTATAGAAGAGATATCAACTGTGCGCTGATTTGTACCGGCTTCACCAACGGTATTCCAATTAGCCGGTGACCAACTTTCTGAAGCAACTGTGGGTGTTCTATTACTCACATTATTAACAGCAGTAGTAAATGAGTTAGCATTTGTAGATAGCTCCCCTTCAATCGTTATGGTTATTGCACCCGTTTCTGCTTCATCCGTTTCAAACTGCACATAAGCAGAATTGATGGTTGCACCTTGCTCTACAGCAACTCCTGAAAAATAAATCCCAACTGTTTGATTAGCTCCACCATCATTTACTAGCTCCAAGTCGGTACTTGTTAAATTGATTGAACCATCACTGTTATCTTCTTCTCCCCAATCAGCCGCACCGATAGAAATTGTTTGTGCACAATTGTTATCAAAAGCATCATCTAGTCCATTACCATTGTCATCATTGCCTGTTAAAGCTGCATCTGCCACTCCATCAGAATCTGCATCATTTCCTTCAATTAAGTCCGAAACGTTATCATTATCCGAATCATCATCTTGATAATCAGGCGTTCCATCTCCGTCTTTATCATAAGGCGTTATAGGCTCTTCGTCAGCAGAAACATCCCAAAAGTCTATGATTCCGTCTTCATCAAAATCGATCAATAAGGTTGGGAATTCATATGCAGCAGTTGAATAACCTTCGCGCGTATCGTCTATACCATCCGCATCAGAGTCGATATCAATGTAATTTGGACGATTTGTTAGGCCATTATTATTTTCAAAAGTCTCATCTGAATTGGGAATTAAAAGCGGTGTTTCTTCATACAAATCATAATAACCATTGTTATCTCCATCTGCATAAGTATCTACTTGTCCATCACCATCGCTATCCGTTCCACCTGCTTCAATAATATCAAGAATACCATCATTATCTGAATCTAAATCTAAATAGTCAACTAAACCATCATTGTCGGAATCAGGTCTACTAGCTACCATAACTCCACTACCTGAAAAAGTTTCTCGGCTATCTACAATACCATTTCCATCTAAATCAGCACCTGAAAAATTTCCTTCTGAACTTTCATAAGCTGCTGCTACAATTCCTCCTGTGGCCTCAATCGCATCAGGAATTCCATCATCATCAGAATCTCGATCCAAGTAATTGACAACTCCATCATCATCAAAATCTTCAATTCCTTCAACACTGTCCAAAATACCATCATTGTCGGAATCTAAGTCACAACTATCTGGAACAGCATCTAAATCTGAATCGGCTCCACCTTCAAAAAAGTTAGGCAAGCCATCTCCATCACAATCTGGACCTGTTGCAATTCCAAAGTCATTACTGTTATCGGTTTCAGCAAAATTCACCCCATCGGTAAAGCTTGCCGACTCTACATTATCGGTAGTTAAAGCATACCCAAAAGGATAAGAATTATACTTTGTGGTGACTAGTAAGTTGCCAGTACTCGCATATAAAAAACTGTAATCTCCATTTCCATCGGTTACTGTTTCTTGAACTTTAGTGTCTTCGGGGTCAACATTACCATCTCCATTTTTATCAATGTATAAGTAAAGCCTAACTCCTGCAACTCCCAATTCTCCGCCATCTTTTATTCCATCGTAGTTCGTGTCTTCATAAACCGTTCCGCTCAATTGGTTAGCATCTGCAACTAAAGAAGCAAGTGCTTCCACATCGGAACCACTAAACCCAATAAAATTGCTCATTACCCCTGTGCTCTTGTTTATTTCACTAAAGCGATTGTCTCCATCACCTTCAGAGCCATAAAGTGTTCCATCATTTCGAAAAGCGAGCCCTTCAACGTCATCTTGACTTAAGTTAGCAACAAATGTAAAAATACCTGTAAACTTGTTTATTCGAATGAGCACATCATTTGTACCTCCATCATTGGATGAGGCATAGATAATGCCTGTTGTAGGGTCAACAGCCAAATCATCAGCATCTACATCAATGCCAGTTCCAGAAATTACTAAGTAGTCTATTCCAGGTCCGAAAGCATTTGGGACAAACTGCCCTGTACTCACATCAATTTGAAAAAGTAAATCGGGGGTTGCACCTGATTGACGTTCAATGGCCCACATTTTAAAGGTTTGACCATCCAACATTAATCCATCAACATCATTCAAAGTCTGCGCTCCCGCAGCTCCGTTTGCAGTTCCACCACCATCAATTTCTCCAATGGAGGTATAAGCTCCAGTACTTAAATTTAAAGTTCCAAAGTCTCCTCCATTAGCCGCATATAATACATTAGCACCCGGAAATGGATAATAGGCAATCGCCTCTATAGAAGTAACACCTGTCGAACCAATTAAAGTGGATACACCGGTACTTATATTTAAAGAATAAAGCTCTTCTGTACCATCAGAGACATAATAAAAAACATTAGGATTTCCGGCATGGAGCATTAATACATTAAAGATTAATGTTCCAATAATCAATAAAAATTTCTTCAAGTCAAGTAGTATTAAGAAAAGTCTAATAACGAATTAAGTAATATTTTGGTTTCAATTCTATCACATTTTCAGAGTAAAAGAGAAACATTTTAATAAATAAAACTCAATTTATAATTAATAGTTTTTAAAAATTAATCCATTAAACTTTCTATTTGGACCACAAAATTAACCGATTTATCTGAAATCTTAGAACATCAACCTTATTTAAACTGCTTTTAATTAAGCCATTACGACAACGACAAATACCACATACTAGAGATTTTATCAATCTTTTGATGAAAATATCTTTTTTGCTGAAATGCAGCTACCCATTTTGGCCCTGTTACTGCATTTAATAAAAATAATTCATCAGCGTCAATTATATCTTTAAGGCTTATCTCTTTTTCCTCAACTGCTAGTCCTATACTTTCCATATTTATAAAGTGAGTTCTTCCAACACCTTCTACACATCCTGAAGACAATGGAGGTGTAAAAATTTGATTGTTCTTTATCAGAAATAAATTTGAGGAAGTCGCTTCGGCAACTAAGTTATTTTGGTTTAGCAATATCAAATCATCGTAAGGACTCTGCTCTTTTTCTATACTTGCTAAAATATAAGGCAATGAACTTATGGTTTTATACTTTGACGTTGTACTGTATGACAAATTAACCGTTTTGCAGATATCAATTGTTAATCCTTTTTTGTTCAAATAAGCAGAGGAGTTGTTCCTTTCTTCAATTTGAACACAAAAAGCCGCCGTGTTGGTAGTAGGTGTATACTTGCCACCCCCATCTCTAAAAACCCATATTCGAACTATTGAGTTTCTATATCCTAATTCAGCTAATTTATTTTCAATTAAATGTTGAACTCCATTTAGAAAAGAATTTTCATCGTTTAGTAAAAGGACTTTCATTCCTTCTTTAAGGCGATTTAAGTGCAAATCTATTAGCGGCAACTTATCATGTATGGCTAAAATGCTTTCAAATAAACCATCTCCAAATCGGAAAGCGCGATTTAAACCGAATGAAACATCACCTTCTTTGCGCCAATTTCCTTCCCAATAAATACTTTTTAGATTCTCTTCCATACCTTTCTTAGAAAGGCAAAATTGACCATAATTGAGTGAAAAAAGAAGGGATAGCTTGCGGGACAGTTAATAATGTAAATAGCGCTCCGTATACAGCCCCCCAAAAGTGAGCATCGTGATTAATGTAATCACCTCCCTGTTTGCCTTTTCTGTAAGAGTATATCAAGTAAGTAATAGCCCAAATGATACCTGGCAAACACAAAATACCCCATAAACAAATACTATTTGCAGGATTAAACATAACTGAGCTAAATAAAACCGCAGAAACAGCACCAGAAGCCCCTACTGAATGATAATTGGGATTGTGTTTGTGTTTTTTATAGCTTGGTAATGTTGCAAAAGCTACCCCCCCCACATACAACAAAATAAAATAGAAAGTACCTTTTGTTCCAGCATAAGCTTCAAAGTAAGCTTGTGTATGATCTCCGAAAAAATAAAGCACCAACATATTAAATATGAGGTGCATCCAGTCGCCATGCAATAAGGCGTGACTTAAAAAACGATACCATTCTTTTCGATTTTCCACCTCATAAGGTGAAAAGTCAAGTTTATAAAACAGTTGCTTGTTATTAAAAGCAGGAATAGAAACTGCTGCTGTAAGTATTATTATTAATAGCGTGATTGACATGGACTAAGAGAATAAATCCATTTGAGGTGCATCTCCGCTTGAAGATTTAGGTTTGTTTTCCTCTTCTTTCGAAGCGTCCTCTCTTTCTTCTTCAGATTCTTCCTCTTTTTGTTCTTCCTTCTTCTCCTCTACAACTTCAGCAAAAGGGTCTTTTCTATATTCTTCTACACTAATACCTAACACCTCAGCTGCTGCTTCTTCCTCTAATCGTTCAATGCCTTTTACTTTATCGTAACTCAACTTATTTCCAATTGCTTTTAAACCTTTTACTGTTATAAAATCTTGTAAATCAAAGATTTCATTTGGCTTCGCATCTTTACCTCTTGGTTTCACAAAGCTTAAATCAATAACGGTATGAAAATCTGTAGAAACCAATTCCAAATAACTGTTCTCGTGCTCTGTAATAAAAGCAACTTTTTTATCCGTGTCTTCTACCAAAAAGCGCTTGACATAAAAATCTTCCTTTTCACCTTCATAATAAATAGCAGTAACTGGCTTCTTAGGATTCCACTTTTCAATCAGAATCAAGTCGTCTTCAAAGTGAGTGCTTACATTGGTTCCAGTTAGTTTATAATGACCAGATTGGGTAATGGTTAAGATTTTATCATCTGCTTTAAAGCTTCCTAATAAATCTCCTCTTCCTTCCGTATTTAAACGCTGTACGGTATCATCAAACCAAATTTTGCGAGCACTTAAAGTAGAACTTCCCTCTTCTTTCAACTTAATTTTACTTACCAAATGTTTGCTAAGTATGTTGCCCTTAGCACTTCTACCTTTGATGGCTTGCTCGGCAAAATCAAAATCAAATTTGAGTTTTCTCAACTTGGCTTTTGCCCTCAATTGCACTTGAATAACCTCCGCTTCTCCATTAGGATTTGCCGTAAAATAAAGGACTTTAGAACCTTTATTCCCTGTGGTTAAATCATATTCCTTTTCACGGGTAATGGATGTTACGTTAAAGCGCTTCACATAAGCAGTACCAGTTGGTCCATCCTGATAGACCAAATTGTAAATGGTTCGCTTATCGCCTTTTTTCCATACGGCAACATGTATGATTCCTTTGCCAACAAAAGACTTTTGCTGGATTTTCTGCACCTGCATACTTCCATCTTCTCGAAATACAATGATGTCGTCAATGTCTGAACAATCTGCGACAAATTCAGATTCTGTGCGCTTTAAACCGTGACCAATAAAGCCCTCTTTTCGATTTACATAAAGCTTAGCGTTGGCTACAGCAACTTTAGAAGCATCAATGTTTTCAAAAGACTTTATCTCCGTTCTTCGCTCTCTACCTTTTCCGTGCTTTTCCTTTATATTCTTAAAATAAGCAATGGCAAAATCAGTCAGATTTGCCAAATTGTATTTAATCTCTTCAATTTCCTCTTCAATTCGCTTAATCAGCTCATCGGCCTTGTAGCTATCGTACTTTGAAATACGCTTAATGCGAATCTCTAACAAACGATTCACATCATCATCCGTTACTTCACGAATCAAATGTTTTACATGAGGTTTTAATCCATCATGTACCGCTTTCATAATCCCTTCTACCGTTTCTTGCTCTTCAATATCTCGGTAAATTCGATTTTCAATAAATACCTTTTCTAATGAAGCAAAATGCCATTGTTCCTCAAGTTCACCTTTCCGAATTTGAAGCTCTCTCTTTAGCAAATGCTTGGTGTTCTCCGTATTGATTCGAAGAATTTCGTTAACACTTAAAAACTTGGGCTTGTCGTCTTCAATAACGCAAGAGTTCGGTGAAATTGAAACCTCACAATCCGTAAATGCATAAAGCGCATCTATGGTTTTATCAGGGGAAACATTGGTTGGAAGATGGATGTTAATTTCTACATTTTCGGCTGTATTATCCTCTACCTTTCTAATTTTAATTTTCCCTTTGTCATTGGCTTTAATGATGGAATCAATCAAGCTAGAAGTGTTTGTTCCAAATGGAATTTCACTAACTACTAAGGTCTTTTTATCCAAGATGTTAATCTTCGCTCTTACACGAATTCTTCCTCCTCTTAATCCTTCGTTGTAATTCGAAAAATCAGCCATTCCTCCAGTGAGAAAATCAGGAAGTATGTTGACTTTCTTTCCCTTTAAAAGATTGATGGAAGCATCAATTAGTTCATTAAAGTTATGTGGTAATATTTTGCATGAAAGTCCAACCGCAATTCCTTCTACTCCTTGCGCCAACAAAAGTGGAAACTTCATGGGAAGCGTAACGGGCTCTAAACCTCTACCATCATAAGAAGAAGCCCATTCAGTTGTCTTTTTATTAAAGGCAACATCTAAGGCAAATTTCGATAGTCTAACTTCGATGTAACGAGGTGCTGCAGCTCTGTCTCCGGTTAAAATATTTCCCCAGTTACCTTGGGTATCCAAAAGCAATTCCTTTTGCCCTAATTGCACCATGGCATCACCAATGGATGCATCTCCATGAGGGTGGTACTTCATGGTATTTCCAATCACATTGGCCACTTTATGGTAGCGGCCATCATCCATTTCTTTTAAGGAATGTAGAATTCTTCGTTGAACAGGTTTTAAACCATCGTTTACATGAGGCACAGCACGTTCTAAGATTACATAAGAGGCGTAATCTAAAAACCACTCATTATACATGCCCGAAACTTGAATGACATTTTCAAGCCCTTCAGAACCTTCTGCCTCTTCTGGAACGTTTTCTAACTCTTCGTTTTCGTTTTTTTCTTCTTCTGCCATATGTTTCGCTTAAGCCACTTCCGTGTCTTCTACTAAATCTTGTTCAACCTTCAAATTTTCAATAATAAACTCTTGTCTGTCAGGGGTATTCTTACCCATGTAAAACTTCAACAATTCATTCACCGACTGTTCTTTTCCAATCACTACCGGTTCTAATCGAATGTCCTCTCCGATAAAGTGTTTAAACTCATCTGGTGAAATTTCACCTAAACCTTTAAATCGAGTTATTTCAGGCTTACCTTTTAGTTTTCGCATGGCTTCTCTTCGTTCTTCTTCATTGTAGCAATAAAAGGTTTCCTTTTTATCACGAACCCGAAACAGTGGAGTTGCCAAAACAAACAAATGCCCATTTTTTACCAAGTCTGGGAAAAACTGCAAAAAGAAGGTAATTAAAAGCAAGCGAATATGCATACCATCTACATCGGCATCTGTTGCTAGAACGACTTTGTTATAACGCAAATCATCCAATCCGTCTTCAATGTTTAAGGCAGCTTGCAAAAGATTAAACTCCTCATTTTCATAGACAATCTTCTTGGTTAAACCATAAGAATTAAGTGGCTTACCCTTTAAGCTAAATACCGCTTGAGTGTTTACGTCTCTTACTTTGGTAATTGAACCAGAAGCCGAATCTCCCTCCGTAATGAAGAGTGTAGTTTCTTCGCTGCGTTCTTTATTATTGTTGAAATGAACGCGACAATCTCTTAGTTTTTTATTGTGAAGGCTAACTTCTTTTGCTCTTTTTCGAGCCAGTTTTTTAATTCCTGCTAAATCTTTTCGTTCACGCTCCGATTGCATGATTTTCTTTTGCAAAGCCTCCGCTATTTCAGGATTCTTATGCAAGAAGTTATCGAGGTGCTTCTTTAAAAAATCACCCACAAATGAGCGCATAGAAGGTCCATCAGGTCCAACATCATTAGAACCTAATTTTGTTTTGGTTTGCGACTCAAAAACAGGCTCCATTACTTTTACCGCAATTGCGGCTACAATGGATGAGCGAATATCTCTAGCGTCGTAATCTTTCTGAAAATGTTCCCGAATGGTTTTAACTACTGCTTCTCTAAACGCCCCTTGATGAGTTCCACCTTGAGTGGTATGTTGCCCATTTACAAAAGAATAATACTCTTCACCATAAGAATTAGTGTGGGTCATGGCCACCTCAATATCCTCATCCTCAATATGAATAATGGGATACAAAGGATCATCTGACATGTTCTTCTCCAACAAATCATACAAGCCTTTTTCTGAGTAATATTTCTCTCCATTGAAAACTATAGTCAGTCCACGGTTTAGGTAGACATAGTTCCACAACATTCTTTCAACATGCTGCGTGCGGAATTGATAATTCTGAAAAATTTCCTCATCAGGTGTAAAAACGACTTTCGTCCCTTTACGTCTGGTGCTTGCTTCAATCTCTGGATCCTCGATTAATTCGCCGCGACAGAATTCGGCAGCCTTCATTTTATCGTCCCGCGAAGATTCAATACGAAACATGGTGGACAAAGCATTTACGGCTTTGGTACCAACTCCATTCAAACCTACAGACTTTTTAAACGCTTTAGAATCGTACTTACCACCAGTGTTTATCTTAGAAACTACATCAACTACCTTTCCTAAAGGAACTCCCCTACCGTAATCTCTAACCTTTACCGTTTTATCCTTAATGCTTACTTCAATGGTTCTACCATTCCCCATCACAAACTCATCAATGGAGTTGTCGAGCACCTCTTTTAAAAGCACATAAATGCCATCATCATAAGCTGAGCCATCGCCTAACTTACCAATGTACATTCCGGGGCGCATTCGAATATGCTCTTTCCAATCGAGCGATCGGATATTATCTTCGGTATATTGTACCTCTTCTGCCATAAATTTGATTGAAAGCTCTAAAGTATTTATAAAACATAGAGGCTTGTTACCATATTAAGCTGATTTATCAACAAGGCTTTTAACAAAAAATGAAACGTTTATTAAGTGACAAAGCACTAATTTCGACCCTCCATGAAAATTACAAACACGGTCAATTACCTTTTAGTTTTTCTTTACCTTATTACGGCTATCTTGCTGATTTTTAATTTTGATGGAGTTGGTCAAGAGGCGGATAGTGTAACCCATTTTTTAATTGCCAAATACGCACCGCAGCACCCTCATTTATATTTAAATCATTGGGGAAAACCCATTTTTACTTTCTTGGCATCTCCATTTGCACAATTTGGCTTTCAAGGAATCAAGCTTTTTAATGTGATTTGTGTTGGCATTAACCTTGTCCTAATTCAGCTAATCGCGAAAAAATTAAACTTTCGATTTCCTGTTTTAGCCGCTTTATTTTACTTGCTTTTTCCTTTGAGTTTAAGCACTACTTTTAGTGGATTAACTGAACCTCTTTTTGCTGCTTTTTTACTTTCCAGTATTTATTTTATGCTTATTGAAAAAGTTAGTCTTGCTCTACTTCTGATTTCTTTTACACCCTTTATTCGTTCGGAAGGATTGGTAATTGTACTGACTTTTGCAGCCTATTTAGTCCTATGCAACCACTGGAAAAAACTGCCTTTACTTTTAGTTGGTCATTTGGTCTTGGGAATTCTTGGCTCACTTTATTACAAAGACTTGCTTTGGGTGTTTCACAAAATCCCTTATGCCAATCTGGATAGTCCCTATGGTGAAGGAAATTGGCTTCACTTTTTCGATAAAATGACCTACGTCTGTGGGATTCCTTTGGTTATTTTATTTTGGATTGGATTAGCAGGATTTTCTTTTGAAAAAATTAAAACACAATTGCAAATCAAGCCTGCCTTATTAATTCCACTTTGTTTTGTTTCCTTTTTTGTGGCACACACTATTTTCTGGATGTTTGGCATCTTTAATTCCATGGGCTTAAAAAGAGTATTCGCCGCTGTTACTCCTTTAATGGCAATTCTCGCACTTTGGCCAATCGAAAAAATACTAAGCGCTTTTAAACAGAAAAGCACCAAAGCAATTGTAATCGCTTATTTAGGATTTATACTTGTCTTTCCTTTTACAAAAGGGCCAGCTGCCACGGAGTTCAGAAGAGATTTGAATTTAACCGAAAAACAACAATCATTGGCCAATTTTGAATTGATTCCTGATGGTAAAAGAGTGGTTTATGTCGATCCTTATTTGTCCTTAAAATATGATATTAATCCCTTTAATCCAGAAGAGTTTCTAGAGCTACATCAGAATAAGCTTTCCTTAATTAAAAGTGGTGATTTAATCATTTGGGACAATTGGCATGCTGCAATCGATAATGGCATTAAAGAGCAGTACGTTAATGAAAAAGTAAAACAAGGTGATTGGATTAAATTAAAATCTTTTCATCCTTATTATGCGGTATATTTGAAACAATGAATTGGGAACAGCGATTTAACTCAAAACAAAGTCTTTATCTATTTTTAAGTGCTTTGCTCTTTCTCATTTGTGCTATCTTCTCTAAAGGGTATCATCATTTTGATGAGCATTTCCAACTCTTAGAGTTTGCCAATTGGAAAATGGGCAAAACAGACATATCTGAACTTCCGTGGGAATTTCATGAGCAAATGAGACCAAGCTTACAGGTCGGCTTCGTGTATCTCATTCATCAATCTTTTCACTTTTTAGGTGTAAACTCCCCATTTTTCATTGCTTTTGTATTGAGATTAATCTCCGCCATACTTAGTTTTTCATTGCTCATACTCATATGGAAAAAGTTTGAAAAACAGTTTTCAAATCAAAATGCAAACTTCTACTTTTTAAACACCTTTTTTCTTTGGTTTACCTTTTATATCGGAGTACGATTTTCTTCAGAAAATTGGTCTGCCATTTTCTTTATGTTCGCTTTTTTACAGCTATTACCTAATGAAAATTTGAAAGCGAGAAACTTAGTTTTAAGCGGATTGTATTTGGGGTTAGCATTTCATTTTAGATACCAAATCGCCTTTGCTATAATTGGATTCGGCTTATGGCTCATCTTTATTCACAAACTAAAAATAAAAGAATTAGTCATTCTTTCATTTAGCTTTCTTATAAGTTTCTCTATAGGAGTATTAATAGATTTTTGGTTTTACGAGGATTTTGTATTTGCTCCATGGAATTATATAGAACAAAATATTTTTGAAGATAAAGTTTCAGGATTCGGTATCGAACCTTGGTACTACTATTTCAGCCGTTTTTTGGAACAAGGTGTTCCCCCGCTTTCAGTTCTAGTATTCTTGGCTTTTATTCTCTTCTTATTTAAAAACCCAAAGTCTCCCATCAGTTGGAGCATTATTCCCTTTTTACTTGTGCATATCGCCATTGGACATAAAGAACTTCGATTTATTTTTCCATTAGTTTACTTTGTGCCCTTAATTCTAATTAGCGCTTATCAATCTTTTAGAAGTGATTGGAAGGAACATTTCCTGTTTAAATGGATGGTAAAGTTAGCTTGGGCAGCAAATTTGATTTTCATAGTCATAGTCATTTTCCGTCCCGCAGACCCACAAATACCTCTTTATGAGCGCATTTACCATGAAATTGGAGAATCAGAAGCAACTTTATACCACATTGGTAAAAACCCATACCATAGAGTAACGAATGTAAAATATTATCAAGCTCCAAACCTTACCATAAAAGAGGTAGAGTCTTTTGATCAAATTCCGAAACAAAAAACAAATATTAAACTACTAGTATTAGGAGGAAAAGGAAACGACACGAACTATGATGGTGATGCAGTAGAAATCTATTCTACCTTTCCAAACTGGTTGAGAAAATTCAACTTTAATGGTTGGCAAAACAGAACGAATAGTTGGAAAGTGTATCGACTAGAGTAGCTTAAACATTAAATTTAAAGTGCATCACATCACCGTCTTGCACTACATATTCCTTTCCTTCCATACTCATCTTACCAGCTTCTTTTACAGCTTGTTCAGAGCCATACTGAATCCAATCTTCATATTTAATTACTTCAGCTTTAATAAAACCTCTTTCAAAGTCGGTATGAATCACACCGGCTGCTTGAGGAGCTTTCATTCCTTTGGTAATAGTCCATGCTCTAACTTCTTTTTTACCAGCTGTAAAATAGGTTTGCAGATTAAGGAGTTTATATGCTGAACGAATTAATTTATTAACTCCAGGCTCGTCTAGTCCTGCATCTTCTAAAAACATCTGACGCTCATCAGCATCTTCTAATTCAGCAATATCAGCTTCTAAGCCAGCAGCTACCATTAATACCTCTGCATTTTCATCTGCTACAGCTATTTGTACAGCATCTACATGTTCATTTCCACCTTTTGCAATGGAGTCTTCATCTACATTACACAAGTACAAAACAGGCTTATTGGTTAATAAAAATAAATCAGCGACTTCTTCAGCCTCATCTGCATTAACCGGAGCGGTTCTAGCTGATTTACCATCTTCAAAATGTGCTTTGTATTTTAACAAGGCTTCCTGCGATTTTTTTGCTGCTTTATCTCCTGTTTTAGCCGCACGATTCACTTTTTCAAGTTTCTTTTCAACTGCTTCTAAATCTTTCAAAATTAGCTCATAGTCTATGGTTTCTTTATCCCTCACTGGGTTTACAGAACCATCCACATGAACCACATTCCCATCATCAAAACAACGTAAAACATGAATAATGGCATCTGTTTCTCTAATGTTACCCAAGAACTTATTTCCTAGCCCTTCTCCTTTACTTGCACCTTTAACAAGACCTGCTATATCAACAATATCTATAGTTGTTGGCTGAACATTTTCAGGATCAATCAAGTCAGCCAATTTATTTAATCGCTCATCTGGCACCGTAATTACACCCACATTAGGCTCAATGGTACAGAAAGGAAAATTAGCTGACTGTGCTTTCGCATTTGACAAACAATTAAACAAGGTTGATTTCCCCACATTTGGAAGTCCAACAATACCACATTTTAAAGCCATAGAAATTGATTTTGGGGCGCCAAAGTTAGGATATTCCATGTTGTTTTTATCACTTTTTTTATTCATTCAAAAAACTTTCCACAGCTCCTATTACTTATTAACAAACTGGACTCCTTCTGCTTTATTTGATTTACTTTTGAAATCCAAACAAACGAACGACCATGCCTAGTGTAAATGAATTAGAAAACATTGCTTCACAAGTTAGAAGAGACATCGTAAGAATGGTTCATGGAGCCCAATCAGGTCACCCGGGTGGCTCCTTAGGTTGTGCCGATTTTTTAACGGCACTCTACTTTGAAATCATGACCCATAAAACGGACTTTAATATGGATGGTAATGGGGAAGATTTGTTTTTCCTTTCAAATGGTCACATTTCACCGGTTTGGTACAGCGTATTAGCTCGAAGTGGATACTTTCCAGTTGATGAGCTAGCTACATTCCGTAAGATTGATACTCGATTGCAAGGACATCCAACAACGCATGAAAAATTACCCGGGATTCGCGTCGCAAGTGGTTCTCTTGGACAAGGTCTTTCAGTTGCGTGTGGTGCTGCCTTGAGCAAAAAGTTAAATAACGACAATCACATTATTTATACATTACATGGTGACGGCGAATTGCAAGAAGGTCAAATTTGGGAAGCAGCTTTATTTGCATCGCATCAAAAAATCGACAACTTAATTGCAACAGTTGATTGGAATAACCGACAAATTGATGGAGATGTAGAAGACATTATGGCTTTAGGCAACTTAAGAGCGAAATGGGAAGCTTTTGGTTGGGAAGTTTTAGAAATGGATGGACATAACATGCACTCCATTTTAGATACGTTAAACACAGCTAAAGACAGAACAGGTCACGGAAAACCAGTGGTAATTTTAATGAAAACAGAAATGGGGCAAGGTGTTGACTTTATGATGGGAAGTCATAAATGGCATGGCGTTGCACCAAATGATGAACAAGCTGAAAATGCCCTTTCTCAGCTATCAGAAACTTTAGGTGATTATTAAAGGTATGGTATTTGATTTACCTTTATACAATCTAAATTTATCTGTATGAAGTCATTTCTCATAAGTTTATTTTTAATTCTTTTTAGTCTTACTACAAGTTTTCAAAGTCAGGCTCAAATTCAAAAAACACGAATTCTATTTGTCCTCGATGGCTCTCAGAGTATGTATGCTCGTTGGGAAAACGGTCAAAAAATGCAAATTGCAACTCGCTTGTTGCGCAACTTGGTTGACAGTTTAAGCGATGTTGAACATGTTGAACTTGCTTTGAGAGCTTATGGTCATCAAAACAATGTATCTTCGGATGGAAGAAATTGTAAAGACACCAAATTAGAAGTTCCTTTTTCGCCTACCAACCACGAAAAAATAAAAAGTAGACTCCAAACCATTCGACCCAAAGGCACGACTTTAATCGCCTATTCTCTTGAACAAGCAGCGAATGACTTTCCAGAATGTAGTACATGTAGAAATGTGATTATCCTTATTACTGATGGAATTGAAGAATGTGATGGTGATCCTTGTGCGGTATCACTTGCTCTTCAAAAAAGAGGTGTTATTCTAAAGCCCTTTGTAATTGGTTTAGGCTTGGAACCTGAAATAATGGATGCCTTTAAATGTGTAGGAAATTTCTATGATGCCAAAGATGAAGCCACTTTTCAAAATGTACTTGGAATAGTGATTTCACAAGCACTAAATAACACGACAGCACAAGTAAATTTACTCGATAACTTGAATAATCCGACAGAGACAAACGTACCCATGACTTTTTACGATTCTTTTTCAGGTCAAGTACGCTATAACTTTGTGCACACGATGAATAGTAGAGGAATTCCAGATACGATTCCTATTGATCCACTTGGTAAATATGACTTGGTCGTACATACAGTTCCTCCTGTAAGTAAAAAAGGAGTGGAATTAACTGCCGGCACCCACAATGTTATCGCAGTTGATGCGCCACAAGGTGATTTAGAATTGAAAATGAACGGCTTTAATGAATATGAGGATTTAAAGGCCATTGTTCGTCAACAAGGTAAAAAAGAAACCATGTTGGTTCAAGATTTTAACCATATTCAAAGGTATATTATTGGCAAGTATGACTTAGAAATTCTAACACTTCCTAGAACTTATATTTCTGATGTCAACATTGCTCAAAGTCATACAACTACCGTAGAAATACCACAAGCAGGAATTGCTACCATAGGCATGACATCTAAAGGTTATGGAAGTATTTTTGAAATGAAAGAAGATAAACTCATTTGGGTTTGTGACCTATCAGAACAAACTACAAGACAAAGTATCGTTCTTCAACCAGGAACTTATCATGTCATTTATCGTTCGGCCAATGCCAAACAAAGCATTTACACCAAAGAAGAAACATTTACAGTACAATCAGGACAAAGCACACAAATAAAATTGTAAACAACTATGGCTAAATACGAATTCACTGAAAAGAAAGACACACGCTCAGGTTTTGGAGCAGGATTGTTGGAATTAGGGCAAACAAATCCTAATGTGGTAGCCATGTGTGCCGACTTAACTGGAAGCTTAAAAATGGATGCTTTCAAAGCTGCTTTTCCAGAACGCTTTTACCAAGCAGGCATCGCTGAAGCAAATATGATGGGCGTTGCTGCGGGCTTAACCATTGGAGGTAAAATTCCATTCACAGGAACATTCGCCAACTTCTCAACTGGTAGAGTTTATGATCAAATTAGACAATCGATTGCCTACAGCGGAAAAAATGTAAAAATTTGCGCTTCGCATGCCGGTTTAACTTTAGGAGAAGATGGTGCCACACATCAGATATTAGAAGATATTGGTTTGATGAAAATGTTACCTGGCATGACCGTAATTAATCCTTGTGATTATAACCAAACCAAAGCAGCAACTATAGCAATTGCAGAACACCAAGGACCAGTTTACTTAAGATTTGGTAGACCAAAGTGGCCTGTATTTACGCCTGAAAATCAAACTTTTGAAATTGGTAAAGCTCTTACTTTTCAAGAAGGGACCGATGTTAGTATTTTTTCAACTGGCCACTGTGTTTGGGAAAGTTTAAAAGCTGCAGAAGCTTTAGAAAGCGAAGGAATTAGCGTAGAAGTGATTAATATACATACCATAAAACCTTTGGATGAAGAAGCAGTTTTAAAGTCTGTTGCTAAAACGAAACACGTAGTAACTGCTGAAGAACATCAGATGCATGGAGGATTGGGTGATAGTATTGCTCAATTACTTGCTCGCAAAAATCCAGCTCCAATGGAAATGGTTGCAGTAAATGATCAGTTTGGTGAAAGTGGGAAGCCTGAAGAACTGTTTGAAAAGTATGGTTTGAGTGCTAAAAATATCATTGAAGCTGCTAAAAAGGTAATGAATAGAGCTTAACAACTGAATTGATGAAATTCATAAAAAAATCCATTCCTGTTTAGTGAATGGATTTTTCATTAATAGCCATGAAAGACAAAGAGTTATTGAATATTTATTTTGTAGAAGGGAAAAAGCACTACGCCTTTAACCTCATGGTACGTGAATATTCCAAAAGACTTTATTGGCACATTCGAAGATTGGTTCACACTCACGAAAATGCAGATGATGTTTTACAAGAGACCATGCTCAAAGTGTGGAAAGGTCTTCCCTCCTTTCGGGCTGATGCACAATTGTATTCTTGGATGTATCGAATTGCTACAAATGAAGCTTTCAATTTTCTGAAGAAGAATAAAATTGAGCAAAATACATTGGACGATGCCCTACTTTACCTGAAAGACGATCCTTATTTTGATGGTGATGAAGCGTACGAGTCTTTTCTAATGGCAATAGAACAGTTACCTGAAAAACAAAAATTGGTATTTAATCTAAAATACTTCGAGCAATTATCATATCAAGAAATGGTAGAATTATTAGGAGGTACAGAAGGTTCATTAAAAGCTTCGTACCACCACGCTGTAAAAAAAATCAAAGAATTTTTACAATTGGATTAAACCTTTTATCTACATAAGTATCTAATAGGATAGCAAATGGATAAAGAATTAAAAAAATATCGCAAACAAGACGCCTTTAAAGTTCCTGACGATTACTTTGAAGATTTTGCTTATCGCATGCAATTACAAATTGGCGAAGATTCTGAAAAAATTTCTTGGCTAACTAAATTGAACCAAGCATTTCAATTTCGCTGGTCTATGCCCATGTTTATTGTAATTGCCCTTTGCTACTTTTCCATTTGGGTAAATCAAGATGGAGTTTATATGCAGGATGAAGACCTGCAATCTTTCTTGCTTGAAGAAAGTGAAGATTGGATGGCTAATCAAGATCTCATGGACTTAGCTTACCATTACCAAGCTTCTACTTTAGAGGATTTTAGTGATGAGGATATTGAAAATTACCTAAATGAAGAAAGTTCAGACACCGAATTAATCCTATTTGATCATTAAATTTTAAGAAAATGAATATCAAAAAACAGCTTCTTTTACTCCTTTTGGTAAGCTTTGGTTTAAGTGCTATGGCTCAAAGATTGAGTGATGAAAAGAGAGAAAAAATGGAAAAACTCAAAGTAGCTTATCTACTTGTTGAATTGGAGTTAGATGAACAAAAAAGTGCAGCCTTCAAAAGCTTGTATGATGAATATCAAGAAAAGAAAAAGGAACTTTGGAAAAGGTCTCATGATGCTCACAAACAGATGAAAGAAGCAGAGCATGATGAAGAAGAAAGTGAGCTTGAAAACTTAAGTGAAACAGAAGCTCAAAAAGCGTTAGATGAGCGCATTGAATTAGAAGAACAAAAACTAGCTTTGGAGAAAGAATACCTTGAAAAAATGGTAGCATTAATGGGTGCCAAAAAAGTGCTTCAAATGAAAAAAGCGGAACATTCTTTTAAAAGGGAGTTACTCCATATGTACAAAGACGATAAAAAGCGTCACCATATGGAAAAAGAGCTCATCGAGAAGCGAAGGAAAGCACATTAAAACAATTAAAAAAAGCGGTCGAAATCGACCGCTTTTTTTTTGATTTGAATACACAGGCTTACTTTTGCCATGTGAAAGACGAACTTAGTTTTTTTAAAGAGCATTTAGCTCAAACTACCCCATTTCCTTTTGGTATCGAAGTCGATTATGCCCGTGGGAGTTACATCTATGACAAAGCAGGAAAAGCTTATCTGGATTTAATTTCCGGTATTGGTGTTAGTCATTTAGGACATTCACATCCGAAAATTGTAAATGCAATTCAAAAGCAAGCAGAAAAACACCTGCATGTAATGGTGTATGGTGAGTTCATTCAAGATGCACAGCAAGAAGCCGCCCTAGAGTTATCCAAAACACTTCCGGAGCAATTACAAGCTTTTTATTTTGTAAACTCAGGAACTGAAGCTAATGAAGCTGCACTAAAACTTGCCAAAAGAGCCACAGGAAGAACTCAGTTAATTGCCTTCAAAGGTTCATATCACGGCAGCACCCATGGCTCCTTAAGTGTTAGCTACAATGAAAAAAAGAAAACGCCCTTTCGACCTTTACTAAGTGATGTTGATTTTATCACACTGAATGATTTTGATGATTTAAATCGTATCAGTGAAAAAACAGCGGCCGTCATTTTAGAAACCATTCAAGGAGATGCAGGCGTACGAATTCCCAACACAAGGTATTTACAAGCTTTGCGAAATAAATGCGATGAAGTTGGTGCGCTGCTCATTTTAGATGAAATCCAATGTGGTATGGGTCGTACTGGTAAAATGTGGGCTTTTCAGCACTACAACATTACACCCGATATACTTACTTCAGGAAAGGCGCTTGGAGGTGGTTTACCCATTGGTTGTTTAATCAGTTCAAAAAGCTTGATGAGCCGATTTACCACCAATCCCATGCTAGGACACATTACCACTTTTGGTGGTCATCCTTTGGTTTGTGCCGCAGCAGCGACAGGGCTTCAGATAATTCGAGAAGAAAAGCTGCTTGATTCGGTTGAAGAAAAAGGAAGCTATTTAGAAGAATTGTTGCAACATCCTAAAATTAAAGCCATTCGACGAAAAGGATTGCTTTTTGCCATTGACTTAGAAAATGAAGAACAAGTACAAAAAGTCGTACTTCAAGGTTTGAAAAAAGGCATACTACTGTTTTGGTTTCTATCAACTCCTTATGCTTTTCGCTTAGCTCCTCCCCTTAACATCAGCAAAGAAGAAATTGAGCAAGGTGCAAAAGTGATTCAGGGATTGTTGGATAGTTATTGCTAATTCATAATTAATCTTAAGCTAAAACTCTCTTACTCTTTTTGTGTTACCTTAGCAAACACATTAAAAAAGACCATATCATGAAAAGAATTACTTTACTATTAGTTAGCTTGTTTACTTTAAGCAGTATCAGCTTTGCTCAAGGAGAAATGAAAAAGCGTCAAAGTCCTGCAGAAACAGCTACAGGAACCATTAACAAAACTGAAATTAGCATTAACTACAGCAGCCCTAGAGCGAAAGACCGTAAAATCTACGGTGAATTAGTCCCTTTTGGAAAAATATGGAGAGCCGGGGCAAATGAGGCGACAACCATTACCTTTAGCAAAGATGTTAAAGTGGAAGGCAAAGCGCTTGCAGCAGGTACTTATGCCTTATTTGTTATTCCAAAGCAAGATGGCACTTGGACTGTTATTTTTAACAAAGAAGCCAAGCAATGGGGAGCCTACAAGCACGATGAAAGCAAAGATGCTTTGCGCATTGAAGCGAAAACTTCTACCATTGACCATGTGGAAAACATGACTTTTGTTGTTGATTCAAAAGGAATGATTCATTTAGACTGGTCAAAAACCAGAATGAGCTTTTCCGTTCAATAAGCTAGCTTTACATAAATACCAAGAAAGCTCCCCTAGTGGAGCTTTTTTCTTTTCTTTACCATATGACATTTCGAGATTTTAATTTCACAGAAGAAATACTGCAAGGCTTAGATGCCATGCGCTTTGAAGAACCTACTCCTGTTCAAGCAGAGTCGATTCCCATTATTCAAAAAGGCAATGACATTATTGCGGTGGCCCAAACTGGCACAGGAAAAACTGCAGCCTACCTCCTACCCACTATGGATAGTGTAATTAAGAAAGGTGGTGGACACATTAGTACATTGATCATTGCCCCTACAAGAGAGTTGGCCATGCAAATTGATCAGCAAATGGAAGGCTTTTCTTATTTCACTGGTGCTTCTTCCATTGCCATTTATGGAGGTGGTTCAGGCTCTTCTTTTGAAGCAGAGAAAACAGCCTTAACGGAAGGTGCTGATTTTATTGTTGCTACACCCGGGAGACTTTTGTCTCACTTGAACTTGAAATATGTAAAGATTGACAAATTGCAGCATTTCATTCTCGACGAGGCCGACCGAATGCTAGATATGGGATTTGCAGACGATATTAAAAAAATTGCGGAGTATTTGCCCAAAGAAAGGCAAAACATCATGTTTTCAGCTACTATGCCTCCTAAGATTAGGAATCTTGCTAAGTCAGTGATGAATCAACCTGAAGAAGTAAACATTGCTATCTCGCAAACGGCTGAAGGAATTTTGCAAGCGGCTTACTTAACCTATGAGGGACAAAAAAATGAGCTAGTCAAACACCTTTTAAAAGGCAAAGATGAACTGAGCAGCATTATCATTTTTACTTCAAGAAAAAATACTGTAAAAGAATTGGTGCGTGATTTAAAGCGCATGAATATGGATGCTGATGGTATCTCTTCTGATTTAGATCAAACACAAAGAGAAGATGTATTAAGAAGGTTTAGAAACAAGCGTTTGCGGATTCTTGTGGCAACGGACATTATATCACGAGGAATTGACATTGACAACATTGATTTGGTGATGAATTATGATGTTCCAAATGACCCTGAAGATTATGTGCATCGTGTGGGTAGAACTGCTCGGGCTAAATCTACTGGTATGGCTTTAACCTTTATTGACCAAAGTGGCCAAAGAGATTTTCAGAAAATTGAACAATTAATTCAGAAGGACGTTCCAAAGTTGCCTAATCCGCCTGAAATTGGTGAAGGCCCTGCTTATAATCCTCCCACTAAAAAAGGAAATAGCAGAAACAAAAAGAAATTTTACCCAAAGCGTAAGCACAAGAATCAAAATCAGAAAAACCGTGGACGACAAGATAAAGGCAAAACTGACTGATGAACAGTACCGCATTTTAGTTGAAAAAGGAACCGAAAGACCTTTTACAGGTAAATACCTTGACCATAAAGAAGAAGGAAAATACACCTGCGCTGCTTGTGGTAATGAGCTGTTTGACTCTTCCACCAAGTTTGATTCAGGAAGCGGATGGCCAAGTTTTTACGATGTAGTTGATCAAGGAAATGTAGAATTGATTCTAGATACTTCTCACGGAATGATACGGACTGAAGTGGTTTGCTCTAATTGTGGAGGACATTTAGGTCATGTTTTCTCTGACGGTCCAAGAGATACAACAGGACAACGCTATTGTATCAATTCTGTTAGTTTGGATTTTAAAAAAGATAATTCTTAATTCCCTCCTTCCTAAACAAGGTATTCCATTCCTTCTTCAGCAATATAGCTCTCCTTAAAAGTCGGTCTGCTTTCTTGCAAAAAAGCGTCTTTTGACTTATATCGATTTGAAAAGTGTCCAAGAAGTAATTTTTTGGCTTCAGCTTCTAGTGCTACTTGAGCTGCATCTTTTGCCGTAGAATGAAATGTTTTCGTTGCTCTTTTTCGATCTTTTTCTAAAAAAGTAGACTCATGATACAACAAATCAACTTCTTTGAGAAAAGGAATTAGCTTCGCATTGTAGGCAGTATCTGAACAATAAGCATACGATTTAGGAGCTTCCGGATCGGTAGTCAGCAAGTTGTTTTTTACCACAACCCCATCCTCTGAACGAAAATCTTCTCCTTTGGTTAATTCATGTCTTGCATAATTAGGAATAGCATATTCTTCCAAAGCTTTTGGAACAAGCTTCCTAGGTTTCTCTTTTTCTTCAAACTTAAAGCCAAAACAAGGAATGCGATGCTTTAATGGCAGACTTGAAATTTTTACTTTATCATTTTCAAAAACCACAGCGCCGGCAGCTTCAACCAAGTGAAATTGCATTTCATAAGATAAATGACTACCAGCATTTCTAAATTGAATTTCTATGATTTCTTGTAACCCCTTTGGTCCGTGAATGTGTAACTCTTTTTTTCTTCCTAAAAGGTGCATGGTTGACATAAGTCCTACCAATCCAAAAAAATGATCCCCATGTAAATGAGAGATAAAAATGTGGTCAATTTTCTGAACTTTGACTTTGTTTCTTCTAAGCTCAATTTGAGTCCCCTCACCGCAATCCATGAGAAAAAGCTCATTTCCCATTTCAATAACTTGTGAGGTTTGATTGGCTTGTAAGGTTGGCAAAGCAGACCCACTTCCAAGAATGAGGACTTTAAAAGCCATTAATCCAGCTCTTCATCAAAATCGCCTAAACCTTTTTCAAGCTCATCCATAAAAATGAAGTCAACTGCTTCATTTAATGTTGGAGTGATTGTAATGACACTATCAAGTTGAGAAATTTCAATCAGCTTTTCAACGGCATTTTGCAAATTGCAAATGACCATACATCCGTTTGCTTCCTTACAGATTCGATTGGCTACCAAAATAGCACTTAAGCCTGATGAGTCACAATAATTGGCCTTTTCTAAATCAATAATTATATTCTTAACCGATTGACTTTTCAATATTGCTAATTCCGCTTTTAAATCTGGAGAAACCTTAGCGGTAAACTTACTCTCCAAAATGGTGATTAAGATAAAATTGTCTTTGTTTTCAATCGTATAACTAGATGGACTCATGTTAGAATTTTGAAAGAGCGGTAAAAATATAAATTTTAATTATCAAAACCTTCTAATGAAGCAAGTAGGTATAAAATCGCCATTCGAATAGCAACACCATTTTCTACTTGATTCAAAATAATTGAATCGGAGGAATCAGCGACTTCTGATGAAATTTCTACTCCCCGATTGATTGGACCTGGATGCATTATCGTAAGTGATTTTCCAGCCTTTTTTAAGCGATCTGTGGTCAATCCATACAAATTATGATATTCTCTTAAGGATGGAAAGTATTTCACACCTGCTGCCCCACCTTGCCTTTCGAGCTGTATCCGCAACATCATGGCAATATCTGCCCAAGCAAGTGCTTCTTCTAACTTATAGCTAACACTTACACCTAATGCGTGAATGTATTTCGGGATTAAAGTAGGAGGTCCACAAACCATGACTTTTGCACCCAATTTTTGCAGACAATAGATATTTGATAAAGCCACCCTAGAGTGTAAAATATCTCCAATAATCGCAATATTTTTTCCTTTAACATCACCTAACTTTTCCCGAATACTGTAGGCATCAAGCAAAGCTTGGGTGGGATGTTCATGTGCTCCATCTCCTGCATTTACAATATTGGCTTTGATATGTTTGGATAAGAAAATATGAGCTCCTGGATTGGGATGCCTCATCACCACCATATCCACTTTCATAGCTAAAATATTGTTTACCGTATCAATCAGTGTTTCCCCTTTGGTTACAGAAGAAGCAGAAGCCGAAAAGTTAATCACATCGGCTGAAAGTCTTTTCTCAGCCAATTCAAATGAAAGCTTTGTTCTCGTAGAGTTTTCAAAAAATAAATTGGCAATGGTAATGTCTCTTAAAGAGGGAACTTTCTTGATTGGACGATTAATTACTTCTTTGAAATTGTCCGCTGTACTGAAGATTAATTCTAAGTCTTGAGCATTTAAGTTTTTGATTCCTAAAAGGTGTTTCGTACTTAGTCTACTCATCCTCTTGTTGTTTAAGAATTACTTGATTCTTACCTTCTGTATCTTTCCAAATAGCTTCTATTCTTTCACTCGTTAGAGAATCTACTGTTGTGCCCACATAATTAGGCTCTATGGGCAAATGCCTGCTATAACGACGATCCACTAAAACCAAAAGCTCTACTAATTTTGGTCTACCATAAGCTAACATCGCATCTAATCCCGAACGAATAGTTCTTCCGGTGTATAAGACATCATCTATTAAAATCACTTTTTTATCTTCAATAATGAAGTCAATATGGGTTTTATTAGGAATAAGCGGATTACTTCTTCTACGAAAATCGTCCCTAAAAAAAGTAGTGTCTAAACTTCCTAAATCAATCTTTTGATTTGGCAGAATTTTAGTCAATTCTTTATGAATGTATTTGGCTAAAAAGATACCTCTTGGTTGTAAACCAATGAGCACGGTATTCGAGAAATCGTTGTGATTTTCAATCAATTGAAAGCAAAGTCTTTTAACAGTGAGCTTTACCTGTGTTTCGTTTAAAATTAGACGTTTGCTGTTCATTCTAAAGGGCAAATATAAGGCATAGAAAATTATTCCGAAGAGGAATGGTCAGCTATTATTTTCCATTCTTCGCCCAACTTTCTCCAAATCAAAGTAAAATAGCCTTTTAAGTCTCCTTCTTCTCGACTAAGGTGCCATTTACCAACCACAAATGCTAATTCTGGATTCAACAGTTTTAAACTCTTCAAATGAAAAGTTAGTTGACCCATTTTCTGTTTACTGGGATAAGCTTTTAAGTAATTATTTAGGGTATTTTCCCAACCATAAGTGGGACCTTTAGAGCCAACAAATAAAAGACTATCAGACTTCCAATAACCTTCCATGTAAGCTTCAATGTTACCATCATTCCAATGAGTTTGCTGTTCTTCCAAAACGGATTTTATTTTTTCCATTTCTTCACTTTCAGATTGTGCGCTACTTGTGGTCGTAATCAACAAGCATAGAATCCATAAAAAATTACGGAAGTGGTAGGTAAATGGGATATAGTTCATTGTATGCTTTTAATGCTAATATGAGGTCTTTTTCTCTTTTTTTAAGCTTGCTAAAACGCTCTTTTAAAATGGGGTCCTTTTCAAAATAGGGTTTTAAGTTTTTAGCACTAAGCTCATAGATTTCTCCTGATTTAAAATCTAGAAAAAGCTGCTGCATGCTTTTAGAGCGCTGAGTAATGGGAAAGCCAAAATTATCTACCGATTGAACAGTAGTTATGACTATAGCCGAAAACTGAGCCAAAGCCCCCATATTGATAATTCGCCAATAGGCCCCTTCTTGAGAAATATAAACATTACCGGCTTGAGAATAGCCCCATACTCTTTCAGGATTGACTTTTTCAAAATCTTTTAAAGAATCATTATATAAATACAACTGACTTCCCCTTTTTTCAAAAGTGCTTGTAATTCTTGGCTCGTTGTTTACAAAATCATTGAAAGAGGTATATATTCCTTCTTGAAATGGAAATCCTTCATAATATTGAATAAGCGTTTCCTCTTCAATTACCTGTGCAATCACTTGTGAACCAAATAACAGCTTGAAGAATAAGGCGAGAATAAAATATTTGTGTTTACTGAACATACTTTTAATGAAAGTAAATTTATTAAAGCTTGAACAAATCTGTTAGTAAAAGCTTTTCATTTGTAGTTTTTAACAGCTTCTTACAAACCTCAAAATAGAGAAGCTCGTAATTTTAATTAAAAGAAATGATGAATAAAATCAGCTTAACTACTCTACTATTAGCCGTTTCTCTTTTTGCTTGCGGACAAAATGAATCGCCTAACACAAAAAGCGAGGGAGTATTTGAAGTTCAAAAAACGGAAGAGGAATGGAAAGCACAACTTAGCGAAATAGAATACGAAGTCCTTAGAAACGAAGGCACAGAGCGTGCGTTTAGCGGTAAATACGTGGACTGGAAAGAAGAAGGCGTTTTTACATGTAAAGCATGTGGCAATCCGCTTTTTGAATCAAAAACCAAATTTAAATCAGGTACAGGTTGGCCAAGTTTCTATGATTTTATTTCGGGCAATGTGACTGAAAAACCAGACAATAAATACGGATGGAATCGAACCGAAGTAGAATGTGCAAGATGTGGCTCTCATTTAGGTCATGTGTTTGAAGATGGACCTGAGCCTACAGGCCTTAGATATTGCATTAATTCTGTATCCTTAAACTTTAAAGAAAAGTAAGTTATGATTAAAGCACAGTATATCTCTGACCCAATGCACTTTAGGCAACACAGGATTGTTACCCTTATAAATTTGCTTATCCTTATTATACTTTGCATTCTAAACCTTTTTGAACTACCAGTTTGGTTTGAATTTTCATCCTTATTGCTAATTGCTGCTTTTGGTGTTTATGCTATTTTTAGTTTACACAAGTTTTATAGTTATACCAATAAGTTTCTATTAATAATAGAAGAAAATAAAGTTCAAATTAAAGATCCGAAAGGAAAGCTTATTGAAGTAGGAGAATTAATTGATATTGAAAATCTTTACTTAGAACATGAGCTAGATACTTCGAAAAATAGTAAAATAATTTGGAGCATATTAAAAGGAAAGAAAGTATACTCTAAATTACGCATGAATTCCGAAGGCAAAGAAAAGACTATCTACTTTTGGGTAGACTCTCACTACCAACTCAATCAATTTAAATTGCTTAAAGAAAAGTGTTAAGTTTCATTAAATTTTAAAACTTACTTCCGTTTCATTCGTGATAGAATTAAATCAAACCAAAGTATATCATGAAAAATTTATTGAGAATAAGTTTAGTTAGTTTTATTTTTTTGCTTTTTGCAAAGCAAGGTTTAAGTCAAATAAATGCAGGTGTAGGCATAGAATATGGTTCAGAAGTAGAAGAAGCCGGTCTTGATTTACGTGTTGGATATCTGTTGAATGAGCAATGGAATTTAGTTGCAGATTTTAATTTCTTCTTTCTGGATAATGATAGCAGGTATATTGAACGCAATTATTGGAATGAATTAAATTTAAATGCACATTATTACTTTTTAACTCAAGAGAAATTAGTTTCCCCATATGCTCTTGGAGGTTTAGGATTAACCTTTGTTGGGTATGAATATGATGATCACCCTGCATTTAATGACAGAGAATACAGTAATTCCGAAATTGGTCTGAACGTAGGAGGAGGATTGGATGTAAATGTTCATGAAAACTTTAAACCATTTTTTGAAGTGAAGTATCTACTTATTGATGATTACGATCAAGGAGAGATTGCGCTCGGCTTGAAATACTTTCTAAGGTAATTGCAATCGTTATAGCATGTTCTTAGTCTAATTCTATTAAATTTGCTACTCACTTAGAGATTTACAGCTATGCTTTCAAAAACGATAGAAGACAAATTACAAAATCAAATTCACAAAGAGGCTTCCTCCTCTCAATTATACTTAGCTATGGCTTGTTGGGCCGATGTGAAAGGCTTTCCTGGAGTAGCTAGTTTCCTTTTTGCACATTCTGATGAAGAACGTCAACACATGTTGAAGTTAATCAAGTTTGTTAATGAAAGAGGTGGCCATGCAAGTGTTCCTTCTTTGGAGTCTCCACAGAAAAATTTTGATTCTTTGGCTTCTGTATTCAAGAGTATTCTTGAACATGAAATCTTGGTTACTGAAAGCATCAACGACATTATTACTGCTTGCTTAGAAGAGAAAGATCATACGACCAATAATTTCATGCAATGGTATATTTCAGAGCAACTGGAAGAAGAGCAATTGGCTCGTTCAATTATTGATAAACTGGAATTAATTGGAAGCGACACTTCGAGTTTATACCTATTTGACAAAGAATTAGGTACTAGTCATCAAAGCGCACATGCATGAATAAAGGCGAGCGTTTATTAGCTTTTCTAGGTGCCATGTTCACGACCTTTGGCATCACGGATTTAAATTTTGAAAATCCAGCTTTCAGTGATAATCAAAAAGCCTATGCTTCTATTATTTTAGGCGTTTTCATGTTGTTTATTTTTATTGTTCGGCGATATTCTCAAAAAGCTTGAAAGCAAATTCCTCCCCTTTTGATTTTATAATCATTGGAGGTGGTTTATCGGGCCTGCAATTGGCTAAGGCTTTATTAGATGAAGGATTTTTAGAAGAATGTTCCTTAGCTATTTTTGAATCTAGATCTGACCAAATACAAAACGATAAAACGTGGAGCTTTTGGGAAAAAGGTACCGGTAAATGGGATAAAATAGTATCTCATCAGTGGAATAAAGCGTGCTTTGTTGACGAAATCAATCATGCTAAAGATTTTGATTTAGCACCTTACGTTTATAAAACTATTCAATCAAAAGATTTTTACCAACATCTAATCCATGAATTGCAAGCTTGCAAGAACTTTCATTGGATTAATGATCAAGTTGATGGCTTAACTTTAGGTTCAGAAATTCTAGTAAAAACAACAAACAATCACAGTTACTTAGGTAAACGAGTTTTCGATAGTCGTCCCCCACAAAATTTAGAAGATGCTAAATATCCAATGGTTTGGCAACACTTTAAAGGATACGTAGTTGAGAGTGATAAAGCGCTTTTTGATGAGGAGCAAATTAGAATGATGGATTTTAGTTTGACAGATGGAGTTAGTTGCAGTTTCACCTATGTATTGCCTTATTCAAAAACAAAAGCTTTAGTTGAGTTTACTTACTTCTCAAAGGATATTGTAGATGAAAAAGTCTATGATGATTACATTAAAAAGTACTTGAACCATATTGGATGTAGCCACTATGAAGTAAAAGAAACTGAAATGGGAAAAATCCCCATGAGTTCATATCCGTTTCATAAACACAATACCGAGAATTATCTAAAAATAGGAACTGCTGGTGGATGGGTAAAAGCCTCTTCGGGCTATTCTTTTAAAAATACCGAGCATTACATTCAAAAGGTCATTGGACTATTAAAAGAAAATCGCTCTTTTAAAAACTTAAAAACTAGCTCAAAATATCAATGGTATGACGAACTGTTCTTAAGTGTTTTGGCTCATGAAAACCATAAAGGGGCTAAGCTTTTTGGCCAAATGTATGGTCAAAATTCCATTCAAGAAATTTTTGCATTTTTAGATGAGCAAAGCGCTCTTTTTCAAGAACTTAAAATTATTTCAAGTTTTGAAAAAGCTCCTTTTTTAAGGGCTTTAAAAAGAAAGTATTTGGGCTAGTTTAATTTCTTGAAATCCAAATTGTGAAAATGAAAGTCAGGGTTAGGTAAATCAATTTTAAAACCTTCCACTTCCCCATTTGCATTTAAATGAAACGTAACAAATCCTTCAGGTAAGAATTCATCTTTAAATTTTACCTTGTAGGTATTTTGCTGCCAATGTACCATTTCAGAAGTAAAATACTTTTTTGATGGAACTAAAGTCAAGCTTAAGTTTCCTTTAATTTCCTCAACTTTAGCTTCACCATAAACCATATCTTCATATACACCTATCAATTTATCGGTTGCAACATTCGACTTTAACTTTTCATTTCGTTTAGCGTACCGTTCTACTTTGGCTTTTTCCTTGCGCTGATCTGCTGCTTTACTAAATTTCAGTATGGTTCCTGCCCAATCTGGTTTGTCCGTTTTATTTTCAAACTCATCAATGCTATTAAGCATTAAAGCGGTAGGTAATGAAGTTTCGCCATTAGTTAAAATAATTCCTCCATAATTTTCAGCAGGCACTAAAAATATTTTTGAAATATAACCAGGTAAACCTCCACCATGATGAGCTACTTTATGATTCTGATAATCCATTAAAAACCAACCTAAAGCATAACCCTTGAATTCAACTCCTGTCATTCGGTCAAATCCACCAGTTGGTATTGGTGTATGCATTTCCAATAAGTTTTTATAAGTGTGTTTTGAAAGCAAAGTATCCTTTCCAACTATGCCTTCATTTAGCCAAAACTGTATCCATTTAGACATGTCGACCACATTGGAGCTAATTAATGCTGCACCTGCAGAATTATCATAATTTCTTATAGCATCTAACTTTCCATTGACATGAGGGTAAGCAATTTGGGTTTCCTTGGTATAATCATCTATAGAGGTGTATGTTGAATTCATTTGAAGGGGCTCAAAAATGCGCTCTTTCATAAAATCACCTAAAGATTGACCACTCACCTCTTCTACCACCAAACCAGCTGCTATAAACATGATATTTTGATATCCATAAATCGTTCTATGATCATAACTTAGTTTGTAGTTCTCAAATCGCTCTACAATTTCTTTTGGCTCGTAATCCGTCATGTACCATAGTAAATCGCCATCAAAAGTCTTGAAACCACTTCTATGGCAAAGTAAGTCTTCAATGGTCATTTGAGAAGCAATGTATTCGTCGCTTAGTCGGAAATAAGGCAAATGAGTTTGTACTCGATCCGACCAATTTAATTTCCCGTCGTCTACTAAAAGGCCAATACAAGTTGCGGTAAAAGCCTTACTGATTGAAGCTATAGCAAATACTGATTCTGTAGTAGCTTTGGTTTGCTTTTCGGCATTCGCATATCCATAGGCTTTCTGAAACCAAACAGAATCCTTTCCGGCAATTGAGATCGTCAATCCGGGTAAATCGTAATCCTTTACAGCCTTAGCAACATATTCATCAAAGGCTTGGTGTTGTGCCTTTACATGAAATCCAACAATTAATACAAGGAGAAGCCAAAAGGTTTTAATTCTAAAGTTTTTCATATTTGTTTCAATTCAAGTTGTATCTAATAGGCTCCATTTCGTTTTCTTAAGAACCACTCTAAGCTTATCAAAGTCAAAAAGATAAAGAACAACCACTTAAACTTAATGATATCCTCTAACTTTTCTTGATAGTAAGTTACCGCAACAATATTCTGATTTTGATTGATTTCGTTCGCAATTTGATTCATGTTGGAAGGGTAAAATAGTGCTCCTTCACTTTTTTCAGACAATTGATACAGAAGTTGATGATTTGCCACCGTTTGTGCTGCTTCTAATTGCAATTCCAAAATAGAAAATTCACCTTTTTCGACAAGCTTTTTAGTGTTAACTTCAGTCGTTGCTTCGTAAGAATAATTACCTATTGGAAGAGAAGCAACATTTAAAAAATACGCCTTATTTGATCGACTAAATTGATAGTTGAACTCCTCTCCTGACTCATGTTTAAAGGTAACATCAATGATGGATTCGTTAATGAGTTCATAGGATTCATTATACACTTCAGCCTCAAATTTGATTACTTCATTTTCTAAAAACTGCTTTTTATGATTTAAACGAAACAAACTCTTATCAGCCTTTAAGGCTAGAAATTGAACAATCTTCGAAATCAATTCATCAAAATGTTGATGGTTTCCTTTCTCCGCATAGTTCAAGATTCTCCATTTCCAAAGCCCTTCTCCAACTAAAGTGGCTGTTTTACGACTTCCATTGTCTCTAAATGCAAGTAGTGGACTCTGTGTTGCTACACTGCCAATTTTTTGATTAAAGAATGAATAGGACTGATCACTCAAACGATACTTTGCAAAAGGAGCAGTCAATGGTGGATATTCTTTTATGGTATTTAGTTGCTCTTCAGAAAAGGTAAACAACGGAAAAGCCGAATTAAACACTGGCAAAATTTCATTTGTATTTGATTGAATCGCAGAAGAGCTTATTGCTCCAAATTGTTCATTGTAAACATTAAAATCACTTTGTGAAGCTAAAATGTACCAAGTTGAAATATTAGCTTCGGCTATAGCTTGCAAAAGCCCACTCGCTTGGTTTCTTAAAGCTGGAACTTGGTGTAAAATAACTAAGTCATAAGGATCAATTTTATCCTTCCAATCCTTCAACAAGACAGTTTCTACTTCATAATTCTTGTTGTTTTTAATAGCTGCTTGAATAGCTGCCAAATCCGGGTGCGGTGATTGCGCCAAAAGCAACACCTTTTGACGACCATCTAATACATCAATGTAAAAAGATAGTTGATTATTCAACGTATTTCGTTCTTCATCAATGGGTTCAATGATTAAATCATATTGCTGAACTCCTAAATGTTTCGCTTCAACTTTGGTAGAGAATTCAATAATTTGATTCTTTTCATCAATTCTTTTTTGAGCAGTCCAAATTGTTTTTCCTTTTCGCTCTAAACGCAACTTTACTTCTTCTCCGACCAACTCCTCGGCTAACAATTCCATTTCTACGGGAAAGAAATTTCCTAAGTACGCAATGTCATTATTTCTGATTTCATTAATCCGAATATCCTTATAAGCAGTGGTATCTCCAAGGGCAATGGTGTATATAGGTGCTTGATTCAAATCACTCAAATACAAAGGATTCATTCCTTGATTATAAATACCATCTGAAGCTAAAATAACAGCTCCAACATTTCGGTTAACATAGCGTTCTTCTAGATTTTCAAACAATTGATCAAAGGCAGTAATTTTTCCAAGGTAATTGGCATTTGAATCCACTCTTTGAAATTCTTCATCAAAAAGATAATGATCTACATCATAATCTCGAGCTAGCTCAGATTTTAATTCATTAAGCTCTCGATTGAATTCTGTTTTATAAGCTAAACTGTCTTTGGTTAAAAGAATTGATTCCGAATTATCTTGTGCAATAACAATTATTGGTTTCTCAACTCGCTTGCTTTGGTATTTGAGTAATGGAGCCATAAGCAATAGCGCTAAAGCACTTGCTAAAACTGCTCGAATAAGAAACAATGTTCGCTTTAAGCCAAGGCTAAATTCATTGAGTTTCTGATTTCTATAATACAAAGCAAATGCATACAACACCCCTAATAAAAGGCATCCTATAAACATCCACCAAGGATATTGGCTGACTAAATTCAAATTACTAAGTCTATTGAATTAGGTTAACATAGCACCACAAACACTAAGTGTTTGCCCTGACACATAAGTAGAAAGATCTGAAGCTAAATAAAGCACAGCATTGGCTACATCTTCCGTGGTTCCGGGTCTGTTTAGAGGAATACTTTTTAACCATGCTTCCATGGCATCTTCTCCCAATTCACCAGTCATTTCTGTGGCAATAAAACCCGGAGCAATGGCATTACATCGAATATTACGACTTCCCAATTCTTGTGCAATGGACTTTGTAAATCCTATAATTCCGGCTTTAGAAGCTGCATAGTTAGATTGACCTGCATTTCCTTTTACTCCAACAATAGAACTCATGTTGATAATACTACCTGAACGCTGCTTTAAAAGGGTACGTTGTACTGCTTTGGTAACATTAAAAACAGACTTTAAATTAGTATCCATTACATCATCCCAATTCTCTTCGCTCATTCGCATTAGCAAACCGTCTTTGGTAATTCCTGCATTGTTTATTACCGCATCTATTCGTTCAAATTCTTTCACTACTTCTTCAACCAATTCTTGCGTTTGCTGAAAATCAGCTGCATCTGATTGATAACCCTTTGCTTTTACTCCCAAAGCTTGTAACTCTTCTTCCACTGCTTTAGCTTTTTCTGCTGAAGAACGATAGGTAAAAGCCACATTTGCTCCGTGTTCAGCAAGCTTTAAAGCCACTCCTTTTCCAATTCCTCTGGTTGCTCCAGTAACAAGAGCAACTTTACCTTCCATTAATTTCATAGTATCCATTTTTTGTAGTTGCCCAAAGGTAATTTATCTGTTGCAATTTTTCACCTCTTCTTGGTAGTTTGAAGCATGAATGCACTCTTTTACTTTATTACTTTTGCAAAAAATTGTAAGACTATGTTTGGAAATATGATGGGTAAGTTGCAAGAAATGCAGCAAGAATCAGAGAAAGTAAAGGCAAGATTAGAAACAATTTCGGTAAGCGGAGAGGCAGAAGGAGGATTAGTTAAAGTAGTCTGTAATGGTAACCGTAAAGTCACTTCGGTAGAACTTAGTGAAGAACTAATGCAAGAAATCGATAAAGAACAAATTGAAGATTTGACCTTATTGGCTATAAATAGAGCGCTCGAAAATGCTGAAAAAGTTTATGAAGCAGAAATGAAAAATGTAGCCAAAGGCATGCTTCCCGGCATGATGTAATTATTGGTGAATTCCCAATTTTAAACCGGCTTCAAATCTGGGCAATTCTGGTAAATCGCTACTGGGTGTAAAGTGGTTTGAAATTCGATATCTTGCGTAAAGCATAATTCGATTAAAACCGATGCGTGCCAATAATCCGTAAGAAAAATCATCCACATATTTTAAGCCCAAATTTACAGTTCGGGTTCTTCGGGCTCCGGTATTCAAATTATTTTCTCGGGTTTGGTGTTTTGTACGATAATGATAGCCAAAGTAACCTCCCATATCGATAAACGTTCCATTTGAATGGTGTTTGTTCGTTAGCTTAATTCGATGAAAAGGTGCCAATTGAATGTTATTAAAAACAATTTTTTCCTTCCGGTGAAGTTGCTTGGTAGGAACTGCTTTCATGCTATCTTGCTTCAAGTGAAAAGAAGAATAGTGGTAAGTGGCTGAGAAACCAATTTCTGAAAACTTAGCGAGTCTCCATTTAAATAAATAACCCAGCATGAAGGTAGAGGACTTATAACCTCTTACATCGGCACTATCTTTTTCTGATGGTCCAATGATATACCCATATCCAAGAAATATATGACTGTAGTGATCAAGATTGGGACCTCTTTTACGAATGGTTAACTCCTCTAAATTTCTGCCATATTTATCAATATTTTCTTCTTCTTGAGCACTTACTGCAAGAGCAGAAACTAGAAGTAAAAAGGTGATGAGAGTTTGAAAGGGAATCTTACTTTTACCGAAAGCCACTTTTTAATTTTGCGGCTAAAGTACAAAAACCCCTAAAAATGATTGTTGACTTAAGAAGCGATACGGTTACAAAACCTACTCAGGCCATGTTGGAAGCCATGTTTTCAGCAAAAGTTGGAGATGATGTTTTGGGAGATGACCCTACAGTTTTGGAGCTAGAGAAAAAAGTGGCTCAATTGTTTGGACATGAAGCAGCCTTGTTTTGCCCTTCTGGCACCATGACGAATCAGATTGCGATAAAAGTACATACACATGCTCCGGGTGAAGTGATTTGCGATAGCTTGGCGCATATTTATCGATACGAAGGTGGAGGCATTGGATTCAATGCTGGCTTATCGGTTAAATTATTAGAAGGCAATCGTGGTC
Source organism: uncultured Flavobacteriales bacterium (assembly GCA_964001305.1). GTDB lineage: Bacteria > Bacteroidota > Bacteroidia > Flavobacteriales_E > Vicingaceae > CAJXMH01. Next base: position 37,455 of record CAXFAI010000007.1, read on the forward strand.
GGTTTACACTTGAACAGCTAAAAGCAGCTATAAACCCTGACGATATTCACTTCCCTCCCACGCAATTGGTTTCAATTGAAAATACTTGCAATAAAGGTGGTGGAAGTATTTGGACCCTTCCTGAAATTGAAAAAATTTCAAATTTCTGTCGTTCAAATAATTTACCACTGCATTTAGATGGTGCTAGACTATTTAATGCCTTAGTAGCAAGTAAAACAAGCCCAACTGAAATGGGGAAACACTTCGACAGCATTTCGATATGCTTATCGAAAGGATTGGGCGCTCCTGTTGGTTCTTTATTAATTGGAAACAAAGACTTTATAAAGCAATCCCGTAGAATTCGGAAAATTTTGGGTGGCGGAATGCGGCAAGCTGGCTATTTAGCTGCTGCAGGAATTTATGCCTTAGACCATCATGTGGAACGTTTAAGTGAAGATCATAAACGGGCGTTAAAAATTGCCGCATTACTTGAAACTAAATCATTCATCAAAAAAATAGAGCCAGTAGAAACTAACATCGTCATTTTTGAGCTTGATGAAAACCACCCTTCTGAAACATTTATCAATGAAATGACGAACAAAGGGATTTGGCTAGTAGGTATGGGACCTCAAACGGTGAGAATAGTGACCCATTTGGGAATAGATGAAGAGCAGATGGAATTTCTTAGTTCTTCTCTTCAGAGCTTGTAAAAAGTTTCTCTTGTATGAACTTATAGTTCAACAACAAAAATAAAGCTGTGAATATTTTCAATAAACTAAACACCCATACAAAATTTTCAGAATTGTTCTCTTCAAAGGTGCTTTCAAACGTCTCCACTTGAAGCTTATTTAAAGTGGTATTGATAAAATAGGGTAACTCTTCAATGAATAAATAAAGTCCTAAGAGAATAAGCGCCAATTTAAAAATCGTAGCTTCTTTCATTTTACCCAAATCAATAAAATCAACTTCAAAACCCTGATCAATCTTTAGAAGATCAACTATTTTATCTGCTTTCTTGATTAATACATAAAATAAAGTCAAGCTAAAAAGCAGCACCAGAACTGATAAAACAAGAGCACTTTGGTCTTCTAAAACAAAGGAAGACACTAAATAAGAAATGCTATTTGGAAGGTAGGTAAAGATTGCAATGGCAAGACAATATAGACCAAATAACTTAATCGTGAGAATAAAAAAATCTTTTGTTTTCATCTTACGCTTCCACCTCCAATTCCACATAGTAGCCGCCATACTTTCGAATATTAATGACAATTCCACCTTCAAAAATCCAATATTGCCCCTTAATCCCCATGAGCTTTCCTTCTAAAGTGGGCACTTTATCTAAATTGTGGCTTTTTACTTTCTGAGGATATTCAATCACCGGATATTCAATTTCATAAACGCTATCATCGCTACTATCAAATTGATTGTGCTCATCATCCATCAATTTTTGCATTTTTTCTTTGGCGGCTAACACTTCCAATTCATCGGCTAGCTCATTTTTTAGCATGCGTTGCCAAGCTGTTTTATCTGAAACGTATTTTTTCAAATCCATTTCTATCATACCAGCTTGGTAGCGATTTTCTGTTTCGGCTAGCTTTACCGCTTTCCATGCCCCTTGGTCTATCCAACGGAACGGCACCTGTGTAGAACGTGTTACCCCTACTTTTAAGCCAGAAGAAACCGCCAAATAAACTACATGCGGTTGATTGTGGTTTCGTTCTTCCCATTCAGGGTCTCGTCCTTCACCTAAGTGCGCTCGGCATAACTCAGGACGAATAATACATTCTGCATTTTGTGGCGCATCTCTAAAACAAGGAAAACAAAAACCTTGCGCGAAAGATTTATTGGTTTTTCTACCACAATTAATGCAATTGATTAAACCTGTAAAATGCAACTTTACATGGCTTCCTATGATTGGATTTAAGGCTATTTTTTCTTCTCCAAGCTCTAAAGTATATTTCACTGGTTGAGCAAACTCAGTGGGCATTTTCCGCAAATTGCCTTCGTAGGTTCTTGTCTCCATAGTTGCGAAATTAAGGCTATTTTATGGGGTCTTTTTTTAATGCTGAATCAATACTTTTTTGTTCCAAACTTCATCATCACTTTGGAGTTGAAAAACATATAAGCCATCTTTCAAATGACTTAAATTAAGTGTGATTTTGTTTTTTGATTGAGGCATGATATTCTGGTAGAGTACTTTAACACCTTTTAAATCATAAACAACCAATTGCAAATTTGATTTTATCTGCTCATTAAAGTCAATGCTTAACTCTCCATTTGTTGGATTAGGATAAATATTCCAATCCTTGTTAATGCCTACTTCTTCCTTTTCTGAAACATAAATTGGGCATCCACTCATTCCACCAAAAGAACTTATGTGAATTCTTACAGCTGCAACTTGACTTATCCATTTCCATTCAGGTGTAGAGTCATTTATAAAAACCAAAGACTGTGCTTGAATTTGATTTCTTTCTGCTTCCAAATCCCTACCAATTAAAAAATTATGCGAAATACTATCAATTAAGGTAAAACCTGCAACATATTGTCCCGGTGTTAAAAATACAGGCCCAGTTCCAAAAACATAATCAAAGTAATTCCACTTTCCCAACATATTTGAATTAATGACATAATAGACAAAATTCTCTGCTACAACTGATAGAGAAGCATTTAACGTTAAACTATCTTCTTCATATTTATAAACTTTTGGAACAATCCTAGCTCCTATTACATTACTATCATTGGGAATATAAAACGATAAAGCTGAATTCATTACCCCAGGATCATTAATTGTAAATAAATTTCCTACAAAATCTCTGTCATTACCTCCGTCCATAAAGTGTTGTGGCCCAAATGAAGTTGGAAATGAATCATTCTCATTTTTTCTTATTAAGCTATCTGAAAATGTCATGAATAATGAATCTTTTACAAGCCGATCAAAGCTAGAATCAGATTTACATTCTAATTCATATATATAATGACCAGAAAAAATGTTAAAGCCATTGAGGGGGAGTCTTACATCTAGTTTTTGACCTGGATTGATTTGATACTGTAAATAATTGGTGTCTGTATTAAGCAATGAATAATTAAAACCATTATCATAATAAAATTTAGAAATGCAATAATTATTGGTTATTGCATAAGAACCTGTATTTTCTAGAAGAAATTTAAAGATGCTTGGACAAGCTATACTTAATGGTTGAACATTCGCATCTGGATTAACTTGGAAAGAATCCACACTTGTCATCCTCATCTTAGAAATTTCTAATTGGTTCTTAGGTCCTTCTATTAGCATCACATCATCAATCATCCAATAATAATGACTAGCTCCACTTTGCACAAAACGGAGGTAAGCTGTTGATTGACCAGCTAAAACAGAAGTGACATTAATCTTCAAGTATTCCCCATTTTCTGAAGATGCCTCTGATGTTCTATAATTTGTTGCAGGAAAGACAGTCCAATTGACACTATCAGCGCTTACTTCTACATACATGGCATTGCTTTGAGTACAACAAAAACGCTGAGATTGGAAAAAACTCAAGTGAACCGAATTACTTGGGTTTATCGAAATAGCATCAGAAGTTATAGATGCGTTTACATTAACAAATCCACCTGCAGGAGTTGGTGTATTATATAAATCTGAAGGCAAAACCAAAAAACCATTATTAGCTGTTGGCGAATTCAAGGGATTTGAATTTAAAGCATATTGACCTCCTGGTGCTGTATTTGACCATATCCACAAATGATTAGGACTTGAGTTACTTTGACTTTGCCAACCACTTGGTAATTGACCATTAAAATCTTGGTGATACAAGGTGTCGCCAGCTGCTGCATCTGCTTTAAATGCAACTAAAATGAAAGAAATAATAAGTAAAAAAGAGTAAGGTTTCATCATACATTAAGTTTTAAAATTCAATGAAGCAAGTTATCAAAAAAAGGCGAAAACAGTTAGAATGCCACTGAATTTAATAATTTAGACCTCCCATGAAAAATCTACAAAACAAAAACATATTTCTTCTTTTTATCCTGCTAGGTTTTTTACTGTACGGCAATACTTTAGGTCATCAATATACCTTAGATGATGCTATTGTAATTACCGAAAACGATTTCACCAAAAAAGGGTTTTCTGGTATTTGGGATCAGCTTTCTAACGATCAGTTTGTCGGATTTTATGGAGTAAAAAAAGAATTGGTTTCCGGAGGACGCTATCGTCCGCTTTCCATGGTAGTCTTCAATATAGAATATGCCTTGTTTGGCTTAAACCCATTTGTTGGTCACTTCATGAATGTACTTTGGTATATACTCAATGGCATTTTGTTGTATTTGGTTTTAAGCAAACTTTTACCCAATGAATGGGAAAAGAAGTATTGGCTTCCACTTTCTTTAGTGGCAAGTCTGCTTTGGTTTTTTCACCCCATACATACCGAAGTGGTTGCCAATATAAAAGGTAGAGATGAAATCATGGCCTTTTGCGGCGAATTAGCAACCCTACTTTTACTGCTTAAATGGCTAATAAGTCAGAAAGTGAGTGACTTGTTGCTGATGGCTTTCGTTTTCTTTTTATCGCTTTTAGCGAAAGAAAATGCCATTACTTGGTTGGCTATTTTTCCTTTGAGTATTTACTTCTTCAAAAAAGAAGAATTGAAAAAAGCTAAACCTGCTTTTGCGGCCCTTTTTGGAGTGGCAGCAGTTTGGTTTTTTATTCGATACCAAGTGGTAGGTGGAGGCTTAAAAAGCGTCGCTGACTCTATCATGAATGATCCTTTCCTAGAATCAAGTATTTCAGAAAAATACGCCACCATTATGCTCACTTTGGGTAAATACATACAATTGTTGTTTTATCCGCATCCACTCACTTATGATTACTATCCCAAACACATTCCCATTGTGGGTTGGAATAACCCCATGGTGATTTTATCGGTAGCTGTTCATATTTTATTGATTGGCATTGCTATAAAGGGCTTTTTTGAGCGAAAGTTATACAGTTTTGGGATCCTCATTTACTTCATCACTCTAAGTATAGCATCCAACCTTATTTTTTCAATCGGAGCATTTATGAATGAACGCTTTGTTTATGTCTCTTCTTTGGGCTTTAGCTTAATTCTAGCTTATTATTTATTGGTGAGTTTGAGCAAACAACTAAAACACCTATCTAAATTTAAAACGACATTTTCCATCCTCTTCGGACTTATTTTAGGTTTGTATTCGCTTAAAACCATAAGTCGTAATCCGGTTTGGGAAAATGATTTAACACTTTCTACCCATGATGCAAAAATTTCGGTAAACGGTGCAAAAAGCAATGTAATGGCGGGTGGAAAACTGACTGAAGAAGCCATGAAACAAAGTAAACCAAACTTGAAGCAAGAAATGCTGAGAGAAGGAATTGGTTATTTAGAACAAGCCATTCGAGTTTATCCTGAATATGTAGATGCTTTGCTTTTAATGGGAAATGCGCAATGGGAATACACCAAACAAGCCAGTCAGGCTATGCCATATTATTATCGCATTTTAAACATTAACCCGAATCATCAAAATACTTGGCAAAATGCCTTTATTATTCTTGAACAAGAGCAAAATGTAGATTATCGAATTCAAGCCTATGAAACCTTACGTTCTTATAATCCAAATATTGAGCAGTTATATGTCAATCTTGGAAGGGCTTATGGAAAAGGAAAAAACAATTTAAATTTATCCTTAGATGCATTTCAAAAAGGCTTGCAACGCTTTCCGAATTCATTTGAATTACTGAGCAATGCGGGAACGGTTTACGGATTGCAAGCAAATTACCCTGCTGCCATTGAGGTATTAGAAAAAGCGAGTAACTTAAAACCAAATAACTCCAAAATTTTCATCGACCTTGGTTTAAGTTACTACTATAATCAACAATTCAATGAAGCAAAAGCAGCATTCGATCGTGCTAAAAAAAATGACCCTAACTTAGACCGAAGTAAATTCCCCCTATAAATGAAGCCAGAAATTACTTTTCCTGAAGATTTTCCTATACTAGAAACAGAGCGTTTAAGCCTTTTGTCATTCACTCCACAAGACGTTGACAATTTTTTTAATCTTCGATCAGATGAAGATTTTATGATGTACTTAGGACTTCATCCCTTGAAGAAGAAATCAGCTGCTCGTTCACGTGTTCACGATATCATTCATGACTTTAATACACAAAACGGCCTCAACTGGAAAATTTCATTAAAAGGGGAAAATGAGCTTATCGGCTATATCGGTTTTTGGCGCATTGATTTTGACAACTTTCGAGCTGAAATTGGCTTTGGTTTAGACCAAGAACATCAGCACCAAGGCTATATGACAGAAGCCATGGAGGCTGTTCGCGACTATGGTTTTGAAAACATGGGCATAAACAGCATCAAAGCAGATGTGGACCCTAGAAATGAAAGTTCAGTGCAATTACTAGTAAATACAGGATATAAAAAAGAAGCACACTTTCGTGAGAACTACTTTTTTGATGGACAATTTTTGGATAGCGACTACTATTGCATGATTCGAAGTGATTGGGAAAAGCTAGCTTGACACTATTGATCTGATAGATAAGAGAATATAGATTAAAGACGAAGGATTAAAGCTAGTGGATGAAAGTGGTTCCTTTTAATTTGCTTTAATCTTTGGTCTTCCATCTTTTATCCAAATTAGACCGCTGCGCTTTTAAATACTTCAAACTATAAATACTTGGAACCTTAAGTACTTGCAACTTTAAACACTTTTAACGTTTAACTTCATTTACGGCAAATTAGGTCTATTCCCTATTATTAATTTAGAGCCTCAAATTTTAAGAAATGAAAAAAGTTTCCTTTTTGCTGTTTTTGGCAATTTCCTTACTTCAACTAAAGGCACAACGCAACATAGAAAGCTCTGCTGACATCTTGCATGAGTTAAAAAAATTACAAGTTGTTGGAAATGCACTATATGTAGCAGCTCATCCGGATGATGAAAATACCCGCCTAATTGCATGGCTTGAAAATGAACGCATGGTTCGTACTGCCTATCTTTCATTAACTAGAGGTGATGGTGGACAAAACTTAGTGGGCACCGAAAAAGGAGACGCCATGGGTACGCTAAGAACTCAAGAATTATTGGAAGCCAGAAAAGAAGATGGCGGAGAACAATTTTTCTCAAGGGTTGACGATTTCGGTTACTCCAAAACGGCGGATGAAACTTTTGAGAAATGGAACAAGGATGAAGTGCTTTCTGATGTAGTTTATGTCATCCGCAAGTTTAAGCCAGATGTCATTGTTACTCGTTTTCCGCCAGATAGCCGCGGTGGACATGGGCATCACACTGCCTCTTCTATTTTAGCGGAAGAAGCATTTAAACTAGCTGCAGACCCAAATGCTTATCCCGAACAACTCAAAGAACTTGATACTTGGCAAGCCAAAAGAATTTTATGGGATGTTTATTGGTGGAATGAAGAAGTAAAAAATGAGGCATTAGAAAAAGGTGGAATTGTAGAAGCAAACATTGGAGCTTACAATGCCAATTTGGGGCTTTCCTATTCTGAAATTGCAGCCGATAGTCGTTCGCAGCACAAAAGTCAGGGTTTTGGGGTTGCGAGAACCAGAGGAAACAAAATAGAGTACTTGCAGCACACCGATGGTGACCAAGCAGAAAACGACCTTTTTGAAAGAGTTGGCCTCAGCTGGAAGCGCGTAAAAGGAGGCGCTGAAATTGAAAAGCAAATTAAAGCGATCATTGAATCCTACAATCCAAGCTCCCCTTCAAATTCAGTAGCTGATTTGGTCAACTTACATGAATCAGTAAAAGAAATGGAACCCAATCCTTATCAAGAACAGAAGCTTGCCGACATAAAAAACTTAATTAAAGCCGCTGCAGGAATTAAAGTAGAAGCACTAGCAAAGGATTACAACTATGTATATGGCGACAGCATTTCTGGAGATTTTATTCTTTTAAATAGAAGCGACTTAGACATTACAATACAGGAATTAGACCCAAGTATTCAGGCTAATACAAAGCCACAATCTTTAAGCAACAATGAAGCGGTTAACTTGGAGTTTGCCTTTGTAAGTAAGAGTAAAATTTCTCACCCTTTCTGGTTGCCTTATGAAAACTATCAAGAAGCGCTTGCAATAAATCCTGATTTGAGATGTGCGGCAGAAGCCGGTCCAATCAAGCATTTTAGTTACACGCTAAACGTAGCTGGAACAAACATTACTTTTTCAGAACCTATCGATTACAAATGGTCCGACCGAGTGAAAGGTGAATTACACCGGGATGTTGTGGTTTCTCCAAATGCTACGGTAACTCCTTCGGAGAAAGTTTACACCTTCACCTCTGAAACCCCCAAAAAGGTAAACTTTATTGCAGAGGCCAATCAAGTTGGAAAATCGTTTCTTATTTCAGCAAAACTGCCAAAAGGTTGGGAAGCTAAACCAAAGGAAATTAGCTTTACCCCTTCATTTGTTGGCGAACAAGCTGCTTTGAGTTTTGAAATTTTTCCTCCTAAAAATGCTTCTCTAGGTGAACTGAGCTTTTTGATCAATGGCAAAGAGGCGAACTCCGTTCAGCGAATTGAATATGACCACATTCGCCCTCAAATACTATTTTCAAAAGCCAAAGCCAAAGTGGTTAAAATGGATATACAAAAAACAGCTACTAAAGTAGGTTACATAATTGGCAGCGGCGATGAAGTGGCTCAAAACTTAAGTCAAATTGGTTTTGAAGTGACGGAAATTGAAGCCGAAAAACTAGCAGTAACAGACTTAAGTCAGTTTGAAACCATTGTAGTAGGTATTCGGGCTTACAACATTCACGAAAGCATGAAAAACGGGAATACCCTTTTAAATGAATTTGTAAAAAATGGGGGTACGGTAATCGTTCAATACAACACCAGCAGAGGACTAAAAGTAAAAGAAATTGGCCCCTACCCTTTTGAGTTGACAAGAAACCGAGTAACCAAAGAAGAAGCGAAACCAACACTTTTAGATGAAAATCATACCATTTTTAATCATCCCAATCAGTTAAATGACACCGACTTTGAAGGATGGGTGCAAGAAAGAGGTCTATACTTCGCAGGCAATTGGGATGAAAGATATACACCAATCATCGCTTGGAATGATCCGGGTGAAGAGCCACAAAAAGGCAGTATTTTAGTTGCTGACTATGGAAAAGGAAAATTTATTTACACCGGTATTTCGTTTTTTAGAGAACTTCCAGCAGGTGTACCAGGTGCCTTTCGATTGTTAAGCAATATGATTTCATACGGCCATGAATAAAGAAGAAAAAGAAAATAAACTGGCTGATTCTCCTCCCTTTTTTAGCAGTTGGAAAGGCTTGTATCTTTTTATCCTTGCGGTAGAAGTAGCGCTTATTCTGTTGTTCATTTTAATTACCAATACCTATCACGCATGAAAGAATTTGGCTGGATAGATTGGACCGTCATGCTTGGCACCTTATTTTTTATTGTGGCGTATGGCGTTTGGAAAACGAGAGGTAGCAAAAACATAAAAGGTTATTTACTAGGTGGCAAAGAATCCAATTGGTGGACGATTGGTTTGTCAGTAATGGCAACCCAAGCTTCAGCAATCACTTTTCTATCTACCCCTGGCCAAGCTTACATGGAAGGCATGGGCTTTGTGCAATTTTACTTTGGCTTACCCCTTGCCATGATTATCATATCTACGGTTTTTATTCCACTTTACTACAAGCTTAAAGTTTACACTGCCTATGAGTTTTTAGAATCGCGTTTCGATAATAAAACGCGGTTACTAACGGCCTCGCTCTTTCTTTTACAAAGAGGTTTAGCAGCCGGAATCACCATTTATGCTCCGGCGATTATTCTATCTCAAATTATTGGTTGGAGTTTAAACTTCACCATTTTCTTCATTGGGGCATTGGTAATTATATATACCGTTTCCGGTGGGACCAAAGCCGTTTCTCAAACCCACAAGCAGCAAATGGGAGTTATCTTTTTGGGCATGTTTATAGCCTGTGGCTTTTTAATTGCCTACCTCACCGACCATCTTAGCTTTGGCGATGGAATAGAATTAGCCGGAGCCATGGATAAAATGCAAGTGATTGATTGGGATTTTAATCCGGGTAGTCGCTACAACATTTGGTCAGGGATTATTGGTGGATTGTTTTTACAACTCAGCTATTTTGGAACCGACCAATCGCAAGTACAACGCTATTTAAGTGGAAGTTCCGTAAAAGAAAGTAGATTGGGTTTAATGTTTAACGGTTTACTTAAAATCCCGATGCAGTTTTTTATTCTGTTTGTTGGAGTTTTGGTGTTCTTGTTTTATCAGTTTGTCATGCCTCCTTTGCATTTTAATCAAGCGAATGTAGACAAGGTTATGAATTCTGAATACGCTGCTGAATACCAAGCTATAGAAGCAGAACAAGCGGCTGTTTTTGAAAAAAAACAAGCCTTGATAACAACTTTTAAAAATGCCGAAGATAGAAAAGCGATTAAATCTGAAATTAATCAACTACACCAAAAAGAACAGGCTTTAATGGCAGAAAGCAAAGCCTTAATCAAGCAAGCAGATGCTGATGCCGAAACCCAAGATGATGACTACATCTTCATCACTTTTGTAATCAATTATTTACCAGTTGGTATTGTTGGTTTGCTATTAGCTGTAATTTTTTCAGCAGCCATGTCGTCTACATCGGCTGAGCTAAACGCCCTTGCTTCCACCACTACCGTTGACATTTACAAAAGAAACATCAATCAAAATGGGGATGAAAAACACTACTTAAATCGCTCTAAACTTTTTACTTTGATGTTTGGCTTGTTTGCTATTGCTTTTGCGGCCATGGCCAGTTTATTCGATAATCTAATAGAAGCGGTTAACATTTTAGGCTCTCTTTTCTACGGAACCATTTTGGGCATTTTCTTGGTTGCTTTCTTTTTTAAATGGGTGAAAGGAAATGCTGTTTTTGTAGCGGCTTTAATTTCTCAAGCCATCATTATTTTGCTGTATACCTTAAATCGCATGGAAGTAATTGACATCGGTTATCTGTGGTACAACCTAATTGCTCCTGCATTGGTGGTGGGAATGGCAATAGTATTGGAGAGAACTAAGCCATCTGCTCAATAAACTAAGAACCTTTTTTTTCGAGTTCTTCCAACTTGTATTTTTCTAACTGACCGTATTCTGCCATATGAATCAGGTTAATATCCTGATTGTACAATTTATAAGATTTCCAAATGGGAGGGTTTTTAGCGAAGAGATCAAGTAAAGAGTACAAAAATGAATTTTTAAAGCAGTACAAAGGTGGTAACCAACGATATCCTACTCCAATTGAATCACCTACATTCTTTACAGCATGCCAATAAAAAGGAGGATTCCACAACACATCACCCGGCTTTAGATGAACAGAATAGGAATCGATGTACTTGAATAATCCATATGGAGCTTCATAATTGGGCTCAAAAGGGTCAAAAGGCAATCCTTCTTTGCGGCATGGTGCACTTCGATACACATTTCTAACTGGTTCCGGATCAATGATAGCTGTGTGCATGGGATGATAAAGCATCCACTTTTTTTCACCTACAACTTGTGTAAATAAATTACATTGATTGGCATTGTGCAAAGGCGTTAATGAACCATCTCCTCCAATAAAAACTTGAAAAGCTTCAAAGGCAGTTAACGGATTCCGTCTTTCCCTCAACCATTTATAATCAAAATCGAGAATGTGTTCGGGATGTTTTTCTAAAAGTGGATAAAATCGATAATACTTTCCCTTTCCTTCTTTAATTCCATCAATTATATCGGCCAATGTCATCCTTTCATAAGGGTCTTCCATTCGCTTTTGGTCCATCACAATAATTTCATCGGTACCATGAAGCTGTTTAAAATAATCCAAGCCCCAATTTTTAACGCAATCCCATTCTTTGGCAGCTCCTTCTAAAATTACTGGTTTTCCTTTGCTTAAATATTGCTCCTTAAATTCCTTTAAGCTCAAATCCTTTCGTCTTTCTAAAGGAATTACCTTTCCCTCCCCTTTCTCCTTTAAGGAATCCAACAAACGATGGTAATACTTTCTTCTTTGCCCCTCTGTCATTTTATGGGCTTTGGGTCTGCCAAAAAAATGATCCATAAACTGATAGCAACCGTATTGAAATCGTTGAAAATTTGAGATATTATTTCTTATTTCCATGAGGTAAAGAATTCAGCTAAATGTAAGTATAAACGCATGTTATTAATTGGCTTTCTTACCTTTTTTTGACAAGTACTCCTCTAGCCTTCCCGTTTCTAATAAGTGTATAAAATTTCCATCTTCCTTGGCTACTTTCAACGATTTCCAAATGGGTGGATCAAAAACTAAAAAATCTAGTAATGAATAAAGTGCTGAAATTTTAAAGCAATAAAAGGGAGAAAACCAACGATAACCTACGCCTATAGACATCCCTTGATTTTGTACCGCATGCCAATAAAAAGGCGGATTCCATAAAACATCTCCCGGTTTAAGATGAGCTGTAAACCCATTGATATAACGAAAGAGTTCATAAGGCGAAGAATAATCCGCTTGAAATGGATTAAAAGGACCACTTGGCTTTTTATGTGGTGCACTTCGGTAAATCTTCTTCCCCATTTTAGGGTCGATGATGGCAGTATTGTGATGATGATATAAATACCATTGTTTTTCACCAACCACTTGGGTAAACAAATTACACAAATTGGCACTGTGAATAGGCGTTAACGTTTTATCTCCGCCAAGAAAGACTTGAAATGATTCAAATAAGGCGGTTGAATTTCGATGTGCTTTTAACCATTTGTAATCAAAATCAAGAATATGTTCAGGGTGCTTTTGTAATAAAGGATAAAAGCGATAATACCTTCCATTGCCAGTATTTATGCCATCTATTACTTCTGCTAATGTGGTATGCAAGTATTCATTTTCAATTTTCTCTTGGTCTGCCACAACAATTTCATCCTCCCCATGTAATTCTTTGAAATAAGAGAAACTCCATTTTTTAACACAAGACCAATCCTTAGCAGCATTCTCTAATACGACTGGAATTCCTTTTTTTAAATAATGAGCTTTAAACTCTTTTACACTAAGATTACTTCTTCTTTCAATGGGTAATACTTGTCCCTCCCCCCTTTCTTTTAAGTAAGCCAATAAGTTTCTATAATACCTTCTGCGGCTATTCTTGGTTAAGGAAAATCCTTTTTCACTTCCCACAAAATGATCTAAAGCATGGTATATTCCATATTGAAGCCTTTGCGAAAACTGTAGATTGCTTTTTAATGACATGTCGTTTTGACTACTTTGACTTTTCGCCATGTTTAGAATTGAAATATAAGATTAACTAAATTTTCCATGTATTCTCTGTATCTAATCTTAATTTCAATCATCAAGACTTGCTTTAAAAAATACGATCATTTGCCTAGGTCTACAATGCTTATCTTGCACCTTCTTTCAATCAAAATCCATTATGAGATTCCAACTACTTTCTTTACTAATAACGGCTATTTTTTATTTTTCAAACATTAACCCTATATCTTGCCAAATCACCTACGAAGAACGAATTGAGTTTGAACTAAAAGATGGTTTTGATGCAGACTTTATCATTCCACAAGGTAAAGCAGGTTTTTTACTTATAACTGAAGATCAAAAATCAAAAGGAAAGGAAACCAATTGGGAATATCGTTTTTACAATAATCAATTAAAAGAGGAGGAAGTTAAACGTTTATCGATTGATAAAAAGTTTAGCTCTTTCAATTCTTTTCAACACCAAGAGGCAAGCTATACCTTTTTTAAAAATAAAAAGGGTGAATTTGAAATTATTATATCCGAAAAAAGCGACAACAGTATAAGTCGCACCAAGGGAAGCATTCCTAAAAAATTTGAAGTGGGCTCCTTTTATGTGTTAAATGAATTTGCATATCTCAGTGGAAAAATCAAGAAATCACCTGCACTAATTGCTATCAACTTAAACTCTGGCCTATCAAAAATTATCCCGCTAAACATTGGTGATTTTAAGCCCAAGGATACCAAAATTGTGAACTTTCAAGTTAAACCAAAGTCGAATGAGTTTATCCTTTTTATGTCGGGAATTGATAGCAGGAAAGAGAGTGATATGTATATGCTTATAGGAGAAGAAAATCGGATAAAGTCTAAAAGTTTAAAGCGGGCAAATAAAGGTTCAAAAAACATTATTTCTATATCTGATTCAAAACTGAATGATCAAGAGTATACCATTACGGGAACTTATGGTGAAAATAGCATAAGTACTTCTAAAGGCATCTTTTTTGGAAAAATGGACACTAAAAAAGTTCGTTTTATCCACTTTACTAAGTTTTTAGATTTGAAAGACTTTCTAAGTTATTTACCTGAAAAGAAGCAAGATAAAATTGAAAAAAAGAGAAATAAGAAAAAGAAGAAAGGCAAAGATGTAAAACTCAGTTATTTCATTTCAGACCATGATGTAATTAAAACCGAAGATGGTGGCTTTATACTAATCGGTGAGGCTTACTACCCTACTTATCGAACAGAAGCTAGGACAACTTATGTAAATGGTCAAGCTACTACAACTTATGTTACCGTTTTTGACGGCTATCAGTATACGCATGCCATAGTCACCAAATTTTCAGCTGAGGGAGAGCTTATTTGGGATAATTCATTTAAAATGTATCCTTTAAAAAAACCATTTACAGTAACCCAATTTATTTCTGTTTTTGGCACCAGCAAAGGAGCAATCAATTTAGCTTATTCAGATAGTGGCTCTATACATACTAAATCGATTAGCGATACGGATGGTAAAGTGCTCTCGGAAAAAGAGTCTGAGAAAATAAACACAGGATTTGAGGGAGACAAGACAAAAAGTACTAACAGCGATTTGAATTATTGGTATGACAATTACTTCATTGTTTATGGCTTTCAAACCATTAAAAACAAAGGGGACGATAAAGATAAAAGAGGTAAACGAAAAGTATTTTTTGTGAGTAAAGTAAAGTTTGAATCATAGAAGGACTTTTTTAGCAGGAATTGCTCATTTTTGAAATTCTTATAGACTTTCACTTCATTCGATTGAAACAACTTATTCCACTTATTTTCTTTTTTACTTCTTTTGTTGCAAATGCTCAAAGTGACTATTGTAATTTAGGACAGAAAATATTAAAAACGGCTAAGGTTTATCATTATTCACCTCCGAATTATGATCACAACTTTGATAAATTAGTTGAAGCGTATTTTCTAGAGTCTGTTGATCCTTACAAGTTATTTTTTACATCAACCGATGAATCTGAAATAGCTGACTTATTTCATGGAAGTACAAGTGCATTAATAGATGGAAAATGTCAGCATTTAGTCAATATAGCTAGCTTATTTGAAGTTCGAATTAATGAGGTTAAAAAATATATAAACTCACTTTCACCTCAATTATCCAAATTTCAAAAAGAAGACTCTTTAAAATTCTCGATTAAGAAAGCATGCTCATCACAAGAAGAAATTTTTAAAAGATGGGATGCTTTTTTACACCTTTCATTCGTTCAATTCTATATTTCTTCAGATAGCCTTTTACAGGTAAATGATAGTGACTTTAAACTTCATATAGAACAAAATTTCAATCGAGAAATCGAGAGAATTAATTGTTTATTAAACAGCTATACAGATAGCATTGGAAATAGCATGCCTTTCTTATCCGATATTTATCTGACTGCCTTGAGTAAGGCCCTAGATCCTCATAGTGCATATTTTAAACCTGAAGCTGAGGCTGCCTTTAATAATTCCCTTTCTAAAACTTCCTATTCTTTTGGTTTACAGTTTGAACAGAATCAATTTGGTGAAGCTGAAATTACATACCTCAGTCCTGGCAGTGCTGCAGCGAATAGCAAACAATTAGAGATTGGTGATATTATATATAGTATTAAAAGTTCTGATATCATTATAAATGGAAATTGCATCGAAGATGATGCGATGGTACAAATTCTTTTTTCTGACGACATAAAGGAAGCAACTTTTGAAATTCGCAAGAAAAATGGGAAAGTCATTGAACTAAACCTTACTAAATCAGAAGTAAATGTTGATGAGAATATTATTCAATCATACCTGCTAGAAGGTGATGAGAAAATCGGTTACATCTACCTTCCTTCTTTCTACACCAATTTTGATGAAACAAACTATCAATCAAAGGGCGCTGCAAGAGACATTGCCAAGAAATTGATTAAGATGGAAATGAAAGGTGCTAAGGCTTTAATACTAGATTTAAGGGGAAATGGAGGTGGCTCAATGGAGGAAGCCAGACGTTTAACAAGTATGTTTATTGACTATGGCGTAGTAAGTGCTACTCAAACTAACGATGAAGAAGAAGAGATTATGCAAGACCTTGATCGTGGGAAAATATTCAATAAGCCATTAATTATATTGGTAAACTCACGGTCTGCTTCGGCTTCAGAGCTTTTTGCTGGAGCAATGCAAAATTACAATCGAGCTATTATTGTTGGCGATACCACTTTAGGCAAAGGAAGTATGCAAATTGTACTGCCAGTAGAAGCTTATGCTTATGAGAAGTATGCACCAGATTTGTTTGAATTAGACGCAGAAGCATTTTTAAAGATTACGATAGGTATGTTCTATCTTCCGAATAGCGAAAGTCATCAACAAAAAGGTATAATTCCAGATATTTTATTGCCTCAGCTATATAAGAGTAATAATGAAAAATCTCTTAAAAATAGTTTAGAAGCAAAAAACCTAAACCAAAAAATAACGCCTCGTGCAGATGACCCGATCAATCTAGAAAAAGTAAAGAAAGGTGCGAATTTACGTTTAGACACAAGTTCCTATTGGGCTAATCTCGACACTTTCTCAAAGTTCCTTTCACGCACCCATTATAAAGGAAATTACCCTTTGAATATTTCTTCGTTTCAGCACTTTTATAACTATACTGATAGTTTAAACCTAAAACTGGAGGAAATTAAAAATCATACTATTTTTAAGGTTTCACCATTACTTAATGGAGGTGGTGTAGAGTTTTCAGAAAAAAGAAAAAAAGAGTTAATTAAAAACATTTATTCAGATCAATATATCTTAGAAGCATTTCATATTGGTTTGAGTCTTATTCATTCAAAATAACATTTTATAAAATGAAAAAATTTATCGCGAGTTTAATTATCTGTTGCACAAGCTTCATCATAGCTGCTCAAAATACAAATGAGGCCATAGAATACATGAATTCAATTACAGAAAAAGTTTTCGAATTAGAAGATGAAACATGGCAATATTTGAAGGCAGTAACTAAGGGCAAAAAAGCGTCAAAAGTTGAAGACAAGCGATCGGAGCTTGTTCAAGGTATCAAAACCGCTAAATTGTATGTGGGTAGACGAAAAGACTTTGAAGGAAACGATGAGTTTAGGCAGGCCATGTTAAACTACCTAGATATGCAGTATACTGTATTGAAAGAAGATTACGACAAAATATTAGATATGGAAAAAATTGCTGAAGATTCTTACGATGCCATGGAGGCCTATCTAACAGCACAAGAAAAGGCTAGTGAAAAATTAGATAGCTCTTTTCAATACATGAGTAATGCTCAAAAGAATTTTGCAAAAACTTATGGTATTGAATTAACTGACAACTTAACTAAAAAAGGAGAACGAATTCAAAAAGCTTCTGCTGCCATTTCATATTACAATGATGTTTATTTGATCTTTTTTAAAAGTTATAAGCAAGAAGCTTATGTACTTAATGCCATGAACCAAGAAGATCTTTCTGCCATTGTTCAACATAACAATACACTAAAGCAGTTCACAAAAGAAGGACTCGAAGAATTAAGGAAACTACCTAGTTATAAAGGCGATGCAAGCCTTAAGGCAGAGGCAATGAATGTGCTGAAATTTTATCAAAAAGAAGCAGAAGAGGCTTTTACTTCTGTGGTTAACCTCTTTATGATTAAAGACGAGTTTGAAGAAATTCAACAAAATCTTGAATCAAAAAGTAAAAAACAAAGAACACAAAAAGATATTGACCAATACAATACCAAATTGAATGAATACAATCAAGCAAGCGAAGCGTATAACAAAGAATTGCAAGAAGCAAATAAAGAACGAATAAAGGTATTAACTGATTGGCAAAATAAGGTAGCTCACTTTATGAATAATCATGGAAGCTAGAAATTAGATTTTGCAACTGAGATTCTTTGTTAAGCGGTCAAGTCGATTTAGCCTCCATTAAATAAAGTTTCTTTTATAGTGGGAAATTGTAAGTA
This sequence comes from uncultured Flavobacteriales bacterium, assembly GCA_964001305.1. Taxonomy (GTDB): domain Bacteria; phylum Bacteroidota; class Bacteroidia; order Flavobacteriales_E; family Vicingaceae; genus CAJXMH01. Next base: position 55,627 of record CAXFAI010000007.1, read on the forward strand.
ATCAAAATGTGTTAATGCCCATTTATTAATCGTAACTATGCACTTTATTACATCCCCCCAGATTATTTACAAAATATCTTATGAATTTTAAACAAATGGGTCTAATTGACCCCATTCTTCGTGCATTAGACACGCAAGGATACAAAACCCCTACGCCTATTCAAGAACAGGCTATTCCTATTTTACTAAAGAAAAAAGACTTATTGGGCTGTGCCCAAACCGGAACTGGTAAAACAGCAGCATTCACTTTACCAATCATTCAGCATTTATGTGCTGAGATTGATCATAATCAAAAGCGACAGATTAAGGCGCTAATTATTACACCAACTCGAGAGCTTGCTTTACAAATAGATGAAAATATAAAAGCTTACGCGCAACACACCAAATTAAAACATACCGTAATTTTTGGAGGAGTAAAACAAGGTGCACAAACCAGAAGGTTAAGCCAAGGCATCGACATTTTAGTGGCCACTCCTGGCCGTTTGTTGGATTTAATCGGCCAAGGATTTATCTCTTTAAAGTTCATCCGATATTTTGTTCTTGATGAAGCTGACCAAATGTTGGATATGGGTTTTATTCACGACATTAAAAAAGTCATTGAAAAACTCCCACAAAAGCGTCAGTCTTTATTCTTTTCAGCTACTATGGCACCAGCTATTGTAGACCTTTCGAAACAAATTTTAGGAAAGCCTGAAAGAGTGACCATAAAACCGCAGCAAACTACTGCCGAAAAAGTTGATCAGTCTTTGTATATGGTTGCAAAAGCTGATAAACCTAAATTATTAACGCATTTAATAAAGGATAAAGAAGCTCACTCTACGCTTGTTTTTTCTAGAACAAAACACGGAGCAAACAAAATTGTAAAAAAGCTAGACCAAGCAAGTATAAAAGCAGAAGCCATTCATGGAAATAAATCTCAAAATGCTCGATTTAAAGCCTTAGAAGGTTTTAAAAATGGAAACTTAAAAGTATTAGTAGCAACAGATATTGCAGCTCGTGGGATTGATGTAGAAGAACTGGAGTTGGTCATCAATTATGATTTACCTAACGTACCTGAGACTTATGTTCACCGAATAGGAAGAACTGGAAGAGCTAATGCAAGTGGAGAAGCCATTTCTTTTTGTGATGTAGAAGAAAGACCTTATTTAAAAGATATTGAGAAACTAATTAAAACCAATATTCAACGCGAAGAAAATCATCCTTTTGTTGATCACCGGCCTGATTTGAAAGTTGAAAAAAAGAACTCTCCGAAACCAAAACCGAAATTTAAAAGGAAAAAGAATTTTCGAAGAACTAACAATACCTGATAGAAGTCATATTTATTCTATTTGCACAAGGTCAACTTTGCAAATAAAAAAATGAAAGTTGTAAGTGTTGCTGAGGCAATTGATGTACTAAAAAGTGGTGATCGATTATTTATACAAGGTGCCGCTATGACCCCAAGTCGTTTGATTGAAGAAATGTGCAATCAAACTAGTAGACTAGAAAATATAGAAGTCATTCACCTTCACACGGAAGGGCAAGCATTGTATTCAGAAGAACCTTACAATAATACTTTTAAGATAAACTCTTGCTTTGTTGGAGGTAATGTTAGGCATTCCATAAACAGCGGGAATGGGGATTATCTTCCTATTTTTTTAAGTGAAGTTCATTTGCTTTTTGATCGGGAAATACTGCCTATTGATGTCGCTTTTATTCAAGTTTCCCCACCGGACAAACACGGTTATTGCTCTTTAGGCACTTCAATTGATGTAACACTTTCAGCTTTAAAATCAGCAAAAAAAGTACTTGCACAAATTAATCCCAAAGTACCTCGTAGCCATGGAGATGGTATTATTCATCAATCTCAAATAGACGCTGCTATTGAAGTTGATGAACCTTTGTATCAATCAAAAATTGTGGAACCTTCAGATAAAGAAATAGAAATTGGTAAACATGTAGCATCCTTGGTAGAAGATGGCGCTTGTTTACAAATGGGAATTGGAGGTATACCCAATGTGGTTTTGAAACAACTTACCAACCACAAAAACCTAGGAGTGCACACTGAAATGTTTTCTGATGGAATAATTCCCCTAGTTGAAAACGGGACGATTAACGGCAGTAAAAAATATTTAAAAACTGGCAAAATAGTGAGCTGCTTTGCCATGGGTTCTCAAAAGCTTTATGACTTTATTGATGATAACCCTTCCATTCATATGAAAGAAGCAGCCTACACTAACCGAACAGGTTTAATTGCCATGAATAAAAAAGTTACGGCCATCAATTCAGCTATAGAAATTGACCTTACCGGTCAAGTTTGTGCCGACACCATTGGAAAGTATCAGTACTCTGGTGTTGGTGGACAAATGGATTTTATTCGTGGAGCATCTCTATCTGAAAAAGGTAAAGCTATTATTGCCATACCTTCCACAACAAAAAAAGGAGACTCTAAAATTGTTCCTTTTCTGAAAGAAGGTGCAGGAGTTACAACTACCAGAGCGCATGTCCACTTTATTGCAACAGAATATGGTGTGGTTGATTTGTTTGGTAAGAATCTAAGACAACGTGCTGCAGCATTAATTTCCATTTCACATCCTAACCATCGCGAAGATTTAAGTAAAGCTGCTTTTGAACGCTTTGGGAAATCTATTTATTAGAATTCAACTACCTTTGAGCAAAGTCTTTAAAAAATGAAAAATATACTTGTTGCCCTTGAACTGGAAGATGCTGATTTTAGCAAAAAATTAATCTCTAAAGCCATTGAAATTGCCAAAGCTTTTGATTCAAAATGTTGGTTAATTCATATTGCAGCCCCCGAACCAGATTTTGTTGGGTATGAGGTAGGTCCTCAGTACATTAGAGATATTTTGGCAGAAGATTTAAGAGAGGAACATAAGCAAATTCAAGCCCTTGCTGAACTTGTTAAAACAGAAACTATTGATGCAGAAGGCCTAATGATTCAAGGCCCTACCGAAGAAATGATTCTTCAAGAAATAGATAAATTAAATGTTGACTTACTTGTGTTGGGCAATAAAAAGCACGGAATGCTTTACAATACTTTTGTAGGAAGTATTACCAATGATTTAATTCAAGATGTGGAAATTCCAGTCTTATTAATTCCACAGTAAATTTTAACACTTTTTAATTTAAACCTTTACTTCTGCATGCGGTCATAGTGTTTTGCAAAAACTATGAGAAACATACTGTATCCTTTATTTTTAACTTCTTCGTTACTTTTTTTCCAACTATGTTTTGGTCAAAATAGGCCATCAGGAGAATTGCCTTCAATAAATGGGGTAGTCATTGACCCTGATGGTGAATTGGTTCCCTTTGCCAATGTAGCATTATATCAAAGTCAAGACTCAACACTCATCAGTGGTGAAGCCACCGATATTGAAGGAAAGTTCTCTATAAAAACTAAACCAGGTAAATATTATTTGGTGGTTTCTTTTCTTTCGCTTAAACCTAAAACCATTGGAAACATTGATTTAGGGAGAGAAACCAAAACCTTAGGAAAAATTCAATTAGAAGCAAACAGTCAATTGCTAGATGAGGTTGAAATAACTGCTGAGCGTTCTCAAATGGAGTTAAAACTAGATAAGCGCATTTTTAATATTGAAAAAGACTTGAGTAATGCAGGTGCAAATGCCGCCGAGATATTAAATAATTTACCCTCCGTAGAAGTAGATGTGGAAGGGAATGTAAGTCTTCGTGGTAGTGAAAATGTTAGAGTTCTTATTGATGGTAAACCATCAACCATTACAGCTGGAAGTGTTGGCGAAGCTTTACGTCAGTTTCAGGGAAACATGATAGAAAGTGTTGAAATCATTACGAATCCATCTTCTAGGTATGATGCTGAAGGTGAAGTAGGAATCATTAACATCAAACTCAAAAAAGAAAAGCAAAAAGGATTAAATGGCTCTGTTGAAGCGGTAGCGGGTTATCCTGATAATTACCGAGCCTCGTTTAACTTAAACTACAGGACAAAAAACTTTAATTTATTCACCTCTATGGGTGGTGCTTACCGAAATTCACCTGGAGGAGGTTTCACCAATCAAACTTTCAATAGTCCTGATACTTCTTACATCTATAAGAGCACCAATGATAGAACTAGAGGCGGTTTTTCCAATAATTTTAGATTGGGTTCAGATATCTTTTTGAATGACAAAAACACCATAACAGTCGCAGGCTTCTATCGTTTTTCAGATGAAGAAAATATAGCCGAAATTGCTTATGAAGATTTTTTCTCAAACGGGGAATTGTATAGACGAGTAGATCGTGAAGATATTGAAAGTGAAGATGGAGAAAATTTAGAATCTTCTATAAACTATACCAAGACTTTTGAAAAAGAAGACCAAAAATTTACCATTGATCTGCAATGGAGTGAGCGAGATGATTTGGAAGAATCAGACATTTCAGAAATCGATAACTTAACGGGAGATTTATTGCTTCAAGAAAGTAGTAATCTAGAGTTTAATCGTACTTATTTAATGCAATCCGATTATTTACATCCGATTGGAAAAGATGGTCAATTTGAAACAGGTTTTCGAAGTACACTTCGAACAGTAGAAAATGATTTTCAAGTGAAAGAATCATATAATGGCGGTGCTTTTAGCATTCTTGAAGACTTTAATAATAATTTTATTTATGATGAAAATATTTATGCAGGCTATTTAATGTACGGCAATAAAAATGGTGCTTTTTCCTATCAATTGGGTGTACGAGCTGAATACTCTGATATTAGTACCGAACTTAAAAAAACAAATGAGTCTAACAATTGGCAATACTTGAACTTTTTCCCATCGGCTCACCTTACTTACAAGCTAAAAAACAAAGATGATTTTCAACTGAGTTATAGCCGAAGAATAAACCGTCCCGGCTTTAGAGAGCTTCTCCCCTTTTCAAATTTTACAGATGCTAGAAATTTCTGGGCAGGAAATCCTGAATTGCAACCTGAATACACCAATTCTTATGAAATTGGTTATTTAAATTATTTCAAAAAAGGCTCATTGTTTTCAAGTGTTTACTATAGACATAGAACAGGTGTAATTGATCGAATCATAACCACTGATGCAGCAGGAATAACTTATCGAATTCCGGTGAATTTAGCCACTGAACACAATGTTGGTTTTGAGCTAAATAGCAGTTATGACTTAAATAAAAAGAATAAAGTCAGTGCAAATTTTAACTTTTTTCATTCCGAAAGAAGTGGCTCTTATGAAGGCCAAGTACTAGAGAACTCTACGTTTGCTTGGAATTCAAGAATCGTTTATCGCTCGGAGATACTTCCTAAAATTGATGTTCAAGCTAGTCTGAATTATCGAGCTCCTGTAAATACGACTCAAGGTAAAATGAAATCAGTGAGCTCAATTGACCTTTCACTTTCAAAAGACGTTTTGAAAGGAAAAGGAACTTTGGTAGCAAGCGTTAGAGATTTGCTAAATACCAGAAAAAGAAGAAGTATCACAGATACTGAATACCTTTATACCGAATCTGAATTTCAATGGAGAGCTCGACAATTTTTATTGAGTTTTACTTATCGAATCAATAAAAAGAAAAGTAGAGGTCCTTCCCGACAAGGAGGAGAGTCCAATGATTCAGACGACTTTTAAAGATTAGGCATGATTCAAAGAATTCTCATTATCGCATTACTTATTCATACAGCTTGTGGAACAGGCTCTCATAGTTCAAAGTCTTCAGAAATAGAAAAGGAAAAACCCACTAAAATTAAGTACCTAGCTTTAGGTGATTCATATACCATTGGCGAGTCAGTTGCCCGAGAATACTCCTTTCCTTATCAATTAAGTCATGTACTTCAATCAGCGAATTATGCTTTAGAACAACCAACCATTATAGCCAAAACTGGGTGGAGAACTGATCAATTGATAGCTGCAACAAAGGAAAAGGAATTGCCAAAAGAATTTCAATTAGTTTCTATCTTAATTGGTGTAAATAATCAGTATCAGTCAAAGCCAATAAAAATTTATAAGCAAGAGCTAACCCAAATTATTGAATTGGCTGAAAGCTTATGTATTCATGGTAAAAAGGGCCTTTTTATGATGAGTATTCCGGACTATGGTGTAACTCCATTTGCAAAGAATAAAAATCCAAGAAAGATTTCAATCGAAATCAAACAATACAATGAATTGGCTAGAGAAATAGCCAAAGAACATGGAATTCCATTCTATGATATTACTCCTATTTCTCAAAAAGCCAGAACCGATCTTAGCCTAATTGCTGAGGATAATCTTCATCCATCAGCAAAGATGTATAAACTTTGGGTGAGCGAAATAAGAGAAAAAGTAATACAAGATATTCTATTACCTAACGGCTATAAACATTCTAAGTAATTACTATTCAACCACATTGAATCAAAGCCACTTGCTTTAATGATTTAAAATGCTTAGTTTCGCGAATCTTATGAAGCATAGCAGAACCATTGCTTTTTACACCCTTGGCTGCAAGCTCAACTTTTCTGAAACTTCAGGCATTGCAAGACTTTTTGAAGAAGAAGGTTACGCACGTCTTGACTTTAAAGAAGGGGCTGATATTGTGGTGATAAATACGTGCTCAGTTACCGAACAAGCCGATAAAAAATGTCGTCAAATCGTAAAACAAGCTAGAAATCTTTCAGAGAATGCATTTATTGCAGTCATTGGATGTTATGCTCAATTGAAACCAGAAGAAATAGCGTCCATAGAAGGAGTTAATTTGGTTTTAGGTGCAAGTGAAAAATTCAACCTATTAAAGCATGTTAAAGATTGGGAAAACAATCAATTAGAGACAAACATTTTAGCTACAGAAATTAAACATGTTAAAGAGTTTGTCCCCTCCTATTCTTTTGGAGATCGTACTAGATCTTTTTTAAAGGTGCAAGATGGTTGTGATTATTTCTGTTCATTCTGTACGATTCCATTAGCAAGAGGAAGAAGTAGAAGCAATACAGTAGCACAAACGGTAAAAGTGGCCCATGAAATTGCTGAAACAAAAGTCAAAGAAGTCGTACTTACAGGGGTAAATATTGGTGATTTTGGTAAAGGAAACAATGAGTCGTTTATCGATTTAATAAAAGAACTTGACGAAATTGAGAATATCGATCGCTTTCGGATCTCTTCTATTGAACCTAATTTACTTTCTAATGAAATCATAGAATTTGTAGCTCAGTCAAAACGATTTGCTCCACATTTTCACATTCCACTACAATCGGGTTCTAACTTCATTTTAAAAGAAATGAGAAGAAGATATACAAGAGAATTGTATGTCGATCGGGTAAATCAAATAAAATCAAGCATGCCACAAGCATGTATTGGTGTTGATGTAATTGTTGGCTATCCTGGTGAAACCAATTTACACTTTGAAGAGACACTTCATTTTTTAAAGGAATTAGATGTTTCTTATTTGCATGTTTTCACTTATTCTGAAAGAAATAACACGGTTGCCATTCGAAGAAGCAATGTGATCCCCATGGAAGTAAGAAGAGAAAGAAGTAAAATACTTCAGAATCTTTCTGAAAAGAAAAAAAGATATTTTTACGAAACACAGTTAAATAAAGAATTTTCCGTGCTCTTTGAGGCACAAGAGCAGCAAGGCGAGATGTATGGTTTTACTGAGAACTATTTGAAAGTAAAGTCAAAACTCAACCCTGAATGGATTAATCAAATTAAACAAGTTGTGCCTTTATCCGTTAATTACGACGGAACTGTTAATGCTGAAATATTGCTAGATGAACTCGTGCATGCGTGATATGCACTTAAATTAGAATTATGGGAAGACCATCAACAAAACCTAAAAAATTAAAAGACGGATTTTACTTAGAAGTAAAGAATCAAGGTGCTAAATCAGGTATCAAAATCAGAAGAGATACGTATGATGAAATGATGCTTGCAAAGAAAAACTTTGAAAGAACGAAAGAAGTGAAAGTACTTGGCGAAGTAGTAGATGATACTTTCGTTGACGAAAAAAAGAAAAAGAAGAAATCTGCTAAGAAATAGTGTCTAACAAATCAAACATCATCCCAGTCGACCTTGGTTCCTGCAACCTTAGGTCGACCGATGCATGTTAAGGCATATCCCTCTTTAATTTCATCTTCTCCAAGACCGAAATTATTTTCCATTTCTACTTCACCACTTATCACTTTTGCTTTACAAGTGGTACAAACTCCTGATTGACATGAATAAGGTGGGTCAATTCCGATACGCTCCGCCCCTTCCATAATGGTTTCTTGCTCATTCAACTGAATGGTGTGCTCTTCACCATCAATAACTACTATAACTGTATTTAGATTTTCTTCTGACATTTATTCAAATTTAAGGCGGCAAATATAATTGCTTTATTAAAGTGCTTGTAACACATTTTGTTCAATTCTATTTAAAACAGATTCTGACTTGTCTGCTTTAAATGCTTTACCACTTACTTTTTCATACAATTCAATATAACGTTCAGAAACTTCTTGTACAAAAGTGTCCGGCATTTCAGGCATGGCTTGACCTTCTAATCCTTGAAAGCCATTTTCAATAAGCCATTCCCTTACAAACTCTTTACTGAGTTGTTTTTGCTTTTCTCCTTTTGCTTGCCGTTCTTCAAAACCATCTGCATAAAAGTACCTTGATGAGTCTGGAGTATGGATTTCATCAATCAATATGATTTCTTCGTTCAAATTTCCAAATTCATATTTCGTATCAACTAAAATTAATCCCTGTTTCAAAGCCATTTCAGTTCCACGTTCAAAAAGCTTTCTCGTGTAATTTTCCAACTGAAGATATTCCGACTCAGGAACAATACCTTGTGTTATTATTTCTTCTCTACTAATATCTTCATCATGCCCCTCCTCTGCCTTTGTCGCTGGTGTTATAATTGGCTCAGGAAATGGATCATTCTCCTTCATTCCTTCGGGCAAAGCAACACCGCATAACGTTCTTTTCCCTTGTTTATATTCTCGCCATGCATGCCCGCATAAATAGCCACGTATAACCATTTCTACTTTGTAAGGATTACATAATTTACCTATAGTAACATTTGCATCAGGCACTGACTCTACCCAATTTGGCACAATATCTTTTGTAGACGCTAAAAAGAAAGAAGCCAATTGATTTAGCACTTGCCCTTTGAAGGGTATAGCTTTTGGCAGAATATGATCAAAGGCAGAAATTCGATCGGTAGCTACCATAACCAATCGTTGATCAGTTAAAGAGTATACATCCCTTACTTTTCCATGATAGACATCTATTTGTCCTGGAAATACAAAATTCGTTTCATCAATTACCTGCATGCTTCTTCTTTTGATTTAATTCATTGTTCTTTTCAACCATTTCATAGGCTGTAATTATTTTTTTAACCAAGGAATGCCTAATCACATCTTTCCCGTCAAAATGAATAAAATCTATTCCTTTTGTTTTTGATAGAATTTCCGTTGCTTGCAACAAACCCGATGGTTGATTTTTAGGTAAATCTACTTGAGAAGCATCACCAGTTATACAAAACTTCGCATGCTTACCCATTCTGGTCAAAAACATCTTAAATTGACTTCTGGTCGCATTTTGCGCCTCATCAAGAATAACAAAGGCATTATCAAGTGTTCTTCCTCGCATATAGGCTAATGGAGCAATCTGAACAACACCATTTTCTAAATAGTCATTTAAGCGTTCAGCCGGAAACATATCGTATAAAGCATCATACAAAGGCTGTAAAAAAGGGTCTAACTTTTCCTTTAAATCACCAGGTAAAAACCCGAGGTTTTCTCCAGCTTCAACAGCTGGCCTCGTTAGTATTATTCTTCTAACTTCCTTATTCTTAAGGGCTCTAGCAGCCATAGCAACTGCGGTATAAGTCTTACCTGTTCCTGCAGGCCCCAAGGCAAAAACCATATCGTTTTTCTGAATACTTTTAACCAATTTTCTCTGGTTAACTGTTCTTGCCTTAACCAATAATCCATGATTACCATGAACTAATACTTGATCTTCTTCTTTCAGTTGTGAAGAAACTACTTGAGCATCTTCACCCAAAATTTGCTCAATGTGATTTTCATTTAATTGTTTGTATTTTAAAAGATGTTCAATCAATAACTGAAGCTTCTCTTCAAATTTTACAATTTCCTTTTCACTTCCTATTGCTTTTAGCTGATCTCCGCGAGCTACAATTTTTAAAGTAGGAAAACTCTTTTTTATTTGATTTAATTTAATCTCATTAATACCAAATAGTTCAACTGGATTTACGGAAGTTATTTCAATCGATTTTTCTGTCAAATTCCTTGCTATTTCTTATTTCAAACGATATTTTCTCCTACGAAATTATTACTAATTTTGGTTGCTTCAAACCTATCAATTAAAGAAATTCCTTTAGAGTTATCATGGCCATTGTAACGCTTACTACAGACTTAGGATTAAAAGATCATTATGTAGGCGTGGTGAAAGGCAACTTATTGAAACTATGTCCCGATATTCAAATTATTGACATCAGTCATGAAATTAAACCTTTCAATATTTTAGAAGCTGCTTTTACCTTAAAAAACAGTTTTCAAGAATTTCCAGAAGGGACCATACATATTTTAGGAGTTAACCCTGATTCAGGAACGGACTCAGCTCATTTGGCTGTTGCTTACAAAGGGCACTATTTTATAGGAGCTGACAATGGCATTTTCTCTTTAATTCTTGAAGATAAAGCAGATAAAATTATTGCGTTAAACATCCAACAAAATCCTGATTCGATTTCATTTCCTACTAAAGATATATACGCCAAAGCGGCATCGCATATTGCTAAAGGTGGTACCTTAGAAATGATTGGTCAAGCCAAAGAACATATTAATGAAAGAACGCTATTTCAAGCGGTTTCAATTGAAAATATAATAAAAGGCATGGTCATTTATATTGACCATTATGGGAATATACTTACCAATATTGATGAGCCATATTTTAAAGCATTCGGCAGAGGAAGAGATTTTAGTATTGTTTTTAGACATGGAGATTATAATATAAATCAAATAAGCAAAGCCTATAATGATGTTCCTGAAGGAGAAAAATTGGCTCTTTTTAGCTCCTCCAATTTGCTAGAAATAGCCATGAATAAAGGAAATGCTAGTCGGCTTTTGGGATTGCAAGAATTAGATAGTATTAGAATAGAGTTTTATGATCGTTAGAGTAGTGAAAATGACATTTCGGAAAGAGGAAATAGAAACTTTTTTAGAAGTTTTTGAGCATTCAAAAAAAGCAATTCGCAATTTTCCAGGAGTCACCCACCTTGAGCTTTTAAAAGGAACACAAAATGAGAATGTAATTTTCACATACAGTCATTGGCAAACAGAAGAAGATTTGGAAAATTATAGAAACTCAAAACTGTTTAAAGATACCTGGGCCAAAACAAAGCCACTTTTCTTAAAGCCGGCAGAGGCATGGAGCACAGAAAGAATCGCTCATCTTCCATGAGTTTGATTTCTATCATTATGCCAGTTAAAAATGCGGCTCCTTTTTTAAAGGACTGTATTGAAAGCATTTGTAAGCAAACATATACCAATTGGGAACTCATTGCTGTTGATGACCATTCAACGGATTATTCGTATGAAATCATTTCACAATATGTATCTAATAATGAGAAAATTCAATTATTAAAAAGTAAAGGAAATGGAATCATACCGGCTCTCCAAATGGGTTACAGTCATTCTTCTGGGCAATATATTCATCGTATGGATGCCGATGACATTATGCCCCAAAAAAAATTATCTACACTTTACAATTTAATTACGAGTTATGGAAATGGTCATATTGCGACAGGGCACGTTTCTTATTTTTCAAATCAAAAACTAAATGCAGGTTATCAAAATTATGCGAAATGGTTGAATCAGCTTTGTGAAAATAATACACAATGGGACGCTATTTTCAAAGAATGTGTAATTGCATCGCCTAATTGGCTTATATCTCGAAGCGATTTTGAACAAGCTGGTGGTTTTAATTCATCCATTTATCCAGAAGATTACGATTTGGTTTTCCGTTTTTTTAAGGAGAATTTAAAAGTTATTTCCGCTAAAGAGATTACGCACTATTGAAGAGACCATGAAAACCGAAGTAGTAGAACCATGGAAATTTATAAAGACAATGCCTACTTTGATTTAAAATGGCATTACTTTAAAGATTTAAAATTGGACTTAAACCGACCAACTGTAATTTGGGGAGCAGGCCCAAAAGGCAAAAGACTCGTAAAAACGATTCAAAAAGACGGACATCCAATTACATGGGTAAGCAACAACCCCAATAAACATGGAAATAACATTTATAATGAAATTCTTGAATCTTATCAGGAAATCATAAATGAAAAAAATCCCCAAATTTTGGTTGCTGTGGGTCAGCGAAAAGCCCAAAATGAGATTCGTAATTTTTTAAATTCAAATAACTATTCGGAAGGAAAAGACTATTTCTTTCTATAATCCAAAAAAATATGAAAAGTATAGCCATTTTTTGCGCTTCCGCAAGCGGAAAAAACTCAGTTTACACAGATACTGCGTACCAAGTAGGTCAGTATTTAGCAAAAGAAAATTACCAAGTAGTATATGGAGGAGCCAGTGTTGGTTGCATGGGAGCGGTAGCCCAAGGTGCACTAGACCATGGAGGAGAAGTTATTGGAGTATTACCTCGATTCTTAAATCGAAGAGAACTAGCAAAAAAAAATCTTACTGAGTTAATTATGGTAGATTCTATGCATGAACGAAAATTAAAAATGAATGAGCTTAGTGATGCTAGTATAAGCTTGCCTGGTGGATTTGGAACCATGGAAGAGTTTTTTGAAATTATAACTTGGGGGCAGCTGGGCTTACATCAAAAACCAACAGCAATATTAAATGTGAATGGCTATTACAATCATTTAATAAAATTTGTACAACATATGAATCAAGAGAGTTTACTGAAAGACAAATACATGGAAATGATACTGGTTGATAATCAGATTGACCAATTGATTTCAAAGATGAAAAGGTACAAACACCCTGAGTTAGAAAAATGGCTAACTTCTAAAAATACCTAGTTTTAGTGCAACGAAAAGTGATTTCAAAGCGTCTACTTGAATATGAAATCAATTCAATTTAGACTTCTTTACTTAGTGCTTTCTGCTAGCACATTAATTTTATTTCTCTTCACTTTTTAAATCTGCTAAATATTAATTTAATTTAAATGACTTAGCAGTTTTTTTCCTAAATGATAGAAATTTGCTGTGCTTTGATTTTCCGAGTCTAAGCAATTACTTTTCATAACTTTTTTCATGTTTTCTCACAGATTTACCTTTTATTTGCAATACTCAACTTAGATTGTTAACTATGAAGAAGTTTACACTTTTATTTTCTATTCTTTTTGCTGTTTTAATTTCTGCTAACAGCCAAACAAAAGAAGACCCTTGGAGCGTTGGAATACACGGAGGATCTGAACAATACAACGGTGAAATTGAAAATCAATTTTTCAATTTCTTTGATAATCACAATGGATTTGCAGGAATTTCCTTAGCACGTTACATTCATCCTCATTTTGATCTTGGACTTGATTTTACATTAGGAGATATAAAGTTTAAATCCTCTAATGAAAACAATAATCGATTTAATTACAATATGAATGTGGCAAATCTTCATATTAATTATAACTTTTTTGAGTATGATGAAGTTAAATTTAGACCATTCTTATTTGCAGGCCTAGCTTACTTAAATTTTGATGGCAAGGGTGATAATAAAAATTATCTTGCTTTACCTTCGGCAGGATTGGGTGTTAATTACATGCTTAATGATCGAGTGAGAATTCGTTACCAAAATACATTACTAGTATCCGATGGTGATGACCTAGATGCTAGAACCGGAGGAGGTAACGATATGTTCTTACAAACATCTATTGGCCTAAGTACTCTAATAAAAGCAACCAGTGATTCCGATAGAGATGGTGTTTCTGACAGAAATGATGAATGTCCAAATACTGAGTTAGGTATGGTGGTAGATAAAAAGGGATGCGCTATTGATTTAGATTTAGATGGTATTCCAAATGAAAGAGATAAGTGCCCTAGTGACCCTGGTTTTGAATACACTATGGGATGTCCTGATAGTGACGGTGATAGCATTCCAAATGCTGATGATCCATGTCCAAATATAGCAGGTAGCCTAAATGGCTGTCCTGATAGTGATGGAGACTTAGTTGCTGACAAAGATGATAAATGCCCTGAAGTAGCAGGTCTTGAAAGTTTAGGTGGATGTCCTGAAGAAGTGATAGAAGAAGAAGTGAAACGAATGGGCGTGTTTACTTATAATAATCTTCCAATGGAAAATGCCGCATTAGTTGTTTTAGATGAAAATGGCAATCCAATAGATACCATTTATACAGATGGTAATGGACGATTTGAATTCACTTCATTAAATGCGGATCAGAATTATTCTCTGAAGCCAATCAATATTAAAGGTGATCCTTCGAATGTGGATATTTACTTAACCGATAAAGATGGTAACCGCAGAGATGCTGTAGATGATGGAACTGGCAAGTTTGTTTTCAAGCCAACAACTACTGACCAAGTTGATGATAAGCAAGAAGAAAACAAACAAGTTGCTGAAGACAATGATATTCCTGTTGAGTTATTAAAAGATATCAACTTTGATTCAGAGAGCTTTACGATAAAAATTAAGTACTACGATCAGCTAAATAGATTAGCTGCTGTTCTTAAAAAGCAAACTGATGTTAATCTTAAATTAATGGCTTATGCAGATAGTACTGGTCCAAAAGATTACAACCAAAGATTAACGGTTCAGCGTGCTGACCGAGTTAAAAGATACTTAGTCAGAAAAGGTGTTGATGCTTCTAGAATTGAAGCTGTTGCAAATGGAGAAGATAATCCTATTGCAACCAACTTAACTCCTGAAGGTAGAGCATTAAACCGTAGAACAGAGTTTTTAATCATTGAATAATAAATTATTTCACTAATTATAAAAAAGCCTCACAATTGTGAGGCTTTTTTATTTATTTTACTTTCTATCAACTTCAAGTGAAATCAAATTTCTATCATATCACATTGGTAATTCTTTTGTTTACTGCAAGTAGTCATTTGAACGCTCAAGATATTCAAACAGACTCTACGAAGAAATTAACTACTCAATCACAAGAGTTAGATACAGAAGAATCCATAAAGTACGTTAGCAACAGTCTTTGGTTTGAGCTTAAAAAACGTCTACACCTTACTTCTGAAGAAGAAGAAAAGAAGCAGCAGAAAGAAAAATCAAAGAAACTGGTTCTAAATATTGCGGGGATTAGAATTGAAAATTGATTTGATTTGTTAATCATTGGTTAACTTTGACAAAGTTCATTGACACATGGGGCCGACCGGTTTCGACAGCGAGCAGAGTGAGTAAGTAAGCAGGTCGAGCATTGAGTGAGGAGCTCGATAACAACAACACTAAACTTTCGCTAAACGGCGACAATAATTACGCGCTTGCGGCTTAATACTCGATAGAGATTAAACCTAATCCATCTCGATAAATCGAGAGGACAAGCTATCTTGCAGGGGTTCCGCTCATTAATACCCTGATTACAAGGTATCAGAATTATGAGATAGTTAGTAGGAAGCCTTGACTTATTAATGAAACTTAAAAGGCTAAGCAATAAATAGGTAGTTAAAGGCCAGTTTATTGTCGAAAACCTAAGCTTTTACTAAGCCTGTAGAAAGCTTATTGATTCCTCGTTTGGACGAGGGTTCGAATCCCTCCGGCTCCACAGATGTTTAAATCTGCTAAAGCAGCTTTAAGAGAAAAATCCACCAAGTTATACTTGAGTGGATTTTTTTATTTAAAGATAAAATGCGGAGCATTAGCAGATTTAATTCCTTTCTTCGGTTAAGAGGGCAAACCGTAAGGTAATCCCTCCAGCTCCACAAACTATAGCTTGACACGATTGTGTTGAGCTTTTTTTTATAGAGTTGAGTTTTCTTGGGTGAGTTTTTTATCTTTTGAAAGGAATGAAGTAAACGTGAATGAAAAACAACTTATATACCACATAATCTTAAACTTAATTTAAACCTACCCTATTAATCAATTTATTTGCTTCTAGTCTTGTACGCTCAAATACTTCGTTTAAACTGTTGATTAAATTATGATCAATTTGCTCAACTGTTTTCTCAATGAAAGAACAAATCATTTCAAGTTCCTTTGCTCCATAACTTGCAGAAGCTCCTTTGATTTTATGTGACACTTTTTTAAGTTCATCAATCTTTCCCATGTCAAACAATTGTCTTATTTGTAAAACACCTTCATCTACCTCTTTTAAAAATTCAGGTAAAAGCTTCGTATAAACTTCATTGGGAATACCCTCTGGTTTTTCTAAAACACTATTCATATCTTTTATTTGCCTAAGTAGTAGGTATAAACATAGTCTAAAAGGATGGAGCATTCAAATAAAAATAAACTAGAACAAAATAGATTAAAGGTGCTGAAAGAGCTACAAATTCTTGATACTGCAAATAACAAACTATTTGATAATTTGACAGTTCTTGCTTCTCAGATTTGCAATACTCCTATTGCACTTATTAGTTTAATTGATGAAAAAAGACAATGGTTTAAATCTAAAGTTGGTCTTACAATTGATGAAACTGTTAGAGAAATATCTTTTTGTGGACATGCCATCTATGAAAGTGAATCGTTCTTTGAAGTGAAAGATGCTAAAGAAGATGAACGCTTTAAAGACAACCCTTTAGTTACAGGTGACCCAAAAATTCGCTTTTATGCAGGGGTAACCTTAAAAGTAGATGGTGAGAATATTGGAACGCTATGTGTTATCGATCAATTACCTAGGGAATTGAGTGAAACGCAAAAACAATCTCTTGAGCTTCTTTCAGAACAGGTTGTATCTCAAATAAAAGCTCACAAAGTACTTATTGAGTTAGACGATCTAAATGTTCATCATCAACAAATTATTGACAATGTAAAAGGAATCATATTTGAGGCAGATGAAAGTGGTAAATTCAAATTTATCAACACAAATTTCATTGAAATAAGTGGTTATGATGAACATGAACTAATTGGGATTCATCACTTAAATATTATTCATCCCGAAGATCAGCTCTTTATAAAACAAACATATCAGAAGCTGTTGAAACAAAAAGCTAAAGAATCTATAGACGAATTCAGAATCATTTGTAAAAATGGTGAAGTAAAGTGGGTTAATCAACACACCCATATTACATATAACCAAAATGGTAGGATGATTTCTATTCTTGGAATAGCTCAAAATATAACGGAATCAAAAAGCAATCAAATTAAATTATTAGACACAAGTCAACAGTTAACTACCATAATTGAAACTATTAGCGAAGCTGTTTTAGTAATAGATACAACTTCTAAAATAATTCTCACAAACACTGCTGCGGACTACATGTTCAACGAAGAACAAAATGATTTTGATTGCGAGCACATTTCTAATAGACTCTTTTTGCTTGACAAAAAAAGTAATTTGAATTACAATCCCTTTGAAGAAATCTTACTTATGAAGAAAGCCTTTAAGGCTGAATTTTATTACAAAAAATCCAAGTCTAAAGATGGTCACTTTATTAAATTTTCAGGAGATCAAATGTTCGATAAAAACAACAAACTAATTGGTGCTGTAATTATCATATCAAACATTAATGATCAGAAAACTAGAGAATATGAAATTTTAAAAGGGAACCAACTGTTAGAACAAAGCCAAAAAATGGCAGGAATAGGTCATTGGGAGGTAGACTTAGAAACTCAGCTTGTCTTTTGGTCAGATGAAACGAAAAGAATCCATGAAGTTTCTGATACTTTCAAACCAACACTATCAGAAGGGATTAACTTCTACGAAGAAAAATCGCGACCAATAATTACAAAAGCCATCGATAAAGCGATTAAAGACTGTTCTTCATGGGATGAAGTACTACAAATTGTTACTGCTAAAAATAAAATACGTTGGGTTAGAGCTATTGGCAAGGCGCATCAATCTGATAAAAATAGCTCTCCCAATAAGCTATTTGGAGTTTTTCAAGATATAACAGAACAAAAAGAAAAAGAAGAAGCACTTATTGCAAAAGAAAATCTAGTTCTTGAGTTAAACAAAAAATTAGAAAAACGAATTGAAGATAAGACGGAAGAACTTGAAACTTCTAAAGCAAACTATAAACAATTATATAATGATGCTCCAGATTTAATGGTTTCTATCGATGCCCATAATGGCAACATATTAGCAATAAATGATACCACTTTAAATACTTTAGGTTATAGAAGAGCTGATTTAATTGGAAAAACAGTATTTAAGCTGTATGATTCTTCAAGCCATGCTGCTGTTAGAAAAGCATTAAAAGAGTTTAAAAAAACTAAAAAAATAATCAATGAACGATTGTTTTTAAGAACAAAAGATAATAGAATAATTCCCGTTATTCTCAATGCGAATCCAGTTTATGACAAAAAAGGAAATATCATTCGAACAAATTCCATTTGGAGAGATATTTCAGACTTAGTGAAAGCAGAAAATGAACTAAATAAATTAAATAAGGAACTGGAGCAAAGAGTTGAATTAAGAACAAGAGAGTTGGAACAAGTAAATAAAGAATTGGAAGAATTTGCCTATATGACAACTCATGATTTAAAAACTCCATTAACTAGTATAAAAGGACATTTGAATATACTCAAATTAGAATCTAAAAACCAAACATCAGAGTACTTTAAGAGTTCCATACAATGGATTGAAAAGTCTATTGAATCTGCTGAAGCTAAAATAGAGGCAGTGGTTAAAATAGCCAAGCTTAAAGAACCTGCTTCTCAACTGAAAGAAAAAATAAACTTAGCTGAAATAATTGATGAAAATATTGAATTGTTATCTTCTTTATTAAGCAAATCTAATGCTAAAATTGAGAAAGACTTTGACCAAAGCATTGAGATTCTAGCGAACAAATCAAACTTTAAAAGTATAATTTTCAACATCATAGGCAATTCAATAAAATACAAAAGAGAAAATGTTCCTCTAAAAATTAGGATTGAACTTAAAAGAGCTAAAAACAATATCTTATTAACTATTGAAGATAACGGATTGGGAATTGATTTGAACCGGGGTAAAGAAAAGGTATTTGGAATTTTCGGCCGAATGCATAATCATGTTTCTGGAAGTGGAATTGGGCTTTATCTCGTAAAAAATATTATCAATAACTTTGGGGGTTCCATTGATGTAGAAAGCATAGTTAACGAAGGCACTAAATTTATTATCAACTTACCTAATAAATCCAATTAATGATTAATTTCAAGCGTATTCTACTAATTGATGATAGCAAGTCTACAAGTTTGATCAATAAAGCATTAATTAGCGAAAACTATGATGTTGAACAAATTGATGTTGTTGAAAGTGGTGAAGCTGGTATCAACTATTTAAAAGGTGGCTTTCATAAAGGTGAACCACCTAAGCCCGAATTGATTTTTTTAGATCTAGAAATGCCTGGCTCAGATGGTTTTGAATTCCTAGATAAATATGTTGACTTAAGTGAAGAAATAACTAACAAGTTTAAAACAGTCCTCGTTATTTTAAGCAATCACCTTGATTATGAAAACTTTACCAAGAGTAAAGATTATAAATTATATGGTGTTCTAAACCATTTTAAAAAACCTTTGGACCAAGAAGACTTAAATGATATTTTAGAAGAACATTTTGAAAACCCATGAGACTAGTAAATCGAATAATGCTTGTTGACGATAGCGATGCCATTAATGAATTAAATCGCTACTATATAGAAAAATTAAAATTATGTGAGGAGATTTTAATCCACAATAATGGTTTAGATGCTATTAAAGAATTAAAAAAGTCGGTTGAAGAAAATAAAGCATTTCCGAATGTTATCCTTTTAGACATTAAAATGCCCATTATGGATGGTTTTGAGTTTTTAGATGAATTTGAAAAATTTCCTATCGCATTTAAGATGAATTGTAATATCATAATGCTGACCACCTCTTTGAATAGCAATGACGAAATAAAAGCTTTATCTTACGAGCCCATAAAAGGCTACTATAGAAAGCCTATTTCGGATGTAGAATTACAGTCTATTTTGGTAGCAAGTGTTAGTTAAGAATTTATCAAACTTCTACTCCAAGGACACAAACATCATCAATTTGCATGTTTCTTCCTCTCCAGCTTTCAAAAGCAATATTTAAATTTAATTTTTGGCTTTTTAAATCTAAAGCAGAAGTCTCTAATAACAATTGTTTAAATAGTTTAAATCCGATTTTCTTTTCAAATTTACCTCCAAATTGATCTCTAAACCCATCTGTAAATAAAAACAAACGATCGCCTTTTCTCAACTGTACTTTATAGGAAGTAAAGCTCTTTAAATTACTATGTTGCAATGCCAAAGGAAATCGGTCTCCTTTTAGCAAGTAAAGTGATTTTTCTTCATTTTGAAAATCAGGTTTTACCTCTTCTTTAGCAAGCTCTCCGGCCTCATTTAGTTTATGTAAATCAATTGATTGATGATTTGAACTTACTAGAATTATATTGCTATAAGCACCTGCATAAGTAAGTTCTAAACTTTTGGTAAGTAAACACATTGTAGCATCTAGACCATCGAGCAAACTACTATTCTCAGAATCTTGATTTAATGCATTGATAACCCCTTGCCTAGTGTAATTAAAGATTTCTGCAGGTATTGTAATATCTTTTCTATCAATTGCCGCATTAAATAAAAAGATCCCTATTAAACTCATAAATGCACCCGGGACTCCATGCCCTGTTGCATCAGCAACGCAAAAATATTTATTGTCACCTACTTGATCCACCCAATAAAAGTCGCCACTTACAATATCCTTAGGTTTATATAAAAGAAAATATTTGTCTAGTATAGCTTCTATATCTATTTGACTGGGCAGAATACTACTTTGAATTTTTTTGGCGTAACTAATACTCTCTTTTATTTCTTTATTTATCTCACTAATTTGCTTCGCCTGATTTGAAATAACCTCAACATCTACTTGGGCCTGATTTCTTTCTTGTTGAATTTGTTTCCAATATTCATAATTCTCTTTACTATCTTCTAGTACACATAAAAACAACTCTTTATTCTGAATATCGGATTTTTCAATACTAATATCATACACGCTTACTCTTTCTTTAAAAGGGAATTGAAAACAAGGATAAAGCTTTCTCTCCCCTTTCTGAAGTGATTCTAGATCACTTCTAAGCGTTTCAAAAAATGGTATGATTTCATAAATTAAATCTCCATACCAATCTTTTATTTCCACTAAACTATTGCACGATTCAAGAATAGTACCTGATTTATCTAATAGAATAAATTGATATCCCTTCTCTAAAAATTTTAATTTAAAATCTGATAAATCCAAAGTTCAATTGTTAAAGCATAGATAAGCCTAAATCTTGAAATAACTCTTCCACGTTTTGGCCAGTCTTTGCACTACATAAAAAGTCGACATCTAATGTCAATTTGGAAATTATTTCCTCTATTTCTTTCTTTCTTAATAAATCTGATTTATTGCCTACTATTTTAATTGGCTCAAAAGGAAATTTTGACTGAATCTTGTCATATTGTTCTTGTAAATTTTCCCAAGTAGAAGGTCGGCTTAAATCAAAAACATAGATAATCCCTTCGCACCCTAACAAATAGTTCTGCGGTGTTCGATCAATGCTTACTTCTCCGGCCACATCCCAAATAATAAAAGTCAAATTCTGCCCTTTTATTTCAATGGTCTTTTTTTCAATAGTTACTCCAATACTGGTGATGTATTCTTCAGAAAATGAATTCTGAACAAATCGCTTAATTAAGGAAGTTTTACCAACATGAAAATGCCCTAGTAACAATATTTTCTTAGTCTGATTACTCACTAAAGAATTCTTTTAAAAGAGGTGTTAAATCTTCCGATATTACGCCCTCTTGTTTCTTTTTAGTTTTTGAATAGCTTTTGTAACTATCTGCAAACTCTAAAACTGTATTTTGTAAATTAAACAAAAACTCTGCATTAATTACTCCAGAAATCACAATGGCAAGATAATAAGATTTAAAACTATACAGTTGAATTTTATAAGATTCATATTGAATCACTTCTAAATCTTGTTGCCCCCCCTTAAAAGCATCTTCTACAAATGATTTAATAGCAGTCATCATACCTGCTATCATATCTCTATCTATTGTTTGATTATTGGAATAGCTATTTATTAAAATTCCTGAACCAGATTCGATTAAGAATATCTCTTCCAATTTGGGAGGTGCTACATCTCTGAGAATTACTTCCGTTTCAGAAACTCCACCAAACCATGCTTTAATTCTTTTTATCCAACCATCAATTGAAAATGCATTACTCAGCTGATCATCAATCTTTTCAGCTAAATGCTGAATTTCAATTCGTATAAACTTTGAAATTAACTTTCCTATTATCGGATACAATAAATCAACTACTTCATTTTGAGAATCATTGATTTGTTTCTGCAGTGCCGCTGTTATCGAAGGACCTAATTTTCTAGGAATATCTTTTTCAAAAGACTTGATATGGTCATCAATCAATGGACCTACCTTTTCCTCCAACCTTTCCCTTTCAGAAAACAATTGATTCAGTTCTTTAATATTTGAATCAATTTTTTCCTGAATTTTTCTATCTTCAGATAAAAGAATCTCTTTTAATTGATCTAGCCTTTCTTGATCATTCATAATGTTAACAGAATCAACATTATTGATATTAGGCTTGTAACTTTTCGCCGATATTTTGCAACATCTTTCCTAAGTTTTTTCTATCCGTTTTCTTATCTTCTAACTTCTCTATTGCCTTAAGAAATTGATTTTCTAAGTTTTCGCTTTTCAACTGAAACTCCTTATTGAGCTGCTCAATTGTGCTTTTAACTTGCCCATCTAATGAGTTGAGCTTATCTTCTAATTCTGCTTGAGTTTTTTCTATTCGATCAAATACTTCTTTAAATCGCTGATCGTATTCAACCATATTATCACCAAAAATGAGCTGCTTTATCGCATCCATCTTTTCTTGGTTTTGATGATTTACGTCTGTTTTTGTTTCGGTGGAAGTTGACATAATTATTTCTTTTTTTCTTGTTGGTATAGCTTATATAAAGTCTCTTGATTTGCAACCCCAGTTGGAATCAAATTATTTTTTAATTGATAATCAACAATGGCCTTTTTAGTTTCTTCTTTAAACAATCCATCTCTAGCAATTTCATAACCATTCAAATACAAAAGATTTTGTAAATGTTTCACCTCTTGTCCACTATCATTTAATGCTATAGTTGCTCGTTTAAATTGCTGCCTAAACCGATAAATTTCTACTGAAGTACCTGATTCTTCAAGATATTTTATCGCTTCATTATCCAACCCTTGCTCTTTCCACTGCTTACTTTGAAGTAACTTCTCTTCCATGTATTTCGTTTGTGTCATCATTTGACGATAAATTTCTGAAGCTAATTTACTTTGAAGGTTTTCATGATCTACAAACCTTACATCTATCTCAAAATTATACCACTGCTCATTTGCAAATAATCCAATTTCATAAACATTCTTTAAATATTCTTTTACTACAGACTGATCGTGGTAATTATAATCAATTTCCTCATTTACATTATAATTATAGTCCACTGGAGCATCAAACCTTGTATAATCTAAATACTCGAAAACAACCCAAATAAGTAAGGCAATACTTAGGAGTATAAAAAAATATTTCCCGGCACTATTCTTTTTCTTCATTTGATGATTCTAAGCCCTTAATACGTGCAAAGTAGCAAAAAGTTTAATATAAAGTTAATTTAAACAGACTCTAAATTATTTTGTCTAAAGTTGTGGAAATTAACCAAGCCGTGGTCCAAGCCGCTTGAAAATTGAAGCCACCAGTCAATGCATCAATATTTAACACTTCACCACAAAAATAAAGGTCTTTAACAAGCTTACTTTCCATAGTTCGCATATCAACTTCTTTTAAGTTTACTCCCCCACAAGTCACAAACTCCTCTTTAAAAGTAGTCTTCCCATTTGCTCGATAGCTATCTTCTGACAATACCTCTTGGAGTTTTTCAAGTTGAATTTTATTCAAGTCAGCCCAATTTAAATTTTCAGGTATATGAGCTCGTTTTAAAAGATAAATCCAAAATCGCTTGGTAAACGCTTCAATTTTCGTAGCATAGATAAGTTTATTTCCAGAATTCTTTCTTTGTTCATGAAGCCACTCTTCTGCATTTGACATCCACTCTATCTCAAAATCAAATTGATACTGTAAATCATGAAGATATTTTGCGGCCTTGGATGATAATTTTAAAATAGCGGGTCCACTCATACCCCAATGCGTAAATAAGACTGGGCCATACTCTTCAAAGTTTGAATTCTTTAATCGAACTGTTGCATGTTGAGATATACCCATAAGCTGATTACTCTCATGTCCCTTCATATTGAAAGTAAACAAAGATGGAATTGGCTTAACAATGCTATGTCCCATTTGATTAATAAACCCATAATGGGCTTCTTTGCCACTTCCTCCGCAAGCTATTATCAATTTTTCTGCCGTTACTTCTCTCCCATCACTTAGCTTAATCCGAAACAAATCTTTTTTTTCAATTTCTATTACCTCAGCTTTGTTCCACAGTTCTACCCCGTTTCGTTCTGCTTCAGAAAGAAAACAATCAATAATGGTTTGTGAAGTATTTGATTCAGGAAACATTCTTCCATCCTCTTCCACCTTTAATCCTACACCACGTTCTTCAAACCAAGAAATGATATCAGCTGTATAAAATTGATGAAATGGGCCTAATAGTTCTTTTTTGCCTCTTGGATAATTCTCAGTCAACTCTTTAGGGTCAAAACAAGCATGAGTTACATTACATCTTCCTCCCCCACTTACTTTAACCTTAGCAAGTACTTGATTTGTTTTTTCAAGAATTAACACATCCTTCTTATCGAGTTTCTCTGCGATATTGATAGCCGCAAAATAACCTGCGGCACCTCCTCCAATAATGACAACCTTCTTATTCATTTTAATTTGTAAAAGTAAAACTACAGCAAAAAAAAAGCCTCGCAAATGCGAGGCTTTTCTCAATGATAAATCAATTATTTAGAGGCTTTCTTTTCGCCATCTTCCAATTCATCTTTTAAGCTAGCTAAAGCGTCCAAGTCACCTAAAGTAGTTTTTTCTTGGTTATCACTCATGCTTCTAAGCGCTTTTTGTGTAGCTCTCTTCTGAGCATTTGCTTTCTTACGATTCTGCTTTTGCTCTTCTTCTTCAACATCTCTGTGAATTTGAGTATGTGAAACTGTGATTTTACGAGCATGTTTGTTGAAGTCCATGATTTTGAAATCTAGTTCTTCATCTTTATCAGCAGTTGTGCCGTCTTCTTTTACCAAATTACGTTTAGAAGCAAAAGCTTCAACACCGTATGGTAAAATGATTGTAGCACCTTTAGCATTTACTTCACTAATGGTTCCTTTATGTACACTGTCTAATTCAAAAACAGTTTCAAAAGTTTCCCATGGATTTTCTTCCAATTGCTTGTAACCTAAGCTCAGTCTTCTTTGGTCTTTATCAATTTCTAAGATTACCACTTCCATTTCATCACCTACTGCGGTAACTTCTTTTGGATGGTTAATTTTCTTAGACCAAGATAAATCTGAAATATGAACTAAACCATCTACACCTTCTTCTAACTCAACGAAAACACCGAAGTCTGAGATGTTAGTTACTTTTCCGCTATGCTTAGAGTCAACTGGATATCTTGCTGCAATTTCTTCCCATGGATCTGGAGTTAATTGCTTAACACCAAGAGACATTTTTCTTTCTTCTCTATCTAATGTTAAAATTACAGCTTCAACATCATCACCCACTTTAAAGAATGCTTGAGCAGGCTGTAATTGGTTAGACCAAGAAATTTCTGAAACGTGAATTAGACCTTCAACACCTGGTTGAATTTCAACAAAAGCACCATAGTCTGCAACTACAACGACTTTACCTTTCACTTTATCTCCTACTTGTAAATTTTCATCCAATTTCTCCCATGGATGACCTTCAAGCTGCTTCATACCTAAAGCAATACGCTTCTTGTCATCATCAAAGTCAAGGATTACCACTTTTACAATTTGGTCAAGTTCAACCACTTCTTCAGGGTGGTTTACTCTACCCCAAGAAAGGTCAGTAATATGTACTAAACCATCTACACCACCTAAGTCAATAAATACACCGTAAGAAGTAATATTCTTAACCGTACCTTCAAGTACTTGACCTTTTTCTAACTGAGAAATGATTTCTTTCTTCTGAACTTCTAATTCAGCTTCAATCAAGGCTTTGTGAGAAACAACTACGTTTTTAAATTCTTTGTTGATCTTAACCACTTTAAATTCCATGGTCTTATCAACATACTGATCGTAGTCTCTGATTGGCTTCACATCAATTTGTGAACCAGGTAAGAAAGCTTCAATTCCAAAAACGTCTACAATTAAACCACCTTTGGTTCTGCACTTCACATATCCTTTAATTACTTCTTGAGTATTTAAAGCATTGTTAACACTTTCCCATGCTCTTAAAGCTCTTGCTTTTCTGTGAGAAAGAACTAATTGACCGTTTTTATCTTCTTGACTTTCAATAAATACTTCAATTACATCACCTACTTCTAACTCATCTCTGTATTTTAATTCTGACATGCTAATTACACCGTCAGACTTATATCCAATATCAACAACAACTTCTCTAGACGTTATGCTAACTACCTTACCGTCAATAACATCTTGTTCTTGAATAGAAGTCAATGTTTCATCGTACATCTTTTCTAAGTCAGCTTGCTCAGCATCATTATACTTATCGTCGTACTTTCCGATTGCATTCCAATCAAACTCCTTTCTAAAAGTTTCAAGCTCTTGTTGACGCTCTTCTCTTGTTTTTGGCTTCTCTTCAGATTTTACTTCTTCAGCATCTGTTGTTTTATCTTCAACAATTGCAGTTTCGCTAACTTCCACTTTTTGCTTCGGCTTGCTAACTCGCTTTGCTTTAGTTTCCTTTTCTTCTGAATTTTCTGCTGCCTTTTTAGCTTTTGCTTCTACTGGAGTAGTTTCAGCATCTGGCTTTGGAGTTGTTGTTTTTTCTGCTTTAACCTCTGCTTCAGGTTTTGCAGTTTCCTTTTGTTCAGTAGCTTTTGGAGTTTCTACTTTTTTTTCTTCTGCATTTTCTGCAGCGTTTTCTTTTGATTCAGCCATTAAGACTTAATTTGTATTTCGTTTTTAAACGGTAAGTAAAACGAAAGTTGTTAATATTTACCCATTTATACCGATTATGGGCTTTAAAATTTGAGGGCGCAAATATACACAAATATATAATCCCTTTGTCTGATGATTATTAGGTACTTTTCTGTTTAGCTATTTTTTAGATTAACTAAAAACTTCATTGAGTAATTTTGTTAAACTACTATGAAACAATTTGACATTCCCACATACTATAGAAGCTCTTTTATTTCGCAGATAAAAAATAGCAGAAAAAGTGCCGACCCTAGGAAAAAAGACTTTAAACCAAGTACACTTGATTTTGGACCTATACAAGTTTTAGTTGCTAGGCATTTTGGCTTTTGTTACGGAGTAGAAAACGCCATAGAAATTGCCTATAAAGCTGTGGAAGAAAACCCTGGAAAGTCAATATACCTTTTAAGTCAAATGATTCATAACCCCAAGGTTAATGCTGACTTACAAGCCATGGGAGTTCAATTCATTATGGATACTCAGGGTAACCAATTTATTCCTTGGGATGCCATTTCTGAAGAAGATGTTGTTATCATTCCTGCTTTTGGGACTACTCTTGAAGTTGAAAAAAGACTGACTGAAAAAGGTGTTGAACTAAGAAAGTATGACACAACCTGCCCATTTGTAACCAAGGTTTGGAAACAATCTGAAAAGCTTGGCAAACAAGATTATACAGTCATTATTCATGGAAAACACAAACATGAAGAAACGAGAGCTACTTTTTCTCATTCATCTCAACATGCTAAATCAATTGTAGTGAGAGATATGGAAGAAGCTGAATTGCTAGGTGCATTTATGCTTGGTCAAATGGAGTTAGATCAATTTCACGAAGCTTTTTCAAATCAAGTGTCTTATGGATTTAATCCACAACAAGACCTTGAACGCGTAGGTGTGGTAAATCAAACAACCATGCTTGCTTCAGATACTTTAGCAATAGCTGACTATTTTAAAGCCGTTATGGTTGACAAATATGGAGAAAGCGAAATCAAAAATCACTTTGCTGATACAAGAGATACACTATGCTATGCAACCAATGATAATCAGCAAGCAACCTATGGATTACTTGAAGAAAAAGCAGATATAGCCTTGGTAGTTGGTGGTTTTAATAGTTCTAACACTTCTCATCTTGTAGAGCTTTGTGAAATGAAACTTCCAACTTACTTTATTTCAAGTGCAGAGGAATTAGTTTCTGAGAAAAAAATCCGTCATTTTGATTACAAGAATAAACAGATGTTAAGTACATCCAATTATTTAATCAATAAAAATCCTATTCGGGTGATTTTAACTTCTGGGGCATCTTGTCCTGATGCGGTTGTTGATGGAGTGTTAGACAGACTGCTTTCGTTTTTTGAAAATACCAAGTCAAAAGAAGAACTTTTAGCTCAATTTACCGACTAAGGTTAAATTTAGATTCTAAAATTTCTAAAACAAATTCAAGTTGTTGTTCTTGATTTAAATTAGAATTATCCAATATAATAGCATCTTCTGCTTGCACTAATGGATTCTCTTTTCGATGTGTATCGTTATAATCTCGTTTGGAAAGGTTTTCTCTTACCTCATCCATGCTTATCACTTGACCTTTAGCTTGTAGTTCTTTAAATCTTCGCTGAACTCTAACCTCTTGATTTGCGGTCATAAAAACCTTTAGTTCTGCTTCGGGAAATACCTGTGTTCCAATATCTCGTCCATCTACAACTATACCTTTATTCTCACCTGCCTTTTGCTGCAAGCGTATCATGTGTTTTCTAATCGACTTGATTTGGGCCACTTCACTGACTAGATCAGAGACCATCTTCCCTCGAATTTCAGCTTCAACATCTACCCCATTTAAGAAAGTTGTATTCTCAGTTGTAATAGAATCTGCTTGAAAAGTGATTTGTATATTGGGTATCAAACTATCAATTTCTTGATCGGAAAGTTTCGTAAAATCAATTTGGTTTTCAATACCGTATAAAGTAATGGCACGATACATTGCACCTGTATCTAAATAACCATAACCAAGCCTTTTAGCTAATGCTTTGGCCAATGTACTTTTACCACAAGAAGAATATCCATCTATGGCAATAATAATTGCTTGCATGCTGCGAAGTTAATTGATAAAATCAGAAAGGCGAGTAGAAACAGAAAATGTATTAGTGGCCCCTGCTTGATGAAATGCTGAACGACCGTAACTTAAATGAAACTTTGAAACTCTAAGTCCAAAACCCCAGCTTAAACCAACGGTTCCTAATTTCTCATCAATTCGCAAGTCAACTCTACGGAAATAGTTATATCCTAAACGAACATTAAAATTATCAGTAATTAAAAACTCAGCATTGACAATCAAGTGCCTTGCTACATTTTCAAAAAAGCCTGGATCTTTATCCTCTTCTTCAGCCTGAGAAGGATCTAATAAAACCGACTCATCTACCTCATCATTTGGGTTTTCATATTGTAAATCCCATTGTTGTAAATTGTGCATGATTAAACCTAATCTCACTGGTACATTCTTTAGTCTTTTGCTAAATCCTAATTGCAATTCGTAAGGCAATTTTTCATTGATTCCTTCAGTGTATGAATTTACTTCTGTACCCAAATTTTTGATTAGAAAAGAAAGTGCAACTTCTCGCTTTCTTGAGTAATAGTTCAATCCTAGGTCAGCAGCAATAGCCAATGACTGAACTGTAAATAAGTCTGAATAAATGGTTTTTAAATTAATACCGGCGCTAAAATTAGAATCTAACTCTCTTGCATAACCTAACTGAAAGGCGTATTCCCCAGCAGTAAACTGACCAATCTCATTTCCTGCTTCATCAGTTTCAACAAAATCACCATAGCTAACATATTTCATCCCAAGATTAAATGTTCCTATGCTATCAAAATGCTTCCCATATCCAACTGTTCCATATGATATATCGGTCAGGTAATCAACATAAGTCAAGGCTAGCTGATTGTCCATTTTTTGGTTGAGCAAGGCTGGATTTTCCATTCCCAGAAAAAGATCATTATCTCTTACAGCAATCTGATTACCTCCCAAAGCAGCAACCCGCGCAGATGAAGTTAAATTGAGAAATTCAAAACTATTCTCACCGCCTGTTTGGCTATAGGTAGTAAAAGGCAATAAAAGGGCTAGTAAAACAAAATATCTTATTGGCATAAGTAATTTAAAGCTTAGAATACGCTAAAGTATAGCTATTATTGTTTTAGACGTTTGGAAACTTTAAATAATTGCATTTACTCTAATCGGCATTAATATTTTCATTCTTTTTTACCAATGCAAAATTCCCTTTATCAATTTCTAAATAACCTTGATCATAGCAAAATACATAGGTCTTATTTTCTTTGGTTTTATAGATGTCGGTGTGGTAGTTGAAGTTAAAACCTGCTTTCAGTAATGCATCTTTATGAACTTTACTTTTTCCATTCGGGTTGAACAAGAAAAGTAACTTCCGATTCTTTTTTAGAATTGCATTCACCTTTCTTACGTATGCATTTTCTTCTCTTTTTATTTTATTGTTGTAACTGTTTCTACATTGGTCGCTGCAAAATTTTTTATCAATTCTGCCATAGAGTTCCATACCACATTCTAAACACGCTTTTTCCATATTAAGTTGTCTTTAATTCTAGTAAAACTATAAAAAAGTGTGCAGTTCTTCAACCTTAGCCTTTCCCTCTAGGGTGAAATTCAATAATGGCATCTCTTAAATAACTTCGATCTAAGTGAGTATAAATCTCTGTAGTGGTAATAGATTCATGCCCCAACATTTCTTGAACTGCACGTAAGTCAGCTCCCCCATCTACAAGGTGCGTGGCAAAAGAATGCCGAAAAGTATGTGGACTAATTGTTTTTTGAATTCCCGCGGCTGTTGCTAATCTCTTGATGATGGTAAAAACCATTACTCGGCTTAAACCTTTTCCACGGTTATTTAAAAATAGTATATCTGAAGATGAAGCGTCTATCTTCTGATGGTTGCGCTTATGTTCTAAATAATAATGGATGTACTTTAAGGCTGTTTTACCTATGGGCACTAAACGCTCTTTATTGCCCTTACCTTTTACCATTACAAATCCTTCTTCTTCTAAAATGTTTGATAACTTCAAGCCTATTAACTCAGAAACACGCAAACCACAGCTATATAATGTTTCCAGAATTGCTCTATTTCGTTCACCTTCATTGGAACTTAAATCTATGGCTGCAATTAATGCATCTATCTCTTCAATGGACAGAACTTCGGGTAGTTTTCTTCCCACTTTAGGGCTATCAATCAAATCTGTTGGATCTTCTTCTACAATATCTTCTAATAACAAATACTTATAAAAAGCTTTAATTCCCGATAAAATTCTAGCTTGTGAGCGTGCTGAAATACCTAAATCAAAAAGCCAATGTAAAAAGTTTGAAAAGTCGGAATCACTTAATTCTTTAGGCCCTTTATTTAATTGGTTTAACTCCAGGTACTGACTTACTTTATCAATATCTCTTAA
Source organism: uncultured Flavobacteriales bacterium (assembly GCA_964001305.1). Taxonomy (GTDB): domain Bacteria; phylum Bacteroidota; class Bacteroidia; order Flavobacteriales_E; family Vicingaceae; genus CAJXMH01. Next base: position 87,271 of record CAXFAI010000007.1, read on the forward strand.
GTAAGCATTAATGGAATTAGAAGCTAATGATTTCTCTAGTTTCAAGTAATTTTTAAATCCTTCTCGATAGTTATCCCACTTCATAGAGACAAATGTATACTTTTGAGTTTAGCATCATGAAAAATCTAAAAATTGCCATAATAAACGGACCTAATTTGAACCTTCTTGGTAAAAGAGAACCTGAAATTTATGGTCAGCAATCTTTTGAAGAATATTTGGTGGAATTAAAACGTTTATTTCCAATGATAGAATTGAACTATTTTCAATCAAACATAGAAGGTGAGATTGTAAATTGTATACAAGATGCGGATGAAGATGCGGATGGTATTTTACTCAATGCAGGTGGTTATACACATACTTCAGTGGCCATAGCAGATGCGGTAGCTGCCATTAAAACCAAAGTGATAGAAGTGCATATTTCACAACCTGCTGCTCGAGAAGTAGAAAGGCATACCTCACTTTTAGCCAAGTACAGTATGGGTTCTATCTCAGGCTTTGGATTGCAATCCTATTATTTAGGTTTAACTTACTTTAAAAACACACTCAATGAAAATTAAAATCACTCTTATACTCATCACATTTACATTCACTCTTTTTGCCCAAGAAGGAGAGCCTTTTCCTGATATTGAAGTAGTTGACTTAAATGAAGATAGTTATACATTACCTCAAGCTACAAAAGGCAAATTCACTTTAATTGGAGTTGCCTTTTCAGAAGATGCTCAAGATGATTTATACACCTGGAGTCAACCAGTTTTTAGTGAATTCATGGATGAAAACAACCTCTCATCTTTGGTTTACGACCCTCATGTAAAATTGATTTTAATGTTTACCGGTGCAAATCAAGTAGTATATAATAAGGCAAAAGAAAAAATAGAAGAAGGCACTGATGAAACTTTAAAAGACAACGTTGTTTTGTATAAAGGTAAAATGGAAGACTATCGAAAGACTTTGAAGATGAAAGATCGCAAAAAGCCCTATTTCTTTGTTTTGGATAAAAATGGGGTTATCATTTATGTTACTCAAGGTGCATATAGCCGAAAAGTTTTAGAAGAAGTTGGTAACCTAATTGAAGATTAAATGACTTTGAATTGGGAGTCTCCTATTCTTTTTATAGATACTTATACAGGTTTACTTTGTTTCTTCATTTTTCTGATTACTTCTATTTTCCCACCCAAAAAGATTAATGCTTTATATGGTTATCGCACAAAACGTTCCATGAAATCAGAAAAAAACTGGAATTTCGCCCAAAGGTATTCCACAAAAAAAATGCTGAAGTCAACTTTGTTGTTGGCTATTTTTGGTCTACTTGGCTTATTTATTAATTGGAACGAAAACCTAGAAGTAGCTATTGGCATAAGTTCAATGACTTTTGCTTTGTTTTACCCCATTTACTTAACTGAACAGGCACTCAAAAAATTAGAAAATGAAGACAATCATTCAAACTAAAAAAGCTCCGGCACCTATTGGCGCTTACAGCCAAGCTGTGATGCATGGTCAAACCGTTTATACTTCAGGGCAAATTGCATTAGATGCTGAATCGGGTGATTTAATTACAGCTGATATTAAACAAGAAACAGAAAAGGTGATGCAGAATGTTAAAGCCGTATTAGAGGCTGCTAAAGTCACTTTTGAACAGGTTATTAAAGCCACTATCTTTCTAACCGATATGAATGACTTTCAAGCCGTAAATGAAGTCTATTCCAAATACTTTAACGAAGACACCGCACCTGCTAGAGAATGTGTTCAGGTAGCTGCTCTACCCAAAGGAGTCAATGTTGAAATTTCTGTAATAGCTATAAAAGACTAAGTAGTCAGCCATTTTTGTTTGGCTTCTTGTTGTTGAGCTGATAAAGCGTTCTGAGCTATTACTACATACTTCGCAAAATAAATATCTTGACTAGCCTTCAATTGAATAGTTCGTTGCACACCTTGAGCTGAAGTTACATTTAACAGAATTTCTTCACTTTCAAAATATTTACACCAGGCCGAGAGGTCATTATCCAGCTTAATCCCATTGATTGATAGAATCTCATCTTGAATAGAAAGTCCTGCTTGCTCTGCTATTGAATTGGGATAAATCATAATTACTTTCCCATCCAAGAGCTTAAAACCTAAAGTAGATTCATAAACTTCATCAGCTAACTTCTTCTCATATCCATAACCTAAGTATTGCATGCATGATTTAAGCAAGTCATCAATTGGTGCTGTTCCATTTACATAAGCTTCAAAAAAAGCATCTAAGTTTTTACCTGCTATCCTTTCAACTTCTTGTTTGTAGTCTTGCTCACTTATACCCTTCCCCTTTTGATAAAAATTGTGATAGAAAGAGCGCAAAACATCATCAAATGATTTTCTGTTTTCAGTTGCCTTCCTAACTTCAATATCTAACATAAAAGTAATTAGTGCCCCTTCTGTATAAATGGAAGACTTTCGATTTGGGATACCAAGAGAATATCCGTCCAACCAAGTATCAAAGGAGGAGTCAGCAACAGATAGGTTTGCTACGCCAGGGTTGTTGAAATGACGATTCAAGAGTTGATTAAAGGTTCTTAAAAAAGCATCTTCCTTAAAAACGCCACTTCTAAATAACATTAAATCACCATACCAAGTAGTGGCTCCTTCAGCCAAATAACCGAGTCTGCTGTAATTCTCTTGACTAAAATCATAAGGCCACATCTCTACTGGCCTAATCCGTTTTACGTTCCACATGTGAAATAATTCATGCGAACTCACTCCTAATAAATCCTCATACCTACCCTTCCAATCAAAAAGGCTATACGATGGCCCCAAACTAATTACGGTGCAATCTTCATGCTCTACACCATGGTAGGCAGAATGGGTATGAATCTGAAATAAAAAGTGATACTCCTGAGTCGGAAAATCCCCAAAAAGTTGTATTTGTTCTTTTGAAAATGCTTCAAAATCTTTTAATAACATTTCCCAATTCGGCTTACACTCACCTTGAAACCAAAGATGAAATGTTCTTTCAGCAATTGAATAACTTTTATGCTGCAAACTATTTGAAGCAATGAAAGGACTATCTGCTAATTGATCAAAGTTTTTTGCTTTGAAACTATTCTTTTCTTCTTTTGGTAAGGAAATAGCCACTTGATAATCTTCGGGAATATTCAAATTCAAAAAGCAGGATTCATTCATCCGACTAGAAACATACAACAGGCAATTTACAGGATTGACATATAACTGATTTTCATCTAGAAAAGTAGAACCTGCATTTAGCTCAAAAGCATAATAATTGTAATTTACTATGACCTTTTCCGTCTTTTCACAATCAACTTCCCATAAATCTTTAGTCAATTTTTTTGATGGTAACTCATTCCCCTCCTCATCAAAAGCCTGCCACTTTTGTATGTTTTTGGCAAAGTTTCCCAACTCATATCTACCTGGCCTCCATGCAGGTAACTGAAATTGAATCTGATGATTTCCTTTAGTTTCAACCGCTAATTCAATGTCAATAAAATGGGTTGATGCTCGCTGATAAGAAATGGTATAAATCATTCGTTAAAAGTAAATAGCTTGAATAGGATTTAATGTAAATTGTATAAAAAATTAATCAACACGCCAATCCTCTTTTAGCTAATTTTGACTGCAATGAAATTACTGCTTGACTTTTTTCGTTTAATTCGGCTTCCAAACTTGATTATTATTGGTTTAACCCAATATGCCATTCGCTACGGAATTATTTATCCATTTTTAGTTCAAGCCAATCTCGATTTATTTCTTTCTGAAAAACTGTTTGGCTTATTAGTTAGTGCAACCATTTTAATTGCTGCAGCTGGCTACATCATTAACGATTACTTTGATGTAAAACTAGATTACCTCAATAAGCCAAATCAATTGGTAATTGGAAAAAGCATAAAACGTAGATATGCTATAATTCTGCACATCTTATTTAATGCAGTGGGAATAGCATTTGCAGGCTATGTAGCATGGTCAATCAATCATCCCATGCTTATTCTTTTTCAAGTGGTAAGTGCGGCATTGCTTTGGTTTTATTCTGTTAGTTTCAAAAAGCAAGTTTTGGTTGGAAATCTGGTCATTGCTAGTCTTACAGCATTAGTTCCATTTACTGCAGGCTATTATGAGGTAGCAGTGATGTTTGACTCTATAGAACAGTTTGCTCATAATGATGCAATAATTGGAAATAACCTTGGTAGTTTACTTTTTAGCATTAAGTATTTGCTTTATTGGGTTATTGGCTATAGCGCATTTGCTTTTTTACTCACCATTATCCGAGAAATTGTAAAGGATATGGAAGACATTGAAGGTGACCAGGCTTTTGATTGTCAAACTCTACCCATAGTTTATGGAATTCCTAAAGCGAAAAACTTAGCCATTGCTATTACCTTATTCACAGTGGCAAGTATCGCATTTTTAGAAGCCATTCAATTTATGTCAAAAGATTGGATTTCATTGGTCTACTTTTTAACACTAATAACAGCTCCCCTTGTCGCAATTATTTTTCTTTTGAAGAAAGCAGAAAAGAAAAAACACTTTTTTATCATTAGTCAGGCTATAAAAATTTGCATGCTTTTCGGCATACTATATTCTTTAGTTATTTATGCTTATCAATAAATGAGCTCATTCCTCAATCCCAACAATTATAAATTAATTCTTGCTTCTCAATCTCCAAGAAGAAAAGCTCTACTTGAGAGTTTAGGCTACACCTTTGAACAAAGGCTAAAAGAAGTTGATGAAAGTTTTCCTAATCATTTAGAAGTCACACAAATTGCCGAATACTTAAGTAAGAAGAAAGCCAATGCCTATCTAGAAGATTTGAAAGAGAAAGAACTGCTAATCACTTCTGATACTGTAGTTGTATTAGGAAATAAAATTCTTGAAAAGGCGAAGGATGCTAATGAAGCAAAAGTTATGCTTCAAAAACTGAGCGGTAAAAACCACCAAGTAATCACTGGTGTATGCTTAAGTAGTTCTAAAAAACAACAAAGTTTCTCGGTGAGTACTCAGGTATACTTTAAAACATTAAGCACTTCTGAAATTGACTATTACATAGAAAATTTTAAGCCATTTGATAAAGCAGGTGCTTATGGTATTCAAGAATGGATTGGCTTTATTGGAGTTGAAAAAATAGAAGGTTCCTTTTACAATGTGATGGGTCTACCACTAAAGGAATTGTATGAGGCAATCATCAATTTTTGACTATCGCATTCTTTCCATGTAAGATTGAAGAATTAAAGTCGCACTTACCTTATCAACCAAACCTTTTTCCCTACGCTTCATTTTTTTTGCTCCTGCAGAAATCAAACTTTCTACAGCCATTTTTGAAGTAAATCGCTCGTCTTCTCTTTCTATTTTAAGATTTGGAAATCTTTTTTTTACAAAATTGATAAAAGGAACGATACTCTTTTCTACTTCAGAAAGCTCATCATTCAACCTTCTTGGTTCGCCAATTATTAGGCAATCCACCTTTTCCTTTGTTAAATAATCCACAATAAAAGTTTGCAAATTTGGGGTGTCAACAGTAGTTAATCCCGAAGCAATAATTTGCAAAGAATCCGTTTCAGCAATTCCGCATCGCTTCTTACCGTAATCTATCGCCAATAACTTTCCCATAGACTGCAAACTTAGTGCTCAAAAATGGTATTTCAAACCAGAACAAAAAAGCGGTTAAGGGGTCTTATTTTGGGTACTTTTGCCATGAAAATTTAAGCTATGAGTTTAGACAGAATTGAAGATGCTATTGAAGCCATAAAAGCTGGTGAAATCATTATTGTTGTAGATGATGAAGATCGTGAAAATGAAGGTGACTTTGTAGTTGCGGCCGAAAAGGTTAATACTCAGGTTATCAACTTTATGGCGACACACGGTAGGGGATTAATTTGTGCTCCACTTATTGAAGAGCGTTGCGATGAATTAGGTCTGAACTTAATGGTTGAACAAAATACGGCCACTTTTGAAACGCCTTTTACAGTTTCTATTGATTTAATTGGACATGGGACAACTACAGGTATTTCCGCTTCTGACCGAGCAAAAACAGTTTTAGCTTTAGTCAATCCCGAAACGAAAGCGGAAGAATTGGGAAAGCCAGGCCATATTTTTCCTTTAAGGGCTAAAGCAGGCGGAGTTTTAAGAAGAGCAGGACATACTGAAGCAGCTATAGATTTCGCAAGGTTGGCAGGACTTCAGCCTGCAGGTTGTATTGTTGAAATTATGAATGAAGATGGCACGATGGCCCGACTGCCTGAATTAAAAGAAATTGCTAAAAAGTTTGACTTGAAATTGGTTAGTATCAAAGATTTGATTGCTTACCGCATGAAGCATGAAAGCTTGATTGAAAAGCAAGTTGAAGTTCAGTTACCTACGGAACATGGTGATTTTAAACTTATTGACTTTACACAAACCACTACAGGGCAAGAGCATTTAGCTTTGGTTAAAGGAGAGTGGGAAGAAGGTGAGCCTGTTCTTGTTCGAGTTCACAGCTCATGTATAACCGGTGATATTTTTGGTTCTTGCCGATGTGACTGCGGTCCTCAGCTTCAAGCGGCCATGGAGGCCATTGAAAAAGAAGGTAAAGGGGTGATTGTTTATATGAATCAAGAAGGCAGAGGAATTGGCTTATTGAATAAACTAAAAGCCTATAAATTGCAAGAAGAAGGTTTAGATACGGTTGAAGCAAATCTAAAGCTTGGTTTCAATATGGATGACCGTGACTATGGCATCGGTGCGCAAATTTTGAGTTATTTAGGTGTTAGTAAAATGAAACTCATGACAAACAATCCTAAAAAACGAACCGGACTTGTTGGCTATGGTTTAGAAATTGTAGAGAATGTTGCTTTGGAAATAAAGTCAAACAAACACAATGAATTGTACCTGAAAACGAAGAAAGATAAAATGGGACATTCATTAAAATTAGATTCTTAAGGTATAAATATTTGTAATTTGGAAGCGTTTTGAAAAAGTTCAAAATTGTAAGCCGAATACTCTTTTTATTAAATGGTTTAACTGCCATTTCATTGCTTTTAGCATACAGTGCTTCCTATGTAAATCCAAGCATTTTTTGGCCCATTTCATTCTTTGGATTAGCCCTTCCCTATTTCTTAATTTTCAACATACTGTTTTTAGTCTACTGGATTTTTAGAGGTTCAAAAAAGTTGTTTCTCTCGCTAATTATTCTTGTGTTAGGCTACAAGTCAATTCCTGCATTCTTTCAATTGCGATTGAATACTGAAGTGGTAAAAGAAAGTGATTTAAAAATCATGAGTTTTAATGTCCGTGTATTTGATTTATACATGTGGACCAAGGATAAAAAAACACGAAATAAAATCTTTGACCTCTTAGTTGAAGAAGATCCTGATGTGATTTGTCTACAAGAATTCTATCATACAACCAATCACAGCTTGTATGAGTTTAAAACCTTAGACACCTTGGTTCAAATTTTAAGTGCTAAAAACTATCATGCTCAATATGCTAAGATTTTAAGAAAAACAGACCATTGGGGCATTATTACCTTAAGTAAATACCCAATTGTTGGTAAAGGTGCTGTTGAATTTGCTATAAAAGATGATAACCAATGTTCCTATACAGACATTGACAAAGACGGACAAATTATACGCATTTATAATGCTCATCTAGCTTCTATAAAATTGGATAAATACGATTACAAAGCCATGCAAGCGGTTAATAAAAATGATTATTCTGAGGATTTCGACAAAGAATTGATGATGCTCAGTAAAATCAGATATGGTTTTGAAAGAAGATCTCTTCAATCTGATAGTATTGCTAAGCATATTCAAAGCTCACCGTATCCATGTATTCTTGCAGGAGACTTTAATGACACACCTGCTTCATATGCCTATCATACCATAAAAGGAAACATGAAGGATGCTTTTATTGAAGCAGGCTCAGGACTAGGATTAACCTACATCGGCGATTTTCCTTCCTTTCGAATTGACTACTTATTGCATGATGAGAAATTTGTAGCCAAGAAATACAAGACACACCCAGAAGAATTGTCCGATCATCACCCAATAAGCACTTATTTAGAAGTCAAATAGTGCTATTATAAGCAATAGTAACCGTTTATACATTTTAACAATTGTGCTTGTTGAATATGTCTATTTTAGATGCTCAGCATGATTAACTTAGACAACATACACAAATCTTATCCTGTAGGAAAAAGTAGCCTTCACGTATTAAAAGGTATTCAATTAGAAATTAAAGAAGGTGAAATGGTTTCAATTATGGGTTCATCCGGTTCAGGAAAATCAACCTTACTGAACATTTTAGGAATGCTCGATAATTACGATGAAGGAACTTACACTTTAGATGGGACATTAATCAAAGATTTAAGTGAAACCAAAGCAGCTACCTATCGAAATAAGTTTCTTGGATTTGTATTTCAATCTTTCAACTTAATTTCTTTTAAAAATGCCTTAGAAAATGTTGCTCTTCCACTCTATTACCAGAAAGTAAAGCGAAAAGAACGTAATAAACTTGCGCTTGAATATTTGGAGAAAGTTGGACTCAAAGAATGGGCTGAACACATGCCCAATGAATTATCGGGTGGACAAAAGCAACGGGTAGCAATTGCAAGAGCGCTTATCACAAAACCAAAAGTTTTATTGGCTGATGAGCCAACAGGTGCCTTAGATTCTAAAACTTCGTATGATGTTATGGAATTACTTCGTAAAATTAATCGAGAAGGTATCACCGTTATTATTGTTACACACGAAAACGATATTGCTGAGCGAACAGACCGTGTGATTCGATTGAAAGATGGCAGAATCATTTCTAAAGAGGAAGTGCATGTTTGATCGAGACAAATGGCAAGAAATATTACACACCATAAGCAAAAATAAACTCCGAACATTTTTGACAGGCTTTAGTGTGGCTTGGGGAATATTTATGCTCATTATCCTTCTTGGCTCAGGTACTGGTTTAAGAAACGGAGTAAAAGATCAATTTAAAGATACCGCGAGTAACAGCATTTGGGTATTTAGCAATCAAACACAGCTGCCATATAAAGGCATGAAGCCCGGTCGTTTTATCCGTTTCACAAACCAAGACTATAAAATGCTAAGTGAAGACATTCCAGGAATTGGTGAATCTAGCGGACGATTCTACATACCGGGTTCTAGCGATGTAAGTTACGATGGCGAAAAGTTTGATTTTGGAGTACGAACCGTGCATCCGGGGCATCAATATATAGAGAAGACACTGACAATTGAAGGCCGCTTTATCAATGAGCTTGACCTTCAAGAAAAACGCAAAGTGGCATCCATAGGCACCTTAGCCAAAAAAGCACTTTTTAAGAATAAAAATCCAATTGGAGAGTACATAAAAGTTAAAGGTGTGCCTTTTAAAGTAATTGGTGTTTTTGAAGATGAAGGAGGTGAAAACGAGCAAGAAGTCATATATCTTCCCATTTCAACGGCTCAAATGGTATTCAATGGTCAAGATCGTGTTCATCAATTAATGTTTACCGTAGGCGATGCCAATATAGCTGAAAGTAAAGAATTTGAAAGAGAAATCAGGAACCGATTGGCAGAAACGCATCATTTTGATCCTAATGATCAAAGAGCAGTTCGATACTGGAATAATGTAGAAGAGTTCATGAAATTCCAAAACTTGTTTGATGGAATTCAAATTTTCATTTGGGTGATTGGCATTATGACCATAATAGCTGGTATTGTTGGTATCAGTAACATCATGCTAATTGTTGTAAAAGAACGCACCAAAGAGATTGGTGTTCGTAAGGCATTAGGTGCTACTCCTTGGTCAATTATCAGTTTAATCATGATGGAGTCAGTCTTAATTACTACTGTATCCGGTTATATAGGCTTGGTTTTAGGAGTTGGTTTGGTTGAGTTAGTAAGTGCTAATATGCCACCCGACTCAGAATTCTTCAAAAATCCTGAAGTCAATTTTCAGGTTGCTATTACAGCAACCGTAGTATTGGTTCTTGCAGGTACCTTAGCAGGTTTAGTTCCTGCTAGAAAAGCAGCTTCCATTAAACCCATTGTTGCACTTAGAGACGAATAAGATGTTTGACGCAGACAAATGGAATGAAATATATAGCTCGTTAGCCAAAAATAAGTTAAGAACAGCTTTAACCGCATTTGGTGTGTTTTGGGGAATATTTATGCTAATCATTATGCTTGGTGCAGGAAATGGCTTGCAAAATGGAGTAACTGAAAACTTTAGTGGTGTTGCAACAAATAGCGTTTTTATATGGACACAACGCACAACCATACCTTATTCAGGTTTACCAAAAGGCCGTTCATTCTATATGAAAAATGAAGATATAGAAGTGCTTAAAAATGACGTTAAAGAATTAGATGTATTGTCTCCTCGAAACCAATTAAGAGGATATAGAGGTGGGAATAATGTAAGTTACTTAAATCAATCGGGCAACTTTCAAGTTATGGGAGACTATCCTCAAATAATGAAAATTAGCCCCATGGAAATTACTGAAGGTCGTTTTTTAAACCACCTCGACTTGGAAGAAAAACGAAAAGTAGTGGTAATCGGAACCTATGTAAAAGATGTACTTTTTAAAAATGAAAATCCAATCAATAAAAATGTAAAAGTCAATGGAGTTTTCTTTAAAGTTATAGGCGTCTTTAAGAGCAAAAAGGGTGGTAATCAAGGAGAAAGAGATTCCCAAACTTTGTTTATACCTTTTACTACATTTCAAAAAGCATTTAATTATGGAAATGTAGTTGGTTGGATTGCTGCCACTGCTAAACCCAATTATTCCGCTTCACAAGTTGAACAAAGAATTGTCTCGATTCTAAAGAGAAGACATACCGTTGCACCCAAAGATGAGAGAGCTTTTGGCTCTTGGAATGCAGAAGAGGAATACAATCAAATTAATGGCTTATTTAGTGGAATTTCTATGCTTATTTGGGTAGTTGGCATAGGTACTTTATCAGCTGGAATTATTGGAGTAAGTAATATTATGCTCATCATCGTAAAAGAACGAACGAAAGAAATTGGTGTAAGACGAGCAATTGGAGCCACTCCCCTTTCCATTGTTGGTCAAATTATGACAGAAGCGATAGTTTTAACCTCTATTGCCGGCTATTTAGGCCTAACCTTTGGCGTATTGGTAACAGAAGCCATTTCAAATGCCATGGGCCCCATGCAAGGCGATAGTATGTTTACCAATCCAACCATTGATTTAAAAGTTGCATTAACAGCACTTTCTATATTAGTAATAGCTGGAGCCTTAGCAGGTTTAATTCCAGCTAGAAAAGCAGTAAAAATAAAACCCATAGAAGCATTACGAACCGAATAGTTTTTTGATATGAAGAAGTTTTTTAAAATATTTATTGGCATAGCCATTTTAGGAGTATTTGTTTGGACCATCTACTACCTCTATAGTAAATCAGAAGAAAAACCTGTAGTATTTCAGACCAAAACAGCAGAAACCACCGATATTATTAAAAAGACAGTAGCAACTGGCTCTGTAGTTCCAAGAAAAGAGATTGAAATAAAACCACAAGTATCGGGTATTATAGATGAAATTTATGTGGAGGCTGGAACTATGGTTGAAAAAAATGACCGTATTGCATTGGTAAAAATCATCCCCAATATGGTAAGTCTAAATAATGCAGAAAACCGTGTTAGACAAGCTAGAATATCTCTAGAAAACGCTAAAATTGATTTGGATAGAAATCAAACCTTGAAGGATAAGAAAGTAATAGCAGATGCTGAATTACAACCTTTTGAATTGGCCTATAATACAGCTCAAGAAGAATTAAAAGCAGCAGAAGATAATCTTCAATTAATTAAAAAAGGGGAAACTTCTTCTAATAAAAACAATACCAACCGCTTAATTCGTTCCACCATCTCAGGAATGATCTTAGATGTTCCTGTTGAAGAGGGAAACTCAGTCATTGAAGCCAACACCATGAACGATGGAACAACCGTAGCTTCAGTCGCTGATATGACCGATTTAGTTTTTGAAGGAAATGTAGATGAATCGGAAGTGGGTAAAATCAAAGAAGGTATGGATTTAATTTTACGTATTGGTGCCATTGAAAATGAAACTTTTGATGCAGTTTTAGAATACATTTCACCAAAAGGAGTTGAAGAAGAGGGTGCTATACAGTTTGAAATAAAGGCTGCTGTAAAATTAAAAGAAGGTCAATTTATAAGAGCAGGATATAGCGCCAATGCAGATATAGTTTTAGATAAAAGAGAAGATGTTCTTTCAATTTCAGAAGCATTACTTCAATTTGATGAAAATGATTCTGCTTATGTTGAAGTGATGGTCGCTGATCAAGAATTTGAACGTCGCTATGTGAAAACTGGCCTTTCAGATGGAATTAATATTGAAATCTTATCCGGTATTAATGAAGAAGACCAACTTAAATTGTGGAATCTAGCTGAACCACAAACAAATAGCTATTAGAATTTGATATAAGAAATTCATTTTTTATCTAAAAGCATTGCGAGTAGTTTTGCAACTTAGAATAAAAGAACAAAAATGGTATTTGAAAAAGTAAGCTACGAAGCCGCTTCAGAGGAAGTGAAAGCAATTTATGATGAAACAATGAAGGAGATGAATATTCCCTTTGTTTTAAATTGGTTTAAGTGTCAAGGTAATAATGCAGAATTATTAAGAGGAAATTGGGAAAAGTTAAAATCAGTTATGCTTAGAGGTAGTATACCCATGATTTTAAAACAGTTGATTATTTATAACATTTCAAAAGAAAGAGGGTGTGAATATTGTGCTCAAGCTCATGGAGTTATGGCCGACAGTATGAGTTCGGCATTAAATGATAATCCTGATTTCAGAGTAACAGAAAACATGGACTCAACGAGTATTCCACCTTCTTATAAAGCGGCTATTCGAATTATCACAAATTCAGCTTTAAATCCTGCTTCCACTTCTGAAGATGATTTTGAAGCGCTTCAAGATGAAGGCTTTTCAGATGATGAAATTCAAGAATTATTCGCGCATGCTGATTTGGTTAACATGCTAAATACAGTGGCTGATATTTCAGGAATCAAGCTTGATAATGAGCTAATGGAAGCGCAAATGTAAACATGTCTAAAGCCCCTTTAGATTTAATTTCTAACCGAGTTCGTTATGAATCGGTTGCAAAAATGGCTAGCGAGGTTAGTTCTGCTAGTCATTTAAATGACATTGAAAAAGCACTGCAACGACACTCTAAGTTCGTTGTCAGTGCTTTTCAGTTTGTCTATTGCTTTATTCTTGAGAATCAAGTTGTTTCATTTTCTTTCAATAAACAATTTGATTTACCCTTAAAGCAAATACTCAATTCTTATGACTCTTCTTTAGAGCGACCTCAAATATTCTCTAAGCAAGATGATCTTGATGAAATCAGTGAATTACTGTTTCAAAATGAAAAGGTAAGCTCAGTAATTCGAGTTTGTAATAAAAGTGAACAAAAGAATTACTTGGTCCATTTTGCATCTAAAGATGAAGTTTACAATCACAATGATGCCAAATTTATTAAGTTGATTATAGAATTGGTACTTCCAAAAGTTCAATCCATTTTGCTAACAGAAAAGATTCAGCTTCAAAATGATAAATTGAAATCGGCGAACCATAAAATTGACATTGTAAATAAGGAGCTGACTGGGAGTATAAGTTATGCTCAAAGAATTCAATCGGCCTTATTACCAAGTAAAGAAACGATAAATGAAGTTTTAGATCAAAATTTTATCATCTTCAAACCCAGAGATGTAGTTAGTGGAGACTTTTACTATTCTTACAAAAGAGATAATAAACTTGTTCTTGTGGCAGCTGATTGCACAGGTCATGGTGTTCCTGGTGCCATGCTATCTATCTTTTGCATTCAATTATTTAGAGAAGTTTGTAATTCTTGCCCGACTTTGGCAGCTAATGAAATATTAAATGCATTGGATGAAAAATTCAAAGGATACTTAAGTGATAGCTATTCTAAAACTCAAAAAGTTAGAATGCAAGATGGCATGGATGTTTCTGTAATTGACATTTGTTTTGAAGAGAAAAAGCTTCAATTTGCTTCTGCAAATCGTCCTTTAGCGTTTGTGCGTAATGGCAAATTAAATCGTATTCGAGGTTCTCGTTTTCCAATTGGTAGTCATGCAACTTATGCAAATAAGGACTTTGAAGCTCATCAAATAAATTACCAAGACGGAGATCGTTTTTATATGTTCTCCGATGGTTATGCTGATCAATTTGGTGGACCAAGAGGAAAAAAACTACTAACCAGTCGATTTCTAAAAATGCTTGAAGATAGCTCTTCGCTTAGCATTTTAGAACAAGAAGCTTATTTAGAGAGAGAGTGGGAATCTTGGAAACAAGATCAAATGCAAATTGACGACATTTTAGTCATGGGATTTCAATTATAAACCCATCTTGTATTTACTTGTTATTTCTACATGTCAAGTAAAAATCAAGAAGTACTTAATTCTAGGGAGATTAATCGGGTAATTGAAATGGCTTGGGAAGATAGAACGCCTTTTGAAGCCATAGAATTTCAATTTGGGCTCTCTGAAAAAGAAGTTATTCAACTGATGAAACGGGAATTAAAGCTCCAAAATTGGAAAAAATGGAGAGCAAGAGTTCAAGGTAGAAAAACAAAACATAGAAAACTTAACGCTAACAAAAGCATTCGCTTTAAATCAAAAGCCCAAAAAACAATTAGTGGTAATCGTATTTCGAAAAAGAAGTATTAGTTAACCTTTTTTTGCTCAAACTTTCTGATAATCAACCGCACACCTCTATCAAAGTTTAAGTAGTTGTATGTCCAATTGAAAAAGGTGATTACTTTATTTCTGAACCCAACTAATGAGAGCAGGTGCACAAACATCCATACATACCAAGCAAATTGTCCTTGAAATTTAATTTTTCCCAAATCAACTACTGCCCTATTTCTTCCAACTGTAGCCATCACACCTAAGTCTTTGTATTCAAATTCTTTCATTGGTTTCCCTTCTTCCAATCTCACTAAGTTTTTTCCTAAAAACTCCCCTTGTTGATTAGCAACTGGCGCCAACATAGGTAAGCCATTTGGAAAAGCATCAGTTTCCATATGCCCAATATCTCCGATAGCAAAGATTTTCGAATAGCCTGTAATTTGATTATGTCTATTAACGGTATACCTTCCTTTAGAAACACACTCTTCAGCTAATCCTTTTATTAGATTCCCTTTTACACCTGCAGCCCAAATTAAGGTTTTTGCTTTCAGTTCTTTACCTTCTTTAAATTTTACCGTATGTCCATCATATTGAGAAACTGCGCTTTTAAGCCACACCGTTACACCTAAAGATTCTAAATATTTAAATGCCTTTTGAGAAGCTTCATCCGACATGGGCGGCAATAATTCATCAGACATTTCAATTAAATGAATATTCATTCTCCGAATATCAAGATCGGGGTAATCTTCAGGGAGAATATGTTTTTTTAATTCAGCAAAAGCACCTGCTAGTTCTACACCTGTTGGTCCGCCTCCTACTATGGCAAAACTCATTAATGCTTCTTGCTCCTCTTTGGATGAAGTTAAAAGAGCCTTTTCGAAATGTTGAAGAATAAAACTTCTTAAATCTAGTGCCTCAGAAATACTCTTCATGGTCATAGCATTTTGAGCAATGTCTTCCATGCCAAAATAATTGGTTGTTGTTCCAGTAGCAATTACTAAGTAATCGTAATTAACACTACCAATGTCTGTATGAATTAAATTTTTATCAGGAAAAATTTCAAGCACCTTGGCCATTCTAAAGTAAAAATGCTCTTGTGATTTAAAAATCTTACGAATGGGGTAAGCAATCGAATCTGGCTCTAAACCTGCTGTAGCAACTTGGTATAATAGCGGCTGAAACGTATGATAATTGTTTTGATCAAGCATAACCACTTGAAACCTCTTTTTCTTTAGCGATTTAGCTAGTTGCAATCCACCAAAACCACCACCAACGATAACAACTCTGGGGCGATTCGATTCAGGTATATTCATGGTAAATAAATTTTAATTTTTTGCATCAAAACAATGCGCTTACTTTTGAGTTTCAAAGGTATGAACAAGCAAGACACCCTATATAATAAAGGCGTAAAACTTCTGAAAGAAAACAAGCTAAATGAAGCTTTAACTCTTTTCAATGAATTAGTTTTAAAGGAACCCACAAATGCTGATTATTGGAGCGAAAGAGGGGTTGTATATTTTCATTTAAAACGAAGAAAAGAATCGTTGGCTGATATGGATAGAGCAGTTGAATTACAGCCACAAAAAAGCTATCGATATTCCAGTAGAGCTTTTATAAAAGGACACTTTAAGGATATAGAGGGTGCTATTGCTGATTATGAGAAAGCCATTGAACTAGACCCAGAAGATGCTATTGCGCATAATAATTTGGGCTTACTAGAGGAGCAATTGGGGTATCTTTTAAAAGCTAAAAAACGATTTGATAGAGCCGATAAACTTGGTCCACAATCTCAAATTGATGGCAGAACAGATCAGTCAATTCAAGGTGAAGAAATTCCTGCAAGGAACATTCAAAAAGAGCTAGATGAAGAAAAAAAGAAGCAAACATTGTGGTCTGAGTTAAAAAGCCTTGGCACACAAGAAGGCAGAGCTTCGTTTATTCGTTTTCTCAAATCAGGTTTTAAGAATACCTAAATTCCCCAAATTCTATCCCAAAGCTTATAAAGTTCTTTCTCAGTGCCTTTGAAGGAGTTTTTCTTTTGAGTAATACTTACTTCGTTTTTTCTACTAATTTGATACGTAAATACAAAATTTGAAGGCTGGTCGCTCATTCCATCAATTAAGCCAAATCGTAAGTCATTCATACATAATTGTTCTCCACAATTTGTCAGGGTATAATATCCTTTGGTTAAATGAACCAGTCTCTCAATATCAGGATGATTTCTATATGGATTTAAGAGTGTTTTATTTTTAGGAAAACGATGCACCTCCAATTGACTTCCCGTGTCAAATAATGATCGATAAGCAATTAGAAAGTCATTCTCCTGCTCAATATTAAAAGTCCATAACAAGGCATTAAAAGGTGTTGGTCTGCTATCAAACTGAATAAACTCAATTTGGTTTTTACTCAATAGGTTTTTAAAGGTATAATTCATATATCCTTTTATACAAAGTGTAAGCAGCAAATAACTACTACTAATCCATAACCCTAAACGGTTGGCCTTTTGTCTTTTGACTGAACCTCTTTTGCTAATAAGAGCAAAGAGCAGACAAACTAAAAAAGGGAGTGTGTAGATGGGGTCAATCACAAAGATGGATTGAATGGCAATTCTCCAGTCTAGTGGCCAAAAAAATTGAGTTCCCCAGGTGGTGAAAATATCTAAAAGGGGATGCGTAAATACAGACAAGAAAAATAGTTGGCTCCAGCCCCACCAATCAGCCTCCTTCCTTTTAGTATAAATTTTACTAAGTAATAAACCCAATATGGGAGCAATTAATAAAGCAAATACGATAGAATGACTAAATCCTCTATGGATTTCAAGCCGATCTACCGTATTCATAAATTGTCCAGGAAGGGTATCTAAATCTGGTATGGTACCACCTATGGCTCCCCATAAAATAGCTTTATTACCAACCTTTTTGCCAAGCACTGCCTCGCCAACAGCACCACCCAATACAATTTGGGTTAAAGAATCCAATTAATAGAATTTAAGTTAATTAGAATGGCAAATCATCTTCATCATCGTCTGCATTTAAATCAGCTGTATTAACCGATGACATGGGTTCTTCTGTTGGTGGAGGAGGTGTATTGCCACTTGGTGCATTTCCGTCTACAGCCTCTACTCTCCAAGCATCTAAGTTTGTAAAATAGCTAACATTGCCATTTTTTTCCCATTTCCTTCCTTTCAAATTGAAAGAAACTTTTACTCTTTGATTTACATTTAAGGCATCTACCAAGCTACATTTATCTTGAATCAATTGAAATTTAATATGCTCAGTAAAAACTCTACCTCCACCCTCTTCTGTTGTTTCTACAACAAACTCTCTTTTCTTAAATGCATCACTTACTTGTTGAACTGGAAATTTTTCAACCAATTTACCTTCTAACTCAAAACTCATATTTAATCTTCTATAATTTCTATTTTATTAATCTTATCTCCTTGTCTAATCTCATCAATAACATCAACGCCTTTCACTACTTTTCCAAAGCAAGTGTGGTTACGGTCTAGGTGAGCAGTATTGGTGCGGCTGTGACAGATAAAAAACTGAGATCCACCCGTATTTCTACCGGCATGAGCCATACTTAATACCCCACGATCATGGAATTGATTATCGCCGTCTAATTCACAATCAATTGAATACCCTGGTCCACCTGCACCTGTTCCATCAGGGCAACCACCTTGTACTACAAAGTTTGGAATTACTCGGTGAAAAGTTAATCCATCATAATAACCATCCTTGGATAACTTGACAAAATTTTCTACTGTTTTAGGGGCATCGTCTTTATAAAACTCTATTTCCATTTCCCCTTTTTCAGTGTTCATTATTGCTTTCATATACTCTTTATTTTTCAACGAAATTAGTGATTCAAGAATGGATTAAAAAAAATTACTCCTGTAATCAAACTCACTTAGTTCAATATTTGATAAAATGATTCGCCTGAGAAAGAATCGTGAGCAATTAACTTTACATTTACCAACATGAAACTTGGAATTGTTGCATTTTTAGATGCAATCAATTTATGAATGTTATTTTTTCTAAGGAATGATATATATATATCCTTTTGACTATAATCAGGATGTAGATTCGCATACCTAAGGAAATAACCATTACTTGTAGCTTTCTTACTTCTAATACAATTAATTTCGGTACTACAATCAATTGGTGTATATAAATCACCAATATTAATGGATTCTGCTGACTTATTCATTAGAAATAAATAGCTTCCAAGTGGATAAACTGCATTGTATTTAGAGTGCATCTCCTTCATATCCTCTTCCCCTTTGAGACTTGCTATTAGCTCACCAAATTCTAGACTTTCATAAACCTTATTTAAATATTCTTGAGAGTGTTTAGCTCTTTTCAAGTTTTGAACGATATTATAATTCTGAAAATAGCTTCTATAGAATCCAAATAGCATTATTACTAAAAAAGAAAGAAGAAATATGGGTTTCCTTTCTGTATTTGAGTTTATGATCCATATTGTTGAAATAACCAATGTAATGTTCAAAGCAGGAATTGCTAGATTGTAAAATATTTGTGAAGAATTTAACTCTACAAATAATCCTGCCCAAACAAATAATGAAACCAAGCAATTAGTTGCTATAAATAGACCTCTGAACAGTTTTGTTCTATTAAAAAAAAAAGACTTATAATTAGAAAAAACGATAAAAAATAAGGGAGTGTATAAGACAAAGATTGAAAGTACACTTCCCAATAAAATATTTGTTTGAGTCCTAATATTCATTAAGCTTAAGGTGTCTTTCAACAACTTCATTGGTGAACTTATTTCTGCACCAGCCAAGCCTGGATTATCAGTTTTAAAAACAATATAAAAGGCAACAATTGAAATAAATATCAAAAGAGCTATAGAAATTAGTTTAAATGCCTCTTTTTTTGTGACTAGCTTTAATCCTAACAACAAACCTATTCCAATTAGAACGGAAGGAATTATGGTAGGTAGGGTAATAATGTTTGCAACTGGCAAAAACAAAAGCCAGATTAATGCTATCGTATAGTTTTTATTCTGTGCAAATAAAAATGCAATTAGAATAAATAAATAGAAATATGTGAGCTTTAATAATCGTGGATTATAGAAGTTAAAAGACAGATTATTAAACTTTGAAAAAACAGGTATACTCTCTTCAAATGGGAAATAAATTCCACCTATACCGGCTATTATTATTACTAAAATAACTTTCCACCATGACTTATCTTTGAATAAGCTAAAAAACCCAAGTAAAACTAAAGCTCCAAAAAATGGATAAATTATTAGTCTTAATGCCAAATATTCATTCAAATTAAACAGTTTAGCACAAAGTGCTCCCCCCCATATATCAAAATAATGATATGCCTTTGGTCCATGGTAAAAGCTGTCTAATTCATTTAACTTATAAAATCCATTTTCCTCACCAGTTTTTGATAAATATTTTGCAATCTTAGCATATAAAATACTATCATTATTTGCATACGTAATACCATCAAATCCATTTACTGAATGAACTGAAAAGTATGCAAGAACGAAGCTAAAAATAGCAAAAGTTAGAAACCAGAGTAATTGTTTTATACTGCTAAGCTTAAATGCTACCTTTCTGCTTTTAGTAGAATTTAAACCTAAAAGAACAAGTAACATAAGGTAAATAAAGCTTATGCTTTTGAAAGAAGTCTGAAACAATGAAAATGCACTTATTATTAATACATATCCGACTATTGCATTAATAACTATATTCTTACAATCAGAACTAAATTGTTCGAAGCGAAAAATGTAAGTGATTAACTTTCCTGATAATATGGTGAGGCAAATAAATGCCAGAAAACAGATAAGAGCATACATTGCCTACTTAATTTTCCCAACTGCGATTACGGAAGTTCCTAAAAAAGGGGAATTCATTATTTTGTTTTCAAAAGCAAGCATTGCATTAAAAAGCTTATTTATAAAAGAAGAAGGGGGCTTAAAACCAGTTTCTATGACTTTCTTTTTGGATACAAATAACAATACAAACTTTCTTAAAATGGCAATTGGTATCAGTGACAAGCCCCAATACTGAATTCTTACTTCTTCAATATTACACTGCTCAAATAAGTCTCTCAACATCTTTTTTGTATACCTTCTTTTATGTCCTGCAGCAACATCATATTTGCTAAAGAGAGAATTTAAAGCAGGCACATTAATCACTACATATCCTCCAGACTTGGAATAAGACATACCGGTTTTTACAAAATCTACATCATCATCAATATGTTCAATAACATCCATTAAAATTATACCATCATACTGATTCAACAACTTACTTGGTTTATCATAAATATTTAAACAATAGACCTTGCCTTTTTCATCTTTTATTTGTTCTAATGCAAACATGTTTAAATCACAACCATCTATAATTATATCTGAATTTGCTTCAAACTGATTAATTATAGCTCCATTTCCACAACCAATCTCAAAAAGCTTACTTTTTTTATTGGAAAATAATGGCTTACAATTTCTTATGGCTCTAAATCGTGATTTTATCCAAAAGTGTTTATTTGTTGCATGCACATACCAATCATCTGCCATGTCTACAACTTCTGGTTCAGATAAAATTTCAATTTTCTTATTCATAATAAATTTTTGAATTTTTTATTTTCTTTTTAATCACATACAATGGTCTATTCTTTACCTGAAAAAATATTCTTTGAATATATTCCCCGATAATACCCAATGATAATAGTTGCAAACCTCCAAATAAAATAATCATAAAAAGAAGTGCTGTAAACCCACTGGGAACATCATTATAAATGAACTTTCTAAGTATTACTACAATTAGATAAATAAAAGATACTCCTATAAAACTCGCACCAGTAATTGTAAGCACTTTTATTGGTAAAGTGGTAAAGTTCATAATACCATTAAATGCTAATTCTAGTAATTTCTTAAATGTATAACTTGGTTCACCAGCAGCTCTTTTCTCACGTTCATATTCTAACCCAATCTGATTGAATCCTACCCAACTCCTTAATCCTCGTAAGTACCGCCCCTCTTCACGGTTTGAATTAATTGCCTTAGCTACCGAATCGGTAAACATGGCAAAATCTCCCGAATCTTTCGGCATTTTGAAGTTTGAAACTTGATTTAGAAATCGATAATATGTCTTATAAGCTGCTCTTTTTAAAAAACCTTCTTTTCTTTTCTTTCTTATTCCATAAACTACATCAAAGCCTTCCTTAATTTTCCTGTAAAAATCGAAAAACATTTCTGGTGGATCTTGTAAATCCGCATCTATTAGCATAATATACTTACCCTCTACATGATCAAGACCTGCAGATAATGCCTTCTGATGACCAAAATTTCGCGATAGAAATAGTCCTTTAAAGGATGAATTATTCAAACTTAAATGCTCAATTAAAACTGGTGAATTGTCTATACTTCCATCATCAACTAGAATAAACTCACAAACTCCGTCAATTTTAGACTCTAAGGCAACTAATCTTTCAACTAATTGATTAAATACTTTTTCTTCATTGTAAATTGGTATTACAAATGAAAATTCTGGACTAACTTCCATGCTTCAAATTAAATCAAAGTCTTCTATAAATTGATTGCTGACTTTAGCTTTTTTTTACATAAGTGAAAAGAGCAGTTTACTTAGAATATTCTTTTAAAAAATTGACTAGCTTTTTTACTGCTTTACCACGATGACCAATCTCATTTTTTTGCTCTAAAGTCATTTCTCCAAATGATAAATCATATCCTTTGGGCATAAAAATAGGATCATATCCAAATCCTTCATTCCCTCTTTTCTCTTTTAAAATTTCACCTATACAAAGCCCTTCAAACAAGAATTCTTCTCCATTCAATATTAAAGCAATGGCGGTTCTAAATTGTGCTTCTCGTTGTTCATTTGAATTCAATTTAAATAACACTTTATCCATATTTTTCTCAAAAGACTTTTCTTCTCCTGCATAGCGTGCTGAATACACTCCAGGCGCTCCATCTAAAGCCCTTATTTCCAACCCAGTATCATCCGCAAAACAAGGAATTTTAAATCGTTCTGACACGAATCTTGCCTTTTGAAGTGCATTTCCTTCAAGAGTCTGTTGAGTTTCTTCTAATTCATCAAAATAGTCTAAATCAGCTAGACTTAATAATTGGATGGATTCCGGCAACAAATTTTGAATCTCCTTTACTTTATTGGAGTTCTGGGTAGCGAAAACTAGTTTCATTATTTAATTTTTGATAAAATGGCCCACATAATCCGCTCCATTAAAAATAAAGCGATAGGTATACAAACCACTCTTTAAAAAGCTTATATCTTGTGAACCAAGATAAAGACCACTTTCTGAGATATTCATATCTTGATTAACAACACGTCTTCCAACTTGGTCAAAAACTTCAAACTTAAGCTGACCACCAAAAGGTAACACATACCTTAATGTTATTGCATCAGTTGCTGGGTTAGGATAAACCTCAAACTTCACTTCATTATTAAATGCCTTTTCGCACAATTCATTGTCATCATTCAATGTAATCCCATTCAATCTCTCAATTTTCACACATACAAAATCTACCTTCTTTTCATTTCCTTGTAAAAAGGTAGAACTAAACTCGTATGCAGACCGTTCTCCTTTATATAGTGTTTTGATTGTTTGTTCAGTAAACTGAAAGTCATTATTTAATCGTGCAGTCAATTGCATTGTTTCAATCGTATTGTTTCCACTATTCACCACTCTAGCTGCTACTTTTAATCTCCCATCAAAGGTCTCTGTCAAGAAAATATCTTCTAGCAAGGCATCTAATAAATAAGATGAAACATTTAAGGTTCTAAACGATGTATCTACACAACCGATTCCTGAAGTAGCCACTAGACTTAAATTATAATTGCCAACCGTATTATAAGTATAAGTTGGTACCTCAGCTAAGGAACTATCACCATTTCCAAAGTGCCAAACATAAGAATTGGCGCCAATTGATGTGTTAGACACTCGTAGTTTATATGGTCGTCCACTTCCATTATTCAGTATATTGAAACGCGAAGTTGGTTTCGGATTAACCTTTAACGTAACTACATTACTATCTAAACAACCAAATTCTGACTCTACTTTTTGCTTCAATCCATAGAAACCATCGGTGTTTCTCAAAAAAGTAGGATTTTTATCAAATACGGTATCATTTGGCTCTAAAACCCAGGTATACTTTGAAATAGAATCAGCACTTGAACTATTATCATAAATCGCAAAAGGAACATCTTCACAATAATCCTCTAATAAGAGACCAGCTACTGGATTTTCCCTCATTTGGAATGTATCTTGATGAAAACTAACACACCCCTGATCAGTTATTTCTCTCAAGGTTACATATATCGTACCTGGGTCTACAAGCTGGATCACTGGGTTTTCATTCGAATTATCTTGGAATTTAATCAGATTTGTATTGAATGTCCAATAATGACTACTGATTTGACCTGCTGCTAAAACAGTTTCATTGGTAAAATAGGTAGAATCATTCAAACAATGACCAGTAAATGAAAAATCAACATTTGGTGTAGCATTTACTTGCTGAAAACGCTGAATGGTATCTTTACATCCACGATCACTTTCTGTAATTAGGGTAATTAAATATTGACCTAAAGTATCAAAAGAGTGAATCGGATTTCTTTGGGTTGAAGTATTATTAGCAGAGTTTGTATCTCCAAAATTCCATCGATAGGTTGAAATAAACCCACTTTGAATACTTGTACTATCTCTAAAACTGGCATTTGATTTGGCACAAGACTTCTGTATACCAAACCAAGAATTTGGATTGGGATATACATAAATAACCTTAGAAGAAGTATCAGAACAACCGGTATTGGTTACTACTGTTAGTTGAGTTCTAAAAGAATCTACAACCCCATAGAAGTAATTAGGATTCTGCATAATACTTGTATCTCCATTACCAAAATCCCAATTCCATGCAACAATAGTTTCATTAGCTCTTGCTTGACTCAAATCACTAAACCGTACTGAATCTCTTACACAAAATTGATTCGCAACAAAGTCCACAATTGGGGCTGTACCCTTGACACTTATTTGAATTGTATCTGCAATTTCGCATAAACCATTTGTAACCGAAACACGATATTCTCCTGCATTTGATATAAGTTGAGTCGGCAAATTACTTCCTGCTGACCACACATAGGTTAATTGATTGTTTGGAACATTATATAAACCAATAGAATTACCAATACACAAAGTAGTGTCTGGACCTAAGGTTGTTGTAAACAAACTAGAATCTATTGTTATTTGAATAGAGTCTGTAAAGTCACACGAAAATTGATCAGTAACTGTTAAAGAATAGATTTGATCTTGATTTGCTATAATAGAATTAGTGACTTCACCTGTTGACCATAAATAATTGACATTTGAAAAATTAGAATCTGCTTCGAGTGTGTAAGGCAAATTGAAACAAACAATAGTATCAACTCCTAAATCAAATTGAGGATTGTTAATACTTATACTAAATGAATCTACACTTTGATTACTAAAACAATTTGAAACAGTTACATAGTATTTTCCTTCTTGTTTAAATGATGTTACATTGTTGGTGTCACCATTACTCCATTGATAGTTATAACTTGGATTACCTGCATAAATACTTAAAGAATCTCCACTACAAATAGTAGTATCTTCAAATGTTAGATTTATGTTGTAGTCAAAAGTATTTGAGTCTATAAAAAGAGAATCAACATAAATACGATCAAAAATATCCGTTACTGTCACTTTATAAAGACCTGCACTATCGAAAATTAATTTAGAAGTAGTATCTCCCGTAGACCACAAAAAATTGGTATAGCTTTCATTTTGAATGAGTATTGAATCAGGAAAGTTGCATACACTCTTGTTTTCACCAAGCTCCAATGGGGGAGCATATTTATCCATTAAATAATTATCAATTTCACCAACAAGAGATTTATCTACATTTCCGTTTACAATTAAAAGCTCTGCTAAAGAACCGTTTAATTGATTAGCCAAAGAAATAATACCAGGGCGATAATTTGCATTTACGGAGTCATAATCAATACCATTTACAAAATTGTACAATGTATCTGCCAAACTAATTACAGATTGACTTGCATACTTATCTTTAACTACCGTTTTACCAGGTGAAAACAAACCGGCAAATGCTCTATGTCTTCCGGCATGAGGCCCCATTAGCCAATTCGTAGTTCCATCTATCAATCGTGCTCCCCTATTTGATTCCTCATTCCAATTATAAACTGCTGAAATTGAAAATTCACTTCCTGAAAGATCAATGGTGGTTGGAAAAATATCATCAATTTCGTCAAAATACACTACTCCATAATTATTAAGTGCATTTGGAATAAATCTAGGTTGTTTACTTGTGTCTTGTTGACTTAGTATTATGGAGTTCTTACTCTGATCTTCCCAAATACTAACTCTTGAATTTTGGATAGTTAAACCATTATCGCCATTTAGCCAAAGTACTATATTACTAATACTATCAGGACTAAGAACATTAAAGTAAGCGGTATCAGTGGTATCTACCGGAGTATTATTGAGTTCAGCAATAACTCTCCAAAACCACTTTCCTTGACCTAGATTATCTACGGAGACACTATTGAGTAATGTTTTTTCTTCTTTTGGATTAATCCAGCTTAAATCTCGTGATAGTTGAACATGATATTCTACATTAATGGTATCTATATAATTCCATTGAAACCAAATATTTTGATTAAGTGTTTGATTGTAAACAGGACTTATTGTTGTAAAATCTGCTTCAGGAGGTGGTCTTAAACTTATTCTGACACTATCTTTATACTCTGAAATACAATTTGAATCAGAAACAATGGTCAAAGCTACTTCATAAGTTCCTGTTGTATCATATACATATTTTGGGTTATAAAATGTACTAGTTTGACCGTCTCCAAAGGACCAATTTGTAGACACGATATTTCCCGCTGCTATTGATGATAGATTTGTAAATCTAATTGTATCACCAAAGTACTTTCCTCTATAGGTAAAATTAGAAATTGGTGATGAATTTACATTTACAGTATCGACAAGAGTATCTGAACAGTTTAGATTTGATGTACTGATTAAAGTAATTGGAAATTTCCCAAATTGAGGATATGAAAAATTAGGAGAAAATACATTAGATGTATCATCTTGGCGACTACTGACTCCAAAATCCCATAAGTAACTTGTTATTGCCCCACTTGAAATCGAACTTGTATTGAGAATTGAAAAAGTATCTGATTGGCACAAACTGCCTACTGAAAAAGATGAAATAGGCATTGGATCAATAGAAACTGCCTTGGTAATCGAACCAATACAATTTGAATCATTTGTTACTTCAAGAGTAATGTTATAGATACCTGAAGTGTCAAATTTGAAGTTTGTATTTTGACTATTTGACGTATCTAATTGATCTATAAACCAAGTCCAAGAATTTAAACTTACCCCACTTGTATCAACCGTAGCATCAATAAAATAAATAGAATCAATTAAGCAATTATTAATGACTGAAAAATCCACTAGTGGTGCGGCACTTTTTAATTGTATTAAGACGCTATCTGAATTCGAGCAACCATTTTCATTAACAGTAACTGCATATTTACCACCATTTGTTAACTCTATTGAAGGGGTAATCTCATTATTTGACCAAATATATGTAGCGGTATTGCTGGTAAAATTTAACAATCCAATCTCATTTCCAATACATAAAGCGGTATCTTCTCCTAAATCAATTCCAAACAAAGTTGAATCTACACTAATGTTAATTGTATCGTAATAACTACAGCCTAATGAATCTGTAACTTCTAGTTGATAAGATCCAGCGTTCTTAACTACAATGGAGTCTACTGTTTTGCCATTTGACCAGTTGTAACTATATTGAGGAGTTCTATAATTTGCTGCTTTAAGAATTAGAGAATCATAGAAACAAAAAGTGGTATCAATACCCAAATTAAAAATGGGTTCGGTAAAATCTACATAAACTGTGTCAATTGAAACTTGATTAAGACAATTAGTAACGGTAACTGAGTAATTATCAGTTGATGTAACAGACAGATAATTTAAAGTGCTTCCATCATTCCAATTATATTGATAGAGTTCACTTCCTCCATACAATTGAATGGTATCACCAATGCAAAGAATGGTATCAGGAATTAGATTCACTTGATAGTTATTTAAATTTTGAGTTACTATAATAGAATCTACAGATTGTCTGTCGAAAATATCTGTAATAGTCAGATAATACGTACCTGAATTGGTAATTTCTAAAAAGTCACTTGTAGAACCATCAGACCAAGTATAATTTATCGCATAATCTACTTCTGTTTTAATTGTATCAGGAAAAGTACAGATAACTCTATCAGCACCTAAATTTACTGGAGGTGCGTACTTATCCATAAGATATTTATCAATAAGCGCTCTTGTAGAATCACTTGTTTGCCCTCCAATCACAACCAACTCAGCAACACTTCCATTCATGCCATTTCCTCTTCCAAGTTCTAATGGATCTCCGGGTGGGTAAGACGCAAGTACTTTTCCAAAACTTGAAGCATTTACGAAGTTTTCAACTGTGTCCGAAATTGCTCTTACTGAATGTATAACAAATCTTTCAGGGGTTACACTCTTACCATTTGTAAATGTTCCAACAAATGCTCTATGAGTACCTGAGTGCGGGCCCATCAACCAATTGTTTGCTCCATCAATTACTCTTATTCCACTATTAGTTTGCTGATGGGTATTATAAACAACAGAAATTATAAAATTGTTATTTGTTAATCCAATAGGTAAATCAAACTTATCATTTGACGGGTCAAAATCTACTGCAGGAAATCCGTTAATTTGATTTTGAAGAAGAATTGGTCTCTGTGTTGCATTGGGTTGATTTACAACATAAGCAGAATCACTTTGATCTTGCCAGGAAATTACTTCGTTACTAGCTCCTTCAACAATCCCTTGATCTGATTTTAACCAAATTAATAGTTCGTTAACTTCGGAAGGATTAAAAACTTGAAACTGAGAAGATGGCAAACTATCGATTTTCAAAGCATTACTAAAAGCAAAAACATCCCAGTAATAAGTGCCATTATCTAAAGCAACTAAATTAAAAATGTTGTCTTCTATCAAAGTATCTAAAATAGGGGTTGTATTTTTATGATGCTTATAAACTTTCAATTGATATTGAGTTGAATTTGTTTTTTTATTCCAACTCAACGTAATACTTTCATTTACACTTTGATTGATTTTTGGGTAAATCGCACTCCACTCTTGACCAAAAGATACTTTAGAGCAAAGTATGATAATTGTGTAAATCAGTATTTGTTTCATAATGGTAACAAAAATACAGAGTTCTTTGAAGACTAGTTCTTTTACTTAATCATATACCGTTCTTTAATTCAAATAGTTTTCATAAACACTCATTCTATATGTAAGTTTGAATGCTTAAAATTTGAGTATTGTTTTTAGAACAGATATTTTTTAAGGATATAATCATCTCTTTAATCATTAGTTTCATATTGCTCATTGTAGCAAAGGCTCTTGAACAAAGACTTACAAATCCAATCACTAAAAGATACTACATGCCATTTGTAGTTTCAAAAATTCTTTATGCATTCTTTTTTGTGATTCTTCATTCTTACGTTTATAAAGGAGGTGACACATTTCTATATTTTGCTGGAGCAAAATTTATCCTTTCACAGATAGCTGAATCTCCTGAGAATATTTCAACTTTTCTATTCACTGACTTTTATCCTAATCAACAAGTTGTTTATACTGATAATTTTAAAATCTACTACTCTTTTAGGGATAAGGCCACTCTGATTATGAGTCAAATTACAGCTATTATTACCTTTTTTGGAGTAAAAAGCTTTTTGGCAACAAATATTCTTTTTTCCTATTTATTTTCGTTTGGAATTTGGCATTTGTTTTCTCGAGTTGTTTCGACATTTCCACAGAAAATAAAACTTTTTGCAATTGGAATACTTTTTTTACCAACAATTTCTACATGGAGTTCAGGAATTTTAAAAGATACAATAACTCTATGTGCAATATGCTATTTGTTTGTTTTAACAGTAAACCTTGCTCAAGGTAAAAAGATAATATACTCTAGTATATTAATCTTGTTTTGGGCATATATCTGTCTACTTCTCAAGGCTTATATTTTATATTTATTTATTCCAATGCTTCTTCTTTGGACTCAATCAGCCATTAGTAAAGAAATTAAAAACAAAACAATTAAAGCATTGATAAGACCTTTAATTTTTACTGTAATCTTAGTCAGTGTTTATTTTTTCTTTGATTTTATCTCTGAAAACGCAGGAAAATACTCTTTAGATAATGTACAAGATGTAGCTGTTGGTTTTCAAAATTGGCATCAACATTTAGCTGAAACTAAAGACCAATCAGGATATAGTTTAGGGGAAGTAAATTTTACATTTACTGGAGTATTAAGAAAAGCTCCAGAAGCATTTTTTGTAACTTATTATAGACCTACTATAATTGAGATAAGAAATTTTGCGAACTTATTTGAAAGCTTGCAAGTTACCTTGCTTCTAGTATACACTATTTTTATTCTTTTTAAAGTTAATCCTGTAAATATTTATAGATTAATTTACAGCAATCATCATATTCGTTCTTTTCTATTTTTTGCAATTACAATGGGTATATCCGTAGGATTAACCTCTTATAACTTTGGTGCGCTCTCTAGGTATAAAATACCTTGTTTGGTCTTTTATGTGATATCTTTAATATTAATCCATGATCTTGGTACAAGAAAGAAACAACTATCCGATTAGTTTTTTATTTACTTCTTCTAACTGCTTTATAGTATCCACAGTAAACCATTTTTTTGGAAAAATATTAGAACAATATAATTGGTTTTGAGCCATTAATTGAGTCCAAAGCTCATAAAAGTCATCCACTTTTTGAGTAATTTGATTAATTTTTGAAGGATTTAACACTTGTATTCCTGAGCAATACTTATCTGACTTATCCTTCCTATTTAATTTTCGAATTATATTATTTACTTCAAAAATATAATCACCTTCAAGGCCTTCAATTGGCTTAACTGGAACTACCATACATGCTGGTGCCCCTAACTCAAAATAGTCTGATGCTAAGGCATCAAAATCTAAATCAATCACATTGTCGCAGGTTAAAACGAATATTGGTTCATTTAATGAAGATAATAATGTATTGTATACCCACCATGCATTTCCTTTGCCTTCGGTATTATGAATCGATGAAATATCATGTTCTACAACATGCCTGGCTAATTCTGCCTTCTTATATCCTACTGTGATGTGAATGTTATCGAGTACTTTTTTTATTTTTTCAATTCCGTTTACAATTAGTGATGTTTCACCATATTGAGCCATTGCTTTTGGAATTTTTTTCTGTAAGTGGCATCATACGAGTTCCTCTTCCTGCTGCCATTACTAATGCATGATTTATCTTATTCACAGCTACTTTTCTTCTTCAGGAGGATTATTTATAATAGACAACATTTCTTCTTCAGATAGTCGAGTTGCATTAGCAGAAGAAAATATTTCTTTCAAGGGATTGTTGGATTTTTCATTAAAAGAAATAATGTAGTGCCTTACATCATCAAAATTTTTAATTGAGGTATAAGCTAATTCTGTTTCTCCAATAAGGAATTCATCATCTCTTTCTCCAGGTCTGCCTTCAATTCTTTGGTACTCACCGCCATTATGTTTTGTCCAAGTTACAAGTAAATCTTCAATTTGTGCAGCCTTCATTTCTCTTGAAAGTACTTTACCTTGTAGCTCTTCCATATTATTCATAGCTGTAACAACCAACTTAACTGCTTCATCAACTGTAAAAAAGAATCTTCTCATCTCAGGTCCGGTCGTTCCAATAACTCCCGTTTCTTCATGCATCTTCTTCCAAATAGTTAAAACTGAGCCCGTAGACCATGCTACATTTCCATATCGCACACAGCAAAACTTTGTTTTCGTTTTTCCATTCATTGAACAAAAAACCCTCTCCATTAAGGCTTTGGTTAAACCATAAGTATTTCTCACTGGAGGTGCTGCTTTATCCGTACTAATTCCTATTACATCATCAACTTCCTTTTCTACAGCAACTCTAGCCACATTTTGCGAACCTATTGAGTTTACATCTACACATTCCATTGGTTGCTTTTCTGCTAAATCAACAAACTTTGTAGCAGCTGCGTGAATAACTATATTAGGTCTAACTTCAGTGAAGGTGTCCCTTACAGCTTCAATGTTTACAATATCCATTGGCAATACTTCACAAGAAGTAAATTTTGCTGCAAAAGCATTTTGTTTATTATTTCTTCCGGTCAATACAACTCTATATTGATCTTTTAATGCCAATGCTAATCTTCTTCCTAAAAAGCCTGTTCCTCCTGTTATTAATATGGTTTTTTTCATGAATTCTAATTCTGATATTTCTTTGATAATTTAAAATTTGTCCTTATGAAAACCCAAACAAATCGAGGGTCTAAAATAAGTTTTGAATTTAATTTTAGTGCTTTTTTGAGATATTTTTTTGCCGCTTTGTATAATTTATTTTCATTAGCAATAATTGCAGCAAAAACATAACTTGATGATATCATTTCTTGCTTATACTTTCCAAAAGTTTTAATGACTTTATCAAGCTTAAAGACCGAATCTATGATATACATCTTTCTTTCAATGATTGACTCTAAGTTATATGCAGAAATTGACCTTCCTTTATGAAAACGGACACCATTATTTACTTTGGGAATAACTCCTAATTTAAACTCAGAAATTACCCTTAACCATAACTCCCAATCTTCTGAACCTAACACCTGTTCATTCTCATTAAAAAAATAATTCTCGTATACCTTTTTTGATATAAAAACGCCAATACATGATATGAAATTCCCGTTTGCTAATGCTTTTATATGGTTTTTAGGTTTAGGATACCTATAGGAATACAATACTTCTTTCTTTGAATTAACCAACTCAAAATAGTTATGAAAAAAATCAAAAGCATTCTTAGTTGAAAACTCAAAAGCATCCTTCAGATTATCTTCATACATGAAGTCATCTGAATCGAGCAATGTTAAATATTGACCTTTTGCTTTTTTAAAGCCTTCATTTCGAGCTCTTGCTCGCTCTATATTCTCTGGTATCCTAATAATTTGAATCTGATTATTGTCTTCAAATTGCTTCAAGATCTCCAATGTATTATCTTTTGATCCGTTGTCAACAACTATTATTTCAAAATCCTTAAATGTTTGATTAAACACCGATTCTAAAGTTTCAAGAATTAAGTCAGCTCTATTGTATGTTGGTATTACTACTGAGAAGTAAGGATTCATGTTCTTAATGAGTATATATCTTGTATAATTTTTCAATCATTTTGTTCAAAGTAAACTGTTTTACATCTTCAAAACCTTGAACTATAATTTTACTTCTGAGAAGCTCATCGGTTTCCAACAGTTGGATTGATTTAACAATCTGCTCACTATTTTTATAAGGAACTACCAAAGCGTTTTGTCTGTCAACTATAAACTCATTGGCAACACCTGAAATTGTAAAGATAGAAGGTATTCCTGCAGCTAGTGATTCAATATAAGTTTGACCAAACGCTTCTACTTTATTATTTATAGGGACATGGATGTAAAAATCAAAAAGATGATATAATGCAAATAGATTATTCTCAAATTCAATTTCCAAATAATCACTTTTATTAAGTGTTTGAAGTTTTTTTTGAATTATTGCCTTGTCAGATCCATTTGCATTTGCGAGGACTAAAAAATAGTTCCCATCAGCATTTAATTTTCTAAATGCTTCAATAATATACTCTATTCCTTTTAATTTAATAAACCTAGAAACTACGCCAATCACTTTTTTACTTTTGGGAATATTGTACTTAGAAATTAATTTTTCTTTCTCAACCTTATCTACATTCCTAAATTTTTCTAATCTAAAACCATGGTGCACAAGAGCTACTTTTGAACCTGATACATTTTCTTTTTCATTTAATACTTTTCTTACATTTTCAGAAATCGCTATGATGTTAGTTGCACAAAAATTTATAATTCGATCGTATTTAACTGCTTTTGGGTAATACTCCCAATGAAAAGTTGAATGATGTCTTGTGTAGATTCGTTTTTTGACCCCTGCAAGTTTTGCAGCACTTAATCCAATCAAAGAAGCTTCAAAAAGATGTGTATGAATAATTTGTGGTCTACGGTTTATAAAATAATAAAGAAGCTTTAACCAAATTATAATTAAGTGAAATTTCCCCTTCAACTGATGAAAGACTACTTTAATATTTCTTTCAATCAAAAAACGATTTAAATCGGTCTCTTTTTCTTTATTTAGGATTATAAATTCAAATTCAACCCGATCACTCAGATCTTCTACAATCCATTCGAAAGCTACTGCTTTATTTATGTTAGATATAATGTAAACGACTTTTACTTTTTCAGTCATTTGAGCTCAAGAAACTTTATAATTCTAAAGTAGAATCTACTTTAAGTCACAAACATAAGATATTGAACTTAATAAGCGTCCAAACAAGAAA
Organism: uncultured Flavobacteriales bacterium; assembly: GCA_964001305.1. Lineage (GTDB taxonomy): Bacteria > Bacteroidota > Bacteroidia > Flavobacteriales_E > Vicingaceae > CAJXMH01. The sequence continues at coordinate 121,440 of CAXFAI010000007.1, forward strand.
GGTGATTAGCTTAAGTTTTAGTTAACCAATTGAATTCCTAAATTATGTTTTATGTACCTTACTTTTGAAAAAAAAATTCATGAAGGTTTTAATTGGGGCAGTTGATATAGGATGGCGAATAAATCGATATCAACGATTTTTGAATAGTAATAATACCAATGGAATAAAAGTTGAATCTCTCGTAAAATACAAAGTACCCTCATCACAATTTAGCGCTTCATATAATTATGAGTATAACTTTCCAAGCTACTCTAAATTAAAACGAATTTTTGTTAGTCTATTTATATTCATCCGTGCTATATATAAGTATAAGTCCTTTCACTTTTTATCAGGAGAAACATTATTAAATAGAAATTTAAGGTCTTTAGAATTTAGAATTTATAAACTACTCAGAAAGCATATATGTATGCATTTCGTAGGAAGTGATATTAGAAATCCGGCTTATTTGTCAAATCAAAATTGTTCAAGTAATATAAAAACTGATATTCAGCTAGATTGGCAGAAAAAGCTAGTTTCTGATAGTTTGTTGTTTGCTGACAATATTTTAGTTTCAACACCAGATTTATTGGAAATCATTCCTAAAGCCAAGTATTTTCCAATTAGTATTGATATAAATGATTTTTTTAAACTTTGGAATCAGTATACAACTGCAGATTATAAATTCTTTAAATCAAATAAAGTAAAAATTCTACATGCTCCTTCTAATCCACCCTTGAAAGGCAGCTCAATCATCAATGAATGTATCTCAGAATTAAAACGAAACGGGCTAGAATTTGAATATATCTATGGCCCAGATATAAAAAGTGATTCACATTCAACTTATACAGTGAATCGTTATGATCTTTTTCAGCTATACCGTGAAGCAGATATTGTTATTGATCAAATCATTATTGGTTGGTATGGTCAACAAGCGCTTGAAGCAATACTCTCAAATTGTATTACATTTTGCTTTATAAAACAAAAATTCACAAAGTATCTTGGGGAAAATCAACCCTTTAAAAATAGTACAGGAAAGTCACTAACAAAAGACCTAGAAGAAACCATTCGAAATATTTCAATAGAGAAAGAGAAATTGGCTCAAAATATAGAATGGGTTATAAACAAACATGGTATAGAGTATCATAAAAAAATGCTCTTAACTAGTTTTGGAATTCAAGAATAATTTACCAATTTAAGTCTTTTTCATATCCCAGTGTAACTAATGACTCACCATAAGTATCTTTAAAATACTCTTTGTGTTCTTTTTCAAAATAATTTTTCCAATCACCCGGAACGCCTTTCCTATAGTGAGACTTTTTATCTTCTAAACCTTGCTTTCGACCTTTTGATAAATTCTTAAATGAATATTTATTACTCAAAGCATCTAATCGAGTTTGTGGAATTTTTTGTTGAATTTTTAAGTTATGCCAACCAAGCTTATTAAAAATCCGATTTAGCTTAGCGGCTAATTCAAATAGTAATAGATTAGATTTTCCATTCATCTCTAGTTTTTCAAAAACACTATTCAAACATTTACTTGGATTAAGCATTAAGTCTTCTAACTTTAACTCTGCTATACGAGTGTCTTCATAATTCCAATCTAAGATATGCTTTAGCCACAAATCACTAAATTCAAATTCTTTTAATAAGCCTTCTTTAAAATCTAAGCGCTTTAATTCTTCTCGATGAGGTTTCAATCTATCGAAACCTTCCAGATTATGGGAGTATAAATGTGAAAAATATCCTGAAACACAAATATCTCTTGGGTCTCTAATTAAATGAAATCCAATAAACTCATCAAAGCGATTTATGACTTCGTACTTACTATTTAGTGAAATTAAAAAATTATGATTTCCATCATTAAACGAATGTTCTATATTTTCATGAAATGCCGTTTTCTTATAAATTGTTCTATACCCCATATCATTTGCTACATCAAAACATAAATGACTTATTGATGTTGATGCACACTTATGATGTCCAAAAAATGCTAAATTCATACTTAATTCATATATTGTTTAAGCATTATATAATTCCAACTCAATCGCTTTTCCTCTTTTGTTATAATTCCAAGCTTTTTTAATTCATTAACAGCTGAATTTCTCATATTTAAAAATTCACCCTCATTTAAAATTTTATCCTGAGGTGTAGCAAATCCAACTTTTTCCTTTCTCCAAACAATCTCTTGAGGTAAAATACTTTCCATACTTCTTCTTAGTAAATATTTTTTCCAACCATCTTTTATGATAAATTGATTTGGCAAAGTAAAAACAAACTCAACTAATTCATGATCTAAAAATGGCAACCTAACTTCAATTGAGTTACTCATCGCATTTCGATCTGAATACTTTAACAAAGAAGCTAAGCCATAAAATTGCATAGATGCTGCTAAGTTTTCTTTCAATCCTGCCCTTTCTTTCCTAAATTTTTCCTTCTTTTTAAAATGCTTCACTATATCTGGGGAGATACTATTAAAGAAAGGGGAATCAGCTTTCCTTATTCTTCTTCTGAGAGTTGCCAATTTACTGTATAAATTGGCATTTTTACTCAATAAAAATTGCTCTTTATTATTCAACTCATAATCAGCTCCATAAAGATTTCTATAACCTTCTAACTCAGATGATAGTAACGATGAATGAGCAGTTTTTAGCTCATAATAATAACTAGTTTGAAAAGGAATGTAACCTCCTAAAAATTCATCAGCACCTTGTCCATCTAGTAATACTTTAACATTATTTGATTTTGAGAGTTTATACACCTCAAACTGAGCACTAATGCTTAAACTTCCAAATGGCTCGTCTTGTGCTTTCACTATTTGATTAAAATTTCTTGTAATACTCTCATAATCAGGAAAAACTTTATTAAACTTTGCTTTTCCCCAATACTTCGCCGCGAGCATATCTACATACTTTTCTTCATCTTTTTTAAAGCCAGGAAAGCAAGCTGAAAATGTAGAAAATTGTTTAGGCGCATCATCATTTAATAATAATGAGACTATGGTTGATGAATCTAATCCTCCTGATAAGCTTGACCCAACCGCTACATCGCTTCTAAGTCTTAACTCAATTGAACTTTTTAAGCGTTGACGAAACTCATCACTTGCAGCTTGTATACCAAGCTTGCTTTTCCCCCAATTAGATTTATCTAACTGCCAATATTTACTCGAAACAATGTTTCCTTCTAAATTAATTTGCAAAAAAGTAGCAGGAGGTAATTCGAATACATTTTTATAAAATGTAGACTTTACCTCATTGGTTGCCTTTGGAAGATTATACAGTAAGTAATTAAAATAACTTTCTTCCGGTATTTCCTTTTCTACCCCATAATTCCATAAACCCTTAATTTCAGAACAAAATATAAATTCTTTGTCTTTTATTGAATAATAAAACGGCTTCTCTCCAAAACGATCTCTAGCAGCAAACCCTTTCTGTTCTTTCGTATCCCAGATAAAAAATGAAAACATTCCATTTAACAAATGCACACACTGCTCCTTGTATTTTGAATACAATGCTAGTAATACTTCTGTATCGGTTTCTGATTTAAACACAAAACCACTCTTTATTAGATCTTCCTTTAGTTCAATATAATTATATATTTCTCCGTTAAAAGTGATTATATATCTTCCTTCTTCATATGTCATAGGCTGAGCTCCTTGACTAGAAAGATCAATAATTGAAAGTCTTCTATGTATTAATCCAATTTGAGATTTTTCATCAAACCATTCACCATCACCATCAGGTCCTCTATGCTTAATAGAAGCACTTAAACTTTTAAGTCCTTCCTTATTTATTGATTCTTTTTTAAATGAAATAACTCCACCAATTCCACACATAAATTATTGTAATCTTCTTTTAACGTATAAAAATGGTTTTAAGACCTTAAGCGATTTCAATTCTTCTTTCCAGTTTAAAAAAAAACTAAAAACGTAATTAAATACTTTATAGGAATTAGAAACCTCATAATTCGCAATTTTCAATTCTTTAAATAAGATTGAATTTAAAACAAAACGTTGTAAAATATTCAAATCGTTTTTCCATTGATTTGCTTTCTTCTTATTAACTCCACTATTATACATTTCATTTGTATACCAAATGTCATTAATATGAACATCTCTTGAATAGTCTCCCGATTTATTTCTTAGTACCTCTTCCGAATAGTTTTTGATTTCCAAAGTCGAAAACAACGTCTTTAAATGCTCTTCAGGGTCAATCAAAAAGTCTTCATACTTGATTTCTATGAATCGATTCGGATGTTCTTCTTTGACTTGTCTTGCAATTTCTTGTCTTTGAATCCAATATTTTGAGGTTCGAATTAAATTGAGTTCAGTTAGATTCTTCCCTTTTTTTTTTGCTCTTTTCTTTACCTTCAAATGAGAATTTACTACTCCCCTTCCATCACGGTAGATATAAATAAAAAGTGCTTCAGGATAAAGATTTAAAAGTGTGTGAGCAACTTCAATATTTGTCGGCGTCTTTTCAGTAATTACCTTTATGTCTTCTGAATAAAAGCCTTTAAAAAAAGAACTATAAAAGTCTTTAAAATGATTTTCCAAATCAAGGTCTTCCATGTAGACTTGTAAAGCCTCTTTATGGTTATAAAATTTTTGATACAGTTTAAATACATCACGAGTATGATAAAACTCTGGTCCACCAGAAATTTCTGGATGTGATAGCAGATACTTTTGAATCATTGTTGTGCCCGACCTACCTGCACCACCAACGAAAACAAATCGAGATTCATTAAACATTTAGACGATCTAAAATTTTAACAAAAATAGCTGTTTGTTTTGAACCTAATAAGTAAGGTCTAATTGCACTGTAAGAAACAATGCCTACTTTGAGAATTACCCAATAAATAACAATCATGTAAAAAAAAGACATGAAAAGAAACACATAAATATTTGTAAAATTCACAAACACAACATAAAGTAACATACTAAATACCAATGAAGTAAACGCAATTAAAAAAAGCTTCTTTAAATCAAACGTTTTCAAAAAAGTTGTATTTAATATTTTACTGGATTGTATCTGTAGCACCATGGCTAAGGTGTAGTAAGAAATAATAGAAGCAATCGCTGCTCCCATTGCACCTATCATGTTTATAAAAATATAATTAAGTATGATATTTAGAATAAAAACTGATAAGTCACAGAAGAAAATATACTTTGTTTTTCCTGATAAAATGGATACATCTCTAAAGTCATTTATTCGTAAAAATAAAATCAAATTGTAAATCATAAAAATTGATTGGCTTTCTAAGTAATTCTTACCCAAATAGATAGATATAAAGTAGGACGAAAAGACAAGCAAGAAAACCAATAAGGGATAGATCAATAAAGCTGCTGAGGTTGATGCTCTCTTTTTCAATTTTACTATTGAGGATAAATCATTTGTTTTAAAAAGCTTAGTTACATCAGCCATAGTAATAGTAATCATAGAACTGTATATCAGAAAAAGGAACGGAATGGGAACTGCTCCCATTCGATAGATAGCATAGTCTTCAGTGGAAAGAATTTTACTCACCATTACACCATCTGTTTGAACTAATAAAGTAGTTGTAATTCCTGCTAATGAAAGTGGAAGCCCTTTCTTTAAGATGTCTATGATTTCATTAAAATTTACTTTCTGATTAAAAACTCGCTTAGGCAGAAAAAACAAGCAACTCAATAGATACAGAAACTCAACCACACATAGCCCTATAAATAAGTACTCCAAACTACCGTAATATTGGACACTTATAAAAATGACTGAAACTCTTGCCAGATTAGAAAGTATGGTAAGAATACTTATAGACTTAACTTGATGAAAATAATTTAAGCAACTTATTGTTGCTTCAGTTATTAAACCAAAAACAATACTAAGTCCATAAAGCTTCAATAAGCTGCCAAGTGGAGGATTATCTAAATAATCCGCAACAGAATTAGCGCTAAAATGCAAGACAACAACGCCCAAAAACCCAACTATAAAACTAGCTATCAGCATGTTATAAACTGCACTATAATCATTATCCTCTTTACCTAATTCTCTATAAACTAATTTAACAATCCCAAAAGAAAATAAGACTTTGAAAATTCCCAATACAAGTAAAACTTGTCCGTAAGTACCATATTCTTCAACTTTAAGAGCTCTTGCTAAATATGGCACCATAACTATATTAACCAAGGCATTTACTAATCTACCAAAAGCAATCCAAGAAAACCTCGCACCAAAAGTCTTATTTGTACTCATAGAAGTCGGCTAAATTAAATGAATATAAAGTTTTGAATAGAAGCTGTTGAAAAAACTTTTCTTGAAAAACAGATATTTATAAAAAGGCATTTACCTTTGTATTAACAAATCATTAATTCACGAAAAACCTGTTCCTTAATTTTTTCGTTTTAAATCAAAAAAACATTTTATGAACGAGTATGGAAGAAAAGCCGAAAAGGCTTCTATTTCTAATTTAGGCCTTAGTAATGTGGCTGCTGCTTATTGGAATTTAAGCCCTGCAGAATTAGTTGAAGAAAATATTCTACGTGGCGAAGGAGTATTAAATGATACTGGAGCTTTAGCTATTGATACTGGTGAATTTACTGGTAGGTCTCCAAAAGACCGTTTCATTGTAGAAGATGAAATTACCAAAGATGCTGTTTGGTGGGGAAATATCAACATCAAATTTGATGCTGATAAATTTGATAGTTTATACAATCGAGTAACGGCTTATTTAGCCGGAAAAGAAGTGTATGTTAGAGACGCTTATGCTTGTTCCGCTGAAAAGTATAAGCTAAACTTAAGACTAGTTGCTGAATTTCCATATTCTAGCTTGTTTGCATACAACATGTTCTTAAGACCTACAGCTGAAGAATTGCAAAATTTTGATCCTGAGTGGAACATTATTTGCGCTCCTGGTTTTAAAGCTGATCCTGAAATTGATGGTACAAGACAACACAATTTCGCAGTGATGAACTTCAGCAAAAAGATTCTCTTAATTGGAGGAACTGGTTATACTGGTGAAATCAAAAAAGGAATTTTCTCAGCCTTGAATTTTATCTTACCACATCAAAAGAATGTATTATCGATGCATTGCTCGGCTAATGTTGGTCAAGATGGTGATACTGCTGTTTTCTTTGGACTTTCAGGTACAGGTAAAACTACCCTTTCTTCAGATCCAAATAGAAGATTAATTGGAGATGATGAACACGGTTGGGATAACGATTCTGTTTTTAACTTTGAAGGTGGATGTTATGCCAAGTGTATTGACTTAAGCAGAGAAAAAGAACCTCAGATTTACGATGCCATCAAATTTGGTGCATTGTTAGAAAACATCAACTTTAAAGAAGATACATCAGAAGTTGACTATACTAATGGTGACAAAACGGAAAATACTAGGGTAAGTTATCCAATTTACCATATTGATAATATTCAAGAAGGTTCTATTGGAGGTCATCCAAAGAACATTTTCTTTTTAACTTGTGATGCTTACGGTGTTTTACCTCCTATTTCAAAGCTTACCAAAGGTCAAGCGATGTATCACTTTATATCAGGATACACAGCTAAAGTAGCAGGAACTGAAGCAGGTATCACTGAGCCACAAACTGCATTTTCAGCTTGTTTTGGAGCTCCTTTTATGCCATTACACCCAACTAAGTATGCTGAAATGCTAGGTGAAAAAATGGATGAGCATGAGGTAAATGTTTGGCTAATCAATACTGGTTGGTCAGGTGGAGAATACGGAGTAGGTTCAAGAATTAAATTGAGCTATACCCGTGAAATGATTACCGCTGCTTTAGAAGGAAAATTGAATGATGTTGAATATGTTCAGCACGAAGTTTTTGGTTTGGCAATGCCAACTGAATGTCCGGGTGTGCCTTCTGAAATTTTAAGTCCTAAAAATACTTGGAATGATAATGAAGCCTATGACAATAAAGCAGATAAGCTTGCAAATGCTTTTGTAGCAAACTTTGACAAGTTTAAAGAGTATGCCAACGAAGAAATTCTAAACGCAGCTCCTCAAGCTTCGGTTAAAGCTTAATATTAATAATATTTCCAAGAAAGCCATGTACGTTTGTACATGGCTTTTTTTGTTGCTTAAATTTGAATAATGTATGCCATTGTCGATTTAGAAACAACCGGAGGTAGTGCCACCAAGAGTAGAATTACAGAGGTAGCCATCGTAAAACATGATGGGAATCAAATTGTAGAAGAGTTTCAAACACTGATTAACCCACAAAGAGAAATTCCACCTCAAATTGTAAGACTTACCGGCATTACTGATGAAATGGTTATAGATGCTCCCACTTTTTCTCAAGTTGCTGATCAAATAGAAAAGCTTACCCAAGACTGTATTTTTGTAGCGCATAATGTCAATTTCGATTATAGCTTTTTAAGAGCAGCCTTTCAACAAAATGGACAATCGTTTAAGCGCAAAAAACTGTGTACCGTTCGATTAAGTAGAAAACTTCTTCCAGGAAAAGCCTCATACAGCTTAGGGAAACTTTGTAAGTCAGAAGAAATTCCCCTTCAGAATAGGCATAGAGCTATGGGCGATGCTAAAGCTACTGCCCTATTGTTTGAAAAGCTTTTAAAAATAGACACTGAAGGGTTTATTCAAAAAGCTTTAAATCCGCTTTCGCTAGAAGCATTGCTCCCTCCTAACCTAGCCAAGGCTGATTTTAATGCGCTGCCTGAAGAACAAGGTTTGTATTACATGAAGGACAAACAAGGTAAAATCGTTTATATCGGCCAAGCTAAAAACATCAAAAAAAGAGTTCATAGTCACTTCTCTGGAAATTCAAATACCCGCTCTAAATACCACTTTGTAAAAAATATTTATAGCCTTGATTTTAAACTAATTCCTTCAAAGCTCATTTTGGATATTTCAGAAGCTGCAGAAATCAAAAAGCATTGGCCTAGATACAACAGTTCTTTAAAAAGATTCAGCTTGAATTATGGCCTATTTTTATTTGAAGATAGAAAAGGATACCAAAGATTGAATATTGGAAAATGTGGCAAATTTGATAAACCGATTCATGCATTTAGGAATCAGCATGAAGCACATGAATTTGTAGAAAATTTGGTTATAAACCATCAACTATGTCCTAGGCTATGTGGACTACAGCCCTTAGGAAGCGGTAAATGCAACTATTTCAAACCAGTGGATTGCAAGGGAGCTTGTACAAGTGAAGAAGAAGCTAAAAGCTACAATCAGCGAATAAATAAAGCTTTAGATCTTGAAATCAAGGAGAACTCGACTTATTTGGTGAGAGATGAAGTAAGCATGAATCATGAATCGGCTATTGTGCTTATAGAAAATGGTAGATTTAAAGGATACGGAACAATTCCAAAACAAGAAACCAGCTTAAATTTAGAGCAAATAAAAAGCCGCATAACAGCGGCTTATGATGACCAAGATATGGCCAACTTAGTTCATGCGTTTCTCTCCAATCATGAAGCAGAAATCAGCTATTTTAGTTAATCGAAATTAATCTACTTGCTGATTTCTTCTGTTCTTCTTTCTTAGGAATACTTACTTTCAGTACCCCATCTACATAACTTGCTGATATCTTACTTTCATCAACATGTTCTGGTAGCGTAAATGTTCTTCGAAAAGTACGATAACTGAATTCTCTTCTTGAATACTTTTCCTTTTCTTCAACTTGCTCCTCATGGCTTTCTGAAGAAATTCCCAAAATGTTTTCATTGAGTTCAATTTTAAAATCCTCTTTTTTCATACCAGGAGCTGCTAATTCCAATTCAAAATTGGTTTCATTTTCTTTTACATTAACAGCAGGTACTGTGCTATTCACCCAAGAAGAATTTGTAGGTGTTTCAAACATATCACCTCCAAAAACTTCATCTAAAAACGATGGAAAACGCTCTTTAAATTTTACTAATGTCATGATATTTAATTTTATGATTTAACTTCTTTACAACCCTTTCAACAAACTGAATACCAAAGGCGTATACGACAAAACAGCTGACAATATTTCCTTTTTATCACCTATAAAACTGACAAGTTTTCACTTTCATTCCTGTATGAAAGCTTACCTTTGATGCATGGCCAATTCATTTTCAAACAACGTTAGTATTCGAAATAAAAAAGCATATCATTTATATGAAATCATCGATGAATATGAAGCTGGTATTCAGTTATTAGGTACCGAAATAAAGTCGTTACGAGAAGGAAAAGCAAGCATAAAAGAAGGTTATTGTGCCTTTAAAAAAGGAGAACTGTTTGCGCTAAATATCAATATTACACCTTATTCAGAAGCAAGTTTTTCAAACCATGAACCAACAAGACAACGAAAACTTTTATTGCATAAGCATGAGTTAGAAAAGCTCTTTAAAAAGAAGAAAGACGTAGGTCTAACCATTGTTCCAATATCCCTTTATATAAACAAAAAAGGGCTTGCTAAACTAAAAATTGCACTTGCTAAAGGGAAAAAACTTCAAGACAAGCGCGAAAGTCTAAAGGCGAAAGATGCTAAAAGACAAATGGATAGAGCTTTAAAGCAATAACCTTTTATATCTTTTATTAGCCGTTTATAAACTTTATATAGTCTTCATGGTTTGACAATGTCAGACTAACAAAAGTCGTGATACTTTTGCGGCCGAAATCAGACCAAAAAATGAAAAGACTCATTCTCTTCTTGATGCTAATCAATTTTAGTTTTTTAGCCATTTCTCAAGAAAAATACACCATCAGCGGATATGTTAAATCGGCAAGTAGCGGTGAAGAACTGATTGGAGCCACAGTCGCTGTTCGTTCAATTAGCGTTGGAACTAGTGCCAATGTTTATGGCTTTTATTCACTTACACTTCCCGAAGGAACTTATGAAGTCAGTTATTCTTTCATCGGCTATCAAGAAATTATAAAAACGGTAGAGCTGACAAGCAATCAACAAATAAGTGTTGAGCTTAAAGAACAAGTCAATGAATTAGAGGTAGTCGAAATTGATGCTGATCGAGCCGAAAACAACATTAAAAGTGTTGAGATGAGTGTCAACAAAATTGACGCTAAAACCATTAAAAAAATACCCGCCCTTTTAGGAGAAGCAGACGTGGTTAAAAGTATTTTATTATTACCTGGAGTATCTACCGTTGGCGAAGGGAGCAGTGGCTTTAATGTTCGTGGTGGTGGCATTGACCAAAACTTAGTACTTCTCGATGAAGCACCTGTCTACAATAGCTCCCATTTATTTGGATTTTTCTCCGTTTTTAATCCTGATGCAGTTAAAAATGTAAAACTTATTAAAGGAGGAATTGCACCACAATATGGAGGAAGGCTTTCTTCTATACTAGACATTCGTATGAAAGAAGGAAACAAAAAAGAGCTGACCGGCTCTGGAGGTGTTGGGGTAATCTTTTCTCGTTTAGCTTTAGAAGGACCTATTAAAAAAGACAAAGCCTCCTTTATTATTGCCGGTAGAAGATCTTACGCAGATGTTTTAGCAAAGCCATTTTTAAACAGTGATTTGAAAGATAGTCGGTTTTATTTTTATGACTTAACCGCTAAGGTAAATTATGAATTGAATGCAAAAAACAGATTATTCTTATCAGGTTATTTTGGCAGAGATGTTTTTGGTTCAGGTTTCTTATTTAATTGGGGAAATGCCACGGCTACAGCAAGATGGAATCACATTTTTAATGATAAGCTTTTTATGAACCTAACCGCTTACTATAGCGATTATGATTATGCATTTGGACTTGAAGGCGAAGAAAATCCTGGGGATGACTTTGAATGGAGCTCAAGTGTTGTCAGTTATAGTATTAAGCCAGATTTCTCCTATTACATCAATAATAACAACACCTTAAAATTTGGAGGCCAAAGTATTTACTACAATTTTAAACCCGCTGTAGCTGAATTCTCAAGCGATGGACAAAGCAACGATTTAAGTTTAGAAGAAAAGTTTGCTATGGAAAATGGCATTTATATTCAGAATGAACAAAAAATAGGTAGCAGAATCAGTTTATTGTATGGAGCCAGATGGTCGTTTTTCAACTACTTTGGTGTTACAGTTCAAGAATTTGGAGACACTACTGCTGGAATTCGAAAGCCACTTATTTCTGCAACGCCAAATACTCGAACGGTTAATTCTCTCAATGTTTTTGGTGCGCGTTTGTTTTCGCACACGCAATATGCAACAACTGCAGCTTACAACAATTTTGAACCTCGATTTTCCATCAAATATGATTTAAATGAGTTTAGCTCTTTAAAAGGAAGCTACAATCGCATGAGTCAATACATTCACTTGATTTCTAATACCGTGGCTTCTACTCCAGTAGATTTATGGTTACCAACAAGTAATAACATAGAGCCACAAATTGCAGATCAGGTTGCAGTTGGTTATTTCAGAAACTTTGCCAAAAACAAATATGAAGCTTCTGCGGAAGTTTTTGCCAAAGATTTTCAAAACCAAATTGACTATATCGATAATGCAGACCTATTCTTTAATGAAGAATTGGAAGGAGACTTATTAAGTGGTATTGGAAGAGCATACGGTTTAGAACTGTTTGTAAAGAAAAACAAAGGTAGGTTAACCGGTTGGGTAAGCTATACATTGGCCAAGTCAGAACGACAAGTTAATGGAATAAATAGAGGTGAATGGTATCCTACTCGCTTTGATAGAGCACATAACCTTAGTGTTGTTGGGACCTATAAATACAACGACAAATGGTCTTTTTCTTCCAATTTTGTTTTTTCTACCGGAACTCCAGCAACTTTTCCAACAAACAGATATCAAATACAAGGCATAGTTCTTCCACATAATATTAATGAGTCTAGAAATAATTACCGAATTCCTTCCTATCACCGATTAGACTTATCAGCGACTTTAACCCCAAGAAATAATGAAGGAAAGAAAATTAAAGGAGAGTGGGTATTCTCGGTTTACAATATATACAGTAGAAGAAATCCTTTCTCCATCTTCTTTGAACCCAATGAAGACAATCCGCTTGTAACCCAAGCCATTAGATATTCAGTTATTGGAAGCTTTGTTCCAGCAGTATCCTATAATTTCACCTTTTAATCATGAAGAATTTAGTTTATTTATTAGTCCTTTCAATTGTTTTTACAGCTTGTGAAGATGTAATTGATGTTGATTTAGACCAAGGTGAAAGCCAACTGGTTGTGGATGCATTTGTGACTTCAGACTCTAGCATACAATATATTCGTTTAACCAAATCAGCTGATTATTTTTTAAATGCTCCCACTCCTGCAGTAATCGATGCTCAAGTGAGAATAGTTGGACCTGCAAATCAGGTCTATACATTTGTAAGTAACAATAATGGCGACTTTACTTACAATCCCGTGACCAATGGTCCAATAGACAGTATAGGTTTTCCATATCGATTAGAAATCACCTACAATAACATTCCTTATCAAGCTACTTCCACCTTAAACCCGGTGCCACCAATTGATAGTATCACAAGCTCATTTGAAGAAGCTGAATTAGGTGCTGAAGAGGGTTATTATGCTCAATTTTGGGCAAGAGATTTTGCAGGAAGAGAAGATTTTTATTGGGTTAAGGCCTATCGTAATAATTTACCCTTATACCCCAACGATCCTTCAATCATTATCTTATCTCAAGATGCAGCCTTTGGTGGAAATGCAGCAGATGGTTTTGTTTTTATTTTGCCCTTAAGAGCTGCAATTACGGATGAAGAAGAGCCCTATATAGTTGGAGATACAACTAGTGTAGAAATTTTTAGCATCAATAAAGATGTTTTTGAATTTCTAGAACAAGCTTCCATTCAAGCCAATAATGGTGGATTGTTTTCAACCCCACCTGCCAACATAAGAAGTAACATAAAAGATGGGGCTGGGAATGCGCAAGAAGAAGTTTTAGGTGTATTTTCGATGTCTGCTGTTAGCAGAGCCAGTAAAATTATAGAACCCTAGTTATGCAAAAACATTTTATTTATTCCCTATTAATTGTATTTAGTATTGCCTGCTCACCTACTCAACATGGGGGTAGCACGAGTATTAGTAAGTCTGATGTTCATGAAGATGAGATGGCCATTTTGTGGCAACAAACCTCAGCTGAGTATGAAGCATTGTGTTATCAAGCATTTAATACCGCATTGTTTAGGCTAAAATCGATACCTGCAGATATGATGGCTAGTGGCAGCCCAAAAGCTATTGTGATGGATTTGGACGAAACGGTATTAGATAATTCAGCTTATAATGCACAATTGGTTTTAAATAATGAAAGCTATAGTCCGGAGACCTGGAAAAAATACGTTGCCGCAGTTAAGTCAAAAGCAGTTCCAGGAGCTGTAGAATTTATTGATGAGGCAAAGCAACTTGGTTTCAATGTTCTATTTATTAGCAACAGAAGCCAAGATACTGAAGAGTATACCTTAGAAAACTTAAAGGCTATTGGTGTAAATGTTGACGAATCTCAACTCTTTTTAAAAGAGCAAGGAAGCAGCAGTAAAGAAAGTAGAAGAGAAATGGTAACGGCTCAATATGATGTTGTGATGTTTATTGGCGACAACCTTGCTGACTTTGACAATATGTATGAAGGAGAAAAAACAATTAGCCAACGTAAGCAAATCACAACAGAGTATATGACCAACTTTGGCAATCAATTTATCATACTTCCAAACCCAGTTTATGGGGGCTGGAAAGGAGCTCTAAATCGCAAAGATGCCAGTGCTCCAAATAATGATATTGCTAGAGGAAGAAGAGCTTTTCTTCGAATTGATTAAATAATAATTGCGTCTTTTACTTTCGTTTTTAAAAGAGCCGCATCAATCACTTCTTTCATTTCAGTTACATAGTGAAAAGTTAATCCTTTTAAATACTCTGGCTTAATTTGTTTAATATCCTTTTCATTATCAACAGAAAGAATTATTTCTTTGATATCTGCTCGCTTTGCAGCTAAAATCTTCTCTTTTATTCCACCAACTGGAAGTACTCTACCTCTTAATGTAATTTCACCTGTCATAGCCAATTTTGCCTTTACTTTTCTTTGAGTAAAAGCAGAAACCAAGGCTGTTAGCATGGTAATTCCTGCTGAAGGGCCATCTTTTGGTGTAGCTCCTTCGGGTACGTGAATGTGGACATTCCAATTTTCAAAAGCTTCAATCGGAATTTGAAAATCTTCTGACTTTGCTTTTATATATTCTAGAGCAATCATAGCCGACTCTTTCATTACATCACCCAAGTTTCCGGTTAAGGTTAGCTTACCTTTTCCCTTACTTAAGCTTACTTCAATAAAAAGAATATCTCCTCCTACTTGTGTCCAAGCTAAACCGGTAACTACTCCAGCAACATCATTTCCTTGATATTTATCTTTGGAATGACCAGGTCCAAGAATTTCAAAAACTTGTTCCGGAGAAATATTTACATCATATTCCTCTTCTAAGGCGATTGACTTTGCAGCAAAACGAACAACTTTGGCCAACTTTTTCTCCAAGCTTCTTACTCCCGATTCTCTGGTATATTGCTCACAAATCAACTCAATCACTTTAGGAGAAAGTTTAATATCTTTTGCTTTTAAACCATTCTCTTTAACCAACTTCGGAATTAAGTGCTTCTTGGCAATTTGTACTTTTTCCTCCATGGTATAACCATTTATTTCAATGATTTCCATTCGGTCTCTAAGAGCTGGCTGAATTGTATTCAAAGAATTGGCAGTTGCAATAAACATGACTTTTGATAAATCATAGTCCAATTCAATGAAATTATCATTGAAAGCCTCATTTTGCTCTGGGTCTAACACTTCTAACAAAGCAGATGAAGGGTCTCCTTGAAAATGATTTCCAACTTTATCAATCTCATCCAATACAAAAACTGGATTTGAGGTTCCTGCTTTCTTTAAATTCTTAAGGATTCTTCCCGGCATAGCACCGATATAAGTTTTGCGATGCCCTCTAATTTCTGCTTCATCTCTTAAACCACCAAGACTCATTCTTACATAAGAACGACCTATTGCTTCGGCAACAGATTTTCCCAATGAAGTTTTTCCAACACCCGGAGGGCCATACAAGCACAAAATGGGTGAACGCATGTTTCCCTTCAACTTTAATACAGCTAAATGCTCTAGAATTCGATCTTTCACTTCATCTAATCCGAAATGATCTCGATCTAAAATTTTCTTTGCTCTTTGCAAATCAAACTTATCTGTTGAAGTATGATTCCAAGGAAGTTCTAAAAGGGTTTCAATAAAATTAGACTGTACTGAGTATTCTGCGGAAGCAGAATTCATCCGTTGTAATTTCCCAAGTTCCTTTTCAAAACGCTCTTTTACCTCCTTACTCCAAACTTTCTTTTTAGCTCTCTTTTTAAATTCTTCAATTTCTTGCTCTTGAGGACTTCCTCCAAGCTCTTCCTGAATCAGTTTCATTTGCTGATTCAAGAAATACTCCTTCTGTTGCTTGTCAATATCAGTCTTAACTTTCGATTGAATATCATTTTTCAATTCCAGCAATTTCAATTCTTCATTAATATGCTTTAAAAGCAATTGCGCTCGCTTACGAATATTTGTTTCAACCAATAGCTGCTGCTTCGTATCTACTTGAGCATTCATGTTAGAAGCTATGAAGTTGATTAAGAAAGAATGACTTTCTATATTTTTAATAGCAAATGAAGCTTCTGAAGGTATATTTGGTGAGGATTCAATAATCTTCAAGGCCATGTCTTTTATAGAATCTACCAAAGCTCCAAACTTTGCATCCTTAGGCACTTTACTTACTTCATAAGATTCAATTGCAGCCTTTATGTAAGGCTCGTGTTCTAAAATAGAAAGTAATTTGAAGCGCTTTTTACCTTGAATAATAACCGTTGTATTGCCATCTGGCATTCTAAACATTTTTAGAATTCGAGCAATGGTTCCTACTTCATAAAGCTGATCTTGGTTTGGATCTTCAACCGTATTGTCCCGTTGGGAAACTACACCAATGGTCTTATCGCCCTTATTCGCGTCTTGTATTAGCTTTATTGATTTATCTCTTCCTACTGTGATTGGAATCACTACTCCTGGGAAAAGAACTGTATTTCGTAAAGGCAAAATAGGAAGGGTTTCAGGTGTTTCTTCCTGATTCATTTCTTCCTCATCTTCAGTTGTCATCAATGGAATAAATTCCGTCTCATCATCTATTACACCAGCTAGTGAAAACTTCTCAAACTCAAATGAACTCATATATATCTTCGTCAAAATGTCAGTTAAGCTCCTAAAATTAGAAGCATATAATTCTTTCCCTTGACTATTCAAGGGATGTGCCAAAAGTGATTTCCTGCTTATCTGTCAGTTAAAAATTTCGGTACGATTGGCTTAATTCAAATACCGTCTTCAGTATCTCTCGATCTACTTCTGTCAATTCAATATTTCTTCTTTGCATCATTCTTTCAGAAACTTCCATGGCCTTTTCAAACTTAAAAGTCATCCATTTTTCAGAACCTCCCCAAGCAAATGAAGGAACAAATGATCTTGGAAAGCCGCCTCCGTAAATATTTGCACTTACGCCTACAACTGTTGCTGTATTAAACATGGTATTTATACCACTTTTGGAATGATCACCCATCATCATACCGCAAAATTGAAGACCTGAATCAACAAAGCCTGGCTTATTATAATTCCACAATTTAATGCTTGCGTAATTATTTTTAAGGTTAGATACATTGGTATCAGCTCCTAAGTTGCACCATTCTCCAAGTACCGAATTTCCTAAGAAACCATCATGACCTTTATTGCTGTATCCAAAAATAACAGAGTTATTCACCTCTCCTCCTACTTTAGAGTGAGGACCTATAGTTGTTGGACCGTAAATTTTTGATGCCAATTTTAAAGTCGCATGTTCACAAAGTGCTAAACCACCTCGCACTACACTGCCCTCCATTATTTCAGCATCTTTTCCTAAATATATTGGTCCATTGGTACTATTCAATGTTGCTGCCTGAACTTTTGCTCCTTCTTCTAAAAAGATTTGATCTCCTATGAGAATATTATTCGAAGGAATTGGAGCTGATTCTCTACCCTTGGTAATTAGTTGAAAATCTTTTTGAATTTCATTCCCATTCCCTGTAAAAATCTCCCATACCTGATTAATCTTCTTTGCCTCCCCTTTAAATACTTTGTGTGTAAATCCAACTGAATTTATCTGATCTGCACTTAATTTTTGGTCTGTTCGAATAGCTAACAATTGCTGATTTTCATCCACTAAACACTCATTATTCATTAGTGCATGTATGGACTCTACGATTTCATCCGAAGACAAAAGATTTGCACTTAAATAATAATTTTTTTGCTCATCATAGTTTACTGGATATTTTAACTGAAGGTAGTCTTCCGTTAAATTGGAAAAACTTGCTTCAGGAATTCTTTTTTCCCATTTTTCTTGTAGGGTTAAAATGCCGCATCTAAACGCTGATATTGGTCTTGTGTAGCTAAATGGTAACAGATTTTTTCTGTTTTCATCAAAGAGAATGAAATTCATAAAATGTAGTTTGCAACAAAGATAATTGAATTGAAGTTGAAGCTGCTTATTTTCGCAAGATGTATCGAAAAGATCAACTAAAAGGAATTATTGCACTCATTCTATTCTCCATTATTGGCTTGTGCTATTGGCTTATTCAAGATGATCAAATCATAGCATACATAAGCCTGGCAGCTTTAGGCGTTTGGTTGATTAGTATGTACTATTTAAACAAACGTTTTTGACCTATTCTTTTTATTTCCTAGTAATAGTAAAGGCAAAAGAGTAAGATCTGTAACTACAGCAAAAACTAAAGTCATACAAACAAATAGGCCAATATAAAAAGTACTTAAAAAGTCCGAAAACAATAGGCTTCCAAAGCCACCCAATAGGATCAAGGTTGTTATAATAATTGCTTTTCCAGTAGATAAGAATGTTCTCCTTAAACCAAACAACCGACTTCTGCCATTTACCATTTCTTGTTTATAACGACTTAAAAAATGAATGGTATCATCAACTGCAATACCAAAAGCGATGGTAAATACAATTGCTGTTGACATATTTAGAGCAATTCCTGCAAAGCCAATGTACCCTGCTGTAATAAGAATAGGAAACAAATTCGGCACTAAACTTAAGAAAGCCATTTTTATCGATTTAAATAAAAAGCCCATGGACAAGCCAATTAAACCAAATGCGATAAGTAAACCAAAAATCACATTCTGAGTTACATATCTTCCACTTCGATCAATGATGACAGGTGTTCCTGTTAATTGATAAGCCAAAATACTTGAATCAATTTCAGACTGATAAAAGCGCTCCAAATCTTCATTTCGTTTTAGCATTTCCCGACTTCCAGGATCAACCATTCTACCGTATAATCGCCCCATTTTTCCATCATCCGCTACTAGCGCTCTCCACTCTTCACGGTCCTTCACTCTTTGAAGTTGCTTTTTTAAATACTCAAAGCGATTCTCATTATCGGTTAAGACAAAGTATTCTTCTTTTCCATTTCGCAAGGCTTGATTTAAATATTTGTATGGCAAACTTGGACTAAACAGTTGGTTAACTCCATAAGTTTCTGTTAAATAGGCTTCAAGCTTTACCACTTCCTTTAAAAACTTATAATCGTCTACTTGATAGTTTCCTTGCGGGATTACCGCTAATTCAAATGGTCTAATTCCCCCATAATGCTTTTGAAAGAAAGAAAGCTCAGCCATTAAATCTTGTCCTTCATCTAAATCTTGCATTAAAAAATAGTCAAACTTGATTCTTGAGGCGCCTACAATGGCAATCACAGTCAATAGTAAATAGGCTATTAAAACTTTTTTTCTTTTTCTACAAAGCCAAATAAATATCCCTCCGAGTATGCTTTCCCATTGGTCCTGCAGTTTTTTGGCATTGGCAATTTTTGGTTTACCGATTAATAAAAATATGGAAGGAATAAACAAGATAGAAAGCACGAAGGCAATCAGAACTCCCAGAGCTGTAAAAATTCCAAAATCTCTAATTGGTTCCATACTAACGCCAATTAGAGTTACAAATCCTAATGCTGTGGTTAGCGAAGTTAATAAAGTGGCTACTCCAACTTTTTTCAACATCAACTGAATAGCTGCTAATTGAGATTGGCCTTTGCGTATTTCTTCTAAATATTTGGAAACTAGATGTACAACATCTGACATACCGACCACCAGCATAATTACAGGAAGTAGCGTAGTCATCATATTCAATGGTTTTCCGCTTAATTGCATAAATCCCAAACTTGCAACTACAGCCAATAACACAGTAGCCAAAGGAATAAGTACTCCCCAAAATGACCTATAGGTAATGACTAAAAATAAAATGAGTACAAAGACTGAGATAATCATGAAAGTCAGAAACTCCTTTTTCATGACCTCTATATACTCTAACTGACCAATTATTTTTCCCATTACATGATACTCTTCGAAGTCTTGCCTTTCAAGCATATTTCTCATTGAGATGGCCAATTCGTCTGACTTTTGCTTGGAAATCAGTTGAACATTCTTGACAAGAATAATCAGTGATTGATTTTCCAGATTAACCATATTGGCTATGGGCTGGGTAGTTGTAGCAATTCGTAATGAATCTGTATGATATAAACTAGGTTTATCAGGATGAAAGAAAGACTTTTCTAAAGGTGCGAATGCACCTGCCTTAAATTCAAAATAATTTAAATCAAGGGGTGAAATTATTTCACGAAGGTGTGGCAGCGTTTGCAGGCTGTCATCAAACTCACTCAACTTTTTCAGAAATGAAGGATCAAAAATTCCATTAGAATTTCTAAATGCAAGAATTATAAAGTCGTTATCGTTTTCAAATCGATCTCGATACTCTTTAAAGAAAGCTAAATCCTGATCATCCTGTGGAAAAAACTTTTCGAAATCGTAATCAAATTGTAATTGGCTAGCTCTAAAACCAAGAAAAAGCAACACCACAGTGAGAAAAGCTAATACAGCCTTTGCCCAACTTTTATAATACCTTTCACCTTTGATAGATTTTTGACTCAAGTCATTTTAGTTTAGTGCTTTTCTTGCGTGTTTTAACACCAAAATATTCATTGGGTTCACTCCAACTCCAGAAATACTTGGAGGAATGAAACGAACTACCTCATCGTAAAAGAGAGGAACAACTGGAGCTTCATCAATAATCAACTGATTCATTTTACGATAGAGCCCTTTTCTTTGGGCTAAGTCTGGCAATTTCATGGCTGCTTCATACAAACTATCGTACTGCTTACTTTGAAAATGGGTATAATTTGGTCCGTTGGGAGAAAAGTTTTTGGAATAAAACAAGGATAAATAATTCTCTGCATCAGGATAATCTGCTACCCATGACTTTCTAAAAAAGTCTTTTTTTCCAAAAGCAATCATTTCATTATTTGTAGCTGCTTGGTTGACTTCAATTTGAATATCAAAACCAAATGCTTTAAGTTGATGCTGAATGTACTCGCACAAATCGATGTATTGCGCAGTTGTGCTTAAGGTAATAGTTGGAATTAAATTTCCTTTCATATATCCTGCTTTGGCCAAATAATAATAAACAGAATCCGCATTAAATTGATAGCCTTTTTGGCTTGAATCATAACTAGGTAAGCCTTTTGGAATAAAGCCTTGCTCCGCGGGAGTTCCCATATTGTTTCTCAGATACTTTAGCATTTTTTTTCGATCAAAACCAAAATTGATGGCTTTTCGGATCCATTTGTTTGAGACAATATTTGTTGAGTCGCTATTTAATAAAAATCCCAAATATTCTGTATTGAGATATGGACTTTTTACGAGTTTAATTTTTGATTTATACTTAGAATTCAACTGACCAGTGGCATCTAATAATTCATCTTTGTAACTCCCTTTTAAACCCGATAAATAATCCATTTCACCTTTTAAAAACTTCAAAAAGCTTACTTCTTCATCTTTGGTAAAAGAAATAGCTAAAGCATCTAAATAAGGTAAATAGTTCCCTTCAGTATCTTTTTCGAAATAGTTGTCATTCTTTAGCAAAACAAGCTTGCTTCCCTCCTTCCAATATTTAAATTTAAAAGGCCCAGTTCCTATGGGATGAGCACGAAAATCATTCTCATTCTTAAGTATCACTTTTTCTGGAACAACTGAGCAATAAGCCATACTTAAAATACCCAAAAAAGGTGGAAAAGGATGTTGTAATTTAATTTCTAAAACTGAGTCATTCACCGCCACAATATCCAGTGTTCCACTTTCTGTTCTTCGAACAGAATTCATGACCCATTTACCTGGAGAGAGCAATTTTTGGTCGACCAAACGATTCAAAGAGTAAACAAAATCTTTTGCTTTTACTCTTTGTTCTTCCCTTGAAACAAATACTGGTGAATCATGAAAATAAACATCATTTCTTAACACAAATTGATAGCGTAAACCACTATCTAAAACTTTCCATGATTTGGCTATACAGGCTTGTATGTTCAATTCTTCATCCATTTGAACAAGCCCATTAAACAAATGCCCAACGGTACTCACATTTTCTAAGCTTCTTGCAAATGCAGGGTCTAAAGAAGATACCCCTTCAGAAATATTATACCTAAATATTTGTTTGCTTTGATCAATCTCGTATTGATGACAAGCCGAAAAAATTAGACTAAATAAGATTAGGATATGCCATGAAAATCTCATGCGATAAAACTAAGCAATGCATCGATTTTGAGGTAGTGCTTATTTCGGATTCTTAAAAGTTAAAAGCCATGCCAAAGCCTTTTCTTCATTTCCAAAAATTTGAAATGGGTATTGGGGTTTTAAGATTCGTTTTACAAAATTTGATTCAATTCGGTGAGGAATACTTTTTACAACAATTGCTTCGGCAATTTTCATTTCAGCTCGTTCTTTACTTAAAAAGGCATCTCTTGTAGAATTTTTAAGTATTCCTCCTTCTTCAAAAACAACAAGAAACAAACCTTTTGTTACGCCAAACTTTTCTCGGTAGACTCTTAAATTTTCCTCTAAATCCTTTTTATCTGGAGTAATATTTTTCTTGGTAACCACCTTAATGATTCCATAATCTATTTGTTCAACAAAAGAAATGTTTGTTTCTACTATCATTTGAGTTAAAGCTAAGAAAATCAAATAAGTACACAATAGAATAATTACTCTATGGTAATTTGCTTATTGTTTTTTTCCATCCAAGGGTAAATGTACTATTTACATTCTTGAAAGTCGCATTCCAATTCACTCTTCTTATTTTTGTTTCGTGAAAAGTTTGATTCGGAAATATAATATACCAGGTCCTCGATACACTTCTTATCCAACTGTTCCGTATTGGGATGAAAAAGGAATTGAATTAGGTGCATGGAAAGAAAGTGTAAAAAAGTCGTTTGAAGAAAGTAATGAGACCGAAGGAATAAGTCTTTACATTCATTTACCTTTTTGCGAAAGCTTATGCACGTTTTGTGGTTGCAATAAGCGAATTACAAAAAATCATGCTGTTGAGGAGCCCTATATTCAGGCTTTGCTAAAAGAATGGAAGCTTTACTGCGATTTATTTAACGAAACACCTATTATTTCAGAGCTTCATTTAGGTGGAGGAACTCCCACTTTTTTTAGTCCTGATGAATTAGATAAAATGTTGGAAGGGATTTTTAAGCGAGCTAAAAAGTCAGAACATTTTGCATTTAGTTTTGAAGGTCACCCTAATAATACCAAAGAGGAACATTTGGCTGTTTTTGCCAAACATGGTTTTAAACGAGCAAGTTATGGAGTGCAAGATTTAGACTTAAAGGTTCAACAAGCGATTAATCGCATACAGCCTTACGCTAATGTTAAAAAAGTAGATGAATTGAGTCGTAAAAATGGCTTTGATTCCATCAGTTTTGATTTGGTTTTTGGTTTACCTCATCAAACCAAAGCCAATGTAATTAACACCATTGAGAAGATTAGTGAACTTAAGCCCGAACGAATTGCCTACTACAGCTACGCTCATGTTCCATGGATAAAAGGCAATGGACAAAGGGGATTTGATGAAAATGACTTACCTAAAAACGAAGAAAAACGTGAGCTTTATGAGGTAGGCTATCAAATGCTTCTTGATAAAGGTTACCACGAAATAGGCATGGATCACTTTGCACTGGAGCACGACAGTATGTATAAAGCAATGGAATCTAAAAGCCTTCACAGAAATTTTATGGGATATACGGCTTCTAAAACACAACTTATGGTTGGTATAGGTGTTTCTAGTATTGGTGATTCTTGGTATGCATTTGCTCAAAATGAAAAATCAATTGAAGATTACTACAAAGCTTTAGAAGAAGATAGGATTCCCATCTTTAGAGGCCACCTTTTAAGTGAAGAAGATTTAAGAATAAGAACACACATTTTAAATTTAATGTGTCACTTCGAAAGCAATTGGAATTCAGATGAAGCTGATTTTAAACAAGAAATTAAAGTCCGATTAGCCGAAATGATTCAAGATGGTTTGGTTGAAGTAAATGAAGAAAACATTATTGTTAGTGAGGCAGGCAGACCGTTTGTAAGAAATGTTTGTATGGCTTTTGATTTAAGAATGTTACGAAACAAACCCAGTACTCAACTATTTTCAATGACGGTATGATTGCCATTTTAGGAGGTGGAATTAGCGGTTTAAGTCTAGCTTATCAATTAAAGAAACAACAGAAAGAGTTTGTCATCATTGAAGCCGACAAATGGGGCGGTAAAATTCAAAGTGTTCAAGAAAATGGATTTACTTATGAATTAGGACCCAACACAGTTCTAATTAACAATAAGGCCATCAAATCCATTTTAGATGAACTTCAATTGAGTTATGAAATCATTCAACCCAATGAAGAGGCAGTTAAGAATCGCTTTGTTTTAAAAAATGGAAAGATTGAAGCCATACCCAATTCCTTTAGCTCTGCTTGGAAAAGTAAATTATTTAAGGCTTCAACACTAGCTAGTATTTTAAAAGAACCTTTCAAAAAAGCGAAAAACGGTGAAGCAGATGAGAGTTTGGCTGATTTTAGCCGACGGCGTTTTGGCAATCAAATTTATGAGGACTTTATTACTCCATTTGTTAGTGGAATATATGCTGGCGACCCTGAAAAAATGAGCATTAATCATACGCTTGCCATTTTAAAAGAAGCGGAATTAAACCATGGAAGTGTTTTAAAAGGAATGCCTAAAATCATAAAAGCTAAAAAGCAATTAAATGAAGAGTATCAGCTTCCTAAGCAAAAGATATTCACGTTTAAAAATGGGCTTCAAAAACTGGTTGACGCTATAGTAAATACACTTGGTGATAAAGAAAAAATAATTGCTCAAATAAATCAGATTGAAAAAGTTGAAAATGGCTATTCATTATTAATCAATGATGGTAAAAACGAACAAAAATTATTTGCAACTCAAGTAGTATCCACAATACCTGCATTTCATTTGGCTAAAATTTGTCATTCCATGTCCCCTAGCTTAAATAAAGCTTTGAATCAAATAAATTACGTTCCGGCAGTAGTCATGCACTGGGCCTTTCCTAAAAAAAATATAGGTTTTCAAAAAGCCGCTTTCGGAATTCTTAGTCGCAGAGACGAAAAAGTGCCCTTTTTAGGCGTTTTGTTTAATTCGAGATTTTTTCCTCATCAGGCCCCTGCCAATCAAGAGTTGATTACTGTAATTTCAGGTGGCTACAAACAGCATGAAATTTTATCTCAAACTAATCATCAGATTCTTGAAGAAGTGGAGCAATCATTACGAGAGCTTTTGAAAATTAAGGGAGAACCAAGCCTAAAACGCATTCAACGATGGGATAAAGGAATTCCACAATATGAAGTAGGACATCAAGAACTCTTAAATGAAATCAACTCCTTCGAATCATTAAACTCAGGATTTCACATTCAAGGTAACTTCAGAGGAGGGATTTCTGTCAGCGATTGCATTCAAAAATCAGTTGAACTAGCACTCAAACTATAAAAAGATGTTTTTTTATCTCTCCAAGTTTATTGAATTTATTGTTGACCCATACATCTGGTTTTTCATCATTGCCATATTGGCCTATCGCAAAATGAGCAAAGGAAAAGCAAAGCGTTTATTCTTAGGTGCTTTAGTGATTTTGTATCTTTTTTCTAATAAGTTTTTGTTTAGTGAAATGTCAATGGCTTGGGAACCGGATGGCAAGCACAAAAACGAACTCAAAGCAGAATATGAAGTTGCCATAGTGTTAGGTGGTGTTGCAGGAATTGATAAAGCACATATGCAATTACACTTTTACGAAAATGCAGAACGAATATTTAATGTACTTCCTCTTTACTTTGAAGGAAGAGTAAAAAAGATTCTTTTGTCTGGAGGTTCTGGACGTCTATTTAGTCGTGAGGAAGAAGCAACTATTTTGCAAGACTACTTATTACAAATTGGCGTTAAAGTAGAAGATTTAATCATTGAGAATAAATCTAGAAATACTTTTGAAAATGCCCTATTTAGCACACAAAAACTAAAAGAGGAGCAAATAAATGGGCCAATTTTATTATCCACTTCTGCGACTCATATGAAACGCTCATACTTGTGCTTTAAAAAACAAGGACTTGAAGTAGAACCTTTTCCTGTAGATCATGTTATCGAGGAGCGTATATTTCATTTTGATACTTTATTTCTACCCAAATCTTCCGTACTAAATAAGTGGTATTGGTTGTTACACGAATGGGTGGGAATTGTTGTTTATTCATTAATGGGGTATTGCTAGTAGACAACTAAAATAGTTTTATTTACGTTTGTACATTATTAACCTTAAATTATTGCATATGAAACAATTATTACAATTTACAATTCTCTTTTTATTCGGTCTTTCTGTAAAGGCACAAACCACAGTTAGTATTGTTGCTGATAAAGACAACACTTTATTTGAATCTGCAACAGGTAGTTTAAGCAACGGTGCAGGTGATGAATTATTTACCGGTAAAACAAACAATGGTGAAATCAGAAGAACTTTACTTCATTTTGATTTTAGTTCCATTCCTGCGAACGCGACTATCAGTTCGGTAAGTTTAAGTTTACAAGTAACCAAACAAAGAGGTGGTTCGCATTCAGTTGCATTAAGAAGACTTACCTCAGACTGGGGTGAAGGAACATCAAATGCTTCTGGACAAGGTGGCGGTGGTACTTCTGCTACAAGCGGAGATGCTACTTGGGTTCATACTTTTTTTAATACGAGTACATGGAATACAAATGGAGGTGACTTTGTCAGTCAAGTTTCTGGAACTACCACAGTTAGTGGAAACGGTGCCATTAGTATTACTGACCCACAAATGATAATTGATGTACAAAATTGGGTTGACGGAACCAATTTAAATTTTGGATGGCTAATTATTGGCGATGAAGGTCAAAATGCTTCTGCAAAACGATTTGCGTCTAGAGAGCATATTACCAATACCTTCAGACCTACTTTAACCATTACTTATAATACTTCTACTTCTATAGAAGAAAAAACAGTAGTTGCTGAAAAGTTATTTTATCCAAATCCTGTAAATGAGCAACTAAACTTATCAATTGATTTAAGTCAGTTTCAATCTCAATTAAGAATAATTGGAATTGATGGAAAAGTGGTTCAAGAAACTGCCTTAGAAAGTTCTGCTTCAATTAATGTGAGTGATTTAGCACAAGGTATTTACTTTTTAGAATTAACCGACTTAAATGGAAATATTCGATTAAGTAAGTTTATCAAACAATAATAAAACAGTCCAATAAAAAAGGCGCATCAGTTGATGCGCCTTTTTTTATGTACAGAATTTATTTAATTCTTAAGCATTCACTTTCATTGCTTCTGCCATCATTTTTCCAATCTCAGCTGGAGACTCAGCTACGCTTACTCCACAAGCTCTTAAGATTTTCATTTTAGCAGCAGCTGTATCGTCCGCTCCACCTACAATCGCTCCTGCATGTCCCATGGTTCTTCCTGCTGGTGCTGTTTGACCAGCAATAAAACCAACTACAGGCTTAGTTCCATTTTCCTTAATCCAATGAGCAGCATCCGCTTCCATTGAACCTCCAATCTCTCCAATCATTATGATACCTTCCGTAGCCGGATCATTCATTAACATTTCTACAGCTTCTTTTGTTGTAGTTCCAATGATTGGGTCACCACCAATTCCGATTGCTGTTGTAATTCCCATACCAGCTTTTACTACTTGATCAGCAGCTTCATAAGTTAAAGTACCTGATTTAGAAACGATACCAATATTACCCGCTTTAAAAACAAAGCCTGGCATAATTCCTACTTTGGCTTCTCCCGGGGTAATAACTCCTGGACAGTTAGGACCAACTAATCGACAATTTTTATCGGCAATGTAATTCTTAACTGTTATCATGTCTTTGGTAGGAATACCTTCCGTAATACAAATGATCACTTCTATTCCTGCATCAGCAGCTTCCATAATAGCATCTGCAGCAAATGCTGGCGGAACAAAAATGATAGAAACATTCGCTCCAGCTTTTTGTACAGCATCTTCAACGGTGTTAAATACTGGTTTATCGAGATGTGTTTGACCGCCTTTGCCAGGGGTAACACCACCTACTACATTAGTACCGTATTCAATCATTTGACCAGCGTGAAATGTACCTTCACTTCCTGTAAAGCCTTGAACTATAACTTTAGAATCTTTATTTACTAAAACACTCATTTATTTGGTTTTGAATATGCGTTAAAATGGTAACCAAAATTATACTTTTCGGGCTTGGCTTGCAAAGTGTTTTCAGAAAATATTTGCTTTGAAAAACTTAAGGTTTAATACTTGTATTTTCCATTCCACAAGACCTTCAAACGCTCACGCAGTTGTTTCTCCCTACTATTGTCTTGCGGCTCATAAAATGATTTTCCTGAAAGCTCTTCTGGCATGTACTCCTGAGCTTTAAAATTTTGAGGATAATCATGGCTGTAGGAATAAGACTTGCCATAACCCAACTCTTTCATCAATTTGGTGGGCGCATTTCTCAAATGCAGTGGAACGCTTAAGTTACCACTTTCCTTAACCTCAGCTTGGGCTTGGTTAATGGCCATATAAGCAGCATTACTTTTAGGTGAGCTTGCTAAATAAGTGACACATTGCGATAAGATGATCCGCGATTCTGGGTTTCCAATAACTTGTACCGCTTGAAAACAATTATTGGCAATAACCAAAGCAGTTGGGTTAGCATTTCCGATATCCTCAGAAGCTAAGATTAGCAAACGACGGGCAATAAATTTAGGGTCCTCCCCTCCTTCTATCATTCGCGCAAGCCAATAAACACCTGCATTGGGGTCGCTACCACGAATGGATTTTATAAAAGCTGAAATGATATCGTAGTGTTGTTCCCCATCTTTATCGTATTGAGCAATGTTTTGCTGAGCAATCTGCTTTACCTTTTCGTTAGAAATTATAACTTCTTCATCAGCTTGTTGCTGAACAACCAACTCAAAAAGATTTAGCAGTTTACGGGCATCTCCGCCAGATAATTGTAAAAGCATTTGGTGTTCTTGCCAAACAATTCTCTTTTGTTTCAACCAATCATCTTCCTTACAAGCTCGTTCCAACAAGCCTAATAAATCCTCTTTACTTAAAGGCTCCAAGGTATAAACTTGACAACGACTGAGTAATGCAGAAATCACTTCAAACGATGGGTTTTCTGTGGTGGCACCAATTAAAGTAATGGTTCCGCTTTCTACAGCTCCTAAAAGGGAATCTTGTTGAGACTTGCTGAATCGATGAATCTCATCAATAAAAAGAATCGGATTCTTGCCTGAAAACATATCTTGTTTTTTGGCCTTTTGAATCACTTCACGCACTTCTTTCACCCCTGAATTGATGGCACTTAAAGTAAAGAATGGTCGATCGGTTGTTTCAGCTATAATATTGGCTAGTGTTGTTTTACCAATTCCCGGTGCACCCCATAAAATCATAGAAGGCACCATTCCTTTTTCAATTAATCCTCTTAAAACGGCTTCATTTCCTACTAAATGTCGTTGACCTAAATAGTCGTTTAGCGTCTTGGGACGCATTCTTTCTGCTAAAGGAGCATTATTCATAGAACAAAATTAAACAATGCACAGCCCAATTCTAGGTCAAATATCCAATTCTTACTCGGCTTTATCTAGCGCATTCAAAATTTAGGCGATTACTTAGCTCTCTTAGTCTAATAAGGTATATGTCTAATGAATAATCGACTTACCAATAGTAAATTAATACTTGGAATTAAAACAAGATAGTGATGAAAAAATTTTTGACTTCAATGATATTGCTTGGATTGAATTTACTTACTGTTGCTACAGAAAGTATAAGCAAATCAGGACAAAGTAATTGGCAATTTGAACCTTTTGGTGGCAGTATCCCTTGGACCAATGTGGCCAATTGCAATGCAGACGATGGATTATATACGACTTCTTCTTCTTTAATTATTGCTCTTGGGCTTGACACTACTTCTTTATTGGTAATCAATAATTTTGACTTTAATATACCTGAAACAGCCTCAATACATGGAATTGAAGTAATTGTAAATAAGCGGGCGGCAAATTCTAATGCTTTATTTAAAGTATCAGATGGACATTTAATTTTGATGAATGATAGTAGCATCTTAAGTGAAGATAAAGCGACAAGTGGTGCATGGCCGAACTTTGAAGTCACCCAAAGCTATGGAAATTCATCAGATATGTGGGAAACCGCATTAACTCCAGAAATCGTTAATGATTCTTCCTTTGGAATTGGATTATCGGCAGCTTATTGGTCTTTACTCGGTGTACTAACGCTTTCAATGGATGCCCAAATAGATCATGTTTCTGTTGAAATTTTTTATAGCAATCCATTGCCGGTTACTCTAAACTTTTTTAAGGCAGAAAACATGGATTTGGGCGTATTACTTCAGTGGGAAACTAGCTGTGAAGTGAATAACGATTACTTTACCATCCACTACTCTACCAATAGTAATCAGTGGCACCCTTTGGCTAAAATAAATGGGAATGGCAATTCAAACCAAACCATTTCATACGAATTCGAACATCAAATCTTTGAAAAACAGACTATTTATTATCAATTGACACAAACAGACTTCAATGGAAATTCTGAAACGTTTGACCCTGTAGTAATTCAATTTTCTCCTGAAAGGCAAAAAAACAAGCTTAATTTATATCCCACCTATTCAAAACATCAATTTACCTTGGAATCTAGTGTTCCATTGATTCAAATTCAAATCCTTTCACTAAGTGGTCAATTGATTGCTTATGAAAATATCAGGAGCCATGAATTCACTTTTGGAAATGAGTTGCAGCCTGGGAAATATATTATAACCGCCTTGGATGATAACCAAGAGATTCATCAATTTAAAATTGGAAAACTCGACTAATTTATCAGAGATAATTTCGTTGACAATGCTCAACTAGCTCTTTAAAAAATGCAGTAAACTCCGATTCAAATTGATCCCAATACTCGTATAAATCATTCACCGATTCTTTCATATTTGAATCAAATTTGGCCCGGTAATCTAATCCGCTTAAGGCCTTTTGGATTCCTTCTTTTTCAGCATAACTACTTAGCCAATCTCCCTTTTTCATATAATGCAAAATTCGCTGCGATTGGTTTGGAAATTGCGCTTGTTGTGCTTCTAAAAAAAGATAGCAGTTCTTAGCAAATAATGGCAAACTAATCGGTGAATAATTAGTCCAATTAACGGCTAAAATATGATCGTAGAGCATGTCAATAATAACCGCTGAATATTTGTGGTATTTTTCATACAAACGCGATTTGCCCTGTAATACCAATTGATGATTATCGGTAAACGAATCAATATCACGATGCATGTGAATGCCTTTTTGAATGCCTTCTGAAAATGTATAAATGGCCTTCCCTTTCACTTGATCGGCGATAAAGTTACCTATAAGCAAATCCACATTGGATTGCGATAAATACAGATGTGCTAAATGATTCATCAGTTACAAATGAATACAAATTCGCGAAATAAAAGTTTAAAAATTAGAATTAAAACAGCGCCCAAAATTCTTCACGCATACGCTCATTAATAGAGATGGCTAATAACAAACTGACTGCTAAACCAATGGCTGCCATCAGGACGTCTTTACCAATCATCTTAGCGGTTTCTCTCACTTTCATCTTGCGCCTTTTCTTTCTTTTTTTGGTAATGGAAATAGCGAGTTCTCTTCCGGCCAATAAGCCTAAAAACACCCAAGTAGTGCTCATAGGTATTTGTGAGATTTGCTTGAAATAAATGAGAATAAGGGCATAGACGAAATCCACCAAGGTTGCTGAACGTATATCGGCAATACCTGATTTTTCATTCACAATCTTTTGAATGCGATCTCCTTTCAAGTAAAATAATAAACCTAGGCCAAAAAAGATAAATAAGGTAAAAGCAAGAAAACTGCCTAAACTTAAAGCACGGGGTAAGAATACGGCAATATTGGCCGCATCTTGCATGACCCAAACCGACCATAAAGTTCCTGAGGTAATCCACTGCACAACCATCCAAGCGGGATGTGCTTTGCCTTTGAATTTGTATTTCACCAACTTTCGAATGACAAACCAAACAATTATAGCCGTAATAAAAGAGACCAAATAGCCAGAAACGCTTTTGGTGAGCACACTTAATACTGCCGAAGATTTAGTAGAAAATATAGTTAAGAGTAGAAAGGTAGTTGATACTGGCATTCTCAAACGTGTGAGAATAATCAAGATCAATGGGGCAATTAGCTGTAAAAAAGTAAAAGTTTGCGGGGCTTGGTCTAAACCTGGAGTTTGTAATCGTTGATAGGAAACATCTCCATTAAAAACAATGAAGCTGTACGTGACTGTAGCTACAAAAATGAGTCCGATATAAAGCCATAGAACATACCATTTTCGATGTTGATTGGATACGATAAAAGTTCCGATGGTTTGAATACTGTCATTAGCAACAGCGGAATAGCCAGCCAAAATAAAACCAAACCACATGGCTATTTGCGGATAAGGTGTAATAAAAGCAGCAGCAATGGTTAAGACTCCTACTAATAATATAAATCTGCTTTCTGACTTGAAGATATCGAAAAGTCGATATATCATTTCTCGGAGGTCGACAAAGTCAGAATACTTTTGTTCAGCCATGCGCTCGTTCTTCGACTGCGAAGGTCACGAACTAATGTTAATTTATTGTTAGCGATGCATTTTTTAGTCGAAAAAAGCCCTTTCCAATTCAGTACTTTTGCGGCATGCTAGAGCAAGACACCATATATGCATTGGCAACCCCCTCAGGTTCAGGAGCCATAGGAGTTATTCGAATTTCAGGTCCCGAAGCCATTACTATTTGCCGTGGCATTTTTACTGGAAAAGATTTAGAAAAACAAAAAGGCCAAAGCCTGCTTTTTGGCAGTATACAAGATGGAGACGAAACCATTGATGAAGTATTGCTTTCCTTGTTTAAAGCACCACACTCTTATACCGGAGAGCATTTGGTAGAAATTTCTTGTCATGGTTCCCCATACGTACTTCAGAAATTGATGCAGCTACTTATGCAAAAAGGAGCTCGATTAGCCAATCCTGGAGAGTTTACCATGCGCGCTTTTCGAAATGGAAAAATGGATTTGGCACAAGCGGAAGCCGTAGCCGATCTAATCGCTTCAGAAAGTAAGGCTTCTCATCAGTTGGCCTTGAACCAAATGCGTGGAGGCTTTTCCAAACAAATTCAAGCCTTGCGTGAGGAATTGATTCATTTTGCCGCCATGATAGAGCTAGAGCTAGACTTTGTGGAAGAAGATGTGGAGTTTGCCAACCGAGATGATTTAAAGCAATTGGTGGATGGGTTGGTAAAAATGATTAGCGAGTTGATTGCCTCTTTTGCGGATGGAAAAGTGATAAAAAACGGAATTCCAGTAGCTATTGTTGGAAAACCGAATGTAGGAAAAAGCACTTTGTTGAATAGCTTGCTTAATGAAGACAAAGCCATTGTATCTGATATAGCAGGAACCACTAGAGACAGTATAGAAGATGAAGTGAAAATTGGTGGAATTAGCTTTCGATTTATTGATACAGCTGGTTTAAGAGAAACGGATGATGTAGTAGAAAACATTGGTATACAACGTGCCTTGCAAATGGTTGAAAAAGCCCTTATCGTTTTGTACTTGGTGGATGCTCAAAGCGCACAAAAAAGCGATGTTGCAGAATTGATCAAAGACATTGAAGCACGCATTGCCGATCAGGATAAGCAATTGATTGTATTGGCCAACAAAATGGATATGGTAGAAGAAAAGGACATAGCTCCTTTGTTTCCCAAGCACATTAAACCCATCTATATTTCGGCCCTAAACCAAAACGGTTTAAGCCAATTAAATAGCCAATTAGAAGGCATAGCCGCTGAAAAGCTAAGTTCGGCCAATCAGGTAATTGTGAGTAATGCGCGGCATCACCAAGCCCTGCAACAAGCCTTAGAAGCATTGCAGCGTGTTCAAGACGGACTTAGCAACGACATTACTGGCGACTTTTTAGCTATGGACATTCGCCAAAGCTTACACTATTTAGGAGAAATTACCGGCAGCATTGAAATTGACCGTGATATTTTAGGTCATATTTTTTCAAGCTTTTGTATTGGAAAGTAAAATTGGTGTGTGGAACTAATTAATTCATCATTTCCACTACCTATCATACTTATGAAATAGGGATTCGAATTGACTTTTACTTTCAGACCTTAAGTACTATTTTTTCTTAGAACGCGGACTGCAAGTCCGAACTAATGGAGACTCACAAGTTTAAAGTTAAAGAAATTCTTAATCTCAATCTATGATTTGCCTAACATCCCACGCGATGCCTGCCCGTTTCACCAGCGGCAATAGCGCGGCCAACTCATTGCTGAATTGGCTTTGATTTAAGATACTTTTTAATCAATATTTCTTTATGATTTCTGCTTTTGTATAATCGGGATACTTTAAAAATTCATTAGTAAAAACAGCGGGTAACTTCTCTTTGTATATTTCTGTTTTAATTAGCTTATCATCCTCATAATGTTGAATAAACGCCAACTCTCCGTCTTCCAAATATGCTTTTAATAAACCTTGCTGCTGTCCTTTAACATAGGTTAAAACACTTCTAAGTTGACCATTTCTCCAAAAACTTTTGTATTCTCCGTGTGCTAAATTATTTTCATATTCTCCTGTGAACTTTAACCTATTTATGTCTTCATAGTAAGTCTTAGTTAAACCCTCGGATTTTCCATTTTTAAACAGCCATTCTTTGAGAGGTAAACCATTGT
The DNA here is from genome assembly GCA_964001305.1 of uncultured Flavobacteriales bacterium. Classification (GTDB taxonomy): domain Bacteria; phylum Bacteroidota; class Bacteroidia; order Flavobacteriales_E; family Vicingaceae; genus CAJXMH01. The sequence goes on from CAXFAI010000007.1 coordinate 156,532, forward strand.
TCTTGAAGTTTATCATATAACCATGTCTTAACCCATTTTTATATGAACCGATTGTTTTTATGAAGTCGGGGTTGGAACGGTAGAACTCATAAAAAACACCATCTTCTTTACCATTTACAAATGAGTATCTGTAAACCGTCTCAACGTACGTTTTTTCTTTACGGTTATAAACTCGAACAACTTCTTCATAAACTCCATCAACAATTTGGTTATCTTGATAGTAATATTTAGACTTTTGATATTTATCGTTCCTATCAAAAGCTGCTTTACTAATTAATTTACCTTTTTCTAACTCTAAGACAATGGAGTCTCCTTCTAACCAATATCCTGTATCTTCAAAATATTTATCGTCATAAAAACCTACTACTCCATCTGCAATCTCTTTGTAAGAGGAATCTAAATAATACAAACTATCTTGCTTATTAAAAACCACTTGGGCATTTATAAAAGAAAGCCCTAAACAGCTAAATAAAATCCCTGTAATTATTCGTTTCATGGGTTCATTTTCAATGTTTTTATCTATTTGTTGGAGAAGTTTACCACGCGATAGCGGGGTTTGAATAAATTTATTATTTAATAATTATAAAACCTTTGCTCCCGCGCGATTGAATCGCGTGCGTATCTATCTAGCAACTAAAATACCATTAATTAATCCAATTTCCCCGTTCCGCAGGCGGGCAGTCACGCGGTAGCGGTGTTTACAACATTGAAATAGTAAATCACATCAAAAATCACTCTAATCCAACAACTTAGACCTTTAAATAAATTTAAAGTCAATTTATACAATTGAATACGGTATCTGCTTAAATAGTAATTTCACCGCCGTTAAGCACTATAAAAAAACAAGCTTAGCCTTTGGGTATTATACAATCTATACATTGAAAATCCCATCGAAATACAATTAATTAATTCACCTCCTAAAGAATAAGTGCACAACCCTCCTTTTTATTAAAATGCAACTCCCTTTAAGCCCTTTTAAGAGTGATTCTTGTTTTAGCCCAATTATCTATTCAAAACCTAACTACTTCCCCCCTTTTCTTGATTAATGATTTATTTATCTAATCTATTTCTTTCACTTATTTTTATGAATTAATCAAAAAAACGACATAAGCCTATTTAGGTTATGATTCACAACCCTTTACTACATAAAAAATTATAAGAATAGAAAGAATTTATGCTTTTTAATTCCATTGACTTTGCTGTTTTCTTGCCGATAGTTTTTATACTATATTGGTTTGTAACAAACAAAAACTTGAAAGTGCAGAACTTTCTGATTGTTGTTGCGAGTTATTTATTTTATGGCTGGTGGGATTGGAGATTTCTCTCCTTAATCTTATTCAGTACCCTAGTTGACTTTACCATTGGTCTAAGACTAAAAAAGGAAGAAAGTCAATTAAAACGAAAGGCGCTATTGTGGTCAAGTATTTTAGTTAACCTAGGCTTATTAGGTTTTTTCAAATACTACAATTTTTTTCTAAATAACTTCATAACAGCATTCTCTTTTTTGGGTCAAAACATTAGCGCAAATTCCCTTAATATAATATTACCGGTTGGAATTAGTTTCTACACTTTTCAAACCTTAAGCTATACAATCGATGTATATAAACGAAAACTTAAACCGACAAATGATTTTATAGCATTTTCAGCTTTTGTCAGTTTTTTTCCACAATTAGTAGCAGGGCCAATTGAAAGAGCAACCCAATTACTTCCTCAATTTTATAAAAAACGAACCTTTGATTATACAGAAGCAATTATTGGTCTGCGTCAAATACTTTGGGGCCTGTTCAAAAAAATTGTTATCGCTGATAACTGTGCCGAATATGCAAACTTAATTTTCAACAATTCAGCAGACAATTCCGGTAGTACTTTAGTGCTAGGTGCCTTGTTCTTTACCTTTCAAATTTATGGAGACTTTTCAGGCTATTCTGATATCGCAATTGGTACTTCTCGCCTTTTTGGTTTCAACTTAATGCAAAATTTCAACTTCCCTTATTTTTCAAGAGATATTGCAGAGTTTTGGAGACGTTGGCACATCTCTCTTTCAACATGGTTTAGGGATTACCTTTATATACCCTTAGGTGGAAGTAGAGGGGGGACTTGGATGAGAGTAAGAAATACCTTTATTATTTTTATTGTTAGTGGGTTTTGGCATGGAGCAAATTGGACCTTTATTGTTTGGGGAGCTCTAAATGCTGTGTATTTCATTCCCCTTTTATTAACAAATAACAACCGAAAGAATTTGGATATTGCAGCTCAAAATAGCCATCTACCAAGCTTAAGGGAGTTTTTATCCATGTTACTGACTTTTAGTTTAACGCTTTTAGCATGGATATTTTTTAGAGCAGAAAACATCTCGCATGCATTCAGCTATATTGGAGGGATATTTTCTCCATCTCTATTTTCAATCCCAAATTTAGAATCAACTAAAATTATAGCCTTACTAGGAATTTTTATTTTAATCGAATGGATTGGAAGAAAACAAAAATTTCCAATAGAACATTTTAAGGAAAACATTCCTAAAGTAACTAGGTGGGCTATTTATATTATTTTGATTTTGACCATTACAGCTAATATCAATAATGAGCAAGATTTTATCTATTTTCAATTTTAGAATTACATGTATCAATTTCTAAAACATACAGTCCTATTTTCTTTAATCACTCTGTGTTTTGTTTTTCTAATTTGTGAAATAAAGGTTTCAGACCATTTTATTGTTTATAAAACAGAAAACACTGCTTATGAAAAAGTAGCATGGAATTTAAATCTCATCAATAATCAGCCAAAAAGAATAGAAAATAGTATTGTTTTTTTCGGGCCATCATTAGTTCAAGGAGGCATTTGTGATTCAACTTTAAACGCAAACGATATTAAAGCTTTAAACTTTGGCGTTAACCACTTCGGAAATGACTTAAGTCTTTTTTTTTTAAAAAGAATAAAGCATTTAAAACCAAAAGAAGTAATCTTTCATAAAAAGAAAAGTTCATATTCAAAACTTCATAAACTAACGCCTTTATTATATACTCCTATAGAACTCCTAAAAGATGGTCAGCGCTTAAATCTTTACTTTTTAACTTACATTTTTAAAAGAACTGCTCTTGTCTTTGAGTATTTATCACTTACATCATTTGATCGAATAGATACTTCGTATGTCCCCAATTATCATTTTGGAGTTAGATATGAAAAAGCTACTTCCTATAATATTTTGAAACCTGCTAAGCGGGATAGAACAGAAATGACAAATCTTCATCTTAACGATTTTAGATTTATATCAGAAAGGGGTAATCAATCATTTTCAATGAAGATCAAAATTTATCATAGAAAATGGCTTCATTATTTAAATTACAACAGCACTCTATTTAATGAAAATTCTCAAGAAAATTTTGTAAATAAAGCGTTTGAAATTTGTTCAGCTAATGATTTTAGGTTTTCAAAAATTTACATACCCGAAGTAGGAGATTTAAAAAATTTAGAAAACCACAAACAAACTTTTTATATGAATTCCGATTCTGATAAAAATGTAATCTGCTTTAAGAATTTTCATTTTCTTAATGATTCCATTTATTGGGCTGATATTCATCATCTAAATAAAAAAGGAGCAATTTCATTCACCGAAGAATTGGTTAATAATTTAAAGCAAAGCCATTAATAGAAACGCTATATTTCAAGTCAATAATTTTCATATTAATTAGTTAATAATCAAATAGAAATAATAAATAGTTATTGACTACTTAAAATTTCTATCTATATTTGACGAAATAGGAAAAAACAATTATTATGAAAAATTTATTACGCTTCTCTAGCGCTATTCTCTTTTGGATTTTATTATCAGGTTGCCCTTCAAGAGCTGATCATGAAATTCGGGTAGAAGAAGTATTCTCAAATAGTGTTGAGCTTTTTATAGTGGATAACCGAGTAGCTCCAGGCTTAGACTATACCCTTTGTTATAAGAAAAAAGCCAATATATGTGCCATGTGTGTAACTGGTCCCGCAGGAAATTGTGTTGGGGGAATAAATGTTGCCGTTGGACAAGGAGCTAATAGTGTTACTGGAGTTATAGGTGGACTTGACCCCAATACTAAGTATAGGCTAATTGCAAAAAATGCCAATGGAGCAAGAATTGGCCAAGCTGTAGAGTTTACTACCTTGAAATAACAAACCAAGTCAAAAATTACTCTATTTCAACCACTTAGACTTTAAAATAAAATTAAAGTCACTTTATACAATTGAATACGGTATCTGCTTAAATAGTAATTTCGCCGCCGTTAAGCACTATAAA
>CAXFAI010000008.1:0-79312 GCA_964001305.1 uncultured Flavobacteriales bacterium
ACTTTAAAATTAAAAAGAAGTTTTTAAATTTGCGACCACAATGACCCATGGTGTAACTGGCAACACGTCTGGTTTTGGTCCAGAAGAGTCTAGGTTCGAGCCCTAGTCGGACAACGGAATAAAGTAGAACTCCAAAGTATTTATTGCTTTGGAGTTTTTTTATGGATTGGAGTCAGGGCGAGAAGTTTATGCCGAGCGACAAAGGAGTCGAGGTGAGCCCTAGTCGGACAACAAAAGCCTCCAGCTTATGGGGGCTTTTTTATTTTCAAGCTCAGGAAAGTGCTATTAAACCTGCATTTCCAAAAAGAAATTCTAAAAAGGTGTCAATAAGTCCTAGTGAAATTTGGTAACAGATTTGGTAACAAGTTGACTTTATGGTAACAAAATTGGTTACGATATTCTTTGATATATTAATAACTCTATTTGTATGAACTCATAGGTATGTACTTAAAAATTAGCATTTTACTCCATATCAACTTCTTCAAGCTCTGCTGGTGGAACCAATTGTTGCTGTGCTAATGCGTATTCCCTATCGAATTCAGGATCGCCATCTCTTTCCATTTTCTCTTCAATCTCTCGGAGACTCTTTGTGTATTCTTCTTTGCTCATATTTCAATTATTATTTGAAGTATATATAAAAGAATACTAATCTCATATCAACATCCTATTGCAGTGTCCAATGGAATTGATAGTGAAAGACTTATTAGTTTTCAACTTTCGGCAATTATTACCATCTGCTTATTTAAATCATAAACAGAATCTGAATCTTTAAAATCAACTTGATAGTTATTGGTCAAATAGTATGCTACAAAATAAGCAAGTGCAACTGGAACAGTACTTACTCGGTCATCAGTCTTTTTTATGACCTGAGATATTATGTAATAGCCTAAGTGTTCAGTAAACTCTTTCATCCATTTATTTGCAATATTTTGGCGAGAACTGAAAACCCCTTTTTTGGGAATTTTCCCGTAAAAGGTATATTCATTTACCTTGCCATCGCTAACTATAAATGTTGCTTTGCATGGAATTAAAACCGAGTTATCAATATCAAACTTCTCTATTATATGATTTAAATCTGGCTTTGGAATTAGGTGGTCGTATTGATTTGGATTTTCGTTAATTTTAGTAAATACTGTTACAATCTTTAGGATATTCTTACAAACTAGTTGCATTATCAATTTTTTCTCTTCAGAAGTAAGCGGAGAACGAAATTCTGACTCTAAAGATTTTGGGATAAAACCGGCTAATTTCTTAACGTCTTCGAGATTAAAACTATCCTTAGATGATAAATCATGGAATTCGCTTTTTGATAATCTTCTATAATTCATCATTTAATTATTTTACTTTCTGAATTCTCTTTTTTGCTCTCTCTAAAATGCCAATAAACTCCTCGGCTTTACTTTGAATTTTAGAAATCATCTTTGAATCCTTATCACTTTCTTTTAAAATCCAATACTTGTTTGGATTCCACTTCATCTGTCTGTCTGATCCGCCTCCAACTTGGCTGATAAACCCCCAAAACCATAGGTCATCCCATACTTCTATTTGGCTACCAAGGTAATACTTTCCCAATTCTTTATTAATCCTTGCAAAACTCCAACTTCTAAGATTGATGTATTTGAATATGCTAATGATAACCTGGTCTACAGGTAAATACAACTTATCATTCTCGGTAATCTTTGCCGGCACATCATTCCAAATTTTGAGATTAATTGGATAATCTCCATTATGCAGATGATAGATTGATTTGACGAATAAAGCCGAGGTTTTATTACCCCAACCACTTTGATCTCTTAATGCTTGAAACAGTCCTCTATAATTTCTATCACACTTGTTCTTGGTGTCAATTATTGAAAGAAATCCCTGAAATGTATCCAAGCTGTTCTGATGACTATATACCAATTGATAGAAGGAAGCCAGCTTATCTATTTTAGGTTGACTTTGAGTATTTGCAATATGATACAAAAGAGCAATTGCTCGTTCTACTTTCTCTGTATGAGGGCTTAGAATTTCGTTATAATACCTTGTTTGAAGTCGCTTATTGTATTCACGATTTTCAACTAGAAATTGATAGATTTCATTTAAAGCATCTTGCATTCTTAATTAGTTGGATTCATTCAATTCTTTAATAATATACTTCCGCACTGGTTCTAATGCTTCTATTAGCTCTTTCAATGTGTCCTTTAAATTATCATATTCAGTCGGACCAAGTAATCTGCTTCGTGAAAAAAGATGGATAAAAGAAGAATCAGAATTATCTTCCATTTCAAGCCCTTTAACATATTTAGATGAAAGTACTGATTTCTTTATCCTACTGCTTTGAGTTCTTGCATGACCAAATAGTTCTAAAACTATCTTAACAGGGAAGTTAGGGTTTAAAATTTCTTCTACGAATACTGTGTAATAGACTTCTTCACTATCTGAGTTCTTTAAGCACTTGTATGTACTTGAACGTCCATATACTTCAAACCCCAATTCGTTACTTGCAATTTGTAGTTGGTTAAGGGAATAATCAATTGCAGCTTGTCTGGTTTCAATTACTTGGTCAATTTTTTTTGCATGCTCAAAGTAAAATTTTGCCTGGTCATTCATATCTATTGCTTTGGTGAGAAAATCCATATTAGTAATGAAGTCTTTGAAGTAAATGAGATTTTTGGAATTGGTCGTCTTGTCTATCGAAACCGAAACACTACTTAGCCATTCATTATGGGTTATCACAATGTAGTCTTCTTGTTGATTCTTTCCACTTAAGTCTACATTATCTAATGCTAATACAATTGCAACTTTATTCTCTCTTTTATATTTAGAATAGTGCTCCCAATAGTTCTGTAGATCATTCCCTTCAATATTGTGAAACACTTTTACTTCAATAATTATAATACTTTGCTCGGTAGTATCCTTGATGACAATATCAATCCGACCTTTGCTGGTTACAACTTCTAAATAGACTTCATAACTTTCAAAATCAAGCTCTTTCAGCATTTCTTTCTCGGTATACTTTGCCTCTATTAGACTTAGTAATGAATACATCAAAGACTCAGCAATTGCAGGGGAAGAATCTTGATCTAGGAAGTATTTATAAACCTTGCAAATTGTAGTTTCCTTGTTGGATTGATCAACAATATCTAGGAATCCTGTCTGCTTTTCAGCTGCAATAGGAATGTCTTTACTTAGTAAAACTAGAAGTTTATTGATATTAAACTCTGCCATTCTATTTGGTTAATTTTTTGTTTAAGTACCCCCCCAGTTTACCCGTTAGCTCGTACTTGCAGTCCGTACACCAATTAAATCAACTCAAACCCGCACTCCAAAACACAAACATCATCAATTTGCTCAAGTGCACCTTTCCATTCCGAAAAGGCATAGTCAAGGCTCTTTTTCTGGTTTTTCATTTGTGCATTAAACAGGCTTAAAAGCAAGCGTTTAAAAGGTTTGTACATATACTTTTTGCCTTTTTCACCACCAAATTGGTCTGCAAATCCGTCCGAGAAAACATAAATGGTATCCTTGCTTTGCAGTTGAATGCTTTGATTGTTGAAAGGCTTGCTGTACTCATAACTGCCAATGGGCTGTTTGTCGGCTTTAATTTCATAAAGCACGGCTTCAGAATCCTCAAGTTCTAATATTCGATCAGATAGCTTTGCCAAGCTTTCGTCAGCTTTCTCGCGTACCAAGTACAATGGATTATTCGCTCCGGCAAATTGAAGTTCATTGTTTTTTAAATCCAATCGGCAAATGGTTAAATCCATGCCATCTTTAATGTTATCGTTGGTGTGCGAAAAAGTGTCTTTTACAATTTCATTTAACTTGTCTAAAATGGCCGAAGGCTTGGTTAAACCATACTCATGAATGGCTCGGTTAAGTCCATTGTAACCTACTACGCTCACCAATGCGCCTGGTACACCATGTCCTGTGCAATCTACCGCTGCAAAGAAAATGTAACCATCCTTTTCATCACAAAAGTAAAAGTCGCCACTTACAATGTCTTTGGGTTCAAACATGACAAAGGATTCCGGTAGCCATTTTTTGATTTCATCGGTGCTCGGAAGTATGGTATTTTGAATTCGTTTGGCGTAATTGATACTGTCAACAATTTCTTGGTTTTTCTCTTCAATGATTGACTTCTGTTGCTCTACAGCATCTTTCTGACTTTCTACTTCTGCCTTTTGGGCGGAAATAATTTCATTGGCTCTCTGCTTGTTTTTGTAGCCCCTGAACAATACAAATGCGAGCCCAAGCATTAAAACAAAACCTACTCCACCGGCAACGGTATAAACCCGCTGACGTTGAATTTCCGCTTCTTTCTCTAAATCTTTTTGCTTTTGCTCCAAAGCCAGACGCTGAGCTTGTTCCGCTCTTTTTAAACTGTCTTTGTATTGAACCCGCTGAAACTCATATTGCATGGCCTTTTGCGTAATGGCCTTAGTATTTTCTTGATTGTAAAGGCTGTCTCTGTACAAAACATACTTTTTGTAGTATTTGTAGGCCTCCGCAGTGTTTTTCTTTTTTTCATAAACAGAAGATAGGCACTCACATGAATTTTGAATGCCTTCAATAAGGCCAATTTTTTCGGCTAAGCTTAAACTTGCTTTGCAATACGCTAATGCTTTGTTTAGTTCACCTTGATCTAAATAAGCCAAGCCTAATTCATTTTTTGTTTCAATAATTCCTTTCGAATCGTCGCTTTGAATTTCTAAGGCTAGCGCTCTTTCAAAATAAATAATCGCACTATCCAGTTTTCCTTCAGCTTCTTTTAAAATTCCAATATTTTTTAATGAAACTGGCATGCCGCTAGTCGATTCACCCATTTCTTCCTGCATGTTTAAAGCCATCACAAAATGCTCTAATGCCTGTTGGTTTTTGCCTTTAATGCGATAGATGGAACCGATATTATTTAAGGTAGAAGCATGAGTTACTGATTTGTTTCCAATGGATTGGTAAATGGCTACCGAACCCAGAAAAAACTCCAAGGCTTTATCATAATCTTTTTGACCGTTGTATAGCGCTCCAATACCATTTAACACATTGGCATAAATCACCGATTCCGCATTGTCTTTTTCGAGAAACTTTCTAGCCTTTAAATAACTATCCATAGCTTTTTTATAGTCGCCTTTTTGCTTGTAAGTAATTCCCAAATTAAGCAGCGGGTTAGCAATGGTGAGACTTTTCGTTTTTAAAGAATCATAAGTGTGAATGGCTTCTTTAAAGTGAAGAATAGCATTATTGTAATCGCCTTTTTTCTGATAAATCAAACCAATGTTGTTATTGACATCACCCACTTCTTCACCAACCTTCTTCAATTTTTTATAATTGGTTAAGGCCTTTTTGTAGTAAAAAATGGCAGAATCTGGTTTTGCATCATAGTTGTTGATTAAGCCAATGTTATTAAAGGAAACGGCAATTAACCAAGTGTGGTCGTTTGCTATGGCAAGCTGATTGGCTTTTTCAAAATAAAATTTAGAAGAATCCAATAAGCCCTTTACCCCAAAAGCAGTGCCTTGAGCATTAATGGCTTTGCCAAGTAATAAAGTGTTATCGGTTTTGGCTCCTAACGCTATGGCATCTTTGGCAAAAAGCAAAGCCGAATCGGTTTGGTTAAACATGTACCGCCAGGTTAAAGAAGTTAAGGCCTTTAATCGAAGGGTATCTATAGAGGTGGTATCTATGACTAGTTTTAATGAGTCAATTTCTTCTTTTTTGTCTTTCCCATAGCTAGAAAATGCTAAGGCGAAACAAAATAAAAAACAAATACATAGTCGATTCATGCAACCAAAGGTAAGCAATGAAGCAGATAAAATAACTAAGTGATTGTGCGTACTTCTTTAAGAAATAATGCCTTGTTCCATGGCGTATTTCACCAAGCCCGCAATGTTTTTAACTCCTGTTTTGGCAATTAAATTTTTTCGATGCGATTCAACTGTATGGTGACTGATACACAATTGATTTGCAATTTCATGGGTGGTAAACTCTTCAACAATGAGTCTCAAAACATCGGTTTCTCTGGCTGTTAATTCTATTTGCATCGATTTTTGCCTTTCTTTTTTTTGAAGTCCTTCCATAATTCGTTGAGTTACAGCTTGGCTGTAATAGCTTTCTCCTCGAGCTATTGTTTCTATGGCTTCTTGAAGCTCGGCTTTACCAGTGTTTTTAAGAATATAGCCATTTGCCCCGGCCTTTATCAGCTTTTGAATATAAGCAGAAGTGTCATGCATGCTCAGAATTAAGACTTTGGTATCTGGAAACTCAGCAGTCACTTTTTGGGTAGCTTCATAGCCATCCATTTTGGGCATGTTTACATCCATTAAAATCACATCTGCTGTTTTCTGGTGAAGCAAATCAATTAAGTCAACCCCATTTAAAGCGCCACCTATAAATTCAATAGTTGGCATGCTTTTAAGTAATTCAGCAATGCCATCAATAAACATTTGGTGATCGTCTGCAACAATTACTTTTATCATGTACTTTCTTTATTTAAAGGCACTTCTACAATAATGGAAGTTCCTCGTCCGAGGCTAGAATCGATATGTAAATGACCTGCTATTTTTTCAGCTCGTTTTTCTAAGTTTTTTAATCCCATGCCCAAATCTAAATTTTGTTGGTCAAACCCTTGTCCATCGTCTTCAATGTGTAAACTTAATTCATTTCCTAAATCGTTTAGCTGAACTGAAATTAGCTTTGCTTTGGCATGTTTTATCGCATTGTTAAGTGCCTCTTGTGTAATTCGGTATAAATTAATTTCAATGTCTAGTTTGTAGCTATTGGCTAGGTTGTGATTTAAAAACTGACATTTTACTTTTCCGGTTTGGTCAATGCTTTCGCATAATTCTTCCATGGCTCGTTGAAGACCGAAGTTGGCCACCATGCCAGTACCAAGATTATGGGAAATGGTTCTTACTTCGGTGCAAGCTTGATCTAATAAATCATTGGCTTTGGCATATTGTTTTTGGTTTTCTATTTGGGCCTTGTCTACTTTTTCTTCTAGCGAATTAAACATCAGCTTGATAGTTGATAACATGCTTCCTAATCGGTCGTGCAAATCAGTCGCAATTCGCATTCGTTCCTCTTCTTGACCTTCCAACATGGCGTTATAGGTTTTAATTTCTTGTTCATCCAATACTGCCTCTAGTTCTTGTTGTGCAATTCTAGCGTTTCGTTTGGCAATTCGGTTTCGTTGAATAAAGTAAATACCCAAGCTAATTAACATTAAAAGCAAAACCATTGCCACAGCCAGAATAAAATTTCTTTCTGCTTGCTGAGCCTTGGTTTTTTGATTCAATAATTCAATCTGCTGTATTTTTTTCTCCGTTTCATACTTCGTTTGCATTTCTGTGAGGCTTTCTACTTTTGAAATATTGATTAAGGAATCATGAAGTTTAAGGTAGTCTTTTAAATGAAATAGACTTGAGGAGTAATCTTCAGTCTTCTCATAACAATCGGCCAGCTCTTGATGTATTTTAGCTCTCAAGTCAAGTTGGTCAATTTGGCGAGCAAAATCCAATCCCTTTTTAAAGTTTGAAATGGCCTCGGAGAAATTAGAGCGTTCACTATATAACATGCCTAAATTGTAGTGAATCAATGCCAATGATGGAATTTCAGCTAAAGACAAGTAAATTAGTTTGGCTTTATCATACAGCTCAATGGCTAGGATGGTGTCTTGTAGTTCATCAGCACAAAGCGCTTGGTTAAGCAGGTTATCTGCTTTAAGTAATTCCTCATTTTCTTGAATATAGGCTTGTTGTTCAATAAAGTATTCTTTGGCTAATTGAAATTGATTAATAGCAAAGGCATGTTTTCCTAGCCCGTTTAAAACAGCATGATGATAGTGGGGTTCTATTTGGTCATTTAATAATGATTGAGCTTTTTCTAAATGGATTTTCGCTGAATCCAGTTGGTTTAAGTTGAGTTCAATTTGTGATAACCGAATGAATCCTTTCAATTGGCTTATAGTATCACCAAGCTTTTCTGAAAAGTGAAGAACCTGTATTAAGTCTGCATAAGCAGAATCTATTTTGGCTACTTCTTCAAACAGGTAACTTCTGCTGATTAAGGAACTAATTAGTGCCGCTGTATCTTTTAATTCAGTGCGTACCACTATGGCTTTGTTGATATAAATGAGTGCACTATCATTTAAGCCAATTGCATTAAAAGAAGATCCCAATCGATGGTAAGCATAGCTCAAACCTTGATTGTAATTGGCAGATAGGCTTTCCTTTAAAATTGATTTAGCCAATAAAATAGAAGAATCCGGATTGCTATTCTCCAACACCAATGCTTGAATAGCCAATTGTTTCACTTTTTGAGTGTCTACTTTTTCAGCACTACAAATTAGGACTAAGCTTATTGCAAATAGGCTTAAAAAGAACTTTCTGAAAGTGTTCAAAATACAGTAGTCAATTACAGTTTTTCAGGATTGTTGTAATCAATGGAACTCATGTTTTCAATATCGAAATAAACATGATTATAGACAAGGTCAGTTGAGTCAATAATTCCTGCGGCAACTAAATTCTCTTCAGCTATTGGAGGGTTGTTATCTGGCCCTAGATTGTAAGAAATCATGAGATTGTTTTCGTCTACAGGCGTTAGGCCTAATGTCTTTGAATAATCATTCGTGGTTTTACAAAAGGTTAAAACATAACGATTAGAAGTTGTCTCGCTTTCTACAACCATTGGTCTAGCTTGATTTAGGTCTGGCAAGTCTGTTGTCTCCGCTAAATTTTTATTGGGAATTACAGGTAGGTCCTTCAATTTAACGCCTTTTACTTGGCCTTTTTTGGTTGTTTCTCCTGATGTAATACTTACTGAAAGCAAGGTTTTTCCCGAAGGAATTTGGGTAAGATATGGGATGAGATAGCTTTTTGATTCCGATTCATTGATATTGCCACTTAAGCTGCAATTCATTTGTAAGATTACTTCATCTTCGCTCCCCTCAACATTAACTAATTCGGTGCTGTTTACTTCAATGTTATCCGCTTGTATAAAGTCTACCATAAAGAAATAGTATATGATATTGGCTTTGCCTGTGGTTTGAAGCGGAAGTGGTCTAACTGTATTTTGTAATTCTGACATAGTTAATTGGTTTAGAGTGTTCAACAATACTACAACATTATTTTGATTCTTATTCTACCTTGGTTAAGTCTTCTCCAAGCTGAGGTACGTTATTTAGAATGGTGATTGATTCTCCATCCATCAAGACTAAACTTAAACGATATGTAAGTGAAGAATTTTCAAAAGCCATATCTTCAAACTCATAGTAAGTAGTTGAATAAGTTGAACTTCCTGCTTTTATTTTTCCAATAATTTCAAATGGCTTGCCATCTATGGAGCGCTCAATTAAGTAATAACTGCTGTTTACTTCTCTGTTCGAAGTCCAAGTTAAAAGATTACTTTCCTCAATATGCTCTACCTTAAGAGTAAATTGATTTGCTTGGACTGAGCTATTTTGTGCTTTACTATTCAATTGAATTGAAAAGAGAAGAATAACTATTAGTGTGAAATTTTTCATGGCCTTTGATTTAAAGATTATGACACAAATTTGCTTGTCAATTTGTGGCAATAAATCACCAGTGAAAGTGAAAAGTGCATATCCCTGAAAATAGGGATAGGAGGATTTTGAAAGTCAAAATGACTCTTGTCAAAGTGAGATGTTTGGGTTTAAAAAACGCAACAAGACTAAAGGTCGTACTTGTGTTAGAGTTTCATTTTTTTCAAAAAGAAATGAGAACCTATATTTGCCAATTAACCCAAAATGAAGAATGAATAAAGCCCTAATTATATTTATCAAAAATGCTGTTGCGGGAAAAGTAAAAACCAGACTTGCCCAAGGAATAGGAGAAGAAATGGCCTTAAAATATTATAAAGCGCTTTTAAATCATACGCGAACTGTAGCAGAAGAAGTGGATGCTATGCGCTATTTGTATTATTCTGAAAGCGTGGAGAAAAATGACAGATGGGATTCAGATAGGTTTATAAAAAGAACACAAGAGGGCGCTGACTTGGGGGCAAGAATGTATAAAGCTTTTCAGGAAGTAAAGGAAGTGAAGAAAATAATTATTGGAAGCGATTGTCCTCAAATTACTACTTTAGATTTAGAACAAGCATTTGACTCTTTAGATCATCATGAATTAGTAATTGGACCAGCCAATGATGGTGGCTACTATTTATTGGGAGTGAAGGAAGTCTACAAGGAGTTATTTTTAGATATGGAATGGTCGGTAGAGTCCGTCTTTAAAGAAACAAAAGAGCGAGCAAATAAGTTAAATCTTAAAGTTAAAATCCTTAGGGAATTGGTAGATTTGGACACCGTAGAAGACTTAAAAATTTCAGGATTTAAATTAGAAGAGTAATGATGTTAGAAAAAATAAAACAAGCAACAGATTATATTCAATCGGTAGGAGTTGAAAAGCCACAAGTGGGTATTGTTTTAGGAACTGGCTTAGGAAACTTGGCTACTAAAATTGAGGCCATTCAAGTTATTGATTATGCTGACATTCCTAATTTTCCTGTGAGTACAGTAGAGTCTCATTCTGGTAAGCTAATTTATGGAACCTTAAGTGGAAAAATGGTTGTTGCCATGCAAGGTCGTTTTCACTATTATGAAGGGTATTCAGGAGAAGAGATTACTTTCCCAATTCGTGTACTAAAAGCTTTAGGGATTGAAAAGCTATTGATTTCCAATGCTGCAGGTACTGTTAATCCAGATTTTAAAAAGGGTACTTTAATGTTGATAGATGATCATATTAATATGATTCCAGATAATCCATTAAGAGGAAAAAATTTCAATGAATTGGGTCCTCGTTTTCCAGATATGTCACAACCTTATGATGCGGAGTTAAATGCCATGCTTAAATCCATTGCAAAAGAACAAGGCATTACATTGCATGAAGGGGTGTATACCCCGGTAGCGGGACCAAATTTAGAAACTCGTGCAGAGTACCGTTACTTAAGAAGAATTGGCTCTGATGCGGTAGGTATGTCAACAGCCCCTGAAGTAATTGTTGCAAATCACATGGGCTTGCCTTGTTGTGCCATTTCAGTGCTTACTGATGAATGTGATCCAGACAATTTAAAACCGGTTTCATTAGAAGAAATTCTAGAAATTGCGGGTAAAGCAGAAAAGGATTTAACTAAATTGTATGAGGAGCTAATTCAAAGAATTTAGCCTTTCGTAATAGTGTTTTATCGTTTCCGTTGACTTTTTATTCTGCGGGGTAAAGCCATTGTCTTTACTACCGCCAACTTGGGAGTGATTTGGAAACCATTTCCATAAAAACCCACCAACAAAGTAATCTTCTTCCCAAATTGTTTCATACATGGCTTGTAGGACTAAAGATTGTATCAGACTATCAGATTCAGTATCTCTCAAGTGTAACCAAGGAGAACTTACAGCTGTTTTGCTACTCGTATAGCCATATTCTGTAAATAGTATTTTCTGATCTAGAGAATCAGAGAAGTTTTCAAGTTTATTGCTTAACAAATTCCAAGATTGCTTTAGTTCAGATAAGTCGGGGTTTTTTGATTTGCTTAAAGGAAAATAAGCATCGATTCCGATGTAGTCTAGATTTTGCCAGAAGGGAAATTCGGTATACTCGTCCCAATTGGCAGCATAAGTTATTTTGCCTTGGTATGCCTGTCGGACATTTAGAATCAATTGTTGCCAAAATTTAGGCCTTTCCTGTACAACCTTTTGAAGTTCTGTGCCGATGCAAAATATCTCAACTTGATTTTGTTCTGCGATGGTTGCAAATTCCAAAATAAATTGAGCATAACTTTTTTCAAACTCTAGCCATTCTATTTCGCTATTAAAGTGCAGTTTTCCTGTGTAAGCTCCATCTTTTAACCAGAGTTGAGGTTTGAGCATGATTTGATAATCGTTCTCATGTGATTTTTTAATCATGTCAATTACACCAGCCGTTTTTTCTCCCCACCATTGCCAATCTAAATTGTAATAAACAGTAGCATCATTTTGTCTTAAAAAGCCAAAAGGCATAATTGCTAAGTGTTTTGCGGAAGTCAGTTTATTAGGAAGTAGATATAAAGAATCAACCAAAGAGTCTGGAGTGGATACGAAGCTCAGACCAGTAATTTTATTGGAATAAATTGATGGACTCTGACAACTACAAAATAAACCTAATTGGATAAGAAAAAGTAGAAGAACAAAGTTTGAAAGTTTCAACTAGTTGTTGGTTTTCGAATTAATAGGTTTTGGAATATCAATTACATCTTTTACAATAAAGGCCCCGGGATAATTTTTCTTTAACATAATTAAGTATTCAGTGGCCGATAATCGATCTCTAAAGTTTCCAACTCTTAATTTGAAATTGGGCGCTTGGTAGCTGATTGAAGCATCTATTTGATTTTCATATTCACTGATTAGCTCAGAGCGAAGTTTATTTGCTTCCCAGCGAGATTTTCCTGAAAAGACTTGAATCTTATATCCTATATTTTCTTTTTTCTCCCAATAGGCATTCGCCAATAATTCTATTCCTTCTTCTATGATAAGGTCAGATTGTTTGGGTGAATCTTCTGGATTTTCATGGCCGTAATAGGATTCAGCCAAGTTGAATTCCTTAACATTATTTTGAGCTTCTAAAAGCTTGATATTGAAAAAGAAAATGGTAACAAATGTTAATATATAGTACATGCTTTTTATTGATTCAAGTTCAAAATTAATGCCATTTCGAGCAACAAAATAATCTAATAGTTTAGTGAAATAAATGAATCTGCGTTTATTTAGAATGGTTCTAAATTATGTACAAGTGGCTTAATTTTGTTTTAAACAAAGCACATCTTTAGACTGAGTGATTAAATTTGTCCTCGATTAAAAAAATAGGTTTCCGTTAGTAAGGTTTAACAAAAAAACACCTAATTGTCTTAATATGAAGTTTATATCAGCGAAATCAACCTTTCCGTTTCTCAGTCTGCTAGGTTTTTTCATGCTGTTGAGTTTTAGTTCTACCGAGCTAAAAGCCCAAGAGGATGGTGAGAAGTTATTTAAGAGTTACTGTGCATCATGTCATAGTCCAGGCAGTAATCAGCTTGTAGGTCCAGGTTTGGCTGGGGTGTACGATAAGTACGAAAGAGAGTGGTTATATAAATGGATTAAAAACTCGCAAGAGTTAATCTCAAGTGGTGATGAGCAAGCGGTGGCAGTCTATGAGCAGTACAACAAAGTATTGATGCCTGCACAGCCCGTGAATAATGAGCAAGTAGATGCTATTTTAGCCTATGTAAAGGAGTATAATGAAAATAAACCTGAAGAAACGGCTGCTGCTGCAACGGACTCTGCTGTTGATGGGGCGGATGGTCAAGCATCTTCTGATAATACAACTTACATTGCGTTAGGTCTAATATTGGTTTTCTTGATTTTGATTTCTGTGCTAAGAAAAGTGCAGTACTCTTTGTCAATTGTGGAAGCCAAGAAAAGAGGGGAAGAAGTTCCTGAAGAGAAAAGTATGGGCCAAGCATTAGGTGCTTGGGTACAGTCAAACAAAACCATTGTTGCCTTAATGGGTATTGTAGTGCTTGCGTTAGTAGCAAAGGCAGGCTGGGATGCTGCATTAAAAGTTGGGGTTTATACTGGTTATGAGCCTGAACAACCCATAAAGTTTTCTCATGAATTGCATGCAGGTCAGAATGGAATTGATTGTCAATATTGTCACAATTCTGCTGCTTTTAGTAAGTCTGCTGGTATCCCTTCTCCAAACTTATGTATGAATTGTCATACTTATATTCAAGAAGGTCCTCAATACGGAAAAGAAGAAATTGCAAAAATTTATAAGGCATTGGATTTTGATCCTGTGACTAAAACTTATGGTCCAAATCAGTCGCCAATCAAATGGGTGAAAGTTCACAACTTGCCAGATCACGTTTACTTTAATCACTCACAACATGTCACGGTTGGTAAGATTGCATGTCAGAAATGTCATGGTCCTGTTGAAACCTACACAGTTGGTAAGCAACATGCTGATTTAACTATGGGTTGGTGTATTAATTGTCACAGAGAAACTAAGGTTCAGATGGCTGAAAGTGGATATTATGATGAAATTCATAAAAGGTTGCCAGAAGATTTAAAAAAGCAATACTTAGAAGATGGTACGATTACCGTGTCTGAATTGGGCGGTATAGAGTGTGCTAAATGTCATTATTAAGATTTTGAAGTAGAAGAAGCTATGTCAAATAATAAGAAATATTGGAAAGGAGTTGAAGAATTACATGATTCTCCATCTTTCAAAGAATCCAAGAATAAAGAGTTTAGCGAATATCTTCCTGTTGAAGACTTTTTGGGAGATAAAAACCTTTTAGAAGATTCAAAAACTTCGAGAAGAGACTTTTTAAAGTATTTAGGATTTGGTGTTACTGCTGCATCTTTAGCAGCTTGTGAAACGCCTGTAAATAAGGTTATTCCTCATGTTGTTAAGTCAGACAAGGCCAATCCAGGTGTAGCAAATTACTTTGCTACTTCTTACTTCGATGGTTTTGACTATTGTGACATTGTTGTAAAAACAAGAGAAGGAAGACCTATTCGAATTGATTCAAATAAGAAATCACCTTTAACTTTAGGTGGAATTAATGCAAGGGTAAATTCATCGGTATTGTCTCTTTATGACGGTAATCGGTTGAAATCACCTAGCATAGATGGTCAAGAAACAGACTGGGCGAATTTTAACAGCAAGATTAAATCAGAATTAGCTTCTGTTTTGGCTTCTGGAGGAAAAGTTAGAATCTTGACAGGGACAGTTTTAAGTCCTTCTACAGCTAGACTTGTTTCAGAGTTTGTAGCGGCTAATGAAGGAGCTGATATTAAGCATGTGACTTATGATTCAGTTTCTTTGAGTGGTACTCTTGAGGCTAATAAAGAAAGTTTTGGTCAAGCAGTGCTACCTACTTATGATTTGTCAAAAGCAAAGTCAATTGTAAGTATCGGAGCAGATTTCTTAGATCGTATGCCAGGTTCAATGCAATTGGAGCATCAGTACGTTAAAGGAAGAAATCCAGAAAACGCTTGGATGTCAAAGCACTTTCAATTTGAAAGTACCATGTCGTTGACAGGGTCTAATGCAGATGTTAGAGTGCCGGTTAAGCTTTCTGAGCAAGCGAAAGTAGTTTTAGAGTTATACAATTATTTAGCTTCAAAAACTGGAGGTGCTTCATTAAAGTCAGTAAAGTCAGCAGTAAGTGATAAAGTTAAAATGGCTGGGGATCACTTGTTAGCAAACAAGGGTGAATCAATTGTTTTATCTGGCTTAAATGATAAGAATGTTCAAATAGTTGTGAATGCCATTAACAATTTACTTGGTAATTATGGTAAAACAATAGATGTAAACAACCCATCATATTTACGAAAAGGCATTGATAGTGAGGTTGAGGCCTTATTGTCAGAAATGAAAAGTGGCTCAGTAGATGCTTTGATCATTAATGAAGCAAACCCTGTGTATACCATGCCAGCCTTTGCGGAATTAATGGATAAAGTAAAAACAAAGATTGTTTTTGCAAATAGAAATACAGATACAGCAAAGAAGGCAAATTATGTTGGAGCTACTCCCTTTTATTTGGAGTCTTGGAATGATGCCATGCCTTCCAAAGGGTATTACGCTTTAACTCAACCAACTATTAATCCACTATTCAATACGATGCAATTTCAAGATTGCTTATTAAGTTGGATGGGGAAAGAGGAAACGTATTACGATTTTATCAAGAAGAACTGGGAGGAAACTTTATTTTCTAAGCAAACGAAGTCAGTTTTATTTGAAGATTTTTGGGTAAATAGTTTACACGAAGGATACTTTAAGCCTGCTATTTCCGAAGAAATAGAAGCAGTTTCTTTTGCTGCTGACTTGAGTGCTGCATCTGCTGCACTTGCCGCTTCAAAAAGTAATGATTGGGAGGTAGAATTCTACACGAAAGTGGGAATCGGAGATGGTACATTGGCGCACAACCCTTGGTTGCAAGAATTACCAGACCCAATAACTAAAATGACTTGGGACAATTACTTGTTAATGAGCCCTGCAGATGCCAGAGAACAAGGTTTTGCAACAGAGTATGGCGAGCAAAAAAATGCCAGTACAGTTAACCTTACCATTAATGGTGTTTCTTACGAAGAAGTTCCTGTAATTGCAATGCCAGGTCAAGTTCGAGGAACTTTGGCTGTTGCTTTAGGTTATGGACAAACAATTGGTAAAAAGAATACAGAAATTGTAGGGATTAATTTCTACCCATCTTATAAAGGTAAAACATACTCAACTGATGTAAGTTTTGAGGCTACCGGTAACGATTATCAAGTAGCAACTACTCAGACTCATCAAACCATTATGGGTAGAACTTCAATTGTTAGAGAGACTGATTTTGCTACCTTCAAAAATGGTTCAAAAGACGATTACAATCCCGAACATATTTTGGCCACACATGATGGGCCAAAAAATGTAACTGAAATTGACCTTTGGGCAAAACATCCGGTAAGAAAAGTAGGTCATCACTGGGGAATGAGTATTGATTTAAATGCTTGTACAGGATGTGCTGCTTGTGTTACTGCTTGTCATGCTGAAAATAATGTTCCAGTTGTAGGTAAAGATGAAGTTAGAAGATCTAGAGAAATGCACTGGTTGCGTATTGATAGATATTTTAGCAGCAATGAAGCTGATGTTGAGGCACGCAACTACACTGCCATGGAAACTCCAGAAGAGAATCCTCAAGTAGTTCATCAACCAATGATGTGCCAGCATTGTAACCATGCTCCATGTGAAACGGTTTGTCCAGTAGCGGCAACTACACATAGTAACGAAGGCTTAAATCAAATGACTTATAACCGTTGTATTGGTACAAGATATTGTGCTAACAACTGTCCTTACAAAGTGAGAAGATTTAACTGGTTTAGTTACCAAAATTTAGACAAGTTTGCAGATTTCAATCCATCTCAAGACGATTTAGGTAGAATGGTCTTAAATCCTGATGTTACTGTAAGAGCAAGAGGGGTTATGGAGAAATGTAGCATGTGTGTTCAGATGATTCAAGAAACGAAATTGGCCGCTAAGAAAGATGGTGAGCCGGTTAAAGATGAAGATGCACAAACTGCTTGTTCTTTAGCTTGCTCTGCCGATGCGATTATCTTTGGTGATTTGAATGATGTAGAAAGTGAAGTTCGAAAAAGATCTGAGAATAATAGAGCATACAGAGTTATAGAAGAAGTAGGAACTGATACGAATGTCTATTATCAGGTAAAAGTTAGAAATACATAAACAATATTGCTTAAAACTAGATAGAATGCAGCAAGAAGCAGCGATTAGAGAACCCTTAATTCTAGGAGAAAAGACATACGGTCAAATCACCGATGATGTAATGGCTCCTGTTGTAGGAAAAGCCAACCGATCATGGTGGATCGTATTTGGAATATCAGCAGTTATGGCCCTTTGGGGTATCGGTTGTATCCTATACTTATTAGGAACTGGTATTGGAACTTGGGGACTAAATAAAACTGTAGGTTGGGCATGGGATATTACCAACTTTGTATGGTGGGTAGGTATCGGACATGCTGGTACTTTGATTTCAGCAGTATTGTTGTTGTTCAGACAAAAATGGAGAATGGCAATTAACCGTTCTGCTGAAGCAATGACCATTTTTGCCGTAATGATGGCTGCTGTATGGCCAGGTATTCACATGGGAAGAATTTGGTTAGCCTATTTTGTATTCCCATTGCCAAATCAATTTGGTTCACTTTGGGTAAACTTTAACTCTCCACTTCTTTGGGATGTATTTGCAATTTCAACTTACTTTTCAGTTTCCTTAGTGTTTTGGTATATTGGATTAATTCCTGATTTTGCAACTATTCGTGATAAAGTAACTCAAACAGTTCCGAAGAAAGTATATAGTTTATTAGCTTTTGGATGGACTGGAAATGCGAAAGCTTGGAATAGATTCGAAGAAATTTCATTGGTGCTTGCAGGTTTAGCAACTCCACTTGTATTTTCGGTTCACTCTATTGTATCGATGGACTTTGCTACTTCAGTAATTCCGGGATGGCATACAACAATTTTCCCGCCTTACTTCGTATCGGGTGCTGTTTTCTCAGGATTTGCAATGGTTCAGACTTTGTTGATAATTATGAGGAAGGTAATGGGGTTAGAAAATTACATTACTATCAAGCATATTGAGTACATGAATATTGTAATCATTGTTACAGGATCTATTGTTGGTGTAGCTTATTTAACAGAGTTATTTGTTTCTTGGTATTCAGGAGTTGAATACGAGGCTTATGCCTTTATCAATAGAGCAACAGGGCCTTATTGGTGGTCTTATTGGGCAATGATGACTTGTAATGTTATTTCGCCACAAGTATTTTGGTTTAAGAAGTTAAGGACTAATATCATGTTTACTTTTTTCATGTCAATTATTGTAAACATTGGTATGTGGTTCGAAAGATTTGTAATTATTGTAACCTCTCTTCACAGGGATTACTTACCATCAAGTTGGACCATGTTCCACCCTACGTTTGTTGATATTGGATGTTTTATAGGTACCATCGGAATATTCTTTGTTTTGTTTTTATTATTCTCAAGATTTTTCCCGGTATTACCATTAAATGAGTTAAAAACCATTTTAAAATCTTCAGGAGAGCAGTACAAAAAAGCTGACCAAGAACATTAATTATAAGATAATGGCAGACAATAAAGTAATATACGCTACTTACGACGACGATACTGTCTTGTTAAATGGAGCAAAAGAATTAGTTGCAAAAGGCATTCACATTCGTGATGTATTTTCGCCTTTCCCAATCCATGGCTTAGATCCAATCATAGGGATAAAGCAAACTCGACTTGCAATTTGTGCATTTATTTATGGCTTAGTAGGTCTAACCTTAGCTTTATCAGGTATGTACTACTTCATGATTGTTGATTGGCCTATGAATATTGGTGGTAAACCAAACGATTTCTTTTATCAGAATATTCCAGCATTTGTGCCTATTTCATTTGAATTTACAGTTTTGTTAGCTGCACATGGTATGGCATTAACGTATTTCATTAGAAATTGGACTTTACCTGGAGTTAAGGCAAGAAATCCATATCCTTATACCACAGATGATAAGTTTGTGATGGAGATTCACCCTTCCGATAGTCATATGACTGAAGAAGAAGTAGAGCAGCACTTAAGTCAAACTGGAACAATTAAAATTGAAGCTAGATAATTCGGGAATTATGAGAATTAAGAAGAATATAGTATATACCGTTTTCATCGCCTTAGGTTCTTCATTGGGCTTAAGTTCTTGTGATGACCCTAATAGTCCGGGAGTTGAATACATGCCAGACATGTACCGTTCTCCTGCTATTGAAGTATATGTAGATTATGAATTTTCAGACTCTGCAACTGCAAGATTAACTCCGTCAAATTCAATTCCTAAGGGTTACAAGCCTTATGTATATCCTAATACAACCGAAGGATATGAATTAGCGGGACAAAATTTACAAAATCCCCTCCATCTTACTGAAAAGACTATTAAAGAAGGCAAGGCATTGTATAATTCATTTTGTGCCCATTGTCACGGTCCAAAGGGAAAAGGAGAAGGTTCTATTCAGAATGCCATTTATGGAGCTGTTCCTTCTTATGCTGATGAGCTTCCAAATAGAAGAGGTGGAAGGGCAATGAAAGATTTGACCGAAGGACATATTTATCATACCATTATGTATGGTTTAAATGCAATGGGACCTCACTCTAGCTTAATTCGTGAGCAAGATCGTTGGAAGATTGTAGCTTATGTTCAAACATTGCAAGGAAAAGACCCATTAAACTCTGATGATACGAAAGTTGAAGAAGGAGAAGAAATGGCTATGAATGAAGACAATACAAATCAGAATAATTAATCGCTGAAGAGATGAATTTTATATTTACTAAAAAAGCACGTATATCTTTTTCAATTCTGATGTTAATCGGAGTTATCGCGGCTGTATACGGTTTTATGACGGATCATACACCACATCACAATCGATTTTGGGCTAACCTTTTAATTAATGGATTCTTCTATTTTGCAATTAGTTTAGGAGCATTATTCTTTTTGGCTTTACAATATGCAACAGAAGCCAGTTATATGGTTGTATTAAAGCGTGTCATAGAAGGTATATCACAATACATCTATGTAGGTTCAGCTATTTTAATAATTGTTTTCCTTGGAGGAACTTTACATTGGCATCACCTGTACCATTGGATGGACCCAGAAGTATTCGATATTAACTCAGAACATTATGATAAGATAATTGCAGGAAAGGCAGCTTATTTGAATCAACCTTTCTTTTGGATAAGAACGTTGTTGTATCTTGGAGTTTGGACATATTTCGCTAAGTTGTTTAGAAAGAGATCTTTGTTAGAGGACCAAGAAGGAGGCTCAAAAATTCATTTTAAGAATATGTCCTTAGCAGCCATATTTCTAGTGTTCTTTGCATTTACATCTTCTACTGCAGCTTGGGATTGGATTATGTCAATTGATACACATTGGTTCAGTACTTTATTTGGTTGGTATGTGTTTTCAGGAATATGGGTGAGTTTCATGATATTCTTTGTATTGATCACTATTTACTTAAAATCAAAGGGCTATTTGCCACATGTTAATCAGAGTCATATTCATGATGCTGGAAAATGGATGTTTGCGATTAGCTTCCTATGGACATACTTATGGTTCTCACAATTTATGTTGATTTGGTATTCAAATATTCCAGAAGAAGTAACCTACTACATTACTAGAATTAAAGATTTTAAATGGTTGTTCTTTGGAGTGTTCTTCACAAACTTCTTGTTCCCAATGGTCATTTTAATGGCTAGAGATGCTAAAAGACAGATTGGATATTTGATAACTGTTGGTGTTATCATATTTGTAGGACATTGGCTAGATGTATACATGATGATTGTTCCGGGAAGTGTAGGTCATTTGCATTTTGGATTTATGGAAATTGGAATGTTCCTTGGATTTTTAGGCTTGTTTTTATTTATCGTATTTAATGCTTTTTCTAAAGCACCATTAACGGTAGAGAAACATCCATTTTTGGATGAGAGTAAACATTTACACATTTAATTGACTGCTTAGTAAAAGAAAAAAGATAATAGGATGATGAATTTGTTGATCATATTAGCGATAGTACTAGGAATTATTGCTTTGTCGAAGGTTGTTAAAGTGCTTGAACAAGCTAGTTTCGCAAAAGGGGAGAATACGTATGAACCTAATGCGAAAGAAAATAAAATGCAAGCTTTATTAATGCCCTTGTTCTTGATTGCATATTTTGCCTTTGTAGCTTGGCAAGTAATCGCATGGGGAGATAGAATGTTACCTATTGCTGCTTCTGAGCATGGTTTGATTGTAGATCAATTAATGAATACTACATGGATAATTATTATCCCAGTATTTATCGGCACTCATATTTTACTTTTCTATTTTGCATGGAAGTATGCCTACGATAAGAATCGAAGAGCACAATTTTTTGCACACAGTAACAAGCTTGAAATGCTGTGGACAGCTATTCCAGCATTAGTGCTTCTAATCCTTATTTTATATGGGTTAAACATTTGGAATACCACAATGGAGCCTTTAACAGCTGAAGACGATCCAATTGAAATTGAATTATATGCGAGACAGTTTGATTGGACTGCCCGCTATCCTGGTGAAGATGGAAAATTTGGAGCAGCGAGTGTTCGTTTGATTGAAGGAGTGAATATGCTAGGTCTTGATTCTACTGATCAAAGCGCATGGGACGATAAATATGTAAAGGCTGAATTTCATATTCCTGTTAACCGTCCAGTACAATTTTACTTTAGATCTCAAGATGTGATTCATAGTGCTTACATGCCTCACTTTAGAGCCCAAATGAATTGTGTACCTGGTATGACAACACGATTTAATTTTGTTCCAAATATGACCACTGTTGAAATGCAGGAACATTTAGGTGATCCTGAGTTTCAATATCAATTGGTTTGTAATAAAATTTGCGGTGCTGCTCATTATAATATGGGTATGCAAATAATAGTAGATAGTGAAGAGGATTATAAAAAGTGGCTATCTGAACAAAAAGTATTTTTAGAAGTTGAAGGTAATACAGCTGAAGTTTCTGAAGAGATTCAGCAAGTTGAAAATGAAATTATTGAAGAGGCGACACAAACGTCTTCTTTGTAAAATATATTGAGCAATTAATTAGATAGGAAATGTCAGCAACAGCACATCATCACGATAACGATTTTTTATTTAAATATATCTTTAGTACAGATCATAAAATGATCGCTAAGCAATTCTTTATTACTGGTTCTTTTATGGGGCTAATAGGAATGCTGATGTCTGTAATCTTTAGATTGCAATTGGGATATCCAGGAGAAAGTTTTCCTTTCCTTGAAAGTTTTATAGGAGATTGGGCACCTGGTGGAATATTATCTCCAGATAAGTATTTAGCACTTGTTACTTTGCATGGAACCATTATGGTATTCTTTTTACTAACTGCGGGATTAAGTGGGACCTTTAGTAATCTTTTAATTCCATTACAAATTGGAGCTAGAGATATGGCATCAGGCTTTATGAATATGCTTTCATATTGGTTTTTCTTCTTGTCAAGCTGTATCATGATTGCCTCTCTTTTTGTAGAAGGTGGCCCTGCTTCAGGAGGATGGACAATTTATCCTCCATTAAGTGCACTTCCAGACGCTATACCAGGTTCAGGAATGGGTATGACTTTGTGGATTGTGTCAATGGCCTTATTTATTGTTTCTTCTCTTTTAGGAAGTTTGAATTATATCGTTACTGTTTTTAATTTAAGAACGAAGGGAATGACTATGACAAGAATGCCTCTAACAATTTGGGCTTTCTTAATCACTGCGGTTTTAGGTGTTTTATCTTTCCCTGTTTTATTCTCTGCAGTATTACTATTGTTTTTCGATAGAAGTTTTGGAACAAGTTTTTACTTGTCGGACATTTACATTGCAGGACAAGCTTTAGAAGTTGAAGGTGGAAGCCCTATCTTATACGAGCATTTATTTTGGTTCTTAGGTCATCCTGAGGTTTATATCATTTTATTACCTGCATTGGGAATTACCTCAGAGGTTGTAGCTACAAGTTCAAGAAAGCCAATTTTTGGTTATAGAGCAATGATCGGTTCTATTTTGGCAATTGGATTTATTTCTTTCTTGGTATGGGGACATCACATGTTTGTTACCGGAATGAACCCATTCTTAGGAGCTGTATTTACATTTACAACTTTATTAGTAGCCATACCATCTGCGGTTAAGGTATTTAACTACTTAACCACACTTTGGAAAGGAAACATCAAGTTTACCCCTGCTATGCTTTTTGCTATTGGACTTGTTTCAACCTTTATAACTGGTGGGCTAACCGGAATCATTCTAGGGGATTCTGCATTAGATATCAATGTTCATGATACATACTTTGTTGTAGGTCACTTCCATATCGTTATGGGGCTGTCTGGGACATTCGGTATGATTTCGGGTATTTATCACTGGTTTCCGAAAATGTTTGGACGAATGATGAATAAAAGCCTTGGTTTTGCTCACTTTTGGTTAACAATCATTACCGCCTATGGAATATTTTTTCCCATGCATTTCTTAGGTTTAGCAGGCGTTCCAAGAAGATATTATGCGAATACTGAATTTCCAATGTTTAACGAAATGTATGATATCAATGAGTTGATTACAGTATTTGCTATTTTAGCCGCAGCTGCTCAAGGAATCTTTATTTTCAATATCTTCTATAGTATTTTTAAAGGACCAAAGGCACCTCAAAATCCTTGGGAGTCTACTACATTGGAGTGGACAACTCCAGTAGAACATATTCATGGAAACTGGCCTGGAGAAATACCAACTGTTCATCGTTGGGCATACGATTACTCAAAGCCAGGTTTTGAAGAAGACTTTATTCCTCAAACAGTTCCACTTAGAGAAGGAGAAGATGGCGATGGCCATTAATATAATATAACTTTAAATTGAATGTCCTTAATTTCGTTAAGGACATTTTTTTTACATTGAAAAAATTACTGTTATTATTTCTGTTTAGCCTATTTATAGTTCTTTCTAAGGGTCAAAGCTTCGAACAAGAGCTACGACAATCCCTATCAGAAAAGCCGAAATTTGAATTTCGATTTGATTCTAGAAATTCATTTATAAATCAAAGTAGTGTTCGTGTGATAGGGATAAAAGCAGGAATACAATTTGAAAAGAAGTTAAGTTTTGGATTAGGCTATAATCAGTTATGGTCAAAAATAAAAAAGGAGATTTCGATCAATAGTAACATATATCAAGGTACTATAGGTTATTACTATATTTCTCCTTATGTAGAGTATGCATTTTATAAAGATGAAAGATGGCAATTGAGTATTCCTGTTCAATTTGGGTTTGGAGAGAGCTTTTATACATATAGAGTAGGAGATGAGCGGAAGTTCTTATCTAGAAAATTTGTTTGTTCTTATGAACCCGCTATAGCTTTTGAGTATCGCTTTTTAGATTATTTCGGGGCAGGTATGGGAGTCGGTTATCGGCTTATGATTGCAACCAATAAAGAGCTTGATGAGCAGTTTACTTCTCCTGTTTATATTTTTAAATTGAAGATTTATTTTGAACGCTTATGGGAAGATATCAAACCATAATCAGTAGATTCGTTTAGTAACTATGAATGAGAATTTAAATCCGGAGTTTCAGAATTCAGAAGAACTTGAGTTTGACAAGGTACTTCGTCCACTATCCTTTAGTGACTTTAGTGGGCAAGATAAGATTGTTGAAAACCTTAAAATTTTTGTAGAAGCAGCAAAGCTGAGAGGTGAAGCATTAGATCATGTTTTATTGCATGGACCACCCGGGCTTGGTAAAACAACCTTAGCAAATATCATAGCAGAAGAATTAGAAGTATCATTCCGACTTACTTCAGGGCCAGTGTTGGAAAAACCTGCTGATTTAGCTGGTTTATTAACCAATTTAGATGAAGGAGACGTATTATTTATTGATGAAATTCATCGTTTGAGTCCTGTAGTTGAAGAGTATTTGTACTCGGCAATGGAGGACTACAAAATTGATATTATGATTGATTCAGGGCCTAATGCTAGGTCTGTTCAAATAAAATTAAACCCCTTTACACTCATTGGGGCAACTACCCGAGCAGGTTTATTAACCGCTCCATTACGTGCACGATTTGGAATAAATTCTAGATTGGAATATTATGACAAGGATTTATTGGCCCGAATTGCGATTCGTTCAGCAGGAATATTGAAAGTGAATATTTTGAATGATGCAGCCTTAGAAATCGCGGGTAGAAGTAGAGGTACACCTCGTATAGTAAATGCTTTGCTAAGGAGAGTAAGGGACTTTGCCCAAATAAAAGGGAATGGATCGATTGATTTGAAAATTTCTAATATGGCACTTTCTGCTTTAAATGTCGATAAACATGGCCTAGATGAAATGGATAATCGAATTCTGACTACCATCATTGATAAGTTTAAAGGCGGTCCAGTTGGCTTAACTACAATTGCAACAGCTGTTGGTGAACAAGCTGGAACTATAGAAGAAGTATATGAGCCTTTTTTGATTAAAGAAGGCTTTTTAAATCGCACACCTCGTGGGAGAGAAACAACTTC
Organism: uncultured Flavobacteriales bacterium; assembly: GCA_964001305.1. Classification (GTDB taxonomy): domain Bacteria; phylum Bacteroidota; class Bacteroidia; order Flavobacteriales_E; family Vicingaceae; genus CAJXMH01. The sequence continues at coordinate 25,593 of CAXFAI010000008.1, forward strand.
ACTTGCTTATAAACACCTTGGCAGAAAGAGACCAAGTAGTGATGGCACTTTATTTGACTAAAGTTGAATCCTCAAAAAGCGACATCTTTATTAAAATCGAAAGCCTATCAATTGGGGTTTGACTTCGTGGGTATTTCTAATGCTAAAAAGCTCGAATCTGATGAGGCTAGATTGGAGAATTGGCTAAAAAAGAACAATAATGCTACCATGAGTTACATGGAGAAATATTACGAAAAGAGACTTGACCCACGAAAGCTAGTTCCAGGTACACAAAGCGTAGTCACTTTTCTCTTTAACTATCATACGCCCAATAAACAAAGCGATATGAAGGCGCCAAAACTTGCAAAGTATGCTTATGGAAAGGATTATCATTTTGTTATTAAAGAGAAATTAAAGGAGCTTTTTAATTATTTAAAGGTAGAGATTGGTTCAATTGAAGGGAGGTATTTTGTAGATTCGGCTCCTGTTTTAGATCGAGCTTGGGCGCGTGAGAGCGGACTGGGTTGGATCGGAAAAAATAGTATGCTAATCAATAAAAATAGAGGTTCTGATTTTTTTATAGCTACGATGATGCTTGATTTCAAATTTGAAGCTGATGGACCTATAAAAGATTACTGTGGTAATTGTACAAGATGCATTGATAGTTGTCCTACGGATGCAATTCTTGATAATAGAACCATTAACTCAAATCAATGTATTTCATTTTTAACTATTGAGCTTAGGGATAGTCAAATTCCAGAGCAATTTGCAAACAAAATGAATAATTGGGCTTTTGGTTGTGATATTTGTCAAGATGTTTGTCCTTGGAACCGTTTTGCCTCAATGAATAAAGAACCTCAATTTCTTCCAAATGAAGAATTGATGAATTTAAATAGCGATGAATGGCATGCTATGGAAAAGGAGCAATTTGATAGGCTCTTTAAAAAATCAGCAGTGAAAAGAACCAAATTTGTTGGTTTAAAACGAAATCTAGATTTTCTTAAGAAATCGTCTCAAAAACTTCAATGATAATATCCTTATAAAGGTGACCAAAAGTTGCTAGACACCATGCTTTAAGCATGATCGATTCTTTTGGTTTTAACCACCTTTTTGACTTTACTAATTCTTTTCTAAACAACGTTCTATCAAAGCTCACACGAGTGAGCACCTTTTTACTTAATTCATACATAGTCGTTCGGTATTGGAGTCTCAATTTACAAAAAAATAAACCACAAACTATAGAATTACTTCATTAGTTAATTAAGAAGTATTTGTTAATATTTTTCACCCCATCGGAAAGAAGTGTTCTCTATCTCAAGTAAGTCAATCACACGATTTACTACGGTCATAGCAAGCTCTTCAATATTCATTGGGTTAGAATAAAAAGAGGGAGAGGCGGGGCAAATTATGCCACCAGCTTCAGTTATTAATTTCATGTTATTAAGGTGAATGAGATTATATGGAGTTTCTCTGGCAACCAAGATAAGTTTTCTTCTTTCTTTTAACATAACATCCGCAGCCCTGGTAATTAAATCATCAGAAATCCCATGAGCTATTCTTCCTATAGTTCCCATTGAACATGGAACAACAACCATGCTGTTAAATTTAGCTGATCCTGAGGCAAATGGTGCCATAAAATCACTTTTACCATAGATTTTAAAAGGAACGTTTTTGTAATCGGTGTTTGAGAGTTCTGTTTCCCAAACTAACTTAGCATTGTTAGACATTACTATTCCAACTTCTTTAAGTTGATCTTGATACTTTAAAAGCTGATCAAGAAGAAGTTTAGCGTATATGGACCCTGATGCTCCTGTAATTGCAACAACTATTTTATGCTCCATCATCACCAAGGAATTTGTATCTCATTGTAAAACTTAAATACATATTGGTCATCCCACTTTCGAATCGCCAATTGGCACCACTGTCATATTTTCTAACGGGAAGAATAGAATGACTAAACCGCCAATTCATGATAATATTTTTCGTGAAATTAAAGTTAACACCTGCCAATCCCCCAATGTCATAATTTCTAAACTTGTTTAAGGGCTCAGGAATATCAAACGGGCCGTTTTCATCTCTCATATATTGATTGACAAGTTGACCGTAATATACTCCACCTTCAAAGGTGAATTTGTTATTTCTAAACTTGGCCATGATTGGAATTTCAATATAATCCAACCTTAACAAAAACTCTTCTGTATCATTGTTCTCAACATCTCTGTTTTTTCTACTTCCTTTTTGACTGTAATTTATTTCAAACTGAAGATTTACTTTTTGAGAAATATCAATATTTGAATATAAACCGAGCAGAAGTCCTGCTTTATTAAAACCAGAGTAGCCATCTCCACCTACTTGTGAGGCATTAATTCCAGCCAATCCACCTGCGTTAAAACTTTGAGCATGCGCAAAATGGAGACTAAAAAAAATTAAAAGTCCGAATGTCAGTAGCTTTTTAAACATGCTACTAAGTTAACCCTCAAAAATGAAAAGGGTTTTAGTGCGTTTAAACTATTTGTTGATATAAACAGAGTTTGCTTGTATTACTTCAAAAGAGCTTTGATCATTATTGAAAATAAAAGCAACCACATTCATGTTTGAAGCATTCCAAGAACTGTTTAATGGAGTAATATATTGGATAGATTCGGTATCACCACTAATAGCATCTTTTAGATCTTTGCCAAATGCGTCATTGACTACCTTCCTTAAGACATGTTGATGACTGTAAAACTCGATATCCGTCCCACCATTCTTTTGCCAATCAATAATGTCACTTTCTATCAAATAGACTGAGATGTTATAATCTTCACTCAAATCTGCTAACCAATTTACATCCAGTTGAATTCGAACAGCATTAACATCAGAAGAAAAATAGGTTTTAACAGCTAGACTAGCCTTTGGAGAGTCATTTGTGTATGCTCTAATTAAGCTTTCCCAGGTGTCTTTTTTAGTTACAGTTCCTCCAACTCGATTTACTATACCCGATGGGTAGCCAACCGTACTTGTGTTAAACAAAGCAGCATAGTCTTCTCCAAATTCATCTTCATCCTTAAAGTCAGTGGTGTATTTACCAAATGAAGCTGGGAATGTTGCAGCAAAGTTTCCAGTATGTATTGCTACCGATATAAGTTGATTTCCAAAAAGGCTATCTAACCGTTCAATTTCTTTACTTGCAGCAGGACAATTAGGACAAGTATGCCCTGTATATTCCTCTAAAAGTATAAAGCGTTGTGATAAGTTATTAGGAGCAGTTTTTTCAGTCCAAGTGTTATTTTCAATAAAATCTCTAAGGTCACTTGCACTTTGAAAGCCAAAGGCTGGATCTGAAATATATTCTGTACTATCATCCAATTGAAAAGATTGACCTGCATTTTCAGGAATTGGATCGTCTACTTTGTCACAAGCAAAGAAGAAAATTCCGAATAAAAGAATAGCTGTTGTTTTCAAAAATATTTTCATAACTCTAATTTACTAAAAACTACTTGTAACAGATAAGAAAAGACCATTTGAAGCAGGTACAACTCTACAAACTCCTCCTACACAGAATATTCCTGCTCTTTGTCTTCCATAGCTTAGGCTAATGCGATTACCACCATCTATATAGCCAAAAGAAGCGTTGTAATAGTGTACTCTTGCATCAGTTTCTGAGTTGCCGTAATTGTATTGATCAAGAAGGGCAAAAAACCAATGTGGAGAGTAAGTATACTCAAATAATAAAGTAGCCCAATCTCCTTCATCTTGTTCGGTTACAAGAATTTGGGCTTCGGTTCTTAAAGCATTTCGAATATTAAACTTATAAGTTACGTCTGCTACACCAATGTTGGCATATACCATTCCTTCTCCAGGTTTTTCAATTACATCACCATTATAAACAATATTTGCATATGTAAATCGACCCTTCACTTTTTTAGAAAACTTCTTATTGATTTGAACATTAAAGTCTTTAAAGTAAACCTCACCTATTCCGAAAAGTTCAGACTTATAACCTTTACGAGCTCCTAACTCATCATTTAAAGAAGTGGTGTCAAGATTGTTAGCAGTAGAGTAGTTTAATTGAATATCCATACCTGTTTCACCACCTAGTTTAGTCCCTTTTTTAAACTTATAAATTAAGTCCCCTTGAAAAGCAACTTCTCCATTTAATTGGGTTGCATAAGGGTATAAAGTTGCTAAGAGATTGTAAGTGTGTTGTTTAGTAAGCGCAGGTAAGTAGTTGATTAATAAATTTTGGAGTCCTTCCGTTCGATCAGATCGAAAACTAAAATTATCATTTCGTTTGGCAGCTAAAACAATTCCTAATCCTTTTTGAGAGTATGAGGTTTGAAGAAAAAAGGCACTACCTGATTTATAGATGAAACCATTGTCTGCAGAAGGGTCATTGTATTTATAAGCATATTCTGAATTAACATTGATTTTTCCTCTTGTTAAATTAATTCTTCCTGACATGGCTGCTACATTTTCGGGAAGTACAAAACGAGAATCTTGATCCGCTTGATATTTACTAACCGCACTACCTCCAATGAGAATTTTAGTTTTACTTTCTGCAAGCTTGCCATAAACATCATTTAAGTATATTTCTGCGTCAAACCCTCTAACAATTCCTTCTCCAAAATCAAAAAATAAGCGTTGTTTACCAGTAAGCCCTGTTAATGTAACTCCTTTAAAAGGTTTGTATTTAATGCGAATACCATCCAAGGCATTATCATATCCTAGTCCTCTTTCTTCATAAGTTCTAAGAATCAAGCCGTTTCCGAATTGTTCATAGAAGTTACCAACTGTTACTGATAGTTTATCTTTCGTAAAAGAGGCATATCTATAGGCGATGCCGTTGCCTTCATAGCCTTCGGGAAACCCTAATAGTGGTGTTAAATAGCTTTCATAACGGACACCTGTCGAAAAATTCCCATTGGTATAGATAAGGTTTAAAAAACTGTTTGATCTAATTTTTTCAGGTACATCTTCAGCTCCAATGGTACTATCTTCTTGGTAGTACTGCATGTCAATTTGAAAGTTGCCTCGAATTTCACCACGATTCATGATTTCTTCAAAATTCTGAGCAAAGGAATTAAATGAAAAAAGCGAGAAAGCAATTAAGCATCCCGCTAAGCGTATTTTTTTCGTCATTGATTAGATTTAAAATGGAGGTAGTAATTAGATGTCTTCTCCAGCAATTAACTTTTGTACTAATTCGAACAATTCATATTCATCGCCTTCCGAGTAAGAATTGTGTTGCCAAACAATTTCACCATTTCCATTAACAAGAAATGTATGAGGGACATTGTTTACACCTAAAGCTCTTTTAAAATCTCCATTTGGGTCAATGTATACTTCATATTCCCAGGCTTTTCCATTTACGTAAGGAGCAACTTTTCCCATATTACGAGCATCATCAATCGAAATCGCTACAAGCTTTACTCCAGTTTCGTCAACCCAATCCTCGTACATTTCTGCAATGTTGTTCAATTCTCTTTTACAAGGGCTGCACCATGTTGCCCAAAAGTTTATGATTATGGGTTTGCCATCGTTTTCAATCTCACCTGTATTGAAAGTAGTGCCATCTAAATTTTGCACTTCTACGCTAGGAATATGATTTTTCTGAGCTTCACTTGATAAAGCATTGACAATGAAAAGTGAAGAGATTAAAATTCTTAAAAACATAGTTGAGATATTAAATCAAAGGGAAGCTAAATTACAAAATTGATACCAGAAATATAAGTTGCTTGAAGTTCAAACTCTTATATTTGTAAATTAACTTTTTTAAATTGTTATTTATGAAGAAGATATATAGTTTTCTATCGTTGTTTATTATCGCATTATTGGGGTTTTCTCAATCGATTGGAATTTACAATAAAAGTGGAGTTTCAATCATTGATGATACAATTACCATAAATCATCAGTTAGATACTGTAAATCCCCTTCCATATATTGAAGAGAAAGATTTTGCAGACGTTGTAAATGAGTCTTCAGGAACTATGGAAATAAAAGTAGCTAGACATGAAGTTCAAATTATTCAAGGAACTTCAGATTATTTATGTTGGGGAGCTACTTGTTTTGCTGCACAAAATGCAGGAACTAATCCGGTATGGTTTCCAGACGATAAGTCTGTAGTGAATGCAGGTGATACGGCTGGTAAAGCGTTTGGAACTTATCCACTTCAAGTATATTTTGTTCCAAATAATAATGTAGGTACTGTGGTTTATCGATATGAATTTTATGATGCGAATAACCCTTCCAATTCTTCTTCGGTTTACATTAAGTATAATATAGAATATTTACCTGCTTTTGGATTATTTGATCAATTTGGAAATAGCTTAATTGATGAAACATTAACTTTCTGGGTGCCTTTGGATACCGTAAATCCACTTCCATATTATGAATATAAAGATTTTGTAAGCATCGTAAATCAATCTGGAACCAGTAAAACCATCAAAGTTGCTAGGCACGAAGAGTCAATTATTCAAGGAACTTCAGATTATTTATGCTGGGGAGCTACTTGTTTTGCTGCTCAAACAGCAGGCTCAAATCCGGTTTGGTTACCCAATGATGAGCTAGTTGTTCAATCAGGAGATACTGCTGGGAAAGCCCCTGGAACTTATAATCTTCAAATATATTTTGTTGCTAACAACAAAGTAGGAGAGGCAGTATATCGATATGAATTTTATGACGCCAATAATGCACAAGAGTCTAGCTCAATAAAAATTAAACATAGTATTACTTACTTATCTTCAAACCATGAAATCAAAAATCAAGGATTTGAATTTAGTTTGTTTCCAAATCCTGCTAGTACACATAGTTTTGTTAAGCTTGATGGGAATTTAGAAGGCTATGATTTAGAGATTTTAGTTCACAATATTTTAGGTCAAGAGCAGGATCGGATTACCGTTCAGAACTACCAAGAAAGAATTAAACTAAATCATGAGGACTTAAAGCCGGGTGTTTACTTTGTAAGCGTTGTAAACAACGGTGAATATATTGACTCAAAAAGATTGGTTGTCCGATAAAATATGGTTGTAAAAGTTGGAAAAAGGAGAATGATTTTCATTCTCCTTTTTTATTTAAAAGTTTTTTGACCACGATAGGAACTCCTACGGATGCAACTTCTTTCACCAAAGTCCAATTTGAATCAAAATCTATTTCTGGAATGTTAGGGTCTATAAGAAAAGCGGGATTTTGTTTTGGAAAATAATGAGCAATATTTGCCGCAGGATAAACGCTTAATGAAGTGCCAATTACAAGTAAATACTTAGCGTTGATTAATTCTCTTATGGCTTTGTCCATCATGGGAACTTCTTCTCCAAACCAAACTACATGTGGTCTCAATTGAAAACCCTTCTCGCACTGGTCTCCTAATTTGATGTCCCTATTGGTTTTATAAATTAAGTTCGAATATTTTTCACTCCTTACTTTGTTAAGTTCACCGTGTAAATGAATGACATTTGAAGAACCTGCCTGCTCATGTAAATCATCAATGTTTTGGGTAATTACAACTACTTCAAATTGCTTCTCTAATTCCACTAAGGCAAAATGAGCAGGATTAGGTTCAACTTGTTGTAACTGATTTCTTCGCATATTGTAAAATCTTAACACCATTTCTGGGTCCTTTTTCCATGCTTCAGGCGTAGCAACTTCTGTTACCTTATGATTTTCCCATAAACCATTATTGTCTCTAAAAGTTTTCAGGCCGCTTTCAGCGCTAACTCCAGCACCACTGAATATGATTATTTTTTCCTTTTTTGGGGTATGCATCTTGTCTTAATTTACTATCAAATGTTCAAGGCTTATTGATTAAATTTACCTGCCTTAAATTTAACCATATGGCCGATTCCCGAAAACAAATAGAAGCACTAGATTACCATTCTGATGGAAAACCTGGGAAAATAGAAGTTAGACCTACAAAACCTTACCATACTCAACGCGATTTAGCATTGGCTTATTCTCCGGGAGTTGCGGAGCCATGTAAAAAAATAGCAGAGGATAAAGATTTGTCTTATAAATACACGGCAAAAGGCAATTTGGTGGCCGTTATCTCAAATGGAACGGCAGTTCTAGGACTTGGAGATATAGGACCAGATGCATCAAAACCGGTGATGGAGGGGAAAGGATTGCTGTTTAAAATTTTTGCAGACATTGATGTTTTTGATATTGAAGTAGATCAAACCAATGTTGACGATTTTGTGAAAACGGTTAAAGCCATTGCACCAACCTTTGGTGGAATTAATCTGGAAGATATAAAAGCACCAGAATGTTTTGAGATTGAGAATCGATTAAAAAAGGAATTGAATATTCCAATAATGCACGACGATCAGCATGGAACGGCTATTATTTCTGCTGCTGCCATGCTCAATGCTTTGGAGTTAGCAGACAAAAAAATTGAAGATATTAAAATCGTTGTAAATGGAGCTGGGGCTTCAGCTATGGCTTGTATCGATTTGTATGTTGCCTTGGGAGCATCAAAGAGCAACATTGTTATGCTTGATAGTAAAGGAGTTATTCGAAAAGATAGAACAGACCTCAATAAATACAAAAAAAATTACGCGACTGAACAAGACCTTCACAATCTTAATGATGCTGTTCAAGGTGCCGATTTGTTTTTAGGGCTTTCTAAAGGAAATGTGCTTACCAAAGAAATGGTCCAGTCAATGGCTGAAAACCCAATCGTATTTGCACTTGCAAATCCCGACCCTGAAATACCTTACAAAGAAGCCATGGCTGCGCGCAAAGATATTATAATGGCTACAGGACGGTCGGATCATCCAAATCAAGTAAACAACGTATTAGGTTTTCCATTCATTTTTAGAGGAGCTCTAGATGTTAGGGCAACCACTATTAATGAGGAAATGAAGATGGCTGCAGTAAAGGCAATTGCTGAAATTGCAAAAGAACCTGTTCCTGAAGAAGTGAATGAAGCATACAGTTCTCGGAACCTATCGTTTGGTCGAGATTTTTTAATTCCAAAGCCTATGGACCCACGCTTACTTATGGCAATTGCTCCCGCTGTGGCAAAGGCTGCAATTAAGTCTGGGGTGGCCCAAAAAGAAATAACAGATTGGGGGCTCTATAAGTTGGAATTGAGTACCAGACTTGGCCTCGATAATAAGCTAATGAAAAACATGACTGAGCGAGCTGGTAGAAAGCCTCAACGTGTTGTTTTTGCAGAAGCCGACAATTATAAAGTGCTTAAAGCAGCTCAAGTTGTTAAAGATGAGAGTATTGCCATTCCTATTTTGCTTGGAAACAAAAGTAGAATCGAAGGATTAATTGAAGAGTTTGGAATGGAACTTCAAGGGGTGGAAATTATTGACCCCAAAGATGAGAGCTTAAGAGAAAAAAGGTATCAATTTGGCGATGTGTTGTTTGAAAAACGGCAAAGGAGAGGAGTTACTCAATACGAGGCACGACATAAAATGCGAGACCGAAATCATTTTGGGGCTATGATGTTGGAGCAAGGTGAAGCAGATGCCTTTATTAGTGGAATAACTAGAAATTATCCGGAAACCATACGGCCAGCATTGCAAATAATTGGAACGCAAAAAGGGGTCAATAAAATTGCTGGAATGTATATTTTAATCACCAAAAATGGACCAGTCTTTTTTGCGGATACAACTATTAATGTAAATCCAAGCGCGAGAGATCTTGCAGATATCACTTTATTAGCTGCAAAATCAGTTGAGCGTTTAAAAATAAAACCAAGAATTGCTTTGCTGTCTTTTGCTAACTTTGGCTCTACCGACTTTGAAGAATCAAAGAAAGTTCGAGACGCTGTAAAGATTTTGCATGAAGAGCATCCATCATTAGTGGTTGATGGAGAGCTTCAAGCCAACTTTGCCTTGAGTAAGGAACTGATGAAAGAAAAGTTTCCATTTTCTAAATTGGTGAATAAAAAGGTGAATGTGCTTATTTTTCCAAATCTATCAGCAGGAAATATTGCTTACAAATTAGTACAAGAAATGGGAGAAACTGAAGCCATTGGGCCAATTCTATTGGGCTTGAATAAATCAGTGCATATTTTACAATTGGGAAGTAGCGTGAGAGAAATCGTAAATATGGTTACCATTGCAGCGGTAGATGCTCAAACCAGAACTAATAAATAATGATAGCATATTTAAACGGTCGCTTAGTAGAAAAAAGCCCAACATTTGTAGTTATTGATGTAGCTGGTATTGGATATCATGTTTTTATTTCATTAAATACTTTTTCGAAGCTTCCACAAGAAGAAAGTTGTAAGCTTTACACAGAATTAGTTGTGCGTGAAGATGCACAATTGCTTTATGGCTTTATAAATCCTGCCGAAAAAGAGTTGTTTCAATTATTGACTTCAGTTTCTGGGGTTGGTCCATCTACAGCTATGATGGTTTTATCAGCAGGAGATTCAATGGAAATACAAGAAGCAATAATAACTGGCGATGTAGCTTGGTTTAAAGGAGTAAAAGGAATTGGGCCAAAATCAGCCCAACGGATAATAATAGATTTGAAAGATAAAGTTGCTAAGGTAAATCTTGATTCAGATAATTTAACCTTTAAGGACAATACCCTTAAAGATGAAGCGTTATCTGCTTTGGTTATGCTCGGCTTTAATAAAAATAAAGCTGAAAAAGTAGTTAGTAATATTCTTCGTTCAAATCAAAACCTCAGTGTTGAGGATGTCATTAAAAATGCATTAAAAGGCCTTTAGGTAATTTCTGTAAAGTAGTTTGGTAAATAGAAATCATCATATAAGCAGGCTATGGCTTTTTCTAATCCTGATGGGGGGATTGTTAAGCTCAGCTTCCGGCAAGTCAAATACTTGGCCGGATTTTGATTTTAATAAGGTTTATAATATTCAGCTTCCTGCAGATTCAACGGAAGATGATTCTAATGATGTAAAACTCATCTATCCATTTGATGATCGAAGTAATGAAGGTTTAAATGAAAACGAAAGTCCGTTATTCTTTGGAGACCCTTCCAATGTTGAAAAAGAGTTTGAGTATGACCCTGAATCTGGCGAGTATAATTACTATCAAAAAATAGGAGATAGAGATTTTAGAAGGCCAACCCAAATGACTTTAGAAGAGTATCTAGAGTATGATATGGAAAATAGTCAGCGGGATTTTTGGCGAAAAAAGGCTGCCGCAGAAACGCTAAATGAATCGCAAGGCTTTAGGCCTCAATTAAATATTAAAGGAGAACTGTTTGACCGAATTTTTGGTGGAAACACTATTGATATACGCCCTCAAGGATCAGCCGAATTGTCATTTGGAGTAAATATTTCACGAAGAGATAATCCGATTTTACCTGAACGTCAAAGAAGAACCACCAATTTTGATTTTAACCAAAAAATTCAATTAAATGTAATTGGGAACATTGGTGAAAAGTTGAGAATTCAAACAAGCTACAATACAGAAGCAACTTTTGATTTTGAAAACCAAACCAAAATAGAATATACAGGTTACGAAGATGAAATTATTCAAAAAATTGAAGCAGGAAATGTGTCACTTCCACTTCAAAGTTCACTCATAACTGGAAGCCAAACCTTATTTGGTATTAAAACTGAACTTCAATTTGGAAGACTGAGGGTGACATCAATTTTTTCGCAAGAAAGAGGAGAAAAAAAGGAAATCAATATTACAGGCGGCGCTCAAGTACAGGAGTTTGAAAAGTCAGCTTCTGAGTATGAGGAAAATAAGCACTACTTTTTATCTCATTTGTTTAGAGAGAGTTATGAATCAAATCTTGCAAACCCACCACGAATTACATCAAGAATAAATATTACAGCAGTAGAGGTTTATATTACCAATACACAAGGGTCTTTTAATAATACACGTAATATTTTAGGTTTTACAGATTTGGGTTCAGATAGAAGAATATACAATCCAGCTGTTGTTAATAGAACGTATCAAAACACTGATGGAAATCGAGTAGCCGATAATAATGTCAATGATTTATATGCCAACTTAAGTGGAGGGTTTAGTCAAGCAGGCCAAATTCGAAACTTTAACAATGCCGATCAGATTTTACAATCCGAAGGACTACAAAGTGGTTCTGATTATGAGAGACTAGAAAATGCAGTCTTGTTATCACCTAATGAGTATGTTTTGAATCCTGAATTGGGTTATATATCATTAAACAGAACCCTGAACCCTCAAGATGTTTTAGCGGTTGCCTATCGATATACTTACAATGGTAAAGTGTATCAGGTTGGTGATTTATCTACCGACGGAATTGATGGCCAAGAAGCGCTTTATTTGAAGTTGTTGAAAGGAACCATTATAGATCCAACTTTGCCAAGTTGGGATTTAATGATGAAAAACGTTTATTCATTGGATGCATTTAATGTTAGCCAAGAAAATTTTCAATTTGAAATTTGGTATCTAAATGAATCAACGGGTGTAGAAATTCCATATTTCCCCGAAGGAAAACCAGAAGGCAAGCCTTTGATTCAAACCTTAGGTCTTGACCGAATTTCCGTAGTAAATGATCCACAAGCAGATGGTTTGTTTGACTTTATTCCCAATGTGACTATTAACCCACAAAATGGACGTATTTACTTCCCTGTTCTAGAGCCTTTTGGCGATTATTTAAAATCTCGATTCGATAATCAGAATTTAGCTACAAAGTATGCCTACGATTCACTTTATACAACCACTAAAATACTTGCCCAACAAGATGTAGATCACAATAGGTTTACATTCCGAGGAAGATATCAGTCAAGCTCAGGATCAGAAATTTCTTTAAATACATTCAACATTCCACAAGGCTCAGTTACAGTTACGGCAGGTGGGGCTCAGTTGACAGAAAATGTGGATTATACGGTCGATTATAATTTAGGTCGGGTTAAAATTTTGAACGATGGTATTTTGGCTTCTGGTCAACCTATTAAAGTTTCATTAGGAAGTAATTCCTTGTTTAATGTTCAAACTAAAACCTTAATGGGTTCACGTTTTGATTATCGAGTTTCTGAGGACTTAAATATTGGTGGTACTGTTTTAAATTTAACGGAAAGACCACTGACTCGAAAAATTAATATTGGAGATGAGCCAATTTCGAATACGGTAGTCGGGATAGATGGGTCTTATCAAACGGAAGCACCTTTTTTAACCCGAGCAGTAGATTTATTGCCTTTTTATTCAACCAAGCAAAAATCTACCTTAACCGTTACAGCAGAAGCGGCTAAATTATTTCCTGGAAACTCTAGGGCGATTACCAAAAACGGAATCGCATACATAGATGATTTTGAAGGGAGTCAAACGGTAATTGATATTAGAGCGGCAAATGCTTGGTATTTGGCAAGTACACCTCAGGGTCAAGATGATTTATTTCCGGAAGGGAATTTAAATCAAGAGTTAGACTATGGCTTTAATAGAGCGAAGCTTGCATGGTATACCATTGATCCGCTATTTTTTAGAAATGATAGCCGAACGCCTTCCCATATTCAGAATTCTGCTAGTCAATCCAATAACTTTTCTAGAGAAATTTTAGAAACAGAAGTCTTTCCAAATAAAGATCCAGATCCAGGTTTAATCAATAATCTACCAACTTTAGATTTAGCTTTTTATCCACGAGAGAGAGGTCCGTATAACTATGAAACAAGTGGAGGAGATTATTCTGCTGGATTAAATGCTGATGGTACACTTAAAGAGCCTAGAAGTAGATGGGGGGGTATAATGCGCGAAATTCAGTCTAGTGATTTTGAAGCTTCAAATGTGGAATTTATTCAATTCTGGATAATGGACCCTTTTAACGAACAAGATGGGAATCCAAATCATTCAGGGGGAGATTTGTATTTTAATATTGGTTCTATTTCTGAAGATGTGCTAAAAGATTCTCGAAAAAGTTTCGAGAATGGATTTCCAGTAGATGGCTCAAATAATAATACAGATGGAACTATTTGGGGTAGAGTTCCAACGGTGCAGTCTGTAGTTCTTGCATTCGATAATAACCCAAGTTCTAGGGAATTTCAAGATATTGGATTAGATGGTTTGTCTGATGCTCAGGAACAAGAAGAGTTTCAAGATTATTTAAATGAACTAGCAACAGTTTTAAATCCAGCTGTTTTAAATGAGTTTGCAGCCGATCCTTCGGAGGATAATTACCACTATTACCGGGGAGGCGATTATGATGCACAGCAACTTTCCATTTTAGAAAGATATAAAATGTTTAACGGTCATGAAGGTAACTCGCCAACTGCAGAGCAATCTCCGGAAAGCTATCCAACTGCAGCAACTACCTTGCCCGACCAAGAGGATGTAAACAGGAACTTTAATCTAGATCGTACGGAGAGTTATTATCAATACAAAGTTCGATTAAGTCCAGAAATACTTCAAACAACAAATGTGGGTAACAACTACATTACTGATGTAGTTAGAGCTACCAAAAATGTAAATGGAAAAACCAAAGAAGTGAATTGGTATCAATTTAGAATTCCAATTCGGGATCCCGAAAAAGTAATTGGAAACATTCGAGATTTTAAATCTATCCGTTTTATGAGGATGTTTTTGAAAGATTTTGATGAAGATGTAATTGTGCGTTTTGCTCGATTAGGTTTAGTTCGTGGTGAATGGAGAGCTTATGATCGAGAAGAAATTCCACCGGGAGATACACATGGTTCTGAACCAGGAACTACTTCATTTAATATTGCGGCAGTGAACGTAGAAGAAAATGCAAATCGTGTTCCTATTAACTACACCATTCCACCAGATATTGAAAGGGAAATAGATTTTGGAACCACAAATCTTCGTCAGCTAAATGAGCAATCTTTGGTGCTTGATGTTTGTAATCTTCAAGATGGATACTCAAAGTATGCTTTTCGATATTTGGATTTAGATATCAGACAATATCAACGTCTTAAAATGTATGCTCACGCTGAAGCGGGACAAAGTGGAGAAGTATTAAATGATGGAGATGTTTCTATTGTACTTCGATTGGGTACTGATTTTGAAAGCAATTATTATGAATATGAAGTGCCTCTGGAAGTAACCTTACCAGGAGAAAACTCTCCTGAGCAAGTATGGCCGGAAAGCAATGAAATTAACTTAGAGTTTGACAAATTGATTAATGCCAAGCAAAATAGAAATAGGCAGTTTGTTAATCCAGGTTCAGGTGTTAGTGTTAGCCAAGTCTATGAAATTGAAGATGGAAAGAATTTTATTCGAGTTAGGGGTAATCCTAATTTGGCTGAGGTAAGAGTTGTAATGATTGGTGTACGAAACAGAAGGGGAGGCTTGAATAACGATAATGACGATGGGCTCCCTAAATGTGCGGAAGTTTGGGCAAATGAATTAAGGTTGTCGGATTTTAATAATAAAGGTGGATGGGCAGCTCAAGCACGTGTAAATGCACAATTGGCAGATCTGGGAACCGTTAACTTATCTGCAAGTATGAGTACGCCAGGTTGGGGAAGTTTGGAGCAAAAATTAAATGAACGTCAAAGAGAGACTAACCAGCAATACGATTTATCAGCTAGCCTTGACCTTGCGAAATTTTTACCCAAGGAAGCTAACTTGAGTATTCCAATGTATTACTCTATTTCAGAAAATGTAATACGTCCTGAGTTTAATCCATTAGATCCGGATGTTAAATTGAATGATGTTCTTCGTTCAAATGAGTTTACGGATGATTATAAGGATTCAATTAGAAAAATAACCGATGATTACACTCGAAGGCGTAGTTTGAATTTTACCAATGTTAAAAAAGTACCAGGGCCAAACAAAGGGAAAAGTAGAATCTACGATGTTGAGAATTTATCGTTTAGCTATGCGTATACTGAAATATATCAACGAGATATCAATACCAAATACGATAAGCAGGAAACCTACCGTGGAGGTATCAATTATGCTTATTCAGCGCAACCAAAACACATTGAGCCTTTTAAAAACGTTGAGTTTTTCAAAAAACATAAAGGCTGGGATTGGGTAAAGGACTTCAACTTTAACCCGGTTCCATCTCAAATTAGTGTGCAGTCGTTATTTGACAGAAGCTATCAAGAGCGTCAAGCAAGAAATATCACGAGCAGTTCAACAAGTTCTTTTGTTTTTGAATCACCACCCTTTTATCAGAAGTCGTTTAATTGGACTAGACTTTATACTTTGAGGCATAACTTTACAAAATCATTGACCTTTAATTTCAATGCTTCTAATAGGGCATTAATTGGGGAACCTGATGGAAAAGTAGACCGAGATGATAAAGAGAGTTATGAAGCCTTCAAGCAGGAAGTGTGGAGTAACATTCAAAGGTTTGGCGATAATACCAACTACAACCACAATTTTGACTTAAACTACAGCTTACCCTTAAAGAAAATTCCTGGTTTAGATTTTGTAAATGCCAGTGCACGATACTCTGCCACTTATGCATGGGATTTAGTGGGTAACCCAGATGCAGATACTTCTTTGGGAAGTACCATTCGGAACTCTCAAACCAAAGGTCTTCAAGCAACCTTGTCAATGGATATTCTCTATAATAAATTTCAGTACTACAAAGATTTGAAGAATCCTCAGATTGATAATCGATATATTTTTAAAGAAGAAAAGGAAGAGGAAGAAGAAGAGAAAAAGGGTAAGAAAAAGGAGGAGAAAAAAGGGGAAGACCCCAAAAGCTTAATCGTTGGTGAAGAGATTCCTGATAAACGCACCGAAGCTATAGATGAAGAGCCTGATACGCTTAAGAAGAAGAAGTTTATTTTGCAACGCTATTTAATGGATAATGCCATTTATGCTATTACCAGTTTGAAAACGGTTTCATTTAACTACAATGAAACCCAAGGGACAATTCTTCCAAATTTTGGAAGAACAACTTCTGTACTTGGTATGGATGGTGGTTGGGATGCTCCCGGTTGGGGTTTTGTAGCTGGTGCTCAGGAACCAGGCGATGATTACTTTTTTAAAGCGCTAGATAATGGTTGGCTTGTGGAAGATATTTTTGTAAGTGGTGACTTTTCTAAGACGTATAGTAAAACCATGAATATTAGGGCTACTATTAAACCCATTGATGGTCTACGAATTCAATTAGAAGCTACCCAGACAGAGTCAGAAAATGTAAGTCGTTATTTTTATTGGGACGATAGTGCTTCAACGCCGGCATATAATTATGACGCACCACCAATCGTAAGCGGAAATTACAGCATATCTTATTTAACTTTTAATACCGCATTTGAAAAGGACAAAGAGAAGACTTTTGAGAATGCTACTTTTAGTCAATTGTTAGCCAATCGTGCAGTCATTTCTCAACGTCTGGGAAGCCAAAATGTGAACTCGCTTCAAAGAGGGGAATTTGCTGATGGCTACAGTGAAACTTCACAAGAAGTCTTGCTTTATTCATTCTTGTCAGCTTATTCAGACCAGAATGCGAATGCCATTACCATACGCAGTTTTACGGATATAATGCCCAAACCAAACTGGAATATAACTTATGATGGTTTATCCAGAATTCCATTCTTTAAAAAGTATTTTAAAAGTGTCACTTTAAATCATCGTTATCGTTCAACCTTTAGTGTAGGTTCGTATACTCGAAATCCAAATTATGAAACTCAAAATGGCGACCCTTTCTCTAGGGACGTGAACAATAATTTTATCTCTGATAAACAGCTAAGTACAGCAAGTATAATTGAGCAATTTAGTCCACTTATAAATGTGGATATGACATGGAATAACCGATTGATTACCAGGGTTGAAATGAGGCAAGACCGAAATGTGTCCTTGAGCTTTGCAAATAATCAAATCACTGAAGTGAAAGGGAAAGAGTACATTATTGGAGTGGGATACACCTTAACCAATCTAAAGTTGCCATTTAAAGTAGGTAAAGTAGAACGCAGCAGTAACCTTGACTTGAGGGCAGATATTTCGCTTCGTGACAATAGAACCATTATAAGAAGAATTGTAGAAAATAGAAATGAGCTGACCGCAGGTCAGCGAATTTTCTCAATTAAGTTTACAGCTGATTATCGGTTTAGCAATAAGTTGAATTTGAGGCTGTTCTACGATCGAGTTGCAAATACTCCATTAATCTCATCTACCTTCCCAACAGCAAATACAAATGCTGGAATTAGTTTGAGGTTTACCCTTTCACAATAGTCACTTAAATGCTAATTTTAACCCAAAATAAATACACGAAAAATGAATATTCCAGCTGATTTAAAATATACCAAAGACCATGAATGGGTAAAAATTGATGGAGATGTTGCCACTGTAGGTATTACTGATTTTGCACAAGGAGAGCTAGGTGATGTTGTATATGTTGAAATAGAAACATTAGACGAAAGCTTAGCAGAGGGAGAGGTTTTTGGAACAGTTGAAGCAGTTAAAACTGTTTCTGATTTGTACATGCCATTAGATGGTGAAGTGATTGAAGTAAATGAGGGAATTGAATCAGATCCTGAGGTAGTGAATAAAGACCCTTACGGTGAAGGTTGGATGATTAAGATAAAAATGTCTGATATTTCTCAAGTGGATAATTTGCTTTCAGCAGAATCGTATCAAGAAGAGATCGCTTAATTATTGAGGTTGGTGAAAAGACTTAACATACAATTGTTTTTAATCACCCCAATCTCACTTTAAAAATTATTATTTTAGCTTTCTAATTATTTTTAATTTATGGAACTTAAGAAAAATCCTAAAGCAGACTTAGAAAATAAGCGTGGAGTTTTCTTCATGATAGGTCTAGTGCTTGTTATGGCTGTAATATTGCTTGCTTTTGAGTGGAAAACTTATGAGCAAGGACCTAATAGCCTTGGAACATTGCAGGTTGATGAAATTGAAGAAGAAATGATTCCAATTACACAACAACAAGCACCACCACCACCACCACCTCCTCCTCCGCCACCACAAGAAATATTAGAAATTGTGGAAGATGATAAGGAAATTGAGGATGAGGTAGAGATTCAAGACTCTGAAGCTGATATGGAAACTGAAATTTTTGAGCAACCAGAAGAAGTTATAGAAGAGGTTGAGATTTTTACTATTGTTGAAGATATGCCTATGTTTCCCGGATGTGAAAAAGCTGGTTCTAAACAAGAAAGAGATCAGTGTACACAGAATGAAATCTATAAATACATCGCTCAGAACACCAAATATCCACCTATGGCAAAAGACGCCGGAATAAGTGGTACTGTTTACATTAGATACCTAGTTAACGAAAAAGGAAAAGTAACAGATGTAGAAGTGTTAAGAGGAGTTTCTGGTGGTAAGTCACTAGATGATGAAGCGGTTAGGGTAATTAAATCATTACCTACCATGACACCAGGTAAGCAGAGAGGGAAGCCCGTGAGAGTACAATATACAGTTCCCGTTCGCTTTAACTTGAGATAAGAAAGAAAATTCTATAGATTAAAAAAGGCCGCAATCGCGGCCTTTTTTATTTAGTTCATTTCTACAGTCTCAATGATTTCAAAGCTTAGATGTTTTTCTAAGATTTGATGGTAATCTTTGGTGGATGTAAATCCAAATCCACTTTCCATAAACTCATTAAAAAGAAGCGACCATTGTGAGTCTTTCGGGAATATAAATCCAAAGTATTCATCACTTATACTTGCTATTTTATGCATTTTGATAAAGTCATCATTTTCTTTCATGTATTTCCAAAAAGTAATTACATCAGAATAGCCAAAGTACCTGCCACTAGTTGCTATTGTTTGAATACCTTCCATAGGTAGATTGGTTAACTTGGTCGACTCTCTTGTTGAACCGACTTGGTGTAGAAATTCCTTCATATATGTTTCATGAATGGAGTTTTTTACAATTACAGGATACATTTCACTAAAGGTCTTTTTAAGATCTTCCTCTGTTAATGCGGTAGGAACAGTTCCTTGAGTAAGCAGTACGGATACATTTTTTAAGTAGGGTGCGGAATAAATGACTTGCTCTTTGCGCTTCTCGTTTATACTCACCGAACCCATTCCAATGGTATTCGCTGAACCATTTTGAACATTAAGTAAAAGCTTGTGAAAAGTTACTGGCTTTTGATAGTTTAACTTTATTTCAAAATCTTTTTTTTCTTTTACCCATTCGGCAAAATACTCCAAGATATCAATTTCTATTCCTGTTAGCTTTCCATTGTTTTTATATGCAAATGGGCTGTTTTCAAAATAGAAAACATTTAAACTAACTTCATCTCCTGATTTTACTTCTTCAAGATGAACTTCTTCAGCTAGTTGAGCTTTACTCAGACTTATCAGTCCAAGGCAAAATAAGAAGGTAATGACCGTTTTTTTCATAGTGTAATTTTTAGGCAAATTTAGCATAATATATAAGCTATGTATTTTGTGAAGTATGGCCAAAAAGATATCTTTGAGTAAAACCATACCTATGACAAATCGAATATTGACTCTTGTATTACTTGTTGTATTCTTGGCTTCTTGCAACCAAGAAAAAGTAGATCAGTTAACTGAAGACAATAAAATAGCCGAAAATCAGATTCAAAGGCAGGATTCGGTTTTAAACGATATGTTAAAGTCTTTCAATGAGATTCAAAGTAATTTAAGAGAGATTAGAGAGCGAGAAGGAATGATGCGCATGCGCTCTATTGATGGTGGGCAAGAAAGCACTGATATCAAACAATCAATTTCAGAAGATATTACTGCAATCAGTAAATTAATGAGTCAAAACGAAGAAATGATCAATAATTTGAATGCTCGTTTAAAAGCATCAAATGTTCAACTTTCAGAATTTCAAAAATTGATTAATAATTTGAATGGCCAAATAGATACAAAAAATCAAGAAATAGAGCGAGTTAAGAGTCTACTTTCAGATAGTGAACTAGAAGTAGGTAAATTGTATTTTATGCTTGATTCTTTAAATTTTTCAAACCAGATGAAAGAGCGAAAAATAGAAGACCAAGAAGAAACAATAAACACGGCGTATTACGCTTATGGCACATATAAAGAGTTAAAAGAAAAGAATGTTTTAACGAAAGAAGGTGGCTTGTTAGGTATTGGTGGAAAAGAAGATTTGAAAAATAATTTTAATAAGGAATACTTCAGTAAGATAGATATCCGGGAGCAGACTTCTTTTTTAATTTATGCGAAAAAGGCTGAATTAGTGACCAATCATCCAGATAACTCTTATGAGTTTAAAGGAAAAGACGGAGTGGATAGCTTGGTTATTTTAAATCCTGATGAATTCTGGAGAGCAAGCAAGTACTGTGTAATTGTTGTGGATTAGAAGCAATATAATTAGTCACTTAAGTGGCTAATTGCAATGAATGCAAGTAGTCCACTTCCCATTTTTAAGGCATTCTCATCAATGTCAAATTTAGGGTGGTGAACACTGTAAGTAATTCCTTTCTTTTTGTTTCCAACACCTAAACGGTAAAAGCATACATCTGCATGTTGCGAGAAATAGGCAAAGTCTTCAGCTGTCATTCTAAGGTCTAAAGCATGCACAAATTCTTCGCCTAAGTAGTTTTTCGCTACTTCTTGACTTTTAAGAGTTGTTGCTTCATCATTAACCAAAAACGGATAACCCTTCTGTATATCTACGATACAACTACCGCCAAATGCTTCCGCAGTATGAGTAGCGATTTGAGTGATTTTTTCATGGAAGATAGCTCTCCATTCTTCATTCATGGTTCTCAAAGTTCCCTCAATAGTCACTTCATCGGGAATTACATTGGTAGCTCCTAAGCCTTCAATTTTACCAAACGAAAGAACAGTAGGTATTGTTGGGGGTGCAATTCTGCTTGCTATTTGTTGTAATTCAAGAATAAGGTTTGCGGCAATTACAATAGGGTCAATATTTTTATGGGGTAATGCGGCATGACCACCTTTACCTTTAACCTTAAGGTAAATTTCATCTGCAGAAGCCATATACATGCCCGGCTTAAAACCTACATGACCTACTTCAAATTCAGGATAAACATGTTGAGCAATTATTTTTTTGGGTTTGTACTTTTCAATAATCCCCTCTTTAATCATTAGTGAGGCTCCACCTGGCAATTTTTCTTCACCAGCTTGAAAGAAACAAACTACTTTGCCTTTCCATTGCCCTTTGCAAGTATGAAGTATTTTAATTACGCCCATTAAACAAGCTGCATGCACATCATGACCGCAGGCATGCATGATCCCATCGTTTTTCGATTTGTAGTTTACTTCATTTTGTTCAAGTATTGGTAAGGCATCCAAGTCTGCTCTCAGTGCAATAGTTTCCCCGTCTTCATGACCGTTGATTACGACCGAAAAGCCAGTTTTTACCCAAGTGGCATCAATTTCAATACCCCAAGATTGAAGTTTATTTTTTAAATAATTGGAAGTTTCTACTTCTTTAAAAGAAAGTTCCGGGTGTTGGTGAAGATGCTCCCTAATTTCTTTAACCTCTAAAAAGAAATCTTCAGCTAATGAATGAATCTGTTCTTTTAAATCCATCTTACTTTGAAAAGAAAATCATTTTAATAGCAGCAAAAAGCATTACAAATCCAAAAATCTTTTTCATCACATCTTCGCTGATGTAAGAGATTGAAATTTTAGAGCCAAAGTAGCCCCCAATGATAAACGCAGCAGCAATAACGATTGCAAATTTTAAATTTAAGTTGCCTTCTTTATAATAGTTCATAGCAGCTAAAATGCCAATAGGAGGTAGCATAAGTGCAAGGCTTGTACCTTGAGCTCCATGTTGACTCATTCCTAAAAAGTACACTAAGGCAGGCACTATAATTATTCCACCACCAACACCAACCATGCCGCTTAAAACTCCGGCTAGTAGGCCAATGATAACTAATATAATTAATGTTGAAAAACTCATAAACTTATATATCAAGACTTAAAGAAAACATAAATAAAGGTTTATCACTTACGTACCCATTTTCGATACCCCACCCCCAATCTGCTCTAACAAAGTAGCCCAAAAGAGTAGTTCTTAGACCAAAGCCAACTCCACCAACTATTGGGTCGTTTATGTTTTCGTAGGTTACTGTAATTGGCCCTTGTGTTCTACTTTCGTTATTAATTGGGTTATCATCTGCAAAAGGAGAGTCACCAACCCAAGCTGTACCTACATCGCCAAAACCAACGATTTGAAAGTTTCTAATTAAGTCAGATTGAATGGGTCTTTTGATAAAGTAAGTAAATACTGGAAATCGAATCTCTGTATTTATAACAGCAAAGTTATTTCCGTTTCTTACATTTTGTAAAAAGCCTCTCATATTGGCCGCTAATGCTTGGAAACCATAATTCTGACTAAAATCTATTGGGGTGCTTTCATCATAAATATCAGATTTCCACCATTCATCTACACCTCCTAAATAATAGATTAATGGGTTGTTTCCGAGAGACTTACTTCCTGCAAAGCGAAATACACCGATTAGTTCTCGATGAATTTTTTGATAATGTCTAAAATCAAAACCAAGAACGGTTAAGTTTTGATTCTTTTCAGCGTTTTCAACTTCAGTATAAGCCAATTGATACTGTTCCGCAAATATCTTGTACCTTGTTCCGTATCGAATATTTAAAGCGATATCTCTCGTGTTGTCAAACACATAAGCCACTTTTGTAGAAGCCCAATATTCATTGCTAATGTCTCTTTGTAAATTAAAACGGTCGCTTGAAAGAGGGATTAATTTATCGTTTCTGGCTTGAACCACTCCACGAATACTGCTTACCTCATTAAAAGGCCAGATGAGACTTACAGATGCTTGTAGCGTTTTGGTATCAAAAGGAAAGGGCGTATCTGTTGTTCTAAGTCTTCTTCTGCTAAAAGAGTATTCTTTGTCTAACCGCTTTTCAAGGTTTTGATAATTTAAACCATATTCAATTAAATCTCCACTATACCTAAAAGATCCATACACCTTGTGGTTTTCCATAAGATCAACAATGCCAATATTGGTATTTACACCAACTCCAGGATTGGTATAAGGCCCACCATTAAAAACTTGATATTGGCTCGTTAAAAACATATTGTTTAATTGCAATACAGAATTATCAGGACTAAAATTCAACCGATATAATCGCTGAGTTGGAAATTTAAGTTCTTCAACTTCTGGCTCTTCAGTATTTGAAACAATAGTTTTTCTTGCTAAACCTTCCTCAAATGAAAAGGTATATTCATCAGGGTCTACTTCAGCATTTGATGGTAAAGCTTTTTCAAATGATTTAAACCGCACAATCTTTTCTTCTTCTTTAAAAGAAGGGTCTATACGATTATCTTCTAGATTGTCTTCACTAGCCGTAAAATCAAATTGATTTGCACTTTGTTGCAATTGAAATTTCCCATCTGAATATATAATTTGATTTATATTCTCCGTATTAGATGAAGCTTGTTTTAGTATGTTATTTGAGTTGTTATTTGAAAAATGTTCATAGTAGTACTTGTAATTGATTGTTGTATCAATACTGCTTATGCTACTATCATAAAGTGTATAGTATCGTTCGTTAAAACCATCCTTGTTTTTTAAATAGTATAGCTTATCTGAATAAACAGCCTGTGATTCATTTTCAAATGGTGAATTTGTCACTTCTCGAATAGCTTCTTCTTCATTAAAACGATATTCAAAAATGTCCTTTTCATGATTAAACCGATCATAGGTCGGGTTTTCAATTCCTAGACTATCATTGTTTCTGTCTGAACTAAAATAGATAGAACTCCCATCTGGGCTAAAAGCAGGATATAAATCGGAATATACATCACTGGTTAGATTTTTCTGTGTGTTTCCGAGCATGTTGTATAGGTACAAATCAGATTGACCCTTTGAAATAGCAGAAAAAACCAACTCTTTTCCATTTGGGGAGTAATCAAAACTCAATACTTTTTCTAGTTTTAAAATAGGTTTAACAGCTAGTTTCTTTTCTTTGATTTGATAGGTGAAGAGTAGCACATCTCCTTTTGATTCTGTTATAAAGTTGATCATTTCCCCACTTGGGTGAAAACCTATAAGTGGATAACTATAATCTTGAATTCGATCAAGTTTGTGTTCCGCTTTGTAAATCAGTTTTCGATTATCTTCCGATTTGTTGTATAGATAAATACGGTACTTGCCTAGTTGGTTTTCAGTATATAAGTGGTATTGTTGGTTTGGGCTTTCAATATAATTTTGATATAGTCTTCTCTTTTTTACTTTAAAGTCAGCATTAGTTATTGCTTCTAATTGGGTAGAGTTTTTGTCCTCATATTTTTCTTGGTAGTACGAAAGCCAGTCTTCATAAAGTTCATCAAAAGGGACTCCAATTACATACAGAAATCCGTCCTCTACCTCACGACTAACTCTAGTCATATATAAAATATTTGAAATTACCTTCTTACCATAAACCTCAGAAATGTATTGCCAAATAGCATGTCCGGCAATTTTAGCTTCCTCATTACTAAGGGTGTTAAACTTTTTAAAGTCTTCATTTAAAATGCCATCTTTAATCCGGCTATTTAGGTAAGGATCATCAGGGTACGATAGGTAAGATATTAAACCTTCGATATACCACTCAGGAAGTGAAAGCAAGGCTGAGTTCCTTAATACTTCTCGCCAATTACCCCCAAAAATCATTTGGTAAATGAGTACTCTTTGAATACCAGCATCAATCTGTTTTTCAAGTTTTTCGTAATCTCCTTCAAAGTAGATAAACACTTTAGAGCCAACAATTCGGCTTAGCCCACCAATGTTGTAATTAGGATTGGTATTTAAGCCAATATTGCTTTGTCTGAAATGAGATTGTTTGTTGTAAATAATAAACTGAATGCGATCTTCTAAATAAAAGTCAAGAAATTTCTCTAATTCAGGAATTCGTTTATTGGCATAGTGTGCAGTATGAACGGCTAAGGTTTTACCACCGGTATAAAAGTAAGTTTCAAACTCTTTGAATCGATAAAATTGCCATTCAAAATCATCGTATTGAACTCGATTTTTGCCAAAAGTAGTTTGAGTGCCATTGTAAAATTGAGCCAAACTATCGGTGCTCAATAGACAAAAGATGGCTAAAGTCAAGATTGTCCGTATATTAACTAATCTGCTCAAAAGAAGCTTAAAATTAAAGATTTTATCGGCATTAGCTTACTTTTATAAGCTAGCTAAAAATGGTTTATATGAAGGTTAAAAAGTTTACATTCAATCCTTTTCAAGAAAACACATATGTATTGTATGATGATTCGAAAGAAGCAGTAATTATTGATCCGGGTTGCTATGATAAAAGTGAAGAAACTGACTTAGTTAACTTCGTTGAAAATGAGGAGTTAAAGCCTGTTCAGTTGCTCAATACCCATGCACATATTGATCATGTTTTTGGAAATGAATTTGTCTCTAAAAAGTACAATTTAAAATTGGCCTTGCATCCAAAAGACCATCAAACGTTATCTCAAGCACTGATGGCTAGTAAAACGTATGGCTTGAATTATACACCATCGCCAATGCCGGAAATTGATTTAAAAGAGGGAGATAAAATTCAATTTGGACAAACTACATTAGATATCATTTTTGTACCAGGTCATGCACCTGGGCATGTGGTTTTTTTGAATAAAGATTTGAATGTTTTAATTGGGGGAGATGTGCTTTTTAGAGGCAGTATTGGAAGAACAGATTTGCCTGGCGGAAATCATGAAGACCTATTGAAAAATATCCAAGAAAAACTATTTGTTTTAAATCCATCAACCCAAGTTTATTCTGGACATGGGCCTGAAACTACCATTGGATATGAAATAGATCATAATCCGTTTTTCTAACATTACTGCGGAATTCCGTTATAAGTTGGTGCATTGCAGTTCATCAGGTTTTTTCTTAAAAACATAAATTTTAAGTTGAAAATTATAGGCTGATGTAAATTGCTAAATGCCGGAAATCGAGACTCTAAACCATCAAAAAGGTAAAGGTTTAAAAAAGGAATTTCAACTGATGGAACAAATAAAACAAGCTCAGTTAAGCGTATTCCTAAACCAAATTGCAAATGAGCTTTTGCAGATATATCTTTTGGAAATTCTTCAAAAGAGTATGGGTAAGCGGTTTCTCTTTTAACTTGATTCGAAAAAAGATAATTGGCTTGAACGCCTATAGCAGAATGTAAAAAGGTATACTTTCCTAATTGATCAGCTCGGGCTGCTCTAAAAGTTGCAATTATATGTTGATGTGTAAAGGTGTTTTCTGACTGATAGCTATTTCTAAGCGTATCACTAATAAATAATTGTCCAGCATGGTTGGCGCTTCCAGAGTATTGACGGAAAGCCAATCCTCCTTCGATGTAATGGAAGAAAATGGGTCTTTCAAAAGATTGAAAAAGACCTAATTCTATGCCAAATCCCAAATCACCTTCTGCTGAAGATTGATAAGAATAAACACTATCTTGATTCGAGTAGCTTTCAGAAGTGTTGTCCCAACTTAAATTATAATTTAAAGAAGGGGTAAAATAAAACCCGTTGGAATAGTAATTTCTATTCAGTGGAAAAATATCCTCAGGCAATTGGGCTTGTATGGAAGTAAGACTACCAATGAAAATCAAAATTGTGAAAAGGAGGCCTTTCATGAATAGCAAACGTTAAAGTGACGCAAGTATTTCTTTTTCTACCTCATCTGAATCCCATGAGTTTTCTATGTTGCTTTTAGCCATTATATTATCCATTATTTTTTGTTGTCTTTTGCCTGCCTCAAGAGCTTCAGAATATGGAATGTGTGTAAATGTTACTTGAGAGTATAAGGGTATCCATTTATCAGGGTGTTTGCTAAAAATTTTCTTCTCAATTTTCTTTTGAAGTAGAAATTTTTCGTCTGCAACTTTGTCCCTCATCTCAACAAAATTCTGAATAGCTAATTCTGCAATAGCATCACCATCGGCTTTTCTTTTATTGGAGAATTCATGAAATGTGTTTAGCCAATTTGAATGATTTGCTTCAAAAATTTCGTCAAATACGGTGCAGTCTTCAAAGCCCGAATTCATACCTTGACCATAAAATGGAACAATGGCATGAGCAGAGTCGCCCATCAACAATACTTTGTCCTGGTAATTCCATGGCGAACATTTAATAGTAACCAATGAAGAAGTAGGGTTTTCAAAGTATTCTTCAACCAAGTTGGGCATTAATTCCAGAGCGTCGGGAAATGTTTTTTGGAAAAATTCTTGGACATCAGATTCAGATTTCAAACTTTCAAATGAAGTTTCTCCTTCAAATGGGAAAAATAGGGTACAAGTAAAACTGCCATCTTCATTGGCTAAAGCGATGAGCATAAACTCACCTCTTGGCCAAATATGTAAAGCATTTTTTTCAATTTGGTGACTGCCATCTTTATTTGCGGGAATACTAAGTTCCTTGTAGCCATGAGGCAGATACATTTGCTCATAGTTAAATCGGTCGGTTTTTTGAAGTCTTTGTCTTACTGCAGAAAAAGCACCATCAGTAGCAAAAATTCGATCATATTGTTTTTCTGTTTTTTTATTGTTTGTGGTGTCTAAAAAGTGAATGATGTTTTGTTCTAAATCAACTTCTTCACATTTCATATTGAAGTATAAATTGACATAGTCAAACTTATCGGCACAATCCATTAATTTGCAATTCAGGCCACCTCGGCTTACCGAATAGATTGCCTCTCCTTCCTTACCATATGGTTGATGAGTTGTATTGCCTTCCACATCGTGCATGATCCTTCCATACATGGGTATAGAAATGGCTTCAATTTCTTGGTCAATGCCAACGGCCTTAAGCGCTTTCCAGCCTCTGTTTGAAAGGGCAAGGTTTATTGATTTTCCGGCAGACATAGTATGCTTACGCATATCATCTCTTCTTTCGTAAACATCAACTTGATATCCTTTTTTAGCCAAAAAAATGGCTTGTAAAGAGCCTATAAGTCCTGCGCCTACAATCGCAATCTTTTCCATAATTAATTGTTTAGTGCTTTTTCAATGAGTTGGCCTAATTGATAAACGTCCTCAAATGAGTTGTATAAAGGAACCGGAGCTAAACGGATTACATTGGGTTCTCTCCAATCTGCAACTAAACCGTTTTCCGACAAATAATTAAACAATTCTTTACCGCTTCCATGTGTTAAAATGCTTAATTGAGATCCTCTTTCATTAGGAGTAATAATTTCAAATTCTACATTTTCATGTTTATCACTTAAGTCAGATAGTATAAAATTTAAATAAGCGGTCAGTTCTTTTTGCTTTTTAATCAAGCGTTCCTGTCCTGCTTCTAAGTATATATCTAAAGACGCATTTTGAACCGCCATGGCTAAAACTGGGGCATTACTTAATTGCCAACCATCTGCACCATAATCGGCCTTAAAGCCTTTTTTCATTAAAAAACGATCTTCAGGAGGTGTGCCCCACCAACCTGCAAACCGAGGTAAATTGTCGTCCTCCGCATGCTTTTCATGAACAAAGATTCCAGCTGTACTTCCAGGCCCTGAATTTAAATATTTGTAAGAGCACCAAGCCGCAAAATCAACCCCCCAATTGTGTAATTGCATTTTTACATTTCCTGCAGCATGTGCACAATCAAAACCAACAATAATTCCTTTGTCATTTGCCATCCTTGCAATGCTTTCCATTGGCATTACTTGTCCGGTATAATAATTTACCCCTCCAATCATAATCAAAGCTAACTCATCGGCATGATCTTCAATTGTTTTCAGAATGTCTTCCTCTCTTAAATGGTGTTCTCCATCTCTTGGGAATAGTTCTATTAAATTCTCTTCTACATCTAAACCATGAAATTTCAACTGACTTTCTAAAGCATATTGATCTGAAGGAAAGGCCTTTCCTTCGCATAATATTTTTGTCTTTTTACCACTTGGTCTAAAAAATGAAACCATTAATAAATGGAGGTTAGATGTTAAGCCACCCATGGCTGTTACTTCTTCTGCTTTAGCTCCAACAACTTGGGCAAGTTTTGGTTTAAACATTTCATGATAAGAAAACCACGGATTTTTAGCCTCAAAATGTCCATCTACCCCAAAATTTCCCCAATCGTTCAGTTCCTGTTCTAAGGCTTCTTTAGCATTTTGAGGCTGAAGCCCAAGCGAGTTTCCTGTAAAATAAAGTTTATTCTTTCCTTGGTGTTGAGGAAAAATAAAGCGATTTCTAAATGACGCTAATTCATCATTTTTATCTGCTTCTATTGCAAACTCTAAAGAATTTTCAAATTGCATAATCTATTTTTTCAAAGTGTGCCAAAGATACAATCATCCTGAACGAATGGCAACGAACTTAAAGGGAGATGATAAAATAGATTGTAAAGGGTAAAATTAAAGTTGACTCTAGAATAAGGGAATAAAACAAATGGGGTCTTTTCTCATTAACTTGATTGCAGATTAGTGCACTAATAATTAATGAAGAAGCAAAGCTCAAGAATGCTAAAAATGAAATAAAGTCCGTAATAAAAAGAAAAGTTTGAATTGCAAAAGCAAGTCCAAAAGCAACAAAAGAAAGTTTAAGAGTATTAGAAGTTCCTATGGTTTGAGGTATGGTTTTTAAATTAAATTCATGATCATAATTCATATCGCGAATATCAAAAGGCAAACTTTCACCAAAAACGAAACAAGCTATACTTAAAGCGTATAAATGAATCTGCCAAGTTAAATGAAGATTGCTGTTGAATATACTTGGTAAAAAAACGGTAGCTCCTCCCCAAACAAAACCTACGATAAAAACCTTCAGAAATGGTAGGCTTCTTAAATTGGGAATTGAACCCAAGTTTTTGACATAAAAGAATGAGAGAGCTCCAAAAAGTATTAAGAACCATATAGAGTTGAGGTTTATGTAAAAAATAAAGTAGCAACTAACTAAAGCGCTGATCATTAGTATTGCAGATACAAATCGAGCGTTTTTTCGAAGCCATTGATCTTGTTGGTTGTAGTTAATAGACTTTTTAGGTGTGGCAATTTTTCGTTGAAGGTTGTATGCGAAAAGTGTGCAAAAAAATATAAAAGTTACATGGCTTAGCTCTATCTTATAAAAGAGTATTTGAGAACTAAAAGCACATAAAGAAGCAGCTCCGGCAGAGACCAGCACGCTTGAGTATGATATTGACCTTGCAAGAGAAAGGAATGAAAATTTTGAATGCATTAATTGCTTGTCGAAAGAGTTTTGTTATCGTTTAAAAACTAAAATTCTGAAACGATGTTCTGCTGATTGAATTTACTTTCAAAATAAAGACTTTAAATATATTTGCGGCCCAATTTAATAGCGATTTTATGACATCAGCACCATTTAGTTCAAGGCACATTGGCTTATCTCAAGAAGAGATTCAAAAAATGCTTAAGGCAATAGGAGTTTCAAGTATTGAAGAATTAATAGATCAAACCGTACCTCAAGGAATTCGTTTAGATGAAAAGCTAAATTTAAGTGAACCTATGAGTGAGTATCAATACATGAATCACTTAAAGGAAATTGCATCAAAGAATAAAGTTTACAAAAGCTATATCGGACTTGGTTATTACAACACTAAGGTTCCTGCTGTCATTCAACGAAATATTTTAGAAAATCCAGGTTGGTATACTGCTTATACACCTTACCAGGCAGAAATAGCACAAGGTCGTTTAGAGGCATTGTTAAATTTTCAAACCATGGTTACCGATTTGACTGCCATGGAAATTGCAAATGCATCATTGTTAGATGAGCCCACAGCTGCAGCAGAAGCAATGACTTTAATGTATGCAGTTCGAGATCGTTCATTGAAGAAAGAAAACGTGAATAGCTTATTTGTTGCAGAAGATGTTTACCCACAAACTAAAGCTCTTCTAGAAACAAGAAGTGAACCGCTAGGGATTGAAATTATCTATGGTAATCCAAATGAATTTGATTTTGAAACTACAAAAGTGTTTGGGGCCATTTTACAATATCCAAATGTTGATGGAGAAGTAATTAATTATAAGGATTTTGTAAGCAATGCACACAAATCTAATGCTTTGGTTGCGTTTGGTGCCGACTTACTAAGTCTTGCTCTTTTAACACCACCCGGAGAATGGGATGCTGATATTGTATTTGGAACAACTCAAAGATTTGGAATTCCGATGGGATTTGGCGGGCCGCATGCTGCATTTTTTGCTACCAAAGAAGCTTTCAAAAGAAATATACCAGGTAGAATTATTGGTTTGTCGGTTGATAAAGACGGTCATTCTGCGCTCAGAATGGCACTACAAACCAGAGAACAACATATTAAACGAGATAGAGCTACTTCAAACATTTGTACTGCTCAAGTTTTATTGGCTGTAATGGCCGGAATGTATTGCGTGTATCACGGAAAAAATGGTATTTCTAAAATTGCAAAAGGCACGCATTACTATACAACTCACTTAGCAAATCAGCTTGCTTTGCAAGGTTATGAAGTGGTGTCTAAAAACTACTTTGATACCATCAAGGTAAATGTTGGAACACATCAGGCAGAGCAGTTCATGTCGCATTTATTGGCATATAAAATAAATGTTAGAAAAATTGATGATAGCCATGTTGGTATCAGCATGAATGAATCTGTAGAGTTGCATGAACTAAATACGCTAGTTGAGGCATGCGCTAAATTTAAATCAGCAGAATTTGAACCGGTAACAAAAGTTCAAACTTCAAGTCCTTTAGCAAGTGAATTGAACAGAAGTTCCTCTTACTTAGATCATCCAGTTTTTAATACATATCATTCAGAAACTGACTTGATGAGGTACATAAAAAGACTTGAGAATAAAGACTTTTCTCTAACTCATGGCATGATTCCACTTGGCTCATGTACGATGAAGTTAAATGCTGCTTCGGAATTAATGGCGTTAACATGGCCCGAGTTTGCAAATATTCACCCTTTTGCGCCTCAGGATCAAACTATAGGATATCTACAGTTATTACAAGAACTGGAAAGAGACCTTTCGGAAATTACAGGCTTTTATGCTACTTCGCTTCAGCCAAACTCTGGTGCTCAAGGGGAGTATGCTGGCTTAATGGTTATTCGAGCATACCATCAAAGTAGAGGAGATTTTAATCGAAATATAGCTTTAATACCTTCTTCTGCGCATGGAACAAATCCAGCAAGTGCGGTTATGGCTGGTATGCAAGTGGTTGTTGTAAAATGCGATGATCAGGGCAATATTGATGTAGAAGACTTAAAAGCAAAGGCCGAAAAACATTCGGAGAATCTTTCTTCATTAATGATAACCTATCCTTCAACACATGGCGTATATGAGGAAAATGTCAAAGAAATTACAGCTATTATTCATCAACATGGAGGTCAGGTATACATGGATGGCGCAAATATGAATGCCCAAGTAGGATTAACTAATCCTGCTAGAATAGGCGCGGATGTTTGCCATTTAAATTTGCATAAAACATTTGCTATACCTCATGGAGGTGGTGGCCCGGGAATGGGTCCTATTGGGGTTGCTGAACATTTAGCACCATTTCTTCCTGGAAATCCTATTGTTCCAACAGGAGGAGAAAAAGCGATACAAGCTATTTCTGCAGCTCCATATGGATCAGCATTAGTCTTGTTAATTTCTTATGGATACATTAAAATGCTGGGTGAGAATGGTTTAACCAACTCAACTAAAGCAGCTATTTTAAGTGCAAACTATCTAAAGTGTCAGTTAGAAAAAGACTATACAGTATTGTACAAAGGAAAAAACAATACTGTGGCACACGAGATGATTTTAGATTGTAGAGACTTTAAGAAATTTGGAGTTGAAGTTGTTGATATTGCTAAACGACTTATTGATTATGGATTTCATGCTCCTACTGTTTCATTTCCTGTAAATGGAACTTTAATGATTGAGCCAACAGAAAGTGAAAGCTTAAAAGAATTAGACCGATTTGTGGAAGCTATGCAACACATCAGAAAAGAGGTAATGCAAATAGAGAATAAAGAAGTTGACATTGAAAACAATGTGCTAAAAAATGCGCCTCACACTGAAAACTTATGCGTTGCAGATGATTGGAGTTTTGCTTATTCAAGGACAAAAGCCGCTTATCCAGTTGAAAGTCTAAAATCTAATAAATTTTGGCCTTCTGTTAGAAGGGTAGACGATGCTTATGGAGATAGGAACTTAATTTGTAGCTGTCCGCCTATCAGTGAATATGAAAGCTCAGACCTCGGATAAACCGTTTATCTAGATATTTTTTATGTTAATCATTTATTTAATGTGAATAAATGGTTATCTTTAGCAATTGAATTAAAAATTGTTTAACTAAAACTAATATGATGAAAAAGAATTACGCTTTATTTTCTGCATTAGTTCTGTCTAGTTCGTTAATGTTTGCTCAAAATGTTGGGGAGGATTTATCGATCTACAAAGCTAAAAGAATACAAAAAGAAGGTGTGCCACTTAAAAGTACATCAATAAACTCTAAAGCACCAGGAGATACGCTCTTCTACGAAGACTTTGGTACTGGTGGACCTGGAGGTAGTCAATTACCTGTAGGTTGGACTGTTCAAAATAACGCTGGTAACAGTAATGATTGGATTTGGTCAAATACTGCACCAGGTGGACAGTATTCAACCAATGCTCCTGCATTAGCCTCTACTTCTGGAGCTAATGGTTACATGAGTTTGCCTTCAGATTTGTACAATACTCCAGCTCCTGTAGGTGGGTTTGTTGATATGGATGTAAGTTTTACTTCTCCGGCCATAACAATTGCGCAACCTAGAGCTTCAGTTGTTTTACAATGGCAACACTTATTAAGATACTGTTGTAATGCAAATACTGTGGAATATGTGGTAGAAGTAAGTACCGATGGTATTAACTGGTCAGCTCCTTACGATGCTAAAGCTGGCTTAGGTGTGAACAATTATTCTACTAATGGTCAAGTGGTTTCTGTCAACGTGTCTGCAGATTTAGCTTTTCAAACAACTGCTTACATTAGATTTAGAGTAGGTAGCTCTTCGCACTATTTATGGATGGTAGATGATGTACTTTTATTAGAAGGAAATGCAAACAATATGCAATTAGAAGATTATGAGATAAACTTCTCAGATACTTTTGATTTTAATCCAATCCCAACCATGGTTCCACAAAAGATTCTTGCTCCAATGTCGTTTGAGTATGCTTCTTACAATGCAGGTGGTAATACACAAACCAATGTACAAGCTAGAGCCTATGCAATCCAAGATAGCACCCTAGCTGGCGCTCCTGGTTTTGGTTTAATGTGGGAAGATTCTACTTTAATTGGTGCTTCTGTTGCTAGTCAGCAAAGAGATACAGTTGAAATATCGAGCTATGTAAATACTGTTCCTGGATACTTTACTTCTTTGTTAGTAGTTGATTCAGATTCTAACAACCAAGATCCTGCTTCAGCCATTGCTTCATATAGCTTTGAGGTTTCTGATAGTGTATTAGCTAGAGATAGAAATAATTTCACTGGTACAGTTGGACCTGGAGATTATGTTGGTGGTGGTAATGACGGCGACCGATGGGGAGTACTTTTCAATGTTGGTAATGCAGGTGCAACAATTAATTCACTTGATATTTATGTCGCAAATAATGCAACTAATGATGGTGTTCAAATTGTCCCTAAAGTTTGGGCATTTAAGGATACAACAGTATTCCAAAGTCGATTTGGAGCAGTAGTAGCAGAAAGCTTTGTGCCTACTGTAATTGATACGAGTATGTTTGATACATGGGTTAATTTTGACTTTTCGTTAGGAACTCAACCAGTTTTCTTACCTGCAGGACAATATGTAATGGGATGGGAGCAAATTAGCGGTGCGACAAATGGCCTTGAGTTCGTAGCAGGCGAAGACTTGTCAATGGCTAACATTTCTCCTGATGTAACTAATTTTGTTTACGTAAATGATGCTGCTCCAACTTGGGGTTGGGTAACTCCAACTGCTGGTGTTAGAGCTAACTTTAATTTGACTGTTGGAGAAGAGGAATTAGCGAGAAAGCTTGCAAGCTTTGAGGTAACTCCAAATCCAAATAATGGTCAGTTTACTGTAAATATTGATTCTAAAATTGAAGCGGATTACACGTTAAATGTTAGAAACATGCTTGGGCAAGTTGTTTTAACTGATCAAGTTAGTGTAAACAATCAAAAAACAATTCAAATGGATCTTTCTAATTATGAGAAGGGAGTTTATTTTGTAACTCTTGAAAATGATAATGAAAGAAAAGTGAAGAAAGTAGTAGTTAAGTAATTAACTCTATAGATAATAAGAGAAAGGCCCTTTTTAAAAGGGCCTTTTTTTATGCTTTTATTTTTTTAGTTTTTGCATTAGTTTAGAAGCAAAAACAAGCTCGGAAAGTTCTTTATTATTCGTTGAGAGAATAGCGTTTTTATCACCTTCCCAGTGCTTAATACCTTTATGAACAAACATTATTTTTTCACCTATTTGTAATACAGAATTCATGTCATGAGTAACTACTATAGTTGTTATTTGATATTCTTCTGTAATTTCTTGTATTAGGTCATCAATTAGTATTGAGGTTTTTGGATCTAAGCCTGAATTAGGTTCATCACAAAAAAGGTATTTAGGCTTTAGCGCAATAGCACGCGCTATACCGACCCTTTTCTGCATTCCGCCACTTATTTCCGCAGGGAACTTTTTATTAGCTCCTTCTAAGTTTACGCGTTTTAAGCAAAAGTTAACACGGTCTTGCATTTCCGCCTCATTCATCTTAGAATGCATTCGAAGAGGAAATTTTACATTTTCTTCTACTGTTTGAGAGTCAAACAAAGCACCTCCTTGAAAGAGCATGCCAATTTCTTTTCTTATTTCTTTACGTTCATCTACATCCATGGCTGTAAAGTTTGAACCATTGTAAAGTACTTCACCTTGGTCTGGTTCAATTAAACCGACCATGCATTTAGTAAGAACAGATTTTCCGGAGCCACTGGCACCAATGATTAAGTTTGTTTTTCCTTTTTCAAAAACAATATTGATGTCATTTAAAATTTGCTTTCCATCAAAGCTCTTAGAAATGTGTTTTAACTCAATCATTATATAAGAAGTACTTGAGTTAAAACATAATTGGTGATTAAAATCACAATACTGCTTGAAACCACACCCTTTGTGCTTGCTGCTCCTACTTCCAATGCACCACCTTTTACATAATATCCGTAATAGGATGGAATAGAGGTAATGATAAAGGCAAAAAACACAGTTTTAACTAATGCATATGTAATTCCAAATGAATTAAAATCATATTGAATACCGAAAATGTAATCGGTAGTTGAAACAGCACTTGTAAAGAATGCGATTAGGTAGCCACCAAAAACACCTACAAACATGCTCCATAAAACGAGAAAGGGATTTATAAATACAGAAGCTATTATCTTAGGAACAATGATATATGAAGCCGAATTAATGCCCATTATTTCTAGGGCATCGATTTGTTCACTTACTCTCATCGTACCAATTTCAGAAGCAATATTTGAACCCACCTTTCCTGCTAAGATAAGCGCAATAATAGTTGGTGAAAATTCCAAGATAACAGATTGTCTAGCCGTAAATCCAACCGTATAGGCAGGAATTAATGCACTATCAATATTGGACGCAGTTTGAAGTGTAATAACAGCTCCCATGAATACAGATATGATTGTAATTATTCCTAAAGACCCTAAGCCCAAAGAATCCATTTCATAGATGATTTGTTTCCAATATAATGAAGGTTTTGAAGGTCTTTTAAAGACTCTTCCCATTAGAATAAAGTATTTCCCAATGTTATATAATACCTCCATTTAGTTGCTAAAGTAAGTATAATTACGACTTTCAGCCTTTATTGAAATTTAGATAATTAACAAAATAGGGCAGATAAAATTTATTTTGCCAAAACGATTATTAATACTATCTTTGCACTCCTCAAAAAGATTAAACGTTCATAACATATAGTGCGGGGTGGAGCAGTTGGTAGCTCGTCGGGCTCATAACCCGAAGGTCATCAGTTCGAGTCTGGTCCCCGCTACCTAAAAGCCTCGATTTTCGAGGCTTTTTTTATTTCTCAATTTATTTAAGAATGGGAGCTCACAAAGCAGGGTTTGTAAACATAATCGGCCAACCTAATGTAGGAAAGTCTACACTGATGAATTTATTAGTAGGTGAAAAGCTTTCTATAATCACGTCCAAGGCACAAACAACGCGTCACCGTATACTTGGAATTGTAAATGAAGATGAATACCAAATCATTTATTCAGATACACCAGGTATAATAGATCCGGCATATAAAATGCAGGAAGGGATGATGAAGTTTGTAAAAACAGCCCTTGAAGATGCAGATCTGGTTTTATTAATGGTAGAATCAGGGCAAAGGAACTTTAAAGACAAAAGCTTACTTGATACGATTAAGGGCCTAAGTATTCCCGTTCTTTTACTATTGAATAAAATTGATGAAAGTGATCAGAAAGGTCTAGAGTCAGATGTACAGCATTGGGCAAAACAAATTGAAAAAGTGGAATTAATACCAATTTCTGCTTTGCATCATTTTAATATTGAATTTGTAAAAACTAGAATTGTAGAGCTGCTACCTGAATCTCCGCCTTATTACCCCAAAGATAGTTTGACAGATAAACCGGAACGTTTCTTTGTAGAAGAAAAAATAAGGGAAAAGATTTTATTGAATTATGCCCAAGAAGTTCCTTATTCCGTTGAAGTTTTGGTGGAAGAGTTTAAAGAACAAGAAAAAATTATAAGAATTAGAGCAAACATTTTTGTTGCAAGAGAAAGTCAAAAAGGGATTATTATCGGAAAAGAAGGTAAGCGATTAAAGCAAGTGGGTATAGAATCAAGGCGAGATTTAGAACAGTTTTTTAGTAAGCAAATTCACCTGGATTTATTCGTAAAAGTAAATAAGGACTGGCGAAATAATGAGCAACAATTAAAGCGTTTCGGATATTTGTAGTATGAGCAATATTGTAGCAATAGTAGGAAGACCTAATGTAGGAAAGTCAACACTTTTTAATCGACTTACAGAAAGTAGAAAAGCCATTGTAGATGAAGCTAGTGGAGTAACGCGTGACAGGCAATACGGACAAGCTTTTTGGGCAGGAAAAGAATTTACAGTAATAGACACTGGGGGTTATGTAAGAGGCTCTGATGATGAATTTGAGGGAGAAATAAGGAAACAAGTTGAAATAGCTTTAGAAGAAGCCTCAGTGATTGTTTTTGTTGTTGATGTTACTGTTGGAATAACCGATTTGGATCAAGCAGTTGTAAATATTCTTCGTAAAACGAATAAGAAAATCTTTTTGGTTGCCAATAAGGCAGATAATCATTCACGTATTGCGGAAGCAGCGGAGTTTTATAGTTTTGGAATTAGTGATTATGTATTCCCAATTTCAAGTATTAATGGCAGTGGAACAGGTGAACTACTAGATGAAGTAGTTAAAGAGTTACTAGAAAACAAAGAAGAGGAAGAGTCAGATATTCCTAGAATTGCTATTGTAGGTCGACCAAATGTTGGCAAATCTTCATTTTTAAATACCTTAATGGGTATTGATCGAAATATAGTAACACCAATTGCCGGAACAACTAGAGATGCGGTAGGAACGCACTATAAAGCATATGGTTTTGATTTCATTCTTACCGATACGGCAGGTTTACGAAAGAAAAGTAAAGTAGATGAAGATGTAGAGTTTTACTCGGTCATGAGAACCATTCGAGCAATTGAGAACGCTGATGTTTGTGTTTTGCTTATTGAGGCAAAAGAAGGAATGATGGCACAGGATATGAATATTTATCAACTAGCCATTAAAAACAAGAAGGGTATTGTTATCATGGTTAATAAATGGGACTTGTTTGAAGATAAAGATTCCAATACCATGAAACAAATCAAAGGACAGATTCTTGAAAAAATAGCCCCTTTTACTGATGTGCCAATTATTTTTACTTCGGTGGTTGAAAAACAGCGTATTCATGAAGTATTAAAAGCAGCTGTTCAAGTATATGAGAATAGAAGAAGTAAAGTTTCTACTTCTCAACTTAACAAAATCATGTTGCCAATAATTGAAAAGAATCCTCCACCTTCTATAAAAGGAAAGTTTATTAAAATCAAATTTGTAAGTATGTTGCCTACTTATAAGCCAACATTTGTTTTTTATTGTAATCACCCTCAATATGTAAAGGAGCCATACAAAAGGTTTATCGAAAATAGATTGAGAGAACATTTCGAGTATACCGGAGTCCCAATTCAAATTTTCTTTCGTAAGAAATAAAAAAGGCGCCGATTTCGGCGCCTTTTTTATTAAGCAAATGCTGCTTTTATTTTATCTACATAATTGAGTTCCTCCCAAGGAAATAACTTCACATTTACAGTTACTTTTTCACCGCTTGCTGATACAAAAGTTTTTTCTACGGTTTCACAATTTCTGCCCATATGGCCATAAGCAGCAGTTTCAGAATAAATAGGTGATCTTAATTGAAATCTAGTTTCAATAGCATAAGGACGCATATCGAAGATGTCCATAAGCTTGCTTGCAATTTCACCATCAGTAGCATCTACTTTTGATGTGCCATATGTGTTTACATAAAGCCCCATTGGTTCCGCTACTCCAATAGCATAAGCAACTTGTACTAATGCCTCGTCTGCAATTCCTGCTGCAACTAAGTTTTTCGCAATATGTCTGGTAGCATAAGCCGCTGAACGATCAACTTTACTAGGATCCTTTCCTGAAAAAGCACCTCCACCGTGCGCTCCTTTACCACCATAGGTGTCAACAATAATTTTTCTGCCTGTTAAACCTGTATCTCCATGAGGTCCACCAATAACAAATACTCCAGTTGGATTAATATGGTATTTAATTTGATCATTAAAAAGAGCTTGGGTTTCAGCTGGCAATTTAGCCTTAACTCTAGGAATAAGAATGTTTATAACATCTTCCTTGATTTTATTTAACATGTTTTCTTCACTGTCGAAATCATCATGTTGAGTGGAAACAACTATCGCATCAATTCGAATAGGCTTGTTGTTGTCATCATACTCAATAGTAACTTGAGATTTAGAATCAGGTCTCAAATAAGTGATTTCATTATTTTCTCTGCGTAATGC
The DNA here is from genome assembly GCA_964001305.1 of uncultured Flavobacteriales bacterium. Taxonomy (GTDB): domain Bacteria; phylum Bacteroidota; class Bacteroidia; order Flavobacteriales_E; family Vicingaceae; genus CAJXMH01. The sequence continues at coordinate 66,381 of CAXFAI010000008.1, forward strand.
AGCCAATTCTTTTAAAAGCATATGAGAAATCTCAAGAGGAAGAGGCATAAAGCTCTCAGTTTCGTTAGTTGCATAACCAAACATCATTCCTTGATCTCCTGCGCCTTGATCTTCTTTATTTGCTCTTTCAACACCTTGATTAATATCAGGAGATTGTTCGTGAATTGCTGAAAATACACCACAACTATTCCCGTCAAACATATATTCACCTTTATTGTAGCCTATTTTATTAATGACTTCCCTTGCAATTACTTGAACATCAAGGTAGGCAGATGATTTAACCTCTCCAGCTAAAACAACTTGACCAGTTGTAACTAAAGTTTCACAAGCCACTTTTGAGTCTTTGTCAAAAGCTAAAAAGTTATCAATTAATGCGTCAGAAATTTGATCGGCAACTTTGTCTGGATGCCCTTCTGATACTGACTCTGAGGTAAATAAATACGACATAAGGATGTAATGTAAATTAAGTGCGCTAAAGTACGAATTGCGCGTATATTAAAAAATGCTTTTTTAGGCAGGTATATTGGTTAATTGTTTAAAGATGTCTTCAAGTTTACTTTCTTCTTTTTGAAGCATGATGATACTTGCATCAGAAGCTACTGCTAGCTTAAAAAGATCATTTCTAACATCAGTATTGCTTTCACATTGGATTAAAAACTTATTTTCTGCAAGAATGTCTATAGATTCAACACCTTGTAGATTTTTGAGTTGCTTTACTTCAATGTGACCATCGAATTCTACTGTTAATTTGGGTTTAGTAACCAAAAGATTTGACATTTTATCTACTGATTCATCGGCTACTATTTTCCCTTTGTTGATGATAATTACACGACTACAAATGGCTTCTACCTCTTGCATTATATGGGTAGAAAGCATCACCGTTTTTTTTGCTCCAATCTGTTTTATTAGCGCTCTAATTTCTTCCAGTTGGTTGGGGTCTAATCCGGTTGTGGGTTCGTCTAAAATCAAAACTTCAGGATCATGAAGCAATGCCTGAGCTAACCCAACTCTTTGTTTGTAACCTTTAGAAAGCTCTCCTATTTTTTTATTCTGCTCAACTTTTAGACCTACTGTTTGAATAATTTCCTCAACACGAGACTTTATATGGTCTAATTTGTATACACCAGCTATAAAATGTAAAAACTCCTTCACGTACATATCATAGTACAAAGGGTTTTGTTCTGCTAAGTATCCAATTTTAGATTTAATTGATAATTTGTTGTCTAGAATGTTCAGGCCAGTTACTTCAACATTCCCTTCAGTCGCAGGAATAAAACCGGTAATTATTTTCATCATGGTGGATTTTCCTGCTCCATTAGGACCTAAAAAACCAACAATCTCCCCTGGTTTAATGCTAAAACTTACTTCATCTAAGGCTTTTTGTTCACCGTAATTTTTGCTCACCTTTTCAACTAGTATCGACATCTTTTCGCTTCTTTTGGTGCAGCACGAATTTACTAATTTTAGATGCGTTAAATCAGTAGAAATTTGAAAGGAATTGTAGTAAAATCAACTGGAAGTTGGTATGAGGTTCAAACCGAGGAAGGAAATAGAATTCAAGCTCGACTAAAGGGAAAATTTCGTATCAAAGGATTAAAAAGTACAAACCCAGTTGCCGTTGGAGATTATGTCTTTTTTGAATTAGAAGGAGAAGATGCGGTGATTTATAAAATTCAAGAGCGTAAGAATTACATCATTCGCAAGTCGATTAATCTTTCAAAACAGGTTCAGATTATTGCTGCTAATGTTGATCAATTGTTTTTGGTAATTACCTTAAACTCTCCCAAAACATTTATGGGTTTTGTAGATCGTTTTCTCGTCGGTGCCGAAGCTTATAGAATACCAGTTGTTTTACTCTATAATAAGATGGATTTAATTGTAACTGATGAGGAAAAGAGTGAATTGCAAAATTGGAAAAATGTTTACGATTTGGCAGGCTACCAACAATTTGAAATTTCCGTTCAAGAACAAAAAGGGTTAGATCAAGTACAAGATTTAATGAAGAATAAAGTCTCTATTTTTTCGGGACATTCCGGTGTTGGAAAAAGTAGTTTGGTAAATGCTTTAGATCCTAGCTTAGATTTGAGGGTGAATCAAATATCAGAAAGTCACCAGAGTGGAAAACACACCACTACTTTTGCTGAATTGTTTGAGCTTGATTTTGGAGCTAAAATTATTGATACCCCTGGCATAAAGGGATTTGGAAATGTTGATTTAGAAAAAGAACATTTGGCACATTATTTTCCTGAAATGCGATTGCGAATGAATGAATGTAAGTTTGATAATTGTGTTCACATCAGCGAACCGAAATGTGCTATAAAAAGTGCAGTTGAAACAGGTGAAATCGCTGAAAGTAGATACCTGAATTATGTTTCTATGTATGAAGATGATTCAACCGAGTCTTATCGAACAAAAGGGTATTAAAATGAGAGTTGTACTACAAAGGGTAAAAGAAGCCAGAGTAATTGTAAAAGGGAATACAATAGGAGAAATAAGTAAAGGCTATTTATTATTTGTTGGTGTTGAAAATCAAGATTCAGAAGAAGATATAGATTGGCTAACCAAAAAGATAACAAATATGCGTTTGTTCAGCGATGAAAATGGAAAAATGAATCTTAGTATTCAAGAGGTTGAAGGAGAGATACTTTCAATTAGTCAGTTTACTTTATTTGCGAGTACTAAAAAAGGCAATCGCCCATCTTTTATTAAGTCAGCTAAAGCGGAATTTGCAAAAAAGATGTATGACTTGTTCAATGGTAGTTTGAAAACAAATATGAATAAAGAAGTCCAAAAGGGAGTATTTGGAGCAGACATGCAAGTGGAATTAGTTAATGATGGTCCTGTCACTATTTTATTGGATTCAAAAAACAAAGAGTAATGAAAATTTCTGAAGCACAAAGAAAGGTTGACCAATGGATAAACGAATATGGCGTGCGTTATTTTAATGAGCTAACCAATATGGCTCAATTGACTGAAGAAGTGGGAGAAGTTGCTCGAATTATTGCTAGAAGATACGGAGAGCAATCTGAAAAGGAGAGCGATAAGGAGAAAGATTTGGGTGATGAATTGGCGGATGTGCTATTTGTTACCATTTGCTTAGCCAATCAAACAGGTGTAAACCTAGAGGAAGCTTTAAAACGAAACTTGGAAAAGAAAACCACGAGAGATCATAAAAGGCATCAAGAGAACGAAAAGTTAAAAAATTAAACTTTTAGATTTTAATTCAATGAATTTGATGCTTATGAATTAAGTCTCCTTTCAATTTATTTGAAATGGGTGAAGCAAGTTTTTACATTTCTGCGGGCAAAAGAAGTTTAAAAATTTACAAGGAATTGAAATGCCTGTTCAGTTGATTCATTACAAACTTCTTCTTAGTTCTGCTTACAGGAATTTTAGCTTTATTTTTTAAAATCAAATAACCACCATCACCATTACATAGTTCTATTACTTTTTCTAAATTAACAATGTAACTTCTATGAACTCTAACAAAAGTGGATTTCTGCAGTTTCGATTCAAAAAGTTTTAAAATTTTTGAAACTAACAATCGTTTGCCTTCTTCTAAGTAAATGTTACTGTAATTGCTTTCTGCTTTTAAATAGATAATGTTGTCTAATGGAATGTACTGAGTGCCAGTGCTGTTAGGGATTCCGATTTTTGCATTTTTTTTCATTTTAGGTTTTAAAACTTCATGAGATTGAGTTGAATCTTCTTTACTGTAGTTCTGCGTAAAACGATTTATTGCGTGATTAAGTGAAAAACTATTGATTGGTTCAGCAAGAAAATCAAATACATTATACTTTTTAGCTTCTAATACTTCACTTTCTTTTGAGCCAATTAAAATTACACGTGAAGACCTGTTAGCCAATTTTTCTAAGACATCAAAACCACTTGAATCTTTAAGTTGAGTGTTTAATAAAATTAAATCAGGGTTATATTTATGAATTAAATCTATTGCAGATTTTGAACAAATAGCCCCTCCTATAATGTGGTTGTTATTTTGAAATTTAACCCATTGGGTTAGTTGTTGAACACTTTTTTTATTCCCTTCAATAATAGCAATATTCATAGTTGAATTTGTTTTTCATCATACCATTATAGCATGATTAATTAAAGGTGACTAAGAGTAATTTGTAGGTATTAATTGAATTGTCTTTCCTTTCAATTCGAGTGATGGCTCGAATCAAATATAAGCAAGATTAAAAAAAAGAGCCATTTACTAAATGGCTCTTTTCTAATTGATTCTAAAATTTTAGCGATTAATGATCAATTTTTCTGTCTTTAATTTGTCATTTCCAATACATTGAATACTGTATGTACCTGGTTTAAGAGAACTCAAATCTAGGGTTTGCTTAGTCCCATTTTTAAAGTTCATTCTTTCTTCCAAAGAAACCTTTCCAGTTATATCAAAAACTCTCACTAAATAAACTCCATGAGTTGGTGTTTCAATATATAGAACCCCGTTCGATGGGTTTGGATAAATTTGAATTTCATCATCATTCATGAATTGATCAAAATTACTTTTCTCTCTTCTACGACTTGCTGCACTTTCATCACCACATCTTTCAACATCAAAGCAAACGGTAAAGGTGCAAGTAGAAGAATCGCATAAATTGGTAATTATAACATCGAAACAAACTGTTCCCCCTGGGAAATACATTAAATTGGTATTCCAAAGTCCATTAATGAAATTATAACCAGGCGATATATATTGTGGGTTCGAGTTAATGATTGAACCTATTGGTGGAATTATGGAATAAGTATAACGATCGCAATCTTTTCCTATTCCTGCAAAATTTAAAGACAAGTTGAAATCATAATAGACGGTTCCATCTGAGGCAATTTTACAACGAACTTTGTCCATTTTTATGTCTCCTTCACAAGGTTCACTACAAGTAGTTAATGTAAGGTCTGTTTCGCAGGAATAACCTTCACAACCATCGTAGGTCATTATGTAAAGTCTTATGGTGTGCGTGCCAACTGTGTTTGCAACATAATCTGGAACAGTTCCTGACCCTGAGCTCACAACATTCCAAGTCACACCATCAAATCGTTCCCATTTCCAAACAGCATAATTACCTGAAATGCCCGGGAAATTATAAGTTCCTCCAGGTTCTATACAATCTTCATAACAACCACACATAAACTCACAAAAGTCTGGAAGTTCATATACGTTTACACTATTATAACTTTTACAACCATTAATATCAGTACCTTCCGCGTAATATACCCCTGATGAATTTGCAAATGTAGAGGTGCTTACATCTCCTGTACTCCAAGAAATTGAGCTGAATATGCCAGGATTTGTTACCGTTAATTGAACTGGATTATTCGGACAAGCAGGGCTCGGGTTTGTACTAATGTAAGGAGGGCCTGGATTAGGATGAACGACAACTGAGAATGGTAATGATTCTTTTGTACAATTCGAAACAGGTTCGGTAATAATAACTTTAAACTCATGGGTGCCAACAGGGGCGTTTGAGTAACTAAAGTCTGTTCCTGTTACTCCTGAAGGAGTATATGGAGAGCCATTTATGCTTTCATACCATGTGTAGGTGAAATTACTTCCATAATTGCAAATCAAGCCGATATCGTCTCCAACACAATATTCATCTTCTCCAATAATAAGAGCTAGTGGGATTTCGACTACTTCAACAATCTCTGGGCCAAAGCTTTTAAAACAACCGTATGTGTCTGTTACTCCTAGGATATGGGAAGAGGTTTGAGTAGTTGTTTTAACATTTCCAATTGTTCCATCAACCCACAAATAGTCATATGGAGATGATGAAGGAGAGGTTGTATTATTAAATGTTAATGTGGCTGTGTTGCCAGGACACATAGGCATTGTAGATGGGCTGACAGTAATCATACCCGAAAGATTGTTATTCTTGATTTCTACTTGCTGACTATATGTATCATAACAACCATACTCATCTACAATACTTAAATCAACTTGATATGTACCGCTTGAAGTATAAGTTTTATCAGGATCTGAGGTTAAAATGGTTGATCCATCATTAAAGTCCCACATCCAAGAAGTAATATCTCCTACAGATAGGTCATCAAAATCTATTGGATTTCCAACACAAATTGGAGAATAGTTAAAGCTGAAATCTGCATCTGCTTTTTCAGGCATAATAAATACTTCTTTATGTGTACAATTAGCGGGAATCGTTTGGCCGCCCCAAGAATATGTTAATGAAACATTAAGTGTTATTTCATAACTATGTCCTGGAGTTAGTCCAGATACATTTAAGAAATCCATACTACTTGAAGAAGTTAAATTGGATCCAAGGGTTAAATCGAAGATATTCCAGTTGTGATTAAAACTTGAAAGTGGACCATGTACTACGTCAGAAGTATTAATAAGGTCTACATCAAAGTTATTTCCGGGGCAACTAATGTTTATTTCAAAGTCACTTACTACAGGAACCACAACATCAATTGTTTTGGCATTATCGCAAATACCAGGTCCATATGTGCCTGCTACAGTAACTGGGTAAACTCCACTTGCTGGAAAGCTAAAAGTTGGATTTGAGCCTGTTGCAGTACCTAAATTAGCAAAATACCATTTTATACTAGTTGGAGCAGGACTAATTGTTTCAAAAAATGAAACTACATTACAATTGGGAGTTTGAGTTCCAAATGAATAGCTATAGTTAGCACTACCACCATTGGGGGTACAAGTTGGAGGAGTTCCACAATTGCGCACATTTATAGTGTTTGTTGTAGCTGTGCATCCATTTCCATCTTGAACAACAACGTAATAAGAGCCTGCATCACTCGGGTTGTTCCCCATAGAGTGATTCGTTGTGCCAGTTGGGCTAAATGTACTGCCATTGTGATACCAGGTATAGGTGTATGGGCCAGTTCCTTGAACGCTTAAGAAAAGAGTAACAGCGTTATTGTCTATACAGTTTATGTCTCCTGTATAAGTTAAGTTAGCAACTGGTGCTGGGTTGACAGTTACATTCATTGTTTCGGTGAAAGTGAGGTTACAATTATCGGCTGTCATTCTAATAACAAAAGACCCACTATGATTAGGGAAGGAGTAATTAAAAGAACTTCCCGAACCACTTGCAATAATACTTGCGTTCGAAGTGTTTTCTATTTCCCAATTAAAATTAGAAGGTGAGCCAATGTTGAATGTAGCATTCCAACTTCCATTTTGATTTTGACATAATGTGGTAGGTCCGGTTAATGTCATAACTGGATTGGTAACATTCACTTTAAAAGTATCATTAGTTAAATTGGCATTACAGAAAACGGGAGTTAATATTACATCAGCAAACCCAGAGTAGTTATTCCAAATGACATTAATGGTATTGCTTCCTTGGCCGTTTACAACACTTCCAGCGGTTGATGGATTAATACTCCAAATGTAGTCGTCTAGCAATGCCCCTGTTGTATATTGTTCAGGGGTAGTAGAGTTTGTATTTGCACATACAGGGGTATTTCCCGTAATGTTTACCACTGGTGGTGTTTTGTCTAATATGGTAACATTGTATGGGTCAGATTTACAATTGTTGTTTTTTGATATGTGATAAAGAGAAATTTCCTTAATGGGTCCATTCCAGATAACAGAAACGGAGTTGCCATTAGAGGTAGTAACACTCCCATTATTGTTTACTTCCCATTCTAAATAATAGTTAGAAGAAGCAGGACTTGCAGTGTAAATGCTTAAATCACCAATACAGACTTCAGTTGGTCCGTTAATTACGGTTGGTTCAGCTGGTTTTTCAATAATCGTAAGTCCATGAATTGCATTATCATTGCAATAGTCTCTAGGAGAGCTAACATCGTAAGCAATTACTGTGTAAGAACCCGCGGTTAATGAAACTGGAGTGTTAAAACTACTGTTGGGTGTTCCAGTTGCTACAATACTGCCACTTTGGTTTTTAACCTCCCAGCTTAAAGTGCTACCAGATGGTCCTTGAATATTAGCTGCATCACCTTCACATATAAAATCTGGACCTGTTATTTCGAAAGGAGGTAATACTTCTACTTGAAAAGTATTTGACATTCCAGTGCAACTTAGAAAGGTGTTTTGATAATCAACAGTAATGTTATGTGTTCCTGAGCTGTTGAATTGATATGAAAAATCATGATCATTGCCTGTTTGTAGGACACCATTTACATACCACTTGTATGTGGTGCCTGGAAAACAAGGGACCGAATAATGACCATTCTCACCAATACAAACTACATCATCCCCTTCAATATCTATGGTGTTTGGAATAATCGGTATGTCAACACTTACCACTTGGTCGCAAATATTTCCACAGCCATTTACTGAAAGTGAAATTGTGCCAATGGGACCTGATCCCCAACTGATTTCTATTGAGGTAACATCAATACCATCAACATGAGTACTTGTCATGCTATTTATCGTTCCGTTTGCATTAACAATGGTTCCGTTTGGTGAAATGTTCCATTCATAATGACCACCAACACAAGGCTGGGGTAAAATGGCATCATAAACAAACGTACCGTTATTACAGATTACATTTTGACAAACGATTTCGGGCCCTTCTTCATGCATTACTTTAACCCTCATGTAAGAAGTGTCTTTGCAATGACAGTTATTTTCTACCACTTGCATAACAAGGTAGTTTCCTGGATTTGTAAATGTTTCACAAGGGTTTTGTTGGTTTGAGGTATTTCCATTTCCAAAATCCCAAAACCATGAATCAGCGCCAAGGGATAAATCATCAAAACAAGCTGTGCTATTTAAACAGATTTCAAGAGTTGGAGCAGTAAAAGGGTCATTAGAACTATAGAGTGCACTACCTCCATTGTCAACTTTAAAACGGGCTATCGGTTTATCAACAATTTCAATGCAAGTAGTATCAGTTTGAACACAACCTGCAGGAGTTGTTTCAGTAACAATTACAAAAGCTTGACCGGGACTGCCCCAAGTAACAGTTGCTGAATTTGTGGTTGCACCACTTATACCAGTATAGCTTCCTATTACAGTCCATTGATAGGAGTTACCTGCTACGTAATTTGTAGTATAAGTCACAGGACTATCTTCACAAACTGTTTCACATTCAGAAGGACCTCTTGGGTTATGTTGTACATACCTTTGCCCTTCGCCTTTCACTGTATCTTCAACACAATCGCTATCGAAGTTTGAACTAATTAAAGGATTAGGGCTTGTGTTTACAGTTACATTTAGTGAGGTGTTATTTATTACTGTATTACCATTTACTTCTTGAATACTAACTGTGTAGGGAGGGTTTCCTGCCAAACCCCAAGTAATGGTAAAAGTGGCTTGGTTGGTATTGGTGTTAACCGTTGCTTGACCTGTTCCACCAGAGACACTCCAGTTGTAAGTATGTCCTAACGTATATGGGTAGGTATAGGTAATAATGTCTCCTTCACAAACATTAGTAGGTCCATTAATTGTGCTTGCAGAAGCAGGCAAAGCATAAAGACCAAGTGAAAATAAAATAGAGACTAAATAGGCAGTCGCCATTTGGCGAAATTGATAATTGCTTGTTTCCATCTGAAATTGTTTTAAGTTGTTAATACTTCATAATGACTTCTAAAGTTGAACTTTGAAATTTCATTTTTAAAGAATGAATGAGTGAACGGTAGTTCTGAATTAGGCGATGGTAAATCTTACTTAGTGAATGAGATTATTGAAAGAATGAAAACTTTTATACTAGAGAATAAACCTATTAATCGATAGATTCCCAACTAGTCTCTATGAATTTGATGCTTATGAATTAAGTCTCCTTTAAATTCATTTGGATGGTGTGTAGTAATGAATATAAGCTTTTCGCTTGCGAATGAGTTTAATAGTTCAATGATTGCACACTTTGATTCATTGTCTATATTTTCAATAGGTTCATCAAGAAAGTAAATGGAACCTTTTGTTTGGCAAAGATTAAGAAGGAGCAAAAATTTCTTTTTTTCACCAGTTGAACACTTCTTGAAAGGCTGATTGAGAATGTGATTTATATTGAGTTTGTTTGCCATTTTTTCAAATAAACTTCTATCAAGGGAAGAGGTGAATGTGAAATATTTTACAATCTTGTTTAGCGTTTCACCAGAAGGAATTGTTGTTTCTTCTATAAAAGGATTGAAGCCAGTGTGTTCAATTTCTCTTATCAACTCACAAAACTCTTGATTTGCTATTTTGATCTTTTTAGAAAGAATTCTAAGTAAGGTTGTTTTTCCACTTCCATTCTTGCCAATTAATAGGGTTAAACCTCTTTGAAACTTAGGAACATTGATTAAAAGCCTAAAATCTTTGCTTATTTCAATACTAGGCATGAGAAAAGAAATACGTTTTTGATTTATAAGTGCTAACTACAAGGAAGATAAGACTAAAAGAGCACAATAATATTAAATTGTAAAGGTTGCTTGAATCAAAGGGTATGTATTTGATAAAGTTGAAATTCCATAATTTTTCAAATGGAAGATTAACTAGACTCAGAATAATCGGTATAAAATAAAGGATGAATAAAGTGCTGTAACTATTTTTTATCCTTAAACAAGTGGCAAAAAAGCTATTTACAAATAGGGCAAATACAAATGTCTTTAAACTGAAATAGAGGAATTGATGTAAGCCTATTTCAATATTAGAAATTGTGTAAACTGAAAAGAAGAGTAAAAGATAAATTAGGGAATAGAGTGCAGGAAATAGCAAATTCATACTCAAGTTAATCTGTATTTCCTTTAAGCTTGAATGTTGAGCAATAAGATAAACAAAGTTGATTTTATTGAGATAGTATCTAGTAAAAGCAAGGAATAAAAAACAAGTTAGATATTGATTGCTTTCTATGCTGGATGAATAACTATTTAACGATGATGTTTTAATTGTATCTATTTCTCCCAGTAAAAATATGAGTATAACAATTGTTGCTATGAACAGAGGATACTTAATGCCTTTAATAAATCGTAAAGCCCATAAAGAGTTAAGTAATTGTTTCATCGCAAGTAAATATAAGCTTGCTGAAACGAATTAGATATTTAAAACAAAAAAACCTGAAGCAATTTGCTTCAGGTTTTTTTGTTTTGATTCTAAAATGCTAATTATTCAGCGAGAACAATAATTTTATTGTGGTTGACTTCAACCACCCCACCTTTTACATCAAAGAATTGTTCTTTACCTCCTTCAATAACTTTTATTTTACCTTCTTTCAAGGTAGCTACCATAGGGGCGTGATTTTCTTTAATTCCAAAACTTCCGTCAGAACCTGGGAAAGTAGCTAAAGAAACATCTCCGCTATAAACGTTTCGGTCTGGGGTTACAATTTCAATTAACATATCAATTCAATTACTTATTCTCAGCCAACATTTTTTCACCAGCTTCAATCGCCTCTTCAATGGTTCCTTTCAAGTTAAAGGCTGCTTCTGGATACTTATCTACTTCACCATCCATAATCATGTTAAAGCCTTTTATGGTATCTTGAATATCAACCAATACTCCCTTCAATCCAGTAAACTGCTCAGCTACGTGGAAAGGTTGAGATAAGAAACGCTGTACACGACGTGCTCTGTGTACGACTAATTTATCTTCTTCAGACAATTCATCCATACCTAAGATGGCAATAATGTCTTGAAGCTCTTTGTATCGTTGTAAAATTTCTTTTACTCTTTGTGCTGTATCGTAATGTTCTTTTCCTACAATCTCTGGAGTCAAAATTCTAGAAGTTGAATCCAATGGATCAACCGCAGGATAAATTCCTAACTCAGCAATTTTTCTAGAAAGTACAGTAGTTGCATCCAAGTGAGCAAATGTTGTTGCAGGAGCAGGGTCAGTTAAGTCATCCGCAGGTACGTAAACCGCCTGAACAGAAGTAATAGATCCTGATTTTGTAGATGTAATTCTTTCCTGCATGGCACCCATTTCAGTGGCCAAAGTAGGTTGGTAACCTACCGCAGATGGCATACGTCCAAGTAGTGCAGATACTTCAGAACCAGCTTGTGTAAATCGGAAAATGTTATCGATAAAGAAAAGGATATCTTTTCCTTGTCCATCTCCGCTGTCTTTATCACCGTCACGGAAGTACTCCGCCAATGTTAATCCTGAAAGAGCAACTCGAGCACGTGCTCCAGGAGGCTCATTCATTTGTCCAAAAACAAACGATGCTTTAGATTCTTTTAATTCTTCTTTGTCAATAGCAGATAAATCCCATCCGCCTTTTTCCATAGACTCGATAAATTTCTCACCGTATTTTACAATACCTGCTTCAATCATCTCACGCATCAAGTCATTTCCTTCTCTGGTACGCTCACCAACACCTGCAAATACAGAAAGACCACCATGACCTTTTGCAATGTTGTTAATCAACTCCTGAATCAATACGGTTTTACCAACACCGGCACCACCGAATAATCCAATTTTACCACCTTTAGCATAAGGCTCAATCAAGTCAATAACTTTAATTCCTGTAAAAAGTACCTCAGTTGCAGTTGACAAATCTTCGAACTTTGGTGGCTCACGGTGAATCGACGATCCATTATCTTTTGACAATTCGCCAATACCATCGATAGCATCTCCAACTACGTTGAATAGTCTTCCTTTTATCTCATCTCCAATTGGCATTTGAATAGGAGCTCCAGTTGCTGTAACAGCTGCACCTCTTTGAAGACCTTCTGTAGAATCCATAGAGATGGTTCTTACGGTATCTTCACCAATGTGAGTTTGTGTTTCTAAAATAACTTTTTCACCACTAGGCTTAGTAACTTCTAGTGCATCCAAAATAGCAGGTAACTTTGAACCTTCAGCATCAAAGCTTACATCTACTACAGGACCGATAACTTGGGTAATTTTTCCAGAATTTGTTGACATTTCGTACGCGTTATATAAATAATATCTTGTCCAAATTTGGCTGCAAAAGTAGTGCTTTTTGCTATTCCCAAAAAGTTAAATGGCCTTTTTTTATTTTCCTATTTTTGAGGATTCTACATACGTATTAAAA
>CAXFAI010000009.1:0-30872 GCA_964001305.1 uncultured Flavobacteriales bacterium
AGAAATAAGTTTAAACATTTCTTAACAAACAATACTCACAATACTGTTTTTCAACACTTTAAATTTCTAACTTTTGATTATTAGCCTAATTATATTTCAAGAAAACTCTAAACTTTTTAAGTCAACTTACTAAGCAACTCTTTTCTGATGGCAGCAATTGTTGGTTTGTTATTATCTAAATCAATTCTCAATCCTAAATTCTTAACAACTTGTATATATATTGCTTGCTCCTCTGAAAATCTCACTCTGCTCCTTGTTGAATCTATGTGGGCATAGATAGTTTGTGCTACCATATTCGCCTGGTCAACCATTTCTTCTTTATAGATATCGGAATAAGTTCTCCAAGAAGTTGCAGTTATTCTACTTTTATCATAGCGTTGATTTAGTTTTGGCTCAGGCCCGACTTTTCCATCATTTACCCAGCTTCTGTAGGCAATTTGATACTCCTTGTTCTTTAGTTCTGCTATTTCTTTTCCTTTTGTTCTTTGACTGAACTTTTTAGAAAGTGACATGCCAAATGCAATCACACCTGTGGCTGCTAAAAGCGCCCAGCCTACCGGATTGGTAAGACTAGCAAGCAATACACCACCCGCTGCAACTGTTAAGGCACCTTTTGCAATTTTGGCGATGCTTTCATTTCGTTTTGCAGTCATTGCAGCTGTCATACTGTTTCTAGCCTGCTCATCTTTCACAACATCCTCTTTATTCAATGAATTCAGGGAACTTTGCCCATCTATTGTTCCTTTAACTCCAGAAGCAATTTGAACACCACCTAAGGCGAGAGTAGCCCCTGGAATAAGGTGTCCCAATTGTGTAGCTGCTAAAGTTTTTGCTGATTCACCTGCAATTTGCCCCCCAAAGTAAACCGCAGAAGAACCGCCTTTCAAAGCAGAAGCTGTACCTTCTGCTATATCAGATGCCTTTCCTAAAGCACTATCTGCACGCTCTACTCCTTCTTTAACTTTAATAATTCCATCTACTGTTTCAAGTATTCCTCCAGCTGCTCCAACATAAGTCCCCGCTTCTTTAAAGCCTTCAGCCACTTTAGTGTGATGAGATAGCCCTGCAGCTGTATGACCTATAGCTATCCCGGTAGAAAGAGTAGATTTTCCCTTACCTACATTGTCAAGATGAGATTTTATTTGATCGTGCTTCTCATCGCTAAGAATGGTGTAAGGGGTTTTTTGAGCACTTCTAACTTCAATGCCCATTTCGTCTAATGGAGTCTCAAACTGATGATCCAAGCGCAAATTTTGAGAGTTAAAGCCGGGTTCAGATTGCAAGGTGAAGATGAGGTCATTCATGATCTCTCCCGCTTCTTTACAAGACTGAGCCACCTTTGCCCACATTTTGCTTCTTGCATTTTCATCATCCAAAACTGCAGACTGTCCTGTGTTTGCCTTAAAGATGAAGTCATTTAATGCTTTTAACCTTTCAGTCTTTGATTTGAAAGGGCTACTTACCTCCTTAATCTGATTCAAAAATTTTGAACATTCTGCCACAAACCCTATAGCGATGCTTATTTTTTGAGCGTAGAACTTTTTAGAAACTTTTGTTATAGCTTTTTCTTCTCCTAGTAGTTCTCTTTTTTGACTTTCATTTGCTAGTAAAGGACTAGCCTCATCAGAGACAACTTCCCCGGTGAATTTTTTACTCTCACTATCATAAATTTCTCCATCTACATAACCCACTACCTCAGGATCAATAGTGGTACTTTTGTGATTACCTTCTTCATGAACGCTCCACGATTTATTCTTTGCACTCCACTTCCATTTGGTTCGTTGTATAGGAGCTTGATTTGAAGTATGGGCTTGAAGTTGCACCGCATTTATGCTGCGGTGATCAGCTAAGTAAGTCGACTTGTATTGAAGCGGTTTTGAAGACTTTGCTGACTCAAATTCAGAATTTTTACTATTTGTGGGTTCGTTTAACATCTCTATTTACAAGATGGATTATTGGCTACTTGGTCCACAGTGATAGATTGAGGTAACAATATCATTTCTTCCACGTGGACCTCTTCTGGCAGTATTTCTATAACCTATTGTACAATTTCTTCTCCGATTCTCTCCTGCATGATAATATCTACCGATGTCTTGTGTCCAATTTCCAGGCTCATTATCATTTACGTTTGCTTTCAATGAATTATCATTCTGAATGTGATATAATGCTCCCCAGCCATCATTATAATGTCTTCTTCCTGAATCTGTAACATGTTTAAACCTTAGAAATTGGAATATGTTACTATTAGTTTTAAACTGAAGTGTAAAGCCATTTTTTGCAATTGGATTCGTTGGAGACTTTCTTAGTTGTTTTGTCAATGAGAAAGA
The DNA here is from genome assembly GCA_964001305.1 of uncultured Flavobacteriales bacterium. Taxonomy (GTDB): domain Bacteria; phylum Bacteroidota; class Bacteroidia; order Flavobacteriales_E; family Vicingaceae; genus CAJXMH01. Next base: position 2,328 of record CAXFAI010000009.1, read on the forward strand.
CTCTGCTCTCAATGAATGATGTATATTATTAGAATAGCTATTCTCTCTCGGCTTCAACTGCATCGCCTTCCCTCCCATCACATCGGCTTCCTTCTCTAGGCTTGGGTCATCATTAATTGCCCCTCCATTCATTTGCATGGTTGGTTTTACTCTACCTTGCTTTTGTTGTACTACATGCCATGCTTCATGTGGCAAATGCCTTTCTTGTCCGGATGCCAAATGAATCTGACTACCTTGCGCATAAGCATGTGCCTGATATTGTGCTGGTTTTGATGAATTATAGTGCACCTTAACATCATCCATGCTGTGACCAGACATATTTTCTATACCGGATTTTAAATTATCTGGCAGACCTGTTTTGTTGGGTTTTCGTTGTGCGACTTCCTTTCTATTATCCTCCAAACTAAACCCACTTCCTTTATTTCCTGAAGTTTTTAATTGCTTCGATTGTCTTTCTGATTTTTTACTGAACTCCATATGTACTTAAGGTTTTATTCGACTTTCTATACTCTTCTCTAATTCCTTCGATCAATGTTTTATAGCTCACTTTTTGATTCGTGCTAGCAACGGCTTTTAAAGCAGCATGTCGCAACACATTGATGATTGAACCACCAGCCAATTCATACTCTTCTGCAATTTTTCTTAAATCCACTTCTGCTTCCAATTGACAACCTAAGGAGAAGGCTTTCTGCCATAAGAGATAGCGTTCTTCAGCTTCTGGCATGGGAAAATGTACGATGGACTGAAATCGCCTACTAAAAGCTTCATCAAGGTTAGACTTTAGGTTACTTGCCAAAATCACCACCCCAGGATAATTCTCAATTTTCTGCAACAAATAGGCTGTTTGCTGATTGGCAAAACGATCGTTGGAAGAATTAGCTGCTGTTCGCTTCCCAAATAAAGCATCGGCTTCGTCAAAAAAGAGAATCCAATCTTTATCTTGAGCTGTTTCAAAAACTTTGGCCAAATTCTTTTCGGTTTCTCCAATGTACTTGGAAACAATCATGGAGAGATCTACTTTGTATACTTCTTTCCCATGCGTTTTCCCCAATAAGGTGGCTGTTAAGGTTTTTCCTGTTCCCGGTGGACCATGAAATAAAGCGCGATAGCCAGCTTTTAGCATTTTTCGCAAGCCCCAATCTTCCATGATCACTTTTCCATTTCTAAGCCAACTGTCCAGGTTTTCCAATTGACTTTGAACTCGTTCTGGAAGAACCACATCTTCCCATGACATTTCGCTGCTCACTTTCTCAGCTGGAAAATCAGGGCTGCTTTCAGCTGCACTAAATGTTCCATTCAGCAAATAAAGAAACCAATCGCTAGCGAGTTTCAGTCGACGATTATAGAAAGCCGAATTGCTTGTCATTTCTCCCCAATCCAAGATTCGTTTTTGATTTAAAACCGACTCCCCTTGCATCAACTGCATGGCTTCAACTCGATGCTCTTCTGCTGTATAATACGCCAGAAAATAAAAGGTTTGGACGCTAGGAATAAAGCCAAATTCTTGCTCTTGACTTTTGCCTCCAAACTCGGTAAACGGTCTATCAATCAATTGGTTTTTACCATAGAAGATATCCAACATTTCAGGCCTTAATTCAACTGCAATAGTCAAAGCCAAACACAAGCGTTCAAGCATGCCAAATTGATTTTCATTTACCAATTTGGCATAAGCAGAATCGACCTTTTCCAAATCAACCAAAGGAATATCGAGATACGAATTCTCATGTCCTTCGTGTTTTAAATACGAACGAATCACTTGATCGATTACGGCTTGTAACCAATCCAATTCAGCCAAAAGAGCTTGTAAATGAGCATTCATGCTTTACCCTTTAATTAACCAGCAATTGCTGCGGCATTAGCTGCACCAAAAGCGGCTTGTAAGGATTCTAGTTTTGCTTCGCTGCTCGCCAATTTCGATTTCGCCTCACTCAACTGAGCTGAAGTTAAACTCACCGCATTTTTATACTTCTCATAAATCTTCTCCGATCGCTCGTATGCATCATCAATCAAAACGGCTAAACAATGCGCTTGTGCCGAACTTGCATTTCCTTGGTAATCGGTTCCACTAAGTAATTCAAACAAGTTCATAGACAAGCTTGACTCTAAAGTGGCGGCTGCATGAGCCTCCATGATAGCAGATTGTGTTGCCAAAGTAGATTGTAAGGCATTTAATGACAAAGCAACGGCATTGTTTGTCTCGGCACCAACAGTACCAACAACGGCTATCAATTCGTCAGACAAAAGCGGGTTTTTCGCTTTTTTTCTCAAAATCAAATTGCTCAATTTATTGACACTCTCCGCGGTGTAAATCAGCATATCTACTACCTTTCTAACCGATTCAGCCAAACCTTTTATGGTCTTTTGGGCTTCTTGGGTATCACTTTGAGTGGTGCTCGATATATTTCGCAAATCCTTGGCATGTTGCACAATAGCATCTACTGAATTGCGATTGTTTAAAGCAATACTTCTGCTCTGATCTGCCTGATTAAAATAAGTTTGAAACTTGTCTAGCTTTTCTGTCAAGGCGCTTACAACGGCCTGATTTTGTTCAACTTTAAATTCTGCCTCAACAATTTCATCACTAAACTGATCTAGTTGGGCTTTTTTAGATTCGGTAATTCCGTATCTCACGGGACTTTGTATACTCGTATTCATAATTAAATTTTTTATTAATTCACATTAGGATGATAAGTAAAAACGGCTGTTTCCTCGTAATTGCTTAAAGCATTGGTAAACTGTGCTTCTCCGCCAACTTCTGCTTTGGCTGCAGTAAGAATCACAGGCAAATACTTTTCACCTTGAATAAGCGGAACGCCAAAATTGTCTGTAATTGTGGCGTTTAAATCTAACTGCCAATCTTGTTGGTTCTCACTTTTCTTTGAGTTTAATTCCGCGATGTAATAGTTGGATTCTGAAACTTGTTCTGCCAAAGCCAAATCAAAGTAAAAGCTCAATTGGTCATGAGTTAAGCCAGATAGCTTATCTTCCGCTTGTTGGCTCAATTGATTCAAACGATCGTAGTTCTTTTGTGCATTTTCCAATTCATCGTTCCAAGCCACAACATCTTTTAAATGTGCTTGCAATTCCTTTAAATCGCTTTTGTCTTTAGAACTTAATCGTTTTTTCAACTGCAATCGCTTTATTCGCTGTTCCGTATGCTTCTGATTCAGACCTTGCCCGGCTTGTTTCACAGCTGCATTTAGCGCTTCTTTTGCGGCGCTTAGTTTATCTTCCAATTCCTTGACTTGATTTTCAGATTGTTCCACATCCTTTTCGTAAGCAAGCGAATAGGTGTTCATGTTCAAAGCCTTTTCAGTTAAACTAGCCAATGCTAGATTTGCTGTTGAAGCCGGCAAAAACATACATCTGTAATCTACTTCATTAGTTCCATTGGTATCCTTTGTGGTTGCAAAACTCAACACATTGTCATTCACCTTTATACTTGAAGCATTAGGGCTTGCCAATTGGGTGGTTAAGCAAAATTCATTGGAAGGAACTGAAAGAAAATTTTCAAAATCATTAATGGCTCTTTTGTAAGCATTGTCATATTCTGCCAACACAAATACCACATAATTCTGTCCAAAGGCTATTTTTTCCTTATCGGTATCATAAAGGGTTTTGCAGTCAGCACTAACGCTTAAAGGAATCGACTCCCCCTCTTTGGCATCGTAATCATTGGGAATAGAAACCGGCAAACTGTAAACCTTAGTTTTGGTTGATTTTTCAGCAATGGCAGCTTCTGCATCTTCTATACTGAAGGTGTTTCGTTTGCTATTTTTTACCAAGAGAACATGGTATTTAGAAACTGGATAATTGGAAGGGTTTTCATCACCTTGAAACGGGCTTAGAATGGAATTAAAACTAACCATAAAGCTATTCGGGCTAAATGCTTCTGATAATGGAAGTGCTAAGCCACTAAAAGGGTCGTGTAAAAGGTTTGGATTCGGAACTTCTACCGATAAATTCAAATTCAATTCTTGGTTCATAAATGCATAAGCATCTACAGCCGCTAATTGATCTACGTAAATGTCTTCTAACTTACCTTGTGTTGTTTTTTCTTGATTTCTATCAGTTGCTAAGGTATTGTTATCTGCAGTTACTGCTGCTGCAATTTGATCGTACTCCGCATCAGCCACTTTTAGCATTTCTTTTAAAGAATTATCCGTGAGCTTCGCTTGGGATTCCATTTTATTAATCGGAATCTCTGCCACTTGAGCCGCAGCATCCATCGCTAATTCTGAACATCTTTCCGCTTCATAAGCCGTTTTATCTACCAATTGCTTTACCGAAGCAGTGGTGTTGTATAAATCGGCCCCATAATCAGCTGCATTGATAATGCTATAAATACTTCCAACACTTCCTGCTAATTTCAAAATGGATTTAGAAGCCATTTGAACATTGGTTGCACAAGTGGTCATGTTAGTCGTTGCTTGAGCCGAATACTTTTTTTGCTGTTCCGCAGAAGCCTGAATGTTGTTTCCCAAATTGGTGTTTTCTACCGCTTGATTTTTGATGTCACGCTTTAGCTTGAGTTCTTCTTTGGCTAAAGTGAGTTTTTCTTCCGCCCCAATTCGCTCTCCTTGAGCATAATAAAGCGAAATTTTAGCTGCACTCAATTGAGCGTTTAGTTTTTTCTTGTTTTGATCTCGCTCTTGCATGGCTCGAAAAACAAGACTTCTTAAATTGTCGTTGTAGGTATTCATTTGTTAATAGGTTTTATGTACATATTAGGTTCTCTTTTTTATTTTAGATGCATTTTAGCTGCTGTTGATTCGTTTGTTTTCTTCCATCGTAATTGATTTAATATGGCCAATTCACATGTATGGCTTTCTCCATCCATGGATGTTTAATAATTGAAAATGAAAAAGGGGATTGATTTAAAAGAATATCATAGGCGCGCTTTTCAACGTTTAGTTCCCAACTTTCAACTTCCTCTCTAAGCAATCCGTCTCGTACCAACCAATTTCCTCGAAAACCTTCAACAGAAGACTCTCCAATGGCTGACCAATAATTGATTACGGCTTTAACCATCCCTTCAATAAGTTCAATTTCATCTTTTGTTAAATCCACTGAAGTATCTATTGGAGAATCGATTGGAAGACCGACCAACACTTTGTTTAAAGGCATATTTAGCTCTTCAGTTTGTTGCATTCCCGTGGCCACAAATTGCAATACATTTGCTGCTTTTGATTGGCAATCTTTCTTAAACTGACGATTTTCATCCAAGATGTCCATTCTTTCAAAAAGCATAGGCATGTAAGCTGACAAAATCACCAAACCTGCATTTCTAATCGCAATAGAGGGACTCTCTTTTAAGTCTTTTTCAGTAAAATAAGGTGTGGGCATGTTATTCACTTTTTTGTTTTGATTGCTTTTGTTTTTTTTATTGGCCTTTTCATTCAGGGCCTTTTGATACCAAGTTGGTAAGCCTAAGCCTTGAGCTACTAATTCTTCTACTATTTCAAATTGAGTTAAGCTAGTTTCTTTCAATAGCAAGTGAATCAATTCTTGCCAAAAATGATTGGGATTAAACAACTTCCATTGATTGCTCTGCCAAGCTTTTAGCAATAGAAAATAGAGTGCTGCTTGTAAGCGAGTACTTTTCAGCTTGCTTGATGTAACGAATCGAAAAGACTGATTGATTTGAAGTAAAGCCGAACTTGGCACAACAGAACTAACATCATCACAAGCAATGAGTTGAATAATTTTCTCAAATCTTAAAATTGGAATCAAATGTTTTAAATTTGAAATCTGACGGTATTCCCATTCTTTCAGAATTTGAAGAAATAGTATAGGGTAGTTCTGAGAAATTGTTAAGATTAAACCCTTTTTGGAATGGACTTTCAATGAGGCTGCAAAGCTTGGAAACTCCCCTTTTTGAATCAAATGCCTACAAAAAACTTCGAATTGATGAGTTTGATGAAGAACTTTAAAATCTTGGAGAACTGCATTTTGTTCTTGTTGAAAAAGCAATTCAAAAACTCCCTTTTGTTTGGATATCAAAAAGTGAGCAAGAAAAGCTGTCAAATGAGGTGCTTTTTGCTTCCAATCTTTCACCAATAAATCAATTTGATGAGACTGCTCAAGCTTGAGTAAATAATGTAATCGCTTCAAAATAGCACGAATTACCTCTTCCTTAGACTTTAAGTGAGCTTGACTGATTTCTTCCTTAAAGACAAGCTCATAATCAGCCAAGTTTTGTTCTGTAAGCAAAGGATTAAAAAGTGCATACATGCACCACAAGTCATTGAAAAGTGACGAATTTGGAGATTGATTAAACAGTTGCTGAATGGATTGAGTTGTTTTCTTATCTTCCTTTTCAGGGCTTTTCTCAATCTTCTTTTTTAGCAATGGTACTTGATAAGATGCTAGTAGTTCTTGCAAATCTGAATCAACCCCTTTTAGTTTTCCTTGATGACTGCTATAATCCAACAGAATAGACTGTAAGGCCTTTTCAAATGTCTTTTGCTGAGCTGTGTTAAGGCTTTTTCTAAAAGTCAAATTCTTTAAGCCTAACTCTTTTATTAGGGAATTATATGTCTTTCCAAAATAGAATTGAATAGCCGTTTCAAATGCTTCCTTGCTTAACTTTCCTTGTAAATGCAAGGCATTAACGCAAGTTTCATAAGCTTCAAACTCCTTTCTGCTTTGGTAAAAAGAGAGTTTATCTTGCATGCTCCAATTCTCAAATTCTTGAACTTTTGCTTTTATATTGAATTGGACTTCCTTCCATAATTCTAGGTCTTTAAGCTCATTTAACCAAGTTTTAAAGACATTATTAGCAGAATTGGAATACTGATTCAGCAAAGTTTGAAAAGCTGTTTCTAATGCGTTTAAAATGTCTTTTTCATGATTCTGCAAAAAAGTAGACATGCTCTTTCGAAGAAAAAGCTCTTGAAATACCTCCCATTCGAATTGAAATTCTTTGCTTTTTTCAAAGGACAATAGCTCATTCAAGCGATTGGTTAATTGATTAAAAAGGGGATGTTGTTGTAAGATTAAATCAAAAGCCTTTGCGCTCAAATCTTTCTCAATCAAAGCCTTAATTCCACTTGCATCATGATATTTCTTTAAAAACTGAAAGCTCTTTTGTGGCTCTTTTTCGATCAGCAAAGTCAATCGAATCATATTCAGTTTTTTATCTTGATGTTTGGAAACACTTTGCAATAGCTGTTCAAAAGCAACTTCAAATCCTTTTTCATCGGAATACAATTGCGCCAAATACCAATCCCTAACTTCTGACTGAAATCCAACTGATTTTGCACTTTGTGTTGAATCTTCTATGCCTTTCAACAATTTTTGCTTTTGACCGCTTGTTTTACAAAACTGATTATACAAGCTTGCTACGCTTGGTTTCTGCTTGCCTTGTAGCAAAAATTGAAGGAGTTGAATTTTAAACTGCTTCTTTTCCTTTTCACCAACTTCGTTAAATAGGTGCTTTTCAACAAACTGAATGTGAGCTTGAAATTGGCCATTGTTTTGAACAAGTAAAACCTCTTTTAAAATAACACTTAAAACACTATTTTCCAAATTCTTAAACACCTCCAAAAAAAGCTTTACTTTAATTTTATTCAAAAGCAAAATCAAGGGTTTTGGTTTACGTCTAATTTGCTCTACTAGAAAAGTGGAGAGATTATACTCTTTTGCAAATTCAGATATGGAATTATGCTGAACAGCAAATTCAAATTTTTCCCAAATAATATCTTGATTTGAAGTATCCTTGGTTTCAATTCGATATTCATTGCGCTCCACCAATTGTTCAATCATTAAAACAAAATCCTTTGGAATGGTGGTACTTTTTTGCAAAACAAATAAGGTTTGCTGAACCGCTCTTAACAGCTTTTTGATATCCATATTAAAATGAGCCGCCATTTGAATCAATAAGCTCTCCATGTACTCTAACTTGTTAAAAAAGCTTCCCCTTTCTTCAAACAGATAGGTCAACACCCAATACCAAAGCGCCTTTTTAAAACCCTTCTCCTCCCCTTTAATTTCAGCACTTTCCTTTTGGACTTGTATCAAATCCATTTGAAATGAAAGGATTTCTTCGTTATTCGTGGGCTCTACCAACTGCACAATTTTCTTTAAGCTTTCATCCTTCAATTGAAATGCAAGTCGTTGCCTTATCTTGGCATTTTTTGCTTTGTCCAATAAAAACGTTCGTAAAGCATCCGATGATTGCTTTAAACAAGCTAGAAAGACCTCTTGCAATGAAATTTCCTTTCGAGCCTTGTACCACCATGGAAGAATTCCTTCTTCAAGTAGGCTTTGAAGCACCTTTAGCTGTGACTCCGGTTCACTGAGATAGTCCTCGTTATGTTGATTTTGAATCTGTTGCTCAAAAGCCATTTGCTTTAATTGTTCTTCAATCAATTGAGGTAATTTTTGAGCAAGTACTTCTTCTATGTTCTCATAAGCAACTGTTCCTAAATCCACTTCTAGCTTTGGAATGATCCAATTTTGTTCCAAGGGATTATACCGTTCAAAAACCGCTTTGAGTTCACTACTCAATTGAAAATTTGTCCATCCGCTTAGTTTGTTTTGCAAGTCTGGCGCAAGTTCTTTATCGTTAATGGATGTTTTCCACGAAAGTTTGTGAACGATATGTGCTGCAGAACTATGCATCATCATTCATTTTAGTGGGAAGCAGCTTTAAAAGTATGCCAACTAACTCATCGGTTGTTTGCTGACATAGTTTCGCTTGATTCATTCGTTCTTTTGGGCTTGCGTCGGCTTGGTGAAGCAAACTATTGTGCCATTGAACATAGGTGGGAATAAGCTGCATCAAAACCGAATCATCAAGCAACAACAATTGATGTTCCATGTAAATGGGCAATGAATCTTCTACTAATAAAGCCAAGCGATCTGAAAAGGCTTCTTCCTGAAAACGTTCAATAAACGCTGGCAAAAGAATCAGCAAACTGGCATCCAACAATGGACTTCCTTGATTGACCGCATGTTTTCCCCAATTGGCACGATAGGAAAGATTTATTTCAGTTTCTTCTAGCTGTTGAAAGGCTAAATCAGCAACTTCTTCTTCTATGATTTCAATCAATTCATAGCTTGTTCCATTCACTTCAATCTGCTCTTCATTCAAGGCCGTTTGTAGCGCTTCTGCCTCCTCTAAACCTTGTTCAAAACTGATAAACTCTTCATAAGAAAGGTATTGATGAATTCTCCAATATCGCATTTCTTCATCTTCTTGAACACGGATAATCACTTCATAATTGGCCAATGCTGCCAATAAACTACTTTCTAAGACGATTGCTCCTTTTCGCTGCTTAAACCAATCCGCATAAAGGATGTGAGGCTCTTTCAATGCCTTTACTTTATCCAATTGCTTTTGATATTTATAATAATACTGCAGCATAAATGCAGTATACTCTTCTTCCAAACCCAACAGTAGATTTAGCTTTAATTGAAATGCAGAAAACGAGGTAAAATCAGCTTTCTTTAAACGTTTGGCTTTCTCTATTTCAGCAATTCGAAGTACAAAGTCTAACTCTTTTTCTCCATCAAGTTGTTGCAATTCTTGAATGCTTAATTTCAATTTGGGAGTTGTTGCCTCTTCTGCACTTAAGTAACTGTGCGCTTGGGGTAAGTGATAGTTGATTCGCGCAAAATTTTGGAGATAAATGCTTTTAAAAACAATTTGATCTTGAGCAGCATCACCACTTAAGGTAGCATTTTTAATTAATTGGTCAATAAAATCAGGAGATTCCCCATGCCTTGCTAGCAAATGATTGAGCATTTGGTTTCTGCGTTTCAAGCCTTCCGTGCGACTTTCTACAGCATTTGACAAGCCTTGCATGTATGTATTGAAGGGACTTTCTTTAAACTTCTTCCAAGCATTTACCTGAGACTGTGCGCTACTTCCTTCAATAACACCAAACTCATCTACTCCATGCAACAAAGGCTGTACATTGGGCACATCGTACAAACTCTGAAAATGGTAGGTAGAAGTAAAATTTGAATAAGGAGTGATAAAACTTTTTTGACCTTGAAGGTTTTGTTCGTCAATAAAATTTGAAGTTGATTGATTTTTAAACGAAAACAAGTCAGCAAGATGTGCCACTTGTGAAAACTGATTAGCCAAAAGTTGATCAAACAGACTTAAGTAGGCAGCCAACTGACGAGACAAAGCGGTTTCATAAGGTGCTTCTTCTTTTTGAATGGCATATTCCCCCACTTTGTAAAGCTCAGGCATGGTATTTTGAATCGAGTAATACTCCTCAATGTTCCGGCTTGTACCTTGTGGTAAGTCCGGACGACTATTTAAAGCCGATTGAATTACATTACTTTCTATTTTAGAAGTAGTATTTGAGCTTAATTCTTGAGCTAACTTCTTAGCTTCAATCGCGGTTAACTGACGTCCGTTTAGAAGAATACTCAATCGATTTTGTTGAATATCATCCGCAATGTCAAACTGAATAACTTCATGCGACTCCGCTTCAATTTTTTTCTTTTTCAATGGATTACTTGCCGAATCAGCAGATAAGTTCTCTGCCAAAGCAGGCTGATCAAAATATTGAACGACTTCAGAATTTGTGAAGCAGCTGTGAATTTGCTCAGCTAAGATTTCTGTTTTCTTTTCACCCAACTGCTTGTTAGTAATCCATGCACTTTCCAAATTGGGACCTTCAAAAATTTCGGCATCCTCAAAACCTTCGGATTTTAATTGCGCATAACCTTTAGCTTCCACTTTAGGGAAAATAAAGTTTCGGATTTGCTCTTCAATACTTTTCAATTGACTCCCAAAGTCATTCAATTTGGTGATGGAAAGCGTTCCAAATAAATAAACTCTTTTGGGAACTAAAAGCTGTGGCTTTAAAAACACCGTACCTAAATTTCGCTTTTCATTCAAGTACAGAAAGACCTGTTCTTGAACAGATTGCGAATTTTTAATAAACTTATCGTTTAACAGTAATTGCACTTCATAAATACCCAGAATTGGTGAAATTTTATTAGGCAAAGCAGTAATCACTGCATTATCAATTCCATCAATTGCATGGATCAAACTCTTCCGAAAATCTTGGCTTGTAATGGCTGCAGAGGTAAATACCTCATCCAATTTGTAGAATTGATTCTGGTAGTCAATTTCATCATGGGTTTCGCTTAAAATGTCTTCGATAGGAAAATCGGTGCAATAAGCCAATTCCGTTAAGGCGTAACACAATTGATCTAAAATGGTAATCCCTGGGTCAGCAGGATTGTAATTGCTCCATTCTTCTCCGCTAAAATGCTGAATTATACCAAGTGCCTTTTCTTTTAGCAACTTAAAATCCAAAGCAGGCTCAAGCGGAAGATCCTCTATGTGCAATTGTTTTTCCATCAAGTTGCTAAAGTTATAAAATGATGTCCATAAGGCAATAAAACCTCTGATTGACTTACACTTACCGACTGTAAACTTTTATTTTGTAGCAAGTCGCCATTGCTTTCATGCGCTTCTTTTTGAAACTGCAAAAAGCTTAACTCTTCCACTTCTTCTACCCCTTTGAACGTATGTATAAACTTGATTAACTGAAGGCTTGTAAGCGCTTCTTGAAGCTTAATTGGACTTTTCGATTCTTTTATCCAAGGGGCTAAATAGCGATTAATCTGATTTGAAATCTCATCCAACAAGCCCTCAGAAGTTCCTATTTGTAGTTTAATTTTTGCTTGAACCGCCACATAACTTGCTTCAAAATTTTGAACAACAAAACGACAAAAATCAGCGGCCTTGTGTTGTAACTCTTCTTGAATGGCTAGTAATTCGCATTGACTAAAAAAGGGCTGAAAAGGCTGTTCTGTCTGCTTTTCGTCAATTTGTTTTAAAAGGTAAATGCAGCTTTGTTTATTGCTCTTGTCGTAATAAACCCTTTGGTAAAATACCGTTGGAAAAGCTTGTTTCACAATGCGATGGCAATCTGTGATACTTAAAAGCCTGTTCTTTGTTTTAATTCGATTGCTTACCCTCTTGTAAAAAGCTTTCTCATTTTCAGCTTTTGCTCCACCAAAAGAAGGAAAGGCTTGAACCACTTTTGCTATTTCTTTGGAAGCAGACTGAGGAATTTTTAATTGGTTTGGTGCTAAGCTTGGAACTTGTGTTGATGAAAGAAAAGAAATTCCACAGCGCTCTAACTCTATTCCATTGGTTTCCAAATACAAAGTGTCTGCAAAAAGTTCAGCACCTTCTTGAACTCCAATAGAAAGCCAACTTCCATTTTCTTGCATGAACGGACTTTCCTGACTGATAGAAACAGGAATCTGCAATTTTAAAATTCCATGGCAACGAAACCCATTCGTACCATCAGAAATAATCTTTACGTCTTGCCATGCATTGGAATCTAAGGCTCTACAAGTAAACTGATTCAATTGATTCAGTTTTTTATTGTTTGCGGCAAACTCAAAATATAATTGAAGAGCCTCATTTCCTTCTAAGCCACTTAAATTTATAAATTGAGCTGCTTGATATAAAAAGGGCAAATGAATGGGAATGGAAGCATTCTCATTGTGATTGCTATCACCCAAAGTCATCGATAATCTTTCTTTGCTTTCTGCTACCGTTAAGGCTTCTCCGTACAATTGCACGTTTCCAAAAGGACTGTAAGTAAAACAGTCGATTGGATAGCCATCATTTTCTGAAAAATCATAGGCATAAGAGGCGTGATAATTCACTTGTACGCCTTTTACAGTCGGGCTGAAAGGAATATTGGGAGGAGTTAATTTAGGAGCAGTTGTATTTTTCTGAGCTGCGTTGGCTGCATTTTGAAGCGCTACATCTGCCACAACCAAAGGATACATTTCAGTACCAAAGCCTTCTTGGGGTGAAGTTAGTTCAAGTTTCAGAAAACCTGACTGGCTTTCTTCATTATACAGCAACTCTTTCGCTTGCAGATTTGGTAAAACATCAAACAACTGATGCTGATCATCGCAGGTAGCGGTAAATGAACTTGATGAAGTTAGACTACAATCACTTCCACTTGTAGAAAACAACTGAAGACCATTCCCTTGAGCAAAACTTTCATAAACTTGACAAGCAGCATTAGGTTCATAATTTTCATAATCAAACGGTGAAAGTTCTGCCCCACTTTTCTCAAAATCGGTTTCACTAATCCACTCTCCTTGACTGAGCGACGAAAACTCTCCTTTAAAACAAAGGTTGTTGAAATATCGATTCTCTTCAACGGTGACTATAGGTGTAACACCCTTTGTAGCTGCACTTCCCAATATCCCACTTAAGGGTGTTTTGGCCAACTGACTAGAAACAACTGCACTTTCTTTTTCTACTTCTTGTCGTGTCAGATAATCATTATAAGCTTTAAAATAAGCGGCAAAATCATTTCCACTAGGTAAAGCCGCCCAATTGAGCTGAAGGTTTACTAGATGCAAGGGTTTGCTAAAAAGCTCTTGGCTACCTACAATAAAGTTTCGGCCAATTGCTGGTGCCGGACCAAATGCTTGAAAAGGCTTTTTTACATTCAGCTTTCCATAATCGTTATACAATTCCAATTGCTTCATTCCTTTTACCAAAACCTCTATTTTCAATCCAATAATTTGTATCGGCTTTGCTAAATTCACAAACTGATTGAAAACCATTTTAAACAGTGGCCATTGACTGCTATAACCATCTGGATTTTTTGCAAAAGGAAGAATTGGCGCAGCCTTTTCATCCAAGCTTACATCCAATGCTATTGTTTCCGTTTGTTGGGTTTGTAAATCATTTAAAACATTGATTTGAGGAGAAATGCTGAGCCATTCTTTTTCTGTACTCAAAAAGAATTGGGCACATTGAAATTGCTCAATCAATTGAGGTTCTTGCTCCACTTCAAACAGCAAACGAATGGTTCGTTGTCCTTCCTTAAGAAACAAGAGCGGTGAAGCAAAGGCAATTCCCATCTGTTGACTAACAGCTTGAGCTGTTTCTCGGCCAAAGGTTGGAAAAGCTTGTAAAACCCCTTGCTTATTTTTTTGTAGGCCCGATGGTTTTTCAACGTTGGTCAGTAAGAGCTTTTGATAATCTTGTTCTTGCTTGACAGAAAGCGCATAACATTCGTTCACTTGCACTGGATACAAATTATTTTTATCCCTGGTTTGGAACAGAATCTCCTCTTTATGCTCGTCTAGTCCAGCTTGAAAAAGCGTATTCTTCTCTAACTCAAAAAACGGCTTTTTGGGATTTAATTGAATTGCAGCAAACAATCGGTCTGCTTTTGCTTGTTTTAATTTTTGTTTTAAAACTTGCTGATAATAAAAGTTTAAATGCCGACTGCTAAATTGATTAAGCTGTTCTTGCTGAACTCCCAACAAGTCTGCGAAAGCACGTAACAAAACGGTATCCGGAAACTGTGAAGGCTTCCCTTCATACGTTTTAAACTCAAGTTTCGCCTCTTGAACCACATGAGTTAGAAAGGTAAAAAAGCTAGTTCCAAACGTATCTAACACTTCAACCATAGCGGTTATAGAAAGACTTTTCAAGGCCTTTTGCGTCGATTCTTTTTCTTCATTGATGGGAATGTTCAGCACTTTCCAAAAGGCTTGTTTGGCTGCATTTTCCGTCCATAAATCAGTCTGAAAAACTTGTATAACCTCTGATTTTACGACTTCTACCCCGTTAAACAGCTGAGCTTTATTCAAGGCATTTTGAAAGGCAAAAAGGGCTTGTAGATTTTCTGCCTGATTGTTTTTAATTTCTTGAAGTAAATAAGTAGCTAATGGATAATCATGGTTGAATTTATCCATGTAATATGCCCACCTTTCGAGCACGATAAACAAATCGGTAAGTTGTTGAAAAAGAAGTTGAATCCGTGGGCCAATACTAGCTTCTTTTTGTTTTTCTACCACTAATGTTTTCAGCGTGTTGACACTTTGTATAAAAATGGCCTCTCTACCCTTTACATCTGTTTGTGTGATGTTTGCCAACAAAATCAAAGGGTCTTTCATCAAAATAGGCTGCCAACTACCTCTCTTTTTATTTTGAGTATCATAAAAGTTTAGCAATTCCGAAAACTGCCCCAAAAAGTACAAGCGGTCTTGAAAACTTTTGCCATCCGCCTTTATGTTGGCAGGAAATAAAGCCTTTTTGAAACGCTCCTCTTGTATTTGTTGGGCTGAATTCATTATCTCATGCCTTTACTTAAGTTAGAAGCTTCTTTTAAATGAAACGGGTAAACAAAATTGTGTCTAGTATTCGTCTGATTATACTCATAGCTTACACTTATGGTAATTAATCCCTCTTTGACATCTTCAAACTCTACTTCTACAGAAAGCACCTTAATTCGTGGCTCATAGTGAAGTAAACTCGTTTGAACTGCATCTGCAATTTCACCTTTCAAACTTTCGTCCATTACATTAAAGATGTACTGTTGTAAGCCAAGGCCAAATAACTGTTCAAGTTGGTGTTCACCTCTTTTGGTGTGTAATAAGATTTGAATATTTTCTTTGATGTTCTCTTCAAACTGACTGAGCATAAGCTCTCCAGTTTCCCAAGAAAATTGCACTGGAAAACTCCAACCAGAGCCTAAAAAGCCTTTCTCTTGTCTTGTTTGTTCCTTATCCACCGATCATGACATTAAATGCACCTAACACTATGGTTCCTCCATGTGCCGTTGTATCTCCTAATCTTGCCGCTGGCATTCCACCAATCATAACCGTTGACGAGCCTTTTACAATACTATCAGGCGGTCCAACACAAACACATGAATCGCCTACTTTTGCCGCAGGAAGATTGGCAATCAAAACCGTTGGCTCTCCGGGCCCGATAATCGGTCCGCCCACATGAGGAACCAAAACGGTTAACATAGGGCAGGTATGCATATCAGTTATTCTAGCAGCTGGTGGCATAGTGTTGATTTTTAGTTTATCATAATCATGGCGGCATTGAGCTTAAGCTCTGCCCCACCTTTCATAGAGGCAGTTGCACTTCCTTCTAAAGAAAGTTGCGTTTGCGCCGTTGCTTTTACATTCATTCCCTTTAGTTCTGTATCTCCACCAGAAGCTTCTATACTTACGCCTTGATTGCCTTTAATACTTACTTTCTGATCTGACTCAATACTGATGTTCTTCGGACTTTTCAAACTTATTCCACTATCAGAAAGGGTTACCTTATTGCTGTTTTGATCTTCAAGTACAATGTTTTTGTTTTTATCATCAAAGGTTACTTTGTTCTTTCCGGGAGTGGAAAGGGTTAGCACTTTATCTTCATCATTAAACTCAATAAAAACACCACTTTTAGTAGCAATGGCCTTTTTCGAATTCTTTTCATCTGGAGTTAAATCTTGAAAAGGTTTGTTGTTAGAGCTGCTATATAAGCTGCCTAAAATGATAGGAAACCTTGGGTCTTCATTTAAGAAGCTCACAATGACTTCATCGCCAACTTCAGGAATAAAGAAAGCCCCAGCTGAAGAGCTTGCATAGAAAGTGGATAAGCGAGCCCAAACTCCTTCTCCGCTTGCATCAAAAATGGGAATATCAATTTGAACCCGATATTGACTATCAGGGTCGTCGTTTATCTTCTTTACAGTTCCTTGGAAAAGCCCTTTTGCGGCAGGTAGTAAAGCAGCTGCGGAAGGTGCAATTACATCTTCTTCCTCTATAAACCAATCGGCACTTAAGCCCATGCCTACTTCTGTGGTCCAATTTCCATTTGCAATTTCGTGACGAACAGTGCCAATTATGTGGTCACCATTAAAGCGAGCTCCCATTCCTTTTAAGGTAAAATACTTGGCAGGCAACAAAAGCGCTGTTCCTTGACATTTTAAGGTTCCTATAATTTTTGCATAAGCACTCTTGTCGATCTGTGACTTGGTCCAAGTAGTGAGTTCATCAGAAGTTAAAGCAGCAGGCGTTTGCAAGAGAAAGTCCGATAAACCAACTACATCCGATAACTTTTTCGAGCTCAAATTCCCAGGCCCGGTTTTGGATGTATTTGAAGTGGCATTGATGACTTTTTGAGTTTTATAGTCCCAAGAAGAGGCTTTGGCTGATGCTATTTGACTAACGGAATCTAAGTCCGCATCAAAGCTCAAAATATTATCTCCGTATGCTAATGTCAAAACGGAAGAAGTATCAGCATCAGCTTTCACTACGGATACTTTTCCATTTATTGCATTTACGATTAAACCGTTTGTTTCAGCACGACTTAACATAAAATCCCAATCCGAGCAATAGTATTGAATTTGTTCTGGCCATTCGGTATCAGTAGCGGTTACATCTGAGGATAAACCTGAGTAATTGCCAATAATTGAAGTAATAATATCGCTGTCTTTTTTCTTTGAAAAGCTTGCACTTTTTCTTCCTACTGTCATTTTTATGGCAGCATCTCTGCATTCAACGAATAAGTTAGATCCTTCAAATTCATTCACACGCAAACTTTGCTTGGTAATCATTCCTTTAAAAATTTGCTTGTTTGTCGAATCGTATCCAGCTTCAATAACGATATCCTTGCCAGGCAGAAAAGTATCGGAAGAGCTTACTTTAAAATCTCCGGTACTAGCATCTCCATCCTTTAAAACTATTGTTGCGGAAGGGATTCGATTTATCCCTTGAAAAACTTCTATAGATATGATTTCATAATCACTAGGAATACTACTTCCAGCAACTTTCACCTCAATAGTGGCTATGCTTCCGCTTTTTATTTCTGTAGACCCAGCCATTAGTTAGTTGCTTGAATAATAGGTGGAAATACCAATTGTTGCCCTCCTGCTAATTTTCGAAATTTATTCAGTTTGTTGTGCTTTGCTACTTGAATGTAGTAGTTCTCATCGTTCCAAATTTGATAGGAAAGTTTAGGCAAATTGTCGCCTTCAACAACCGTTAAACGGTGGCTTAAATCTGGTGACTGTGGATTGTCTTTTTTAGTAACTGTTTTTGCCGAAATGTACTGGCTAAAGTTTAAAGAAATTTTTGCTCGAAGCGGACTTCCATCAGGTTTAAAAAGCGTGTAGTTAATGTCCATTGACGTTAATACCCCTTTAAAAATCAAGTCTTTTCCCCATTGAATTTTTACAAAATTGGGGCGATGAATAGAGCCATTGTAGGTATAGACAATTGTTTCAATGGCATCCACTTCCTTTTTCATATTCAAGCGCTTTGCATCTACCACACCTGTACAATCAATCACAATTTCAAAGCTGAGCTTATCACTTGCGGTACTCTTGTATTTTTGAGAAGGCGAGCTTGAATCAGGAGCCTGATTTTCGTCGTATTGTATACTCTTTTGCCATTTTAAAGATTCAGGGTTAATCATAACCGCATAAGGAGAACCAACTTTAGTTTGGTACTCCTTGTCTTTGTATGCAGTTAATTTCATGGCTTGTAATCCTGACATTTTCTATCGTTTGTTTTTCTTTCGTCCAGTTTGTTGAAGAATGAGCTGTTTACACTCTCCCATAAGTTGTTTTTTCAAGCGATCAACAACAAAAGGGGACATTCCATCTTCTTTGTTACGATGGCTCACTACATCTGTTTTAATGCTTATTTCTCTGATTTCTATGGCCATGTTTACTTCATGTATTTTTTAATCTTACTGCTGTTCATAATGTTAAAGAAGGTATATGCCAATTCAACAGATTCCATTACAATGGCATTTTCTTGCGATTTTAAATCAGAAATGGAATACTTGACTGGGTATGCTTGGTGAAACAACCACACCTTAGATGCTTGTCCTTTGTTGTTGAGCAACTTTACGGTTACATCTTGGGGACTGATTGCTTTTGTTAAGCTTAGGTCCATAATGGAAGCACACCATGCTGCTAATTTTGAATTAGGAAGCAAAAGGGCTCTCTTTAGCGAAAGGTTTGAACCTTTTGCGGTAGTAGGAAGTCGATACTTGAAACGGTTTTCACCACCAGCACCAACTTCCTCCACATTCATTTCTTTAGAAAGCCCACCTACTTCTTGAAAGCTATTGGTTTCGCCCAAACAGCTTACTTCAAAGTAAAAGCCAAGTGGATAATTACTTTCCATTCGTTACTTCTAGTTTCTCATGAGCAATTTCTATGGTATCCACCGCTACTTCATTGCCATCAGATTTTAAATCTGTACTTGTAATTTTTGTTGGCCAAGCGTTGGTAAGCGTCCACTGCATGGTCGTTTTCCCATTTTCATCTAATAGCTTGATGATAACCGTTCTACGCTTAATGGTATTCATCGAAATTTGTTTGTGCCAATTCCAAAAGGTATTGTCATTCACAAAAATTCCACGCTTCATGGTAATGTTACCATACTTAACAATGCCTGGCATTTTCTCCGTTGAAAACTCAGGGCTATTGCTTTTTCTGTATTCAATAATCTGGTTTTCTGCATCCATGCCTGAAACTTCTTGAAAAGCTACGCCTTTCATTTCGCTTCCTAGGTCCACTTCAAACCTAAATTTAGGCATGGGCCAAATTGAATTCTCTTTACTTCCGTCTGTATTTGCCATAATTATGAGTATTAAATTTTGTTATCGATTTTATTTTATGATTTTGCCATTTCTTGTTCAAAAGTCAAGACAATGAATTCTGCTGGATGAACCACGGCAACTTTCACCGTTACTTTCATGAATCCATTTAAAATGTCTTCTGGTGTCATGGTGCTTCCTAAGCCACATTCTACTTGATAAGCATCCGCAGGAGAAGCGCCTTGCAAGCCACCTTGTTTCCAAACACTATTTAAGAAACTACTGATCATGGCTTTTACTGCCTTCCATGTATTTACATCATTTGGTTGGAAAACATAAGGGTGACAAGCCAATTTACATGACTGTTCTAAGAAAATCATGGTTCTTCGAACAGGTAAATACCGCCAATCAAGGCTATTTCCATCTAAGGTCCTTGCTCCCCAAATCAAAATACCTAAGCCATTAAAAAAGCGAATGGCATTGATTGATTTACCTGAAATGGCATCGACATTTAAATCAGCTTGTTGCTCACTGGTTAGTTTAATCGGTAAATCTACCGCACCTACAATACTTGTGTTTGCAGGGGCTTGCCATACACCAATTTCATTATCAGTGGTCGTAATCACTCCTGCCATACCTCCACTTGGTGGCTGAATGTTTGCATCCTTCAAAATGTGCTTCATGATTGAACCATACACTTTGCTGCTGTTAATTAAAGCATTGTTTGCTTGCTCAGGAGCCAATTCCCCTTTTCCAATTTTATCAAATATGGAAGCTATGGTTTTACTTGGATTATCTTTTGGATTGATTAAAGGCTCCAATTGCTTAACGTCACCGCCAAAAAGGTTGGTGTAA
Source organism: uncultured Flavobacteriales bacterium (assembly GCA_964001305.1). Classification (GTDB taxonomy): domain Bacteria; phylum Bacteroidota; class Bacteroidia; order Flavobacteriales_E; family Vicingaceae; genus CAJXMH01. The sequence continues at coordinate 22,543 of CAXFAI010000009.1, forward strand.
TTAATATCTGTGCTTTGCATCACAGTAGTTCCAATAAATGGATAATAAGCGGTTCCATAACTCAATCCATTAGCACCAGTATTATCTCTAAAAGTTTCAATGTCGTTGGTGTATGTAATTGGATCTGGATTACGACCTCCTATAATGTCAAAAATGCTAATTGTGGATTGCATTTCTGTATTCTGCAAAAGCATTTCTTGCATAAGTGTCGCATTGTTGTCTACCGACATTAATGTCGCCTCAGGACAGATATACATCGTTGGTTCTTCTTCCTTTTTAAGAGCAGCCAATCCTTTGGTTAAATCTGCCAATTGCACATTGGCATTCACAATTTGATCTCCAGGAGTCATTGGTTTTCCTGAAGCGGCTCCATAAGAACCAACGGAAACAATGTAAGCATCTCCTCCTCCATTCTCATAAAACATACGAATGCTATTGTAGAGGTAATAAATGGTGTTAGGATCTGGCACAACCGAATAAAACACACCACCAATGGTTAAGTAATCGCCTTTTTCAGGTTTTGCTTTTTGTTGAACCAAATAGTACTGTGGACTATATTGCTGAACGGCAGGAGCCGGTTTTGCTGGGTTTGGCTTGCAAAACATAGCTTGAAACTCACCGAATGATGTGATTTTTGTAGGCACAAACTCTAAGGATTTGCCTTCGTACTCGGCATGAGGTGTATAACCAATAAATGCAGGTACAGCAGTGGCAATAGGCACTACCGAATTGGGAAATGCACTGACTTCGTCGACATATACCCCAGGGGTTTTAATTGTTGATAGATTCATAATACTGTTTTCTAATAATTAGTTGAATTTATAAGTAGACATATATAGGTGAGTGCAATGTTTGCTCTCCATTTTTACTGTTTAAGCTTAAGTTGCAAGGCTGTGGTGTTGGCAAATCTTTTACTATGATTTTTGAATTCTTTTTGTCCATCAAATTGAAATTTGGATTTGCTTGCTGCTCCATTACAATTTGACTCGTGCTTGTAAAGCAGAGTGATTGCACTCCGTTTGGCAACAGTTGTAAACTTCCATCTGAAAAGTTTACTTTTTTATTGTCATCAATTACGGATAGTGTACTCGCTAAATCAGCTACTTCCTTCTTAACAAAGTGGTAAGTCCAATAACTTTCTTTGGCATTCAAACGAATTTGATAAGGCTTGCTTGAATTATTATTCTTTAAATCATCAAACTTGAGTTGAATCTTAATCTCTTGCTTTCCTAAAGTCTGACTATCTTCTTGAGGTTTTAAATTAAGAACACTTTCATTTTCTATAACTTCTTCAGAACTGAACTGCAATGAGTTGCCATTTGAAGGAAAAGCCGTATAACAAAAGAAATCAGCATTGGAAACTTTTACTAAAAACTCAAACGCTTGTATTCCATTTACTAATTCGAGATGGTCTAGTAAGTCAGACAATTGATCGGCCTTTAAAAATAGACTTATCAATGAATCTTTTTGACGAATTAAGAAACCATATCGCTTACAAAGCATTTGCGTTTCAGGAGTTTGTTCAATGGTTAAACCAGGCACCCTATTCCAAGAATAAAACTGATGAAGCAATTCAACTTCTGCTATTTTTTTGAAATTATTCATTGGAGGTTAACTTCATTTCTACCTGATTCACCTCAGGAATAAATGCTGTAAACTGATCGGATTGTATGCCGATTAAACGCATTTTATAAATGGCAGAGGGTTGATATTTTGACCCTATGGCATTCCACAAGCTATGCATATCATTAAAGGATAGATTTTCCATGTCAAACTCAAATCGATTGATGCTCTTTGGGATGAATGAAAAAGAATTGGAATTGAGGGTTGAATAGGTTTGAAAGAATAGCAAACCCACATTTAACATTTTCAATGCTTCTTGATAGGAATCGAAACAACTTGAAAGCATGATGTTTAAATTATATCGTTCCGCACTTTTTCCTTGCTCATAAAAACCACTAGAGCTATTGACTTGAGAACTAAATTGCTTGTTGGTTTCCTTTTCTATGTTGATTAAACTCAACACCAGCTTATTCTGATTTGCCTGAGGAATATTTCCTGAAGGATCTACAATCGAATTTGCAATCACCATTTCCTCACTTAACTCAAACGTTCTATTTAAGAATTGATTCAAGGCTTTTGTAGTATAAGTAAGAGCTTGTTCTAACATGAGTTTCTTCCTTTCTAACAAACATAGAACAGAAGCTAAATCACTCATTCAATAAGAAGTAGACCATTCATAGACTACTTTTTATCATTTCGTAGACAGAAATTTAAATTTGAAGTGTGTCGTATACATTTCGTATACATACAAAAAGAATTTACTCAGCTAGGCTGAAATAGGGCTTGTTTTAGAAGCAAATTGTTGAAAATACGTCCTTAAATCCTCCTCTTTCCTCAAACCTAACTTTCTCTTTAGTCGATACTTGTGCGTTCGAACACTTTCTTGATTAATATTTAAGAGATTTTTAATATCATGATTTGACATGTTCATTCTTAAATAACAGCAATACTTAATGTCTTTAGTCGTAAGCTGAGGATGTTTATGGCATAGGCGCTTAATAAAAGTAGGATTCACTTTCTCAAAATACACTTTAAAATCTTCCCAATAATGGCTGCTGATGGTGTATAAGGTTATGGACCTTGAAATGCCTTTTAATTTCTCTTTTATGTCAATTGGCTTCTCACAAATCGTTAATTCATCCAGCTTTTCTTTAATCTCTTTTAAGACTTTGTTTTTCTGATCCAACTCCATAACATAACGGCAAAGATTTTTCTCGGTTAATAAGGCCTCCCCTTTTAAACTCTGAACAGCTTTTTTCTCTTTGAGTTGCGACATTTCAAGGACTGAAGAAATGTTTTTACTTAGTCGATCAACCTCTGAAACATCATTAAAAGAAAAAGAAAAAACTGAGGAGTTGTTGTTTAGTGTTATTGTATTCAAGCTATCTTCCGCATCAGACAAGCAAACTATAGGATTGTTATTTACCGCTTGTATTTGAGGCAAAACATCCTTTGTGTAATGAAAACTCCGACAATTAACTACCGTCAATGAAATGTTCATGGAGTTAAATATTGAAGGCAATTCTTCTAATCGAGATGAGAGAATAAAATCTGCTTGAAGGTTGTTTTTTAAATGCTTGAGCATGGCTGAAAAGGGTCCATCGAAACCACTAAACACCAATATTTCACTTTTTTCCATCACCGTGATTTATTGATTGGAGCGACAAGATAGTGTTTTATTTCAATTCACCAAATGCCAATACGTTACCTTTCTCAATTTTAAATTATGGTCCGTTTACTTTGATTATTTGAAAATGAAAATTTATTCTATATTTAACCGATTATGCTAAACAAGTGATGATGAAAGCAATACAATTAAGCTGTTTGTTGATACCTTTATTTTGGTTTGTCTCATGTTCTAAAGAGCCCGCGAAATCAAACGCTTCTCTATTAGATATTATGGATGAGAAAAAACAAACTTCAACTGTACAGAAAAACACTCAAACTTCGGCTTCAAAACATACGGGCTTTGTGCACTATGGCATTGATGTTTCTCATTTTCAAGGTGATATTATTGAAAAACTAGACCAAAAAGATAGTCTACGCTTTGCAATTTGCAAAGCTACTCAAGGTCAGTATTTTGTGGATCCAGAGTTTCATTTTAATTGGAATGAAATCAAAGAAAGAGGCCTTGTTAGAGGAACATACCATTTCTATGATTGCTCAGTAGATCCAGAAATTCAAGCAGCACATTTTTATGCAACAGTTGGCAACATTGAAGCAACGGACATTGCTCCTGTTTTAGACATTGAACAAGGAAGTATGACTTCAAGCGTAAGTGGCTCTCAAATGGTCAGTGATATTCTTGTTTTTCTGAAATCCATACATGAAAAGTTTGGCCGTAAACCTATTCTATATACCGATTATGCTTTTGCTCAAGAGTATTTTAAAGATGATGCATTGGCCGAATATGATTTATGGTTAGCTGAATATGAGAATACAGAAGAACCCAATGTTCCTGATTTATGGAAATCCAAGGGATTTTTTATTTGGCAAAAGAGTTCAAATTATCATATGAATACCACCATTTTGGATTATGATGAATTTCAAGGAAACCTAAGCAACATTGTAAAATAAGGCAGTATGAAAAAGAAAACGACTCTATGGCCAAGGTTATTGGCATTTGCACTTGTTTGTTTATCGGTAGCAGGAATTTTTGAAGAAAGTGCTTTTAATTATTTAAAAAGTGTGGCACAAAACAATGTAGAATTTCTAGCCATTGTTAGTGACATTAAAATGATAATTGCAGGCATTAGCGTCATCAACATTCCTTTTATTAGTGGCCATTCTCAAGGGGTTACTCACTCCTTAGACAAAGTAGAAAGTTACCTGCTAATTACCGACAGTATCTCTTTCATTCAACTCATGCTTTTTTCAATTACCAAAAGTTTGGGGTTTAAAATTTGCTTAGTCATCTTTTTTATCATCAGTCTCATCGAAAAGGAAAACAAACACATTACTAAGATTTTAGTCTTGGTACTTGCGCTAAGCCCAGGTTTATCAATTTACACCGCAACTATGCACCATATTTACGATTCAGCAGCGATTGATTTTGGTTCTAGTTATGTTAAAGAATTAGATGCTACAGTAAAGAGTATAAAAGCCGAAAACAAAGAATTAATGCGTCAGCATGAAAAAGAAATAGCGCATTTAGACAGTAGTAAAAATGGTAGTAAAGTTTTCAAAAAATTAAAAGCCGATGTGGCCTACGACATCAAAAAAGTAGGTAAAAGCGTTAGTGGTGACTTTAAAGAGATACGAACCCTTATTAAGTCTTCTGGACATGAGATAACCGCTAAAGTTTCGCGCTTTTGTAGTATGATTATTTTCTCATTGTTGCTAATGCCTATGGGTTATGCTTTATTGATTTACGTTTTGTTTAATTCCTTATTTAAAAAATACTCCTTATCGTTAGAGCATGCCGAAAAAAACCTTGAGCAACTCAATCCTCAAGGCCCTAAAAAGCCTTTGATGCAAAAGCTTGCAAACATTTCTGCAGCAATTAAAAAGGAATTTTCAGAAGTGGAAGCAAAAATTGAACATTCTAGTGCTTTTCAGCATGCAAAAGAAAAAGTAGTAGAAGCAGAAAAAAAAGCAGTAAGTACCGTTGAAAACAAAGCGGAAGGCTTGGAAGAAAAAGCGAAATCAGCTATGAACCAAGAAGTTGAAAAAACAAAAGAGAAAGTAGAAAACACAGTTTCTAACAAAGGAAAGCAGAAACCTATTAAGCGATCACCAGGTTCTTTGTTGACGCTGTGATTCGATTAAAAAAGAAAGGCGCTCATCTAAAATGAACGCCTTTCTTAATAACGACAAAAAACAATTAATCTTGAATCAATTCAATTTCTGCTCGACGATTGATTTTTTTATTTTCCAACGTATTGTCCGGAACTAAAAGCTCCCGATCAAGCATTGCTTTGGTTACAATTTGGCTTTCCAAAACACCTTGAGCCATTAAATAATCTTTCACCAGTTTAGCTCTTCTTTCTGATACGATTTGGTTTTGCGCATCTGTTCCATCCGTACTTGTGTGACCTTCTACTCTCACTTTCGCTTCCGGATATTTAACCAAAATTGCAGCAATTTCATTTAAATCACCCTTAATGCTTTCGGGTATTTGCTTGCTTTCAAAACTGAATACAATCTTTTCCGCAAAATAACTTTCTACTTCTGTTGACTCTTCAGCTACAACTTCTTCCACCACTTCCTCAACAATTGGTTCTGGTGTTTTTTCAATGATAGGTTCTACAACCTCTTCCGGCTCTTTTTCAACTACTTCAATTGGCCGAGTTTCTACAGGAATTACCGCTTTGGGAGGCTCAACGGTTATAGGTTGTTTTTTGGCAATTTTACCAATTTTATATCCAATCATAAACTCATGGGAACCATTGCTATATGAAGCTACACCAGTTGTGGAAAACTCATAAGCATAAGCAGCCACTAATGCTTCTGTAATTTGAAAACCTGCTCTGACAATATACCCAGCTTCATCACGATAACCTACTCCTGCATATAGCATTTTGTTCCAAGTAGCTAAGGCATTCATTTCCCACTGAAAACTTTCAATACCTTGATTTCTTGTCAATACAAAAGGCTCCAAAGTCCAATTTTCATGAAGTTTAAATTCGTAAGAAGCGTAGCTGGTAAACTGTCGAACACGCTCAAAGGTTCCTTCCCCCCTATTTTCAGGTAAATTATAACTCACGCCAGACTCAAATAAATGTCTAGAAGCAATTCCAAGCTTTCCCTTTTTGTACTGTAGCATAATACCAGCTTCAGCATCAAAATTTGCACCTGTTTCATCGCCACCATTGATAACTTCATCTGCTAAATCACCTATTACTGCTTCGCTATAGCCAACCGAGTTTTGCACCATCATAGCAGAAACTCCAAAGTGTAATTTGGTTTCTTCATTTATTTTTACTCGGTATGCATAAGAAAGTGCCGGATTAAACTGCCTAAGTATGTCTGTTTTATCCATGTTGATTCTTAAGCCCAATCCCATTTTTTCATTTAACGCTGTATGAACTCCAAAGAATGAAGTTTTTGGCGCTCCATCTAAGCCTTGCCATTGTATTCGATGGCTTAAGGTTCCTTCAATCTTATTCTTATACCCTGCTTCTGCCGGATTTATTAGATACTCATTAAAGTTGTAGAAATTACTTAATGGAGTTTGTTGGGCTACCGCATTTAATCCAATTGCGATAAATAAAATGATTATTAACTTTTTCATTTTTATGATTTAAACTTTTAATACTAGGCTTAACGTCTTTCTCTTAAGATGGTAATGGGTCCATTAAATGATCTTCCATCAGGACAATCAAATACATAATAGTAGGTCCCTTCAGGTAGATTTTCACCTCTTATGGTACCATCCCAATCGTTGTTGTAGTTATTGGTAGAATAGACCTCGGTTCCATTTCTATTGAAAATAACCAACTTACAAGCGCTAACCAATTCTGGTTTATTCACGGTCCAGGTATCGTTCCTTCCATCGCCATTAGGAGAGAAAAGTGTTGTTGCTTCTAGTTTTTGAACAACATCTACAACTATTTCCATTTCATCACTTACCGTGCAGCCTTCAGGAGAAGTAACAGTTAAGGTATATTTAGTGGTGGTTTTAGGATTAGCCAAAGGTTGTTCGATGGTGGCATCTGACAAACTCATGAAAGGCATCCAACTGATTTGTGCTGCATGAGTAACAGAAGCTTGAATTATAACTGGTTCTATATCTCTCGTTGCTAAATTGGGCCCCGCATTGGCGGTTGGAGGCGTGAATACTTCTACATCAAATGAACAAGTTGCTTGATTGTTGTAGATATCTGTTGCCAAATATGAAAGTGTACTTACTCCAATTGGAAATTGATCTCCAGAGTTTAGACCAGTTGCGTCTGTTCTAACCATATTGGCTATTCCACAGTTGTCTGTTGAAATCGCATCTAAAAAGTCAACGATTGAATCACATTGTGCAATGTTGCTTGGACAAATGATAATTGGTTTTTCGGTATCGTTTACCGTTATGGTAAAGCTAGCTGTATCTGTATTGAAATCAGAATCATAAGCAACATACGTTACAGTACTTGTCCCAACAGGAAATACATCTCCAGGCGAATAATTACTTCGTAAAGAATCTAAAGTACAATTATCGGTTGCAGTTGGAGCAATCCATTGAACAACTGCCCCACAAATACTAGAATCGTTGTTGATGATAATATTCGATGGAATCCCTGCAATTACAGGTTTCTCTTGATCTACCACTGTAATGGTAAAACGACATGTATCGGTGTTTAAAGACTCATCATACGCAATGTAAATCACTTCTGTTGTTCCAATTCCAAAGGAATCACCTGGAGCATAGTTACTAATTAAGGAATCTACTCCACAATTATCAGTGGAAGTTGGTGCTAGCCAATTTACTACTGCTGTACAATTGCCTGCGTCCGTAAAAACATTTAGATTACTTGGACAAGCCAAAATCATTGGTTTTAAAGTATCCATAACCGTTACTTTTGCTGTCGCTGAATCAACATTATTGTTAGCATCCGTAACATAAAGCGTTACCATATTTACGCCCACTTCCGAGCAATCAAAATTGGTAGAATCTAAGCTTAGACTTACATTCCCACAATTATCGTTGCTGCCATTGTCAATGTTGGCTGTGGTAATACTTGATAAGCCATTAGCATCTAAATAAACAGTTACATTTTGAGTGATAACGGTTGGCAATAAAGTATCCAATACCGTTACAGTTGCTGTCGCTGAATCAA
>CAXFAI010000010.1:0-102288 GCA_964001305.1 uncultured Flavobacteriales bacterium
CTCGCGTAGTACTATCCCCCACTTCTAATAAAAACTGATGACCGATTTCGCGTAATACGATCGGCAATTGTTTTTCGCGATAATTAGCTTGGATAGTTGTTACAAACTGAACTAAAAAGAAAATGAATAAGGAAGACTTCTTCAACGGAAAATTCATGCAACAAATGTATTTGAAACGGATTAGTAAAATAGTTGAAAAACATTAAATTACTTAAGATTTACACTAATTTACACTTCTGTAAAACTCTTAAGTGACTTCGGCAGATACTTTTATCAGGAATTTTAAAACACATGCCTTATGATTATCAAAAAGTTAAACGTACTACTTGTATTTAGTCTTATCAATTTAGTAGCCTGTTCTCAAGATCAAGAAGTTTCAAATAAAGAAGCTGAAAAACAAGAAACAGTAAAGCAAGCTGAAATTAAACCTTCCAAATCACACAATTTTGGCGGTTGGTATTGTCCTGATAATTTGAACGGATTCCCTGCTGTGAATTTAGCCAATTGGGAAAACGTACCAGTTATAACTGGAAGAATGCCCACTTTGGAAGAAGCCAAAAGCGAAGCCTCTCTAATTTATGTTGACCCTTCTGACTATCCGGAAGCCAGTAGCATAGATATGAAGCTTCCTGCATTGGCCCTTTACAGAAATTGGAGTACCAAACGAGTTGAAGTTGTCATTGCCATTCAAGCTTTTAGTATCGGAAGAGATTCAATTGTTGGATTTAGATACCTAAACGGTGGTAATGGTAGCGCACATCTAGTGGCTCTCGATTTTGATTTTACAGTCGATGATTTGGTACCAGAGAATAGTCAGTTTGTTACTAAATCAGTTTATATTGATGCGAAACCTGAAGAAATTTGGAGTGTGCTTACAGGAAAAGACTATACCGAAGAATTGAAAAAAACATTAGCCAATGAAAAGCAGTTTCCTACTGATTGGAGAGAAAACACCAATGTGAATTATTATTATAAAGGTGCCGGAAACAAAACGTCAGAATTTGGAGATATACTTTATGGAAACTATTACATTCAAAACGACTATGATTCTATGAAGTACACCGAAAAATTCATGCTGATGTATAACGAAACTACTCGACTAACCGAATTGCGAATGGTTTGTGGACCATTTACCAATGATTATAATGAACAAAAAGCAAATTTGAACAAATGGGGAAAGCAAGTAAAAGTATTGAGTGAGAAATAGAATTCAGATTTAGTTAAGCAGTGAAAGGAAGTTTGTTCTCTTGGGAATGAGCTTCCTTTTTATTTGTAAAAATGTAAACTAGTTGAAAGAAGCCTACCTTTGATAGAAAAGGAAGATTCATGAAATACTTGCGATTATTCCCTCTACTCTTTATTATAGCTTGCACTGAAAGTCCGCATAAAGCAGAAATGGAGCATCAAAAGCATCAACAGACTACTGAAAAGCATGCTCATCATAAAGCTGTTGAAAATAAGGCCAATGAACACATGCATCAAAAGTCTGTCAGTGAATTGATTGAGCGTTTTGAATCTACCGAGCGTGATGAATATCAGCAGCCTGAAAAAGTGTTGGCTTATTTAGGCGACATAAAAGGAAAGAAGATTATGGACATTGGTGCCGGTTCAGGTTATTTTACCGTAAAGCTTGCAGCTCAAGGAGCGGAAGTAGTCGCAGCTGATGTCAATGATGAATTTTTAGCTCATATTAATCAACGCATTCAAGTTGATGAAATTCAAAACATCAGCAGTAGAAAAATCCCATTTGACTCCCCTGCCCTTGCTAAAAATGAAGTAGATATGGTTTTTATAGTCAATACGTACCATCATATTGAAAATCGCGTGGAATATTTTACCCAAGTAAAAAGTGGATTAAAAGATAATGGGGAATTAATCATCATTGACTTTTTTAAAACGGAACTTCCAATTGGTCCTTCGGTAAATCATAAAATAAGCATGGATGTGGTAGTAAAAGAACTTCAAGAAGCAGGATTTACCATTGAAGAGGTCAATGTAAACTTGCTTCCTATGCAATATCTCATTAAAGCTAGCTAAGCCATGATTGAAATTTTAGTAGGAATATCCTTTGTTGCTGTTTTAGCAGCATTGCAAAGAATATGGAAAGAATACAAGGAGCACAAAAAAGCAAAAGATGATTGGCAGGAATTTGAAAAAAAGCATCCCAGAAAGTAGTTATCATTTTTTTAATAATTTTAAGAACCGCCTCATGGAATATTCATTCCACTTTTATACATTTGCAGCGTGACAAAAAAAGATCAAATATTAGAGTCGGCTTTGGCCCTGCTTGTTGAAAATGGCATACATGCTACGCCCATGTCTGCCATTGCTAAAAAAGCGAAAACTGGTATGGGAACCATTTACAACTACTTCCCCACCAAAGAAGATTTGATTAATGAAATCTATGTCAACATTAAGGTAAAAGAAATGCATGTTTTATTGCAGTTTGATGAGCATGCACCCATAAAAACTCAATTCGAATCCTTCTACAAGAATATGGTTACCTTCTTTCTACAACGACCTGATTACTTCTATTTTATGGAACAACTTCAGGCTTCACCTATGATTAATGAGGCGAGTAAAATGAAAGGAGAAAAGGCCATTGCTTGTGGTATTCAACTGATTGAAACCGGCAAGCAGAATCGAATCATCAAAAACATTGAAACAGAGGAAATCATTCAGTTCCTCGGCGGAGCGGTCATGTCTTTTATCAGATGGCAATTGAACCAAAATAAAAAATCCAACACACAAGCGTTAAACAATCACCTAGAGATGGTTTGGAGCGCTATAAAAGAATAATTTTTTTAAATACAAATGGAATGAACATTCACTCCACAAAATAGACACTAATGAACAAAAACGTATTAATAACAGGAACATCAAGCGGACTAGGATTCGAAACGGCCATTTTAATGGCTGAAAAAGGTTATCAAGTCTATGCTAGCATGAGAAATTTGGAAAAAGCAGATAAGCTTATTCAAATTGCCAAAGAAAAAAAGCTTTCAATTGAAGTATTGGAATTAGATGTTAGTCAAATGCATACCATAGAGTTAGCCGTAAAATCCATCATTGAAAAAGACGGTAAAATAGACGTTTTGGTCAACAATGCAGGAGCAGGTTTTGCCAAAACTTTAGAGCAAGCCAGCCTAGATGAGGTAGATTGGGTAACTGATGTAAATTATACCGGTGTTATACGAACTACAAAAGCCGTGCTTCCCTACATGCGAAAAGTAAAGGCGGGCCGAATCATCAACATAACCTCCGTTGGGGGCTTAGTTGGTCAGCCATTTAACGAACTATATTGCGGTGCTAAATTTGCCGTTGAAGGATTTACAGAAGCACTTGCTTCATATGTTACTGATGCTTTTAACATACATTTTAGTTGTGTAGAACCAGGTGGAATAGAAACTGAATTTATGCGCAGTGCTGTTGGTAAATCGACAAACGATCAAGGAGAGTTTAATCAAGGAGAATATTCTGATATTTTTAATCGATACTTAAGTGGAGCTCAATCTCGTGCGTCAGAAGAATCAGCTTCGAATTATCAAACTGGCAAAGAAGTGGCCGAAGTAATTTTATCCGTTGTCAATGCAGAACAACCTCCACTGCGCATCAGGACTTCTGCTTGGGCAGAAAACTTTTGTCAATTAAAAACCCAAGCCGATCCGGATGGTCTTAAACTCATAGCTGCAGTAAAATCAGCGATTTTATAAATCAATTCCATGAAAAAAATATTCAAAATGATTGGTATCAGTATACTTTCAATCTTTGGCTTACTTGCGATTGCCACTGCATTATTTGTTAATCTAAGCCCTCAATTTGGCAAAGCGCCTTCAAACGCACAAAAAGAAGAATTTGCCAAAACAGACCATTACGCAGATGGAAAGTTTATCAATCACTCGGAGAGTCCGATGAAGGTAAACCTAAAAAAAGCAATCAAAGAGCTTACAGCGAAAAGACCGAATCGAAGACCAAAAGCTGTCATACCACCTTTAAAGTTGGATTCTTTAGAAATTGTTGAACATCCTGATAGCATCAGTCAACTAACTTGGTTTGGTCATTCCTCTTTTTTAGTTCAAATAGATGGTTTGAATCTTCTATTAGATCCTATGTTGAGTCAGGTTCCTGCACCTCATCCATGGCTGGGACAAAATCGATACGCCAACGAATTACCGATTGAGATAGCCAAGTTGCCTGAAATTGATGCTGTTATTTTTAGCCATGATCATTACGACCATTTAGATTATGAATCCATTCTGAAACTAAAAGAAAAGGTAAATCACTTTTACGTGCCCTTAGGCTTAGGAAGTCATTTGGCTTATTGGGGCGTGGAACAAAGTAAAATTACCGAGTTAGATTGGTGGCAAAGTGTCAATTATAAAGGTTTAGAATTTATTTGTACCCCTTCTCGTCATTTTTCTGGAAGAGGACTTTTTGACCGAGCTTCTACCCTTTGGGCTTCTTGGGTAATTAAAGGTAAGAAGGATAACATTTACTTTAGTGGAGACAGTGGATATGATACCCATTTTAAGGAAATTGGTGAGAAATACGGTCCATTTGACATCGCTCTTTTAGAATGTGGGCAGTACAATGAAGACTGGAAATACATCCACATGATGCCCGAAGAAACTGCCCAAGCTGCAGTAGATTTACAAGCCAAATTGGCCATGCCCATTCATTGGGGAGCTTTTACCCTAGCCTATCACGACTGGATGGAACCGGTAGAACGAATGACAAAGAAGGCCAAGGAATTAAATGTAAATGTTGCCACACCTCGAGTGGGCGAAGTATTGCAGCTTAAAAGTTCTCATATACCTCAGGAAAAATGGTGGGAAGCCTTTATGCACCTTTAAGATTTAGCAATATCTCGGATGATTTTTAAATGATGGTTTGTATGCATTCCCAAAAAACGAATAGCACGCTTTTTTTTAATGTGTCCGAATAAAGGATGTGGAAAGTACTTTGCGTCTTCAATAGTTTGAAGTTTAGTTATTTGCTCTTTCGATTTTTTTAATTTTTCAGTTAGACTAGAAACATCTATTTCACCTTCTGGCATCACCTGTTTTGGAGCCCTTCCTTTTCCCCTTGGAATGAAGTAAAAGAAATTTAATACTTCATAGCGCCAATTAAAGCCTGCTTGATATTCTTTTGGATCTGATTTTTCCATAGCAACAATAATTTGAATAATCACATTCAAAATGTGATCGATTTGCCATGCAATGTCCACTTTAGAAACCGATTCATTTTTCTTACTTAACTGTGAAAAATAGTTTTCTAATTCATCTAAATATCCATCAAGCTTCATATGCTTTTGTAATTTTCGTTTATTTCAATAAAAAAGGGGCAAGTAAACTTGCCCCCCGAATTTAAAGAAAAGAACAACTACATTATTGTTTAATAATTTTTAGGGTCTTTACTTCTTCTGCATTTACCATTCTTAGCAAATAAACCCCTTTTGCATAAGAAGATAAATCAAGAGTATGGGTATACTCACCTTCAAGTCGGTTCTCTTGAAAGATTGTCTTACCATTTAAATCAAGCATTTCAAGATCAAACATTCCAGCATTAATGATTTCAATGTTTAATTGATTATTCATTGGATTTGGGTAGGCTCTGAAAAGTTGATGCTCTTTAGCGTCTATCTGACTAAGGGTTTCCTCTTGTTCTTTATTTCTTTGAAATGGAACTCCAGGAATTGTCACTACATTTCTTAAGAAAAATGCCTTTTGATTAAAAGGTATTCCTCCATCTATAGGAAATGGGGTTACATTGATATCAAATGTATAATCCCCGATTGAATAAGCAAATGTTCCATTTGTAGAAATTGCTTCAGCATTTTGATTCCCCCCCCCATCAGTAGTTGCAATGGATTGAAAACTTGTAAACAAGCCGGTTTGGGCAATCCATAATGCATTGGGTGAATTAGCGTTACCCATAACCCCATTGAGTAATCCTGCTGTACCACTTGAATTTGCGTAATAAAATTGTACAGATCCAGGTATTGAAATGTTTCCATTCATTACCAAATCATCTCCAAATAAATCTATACCTTTACCTTCCATTTCATTACTTGGGTCAGAGTAAGTCAACCAAGAATTTGTCCCATAATTTCCGCTTGCCATTAATCTGGCTACAACTGCTTTTTTACCGAAAGGAGAAGGAACAGAAACTGAGGTCGAACCAGAATGAACAAATGAATTAGACGTTTGATTTTCAATGGTCCCAATTGTATATATATCATCTCCATCAATAGTAACATCATACAACTCACCATGTCCGCCAGTTGCATTTAAAGTGTAAACCCAATTTTGACTCGAAGATGTTCCTATATCGGAGATTCCGCTTACAAAACCATCATACAATGTACCCGAACTACCTGAAGTGATTGGATAAGGAGCTATTCCAATTGAAGAGCCAATATCCCCAATAAACTTTCCAACCACCACTAAATCTCCTGAAGCTTGTATTTCAATATCTTCAAAGTAACAGTTTTTGTCTGCATAAATATCTTCATATTGTGTACTTCCTGAACTTGCATCTACTTTTATAAACCAAGATAAGTCAGCAGCACCAAAATCAGAATAACCTACAACAAACACATCAGAAGTATTATGACAAATACCAGTCGGTTTAAAATCTGTAGCAGTTACTCCAGGTATAAACCATAAATCAACTAACCATATCATTGCACCATTATTCATGTCATAGGCTGCGCAATACATTTGTCCTCTTGAATAGTTAGTTACATTATGAGTCATTCCGGTACCATCAACAAAATCTAAGAACTGTCCGTCATATTCACCTGCTACGAATAGTATCCCATTATCTTCATCAATTGTTATGGTATTAGCAGTTGCAAATTCAGCATTGTTTGCATTAGTTGTATAAGCTACCCAAAGAGGATCTCCGCAAGGATCGTATTTTGTTAGATACATACCCGTATTGCCATTACCCATATTAATTGGAATAATATTGCCATTACATTCAAACTCTGTCATTTCGGTATAGGTACCAACTCCATATACATTCCCTTGAAAATCTGTTTCAATATCATTTCCCCAATCAGATGAGAAATTCATTTGTGTAGTTTGTTGCCAACATGCTGTAACAGCATTAATGACAATTTCCACTTGAGTTCTACAATTGTTTGAGTCTGAAACTAAAATTTTATGTAAACCTGGACATAAACCTGAAAAATTTCCAGTTGAATTAGATGCACCTCCAATGAGTTGATATTGATAAGGAGCCACTCCATTGCTTACAGATAAACTAATCGTTCCATCACATTGCCCACAATTAGCATCTGTTTGCGATTGTGTTACTATTAATGGATTTCCAATTAAATTATAACTGCAAGATGTTGTATCACCGTTTGAATCAGTAATAGTTACCGAATAATTACCAAAGGCAACATTATGAATACTAGGAGTAGTTTGACCTGTAGACCAATTATAAGTATATGCGGGCGCACCACCCATAACAGATACAAACAGACTTCCATTATTGCAACCTGAAGTATCTGATATGGTGCAAGTCAATGGACATAAATCAATCGCAGAAACACTAGAATTATGCAAATTTAAATTTGCTGAAGCATGTGGATTGGGATTGATAAAATCTACATTATCTATAGTCATATCAATTTGGTGTATTAAAGTATCAAACCCTACTACGATTTCACAATCATTTGATAAATCAGCATCCATGGTTGTACCTACCAATAAAATATCTTGATTATTAGTATTGAAATCAACTGCTGCTGAAAATAAAACAAGATCATTTCCGACACTATTTGTGGTCACCTTCATCATATCTGATACACCAATTGGTCTATCATCTCCTGAATCACCAAAAAGTCGAATATTGTTAAGCTCTACCCCTTCCTGAATATATGGTGATGGCAAATTGTATGACGCTAAAAAAACATCTTCACCACCATATCCATTTGCATGTATTGTACTACCAAATAGGTAAAATTTAGTTTTACTTTGTAGTGAAGGCTTAACCACAAATAATTCATCAGCATTACTTGTGCCTATAACTTGACTGAATAACACATTACCTGAAGAATCTAACCTCATTACAATAGCATCTCGATCTCCTAATCCAGAACTTCCATTGCAATTATCTGTACTACCGACTGCGATAAATTGACTAGAGTCTAAAATAGGTGTTATAGAACGAAAAATAATTTTACAATTAGTATTTGCCCCTTGAATTCTATATGTTGAATAATCAATGACTTGATTATTTGAGTCTAACTTACAATAAAAGCCATCATTTCCATTCCCTACAACATATCCTACTATATATGATTCATTCCGACTACTGCTTTGCGCAATGGAATTTCCATACATTCTATTGCTTACATTATCTGGTTGTAAACTTTTATAGTTTGATGCATTTAAAGAATTTGGGATAGTCCCAAAATGAAAAGATTGCATTCCATGAGTTCCATGATGAATTGAACCAGTAGTAATTAAACTATCTCCATTTCGATGGGTAGCAATATCTCTAATCATTGAATTATTATCAAACTGAAATAACTCTTCGTTTGTTTCAAAGTTTTGCGAACTTAAATTGTAAACCCATATTGTTGGAACATTTCGATTGCTGTGTCTTGACATTCCTGCTATTACAATAGAATCTCCGTTGGGATGAATGGTCATTGATTGCCCTAACTCTCTTGCACTAGTAGCTAACAAACTACTATTGAGAACATTTCCACTTGCATCTACTCTTACCATCATTAAATCTTGAGAATCATTTACATTAGCAACAACCATAGAGCCTCCAATGTATATCTCATTATTCTTAATTTCTAGGGCAACAGGCATTTCCCTTACTCTATTAAAATTTGTTGAATCAACAACTTCAATCCGACGTTGAAATGAGTTAATTTGAGCAATCATAAGTTGACTGCAAATCATTAAAATCGCCAAAATATAATTTTTGGACAGTACTTTACTTTTTTCCATAGCTACTTTTTTTATAGATTAATAGCTATAAAATTTAATGCGATAGAAATAAAAAGCTAAGGAGAATGATAATCTGATATTATTCAGTGAGAATTACACTCCTCTTAATTAGAATTCAAAAATTATACTTTGACAAACTGTTCTTTTAATCTTCCCCTCTTCGACTTACTCACTGGTACCTTTTCTTTGTTTGACAATACCAAATAACTCCCATCGCCTCGATGAAATTCAGTAATGTATTGTTGATTTACTAGGTGTGATTGATGCACTCGGATAAAACCAGAATCGCTTAGCGTTTGATCAAAAGATTTTAAGGTTTTAGAAACCAAGGTTGGTTTTTCTTTTTGCGTATAAATGGTCGTATAATTACTAGAAGACTCCAATCGAATAATTTCCTTTAAATCAATATACTTTAACCCTCCCATCGTTGGAATGGCCAAACGATCAAAGCGTCCTTTTTGATGTCCATTCAGTAATTCTTGATACGTATTGGAATGTTGCTTTCCTAGATTTTGTTTCGCCCTTTGAATGGCTGCTGTCAATTCATCTGGGTCTACCGGTTTTGTGATATAATCTAAGGCGTTAATACGAAGCGCTTTAATGGCATATTCTGAATATGCCGTTATAAAAATCACTTGATAATCTTTATAGCTTGTCTTCTCTAAAACCTCAAATCCATCACCTCCAGGCATTTCTATGTCCAGAAAAAGAAGGTCAGGTTTCAATTCATCGATTCGTTCTATACCTTCAGCAGCTGAACTTGCAATGGCTATAACCGATACATCTTGCTCAAATAATTTTAATATGGCATGTAGATTTTTACTTGCAAAGGGTTCATCGTCAATAATAATTGCATTCATTCCATCTATGGTTTAGTAGTTATTAATGTAATTCGAATGTATACTGCAGTTCCAGGCACTTTCTGCTTGGGATAAATAGGCTTTGAAAATATTTCTATTCTTTCTTTGTACACTTTTTCAATTAATTTCAATCGCTTGAAAGTAATTTGTAATGCTGATTTTTTCTGTGCCTTTTTTATCAATTGGTTAATATCTTCCATGCCTACCCCATTATCCTCAATTTTTATTTCTAGCTTTTGCCCTTTTTGCAAAATTGATAGCTTAACATTGCCCCCTTTTTTTAAGGGAGCTACGCCATGCCAAATAGCATTTTCTAAAAAGGGTTGAATGAGTAATGCAGGAATATAAATGGCATCAATTTCAAGGTCTTCCGATATCGATAACTCATACGTCAGCTTTTCTTGAAGCCGCAGTTTTTCTAATTCTAAATATCGTTCAACCGCTTCTAATTCTTCTTTTAGAGAAATAAAGGTTTCTTCTGAATTCTCAAAAATGGTGCGCATCAACTTTCCAAATTTTCCAATGTAAAGCACACTGCTGCGGGTATCATTATTCAATAATCCATTGGAAATTGAATTCAAGGAATTAAAGATAAAATGAGGATTCATTTGGGCGCTTAGTGCATGGTTTTGTGCATGCATTAATGAAGACCTTAAATCATTTAAACGATTGGCATTTCGTATTCGATTTCGGAAAATGAGAAAAGCAAATAATAAACTCAATCCGATAATCAGTAAATAGAACCAATAGGTTTGATAGTAGGGAGTTGGAACTTGAAACTTAAAAAAGGTAGATGCCCCCCATGCTTTATTAACCCCTGAAGACTGTGCTTCAAAACGATAATTACCCGGTAATAAATTCACTAGAAACACTTTAGAATCATTCGTATATCGCCAATCTTCATCGGAGTTTAAGCGATAACGGAATAGGCCATTTAATGCATTTTCAAATGAATTTGAAGCTAAACTAATTTCCATTTCATCATTACTTTCTGACCACTTACACCATTGAGAAGCTATGATCTCTCCATTTAATCTAATTTCTTCGAGAATGCATTCCGCTTTGGCATACGTTAAATTAAATAGTCCAGTATCTAGACGATTTATTCCATCATTCGTTGCTAAGTATAAAAATCCGTTGAAAAAAAGTGAGGAATGAATTTCATTCGATAGCAGTCCGTTGTCTTGTGTTAATAGCTTGTATTCAACATGTTCAGAATTTACATTAATGCGAAAAATGCCTGTATTTGAGGATACATAAAGGTAGTTTCCATGGGCAAAAGCATGATTACAAAAATCTACAGGAAATCCTTTTTCTTTATTGATTTCTAAAAGAATTGAATCACGCTCAACAAGAAGCAATCCCCGATTTCGACTAGCTACCCAAACACGATCTCCTTTTAATGGAAAAATGGAAGCCACGTCTATTCCATAATTCTTGTTTTCCTTGTCTTTAACTTCTAATAATTGTTGCTCTTTCTGATCATAAAAAGCTAAGTCATAATTATTTCCAAAGTAAATATTCTTGCTTTTGGCAATTTGAACATGTCGCGCTTTAAAGGGCAAAACAAGCTCTAGGGGTTCTACTTGCACGCCTTTTTCATTCTTTATGTAGAAGTAACTTTTATTGTAGCCTTGTGCAAACATAAAATGTCCATCTGCTGAGTTTAAATAAGCCCTAGCTTTTAGATGCTTGCCTTTATTTTCAAGGTATGGACTTAAATCTACATTTGATGGATGATATGAATTATCTCGAATATATAGAATCTCATTGCGTTGTTCTTTTTCATTGATTACAAAAACCTGCTGCTTGGGAATATCCAATTTAAATACTTGCCGACTACCATTGCTAAAAAAAATACTTTCATGATTAACCGTCATTTTATCAATTTGGCAATTGCCAATCAAATTTTCTTGAGCTTGAGCGAGTTTAAAAGAAAGTAAGTTTGACATATAGTAAACCCCATTTTCTTCAGTTGTAAACCAATAACTTCCATTAGCATCTTGTGTAACTGAAGTAACCAACATTTGATCTAAGAAATGATGCCTTTCAATTAATTGATCATCTTGAACCTCAAATCCAAAGACCCCATTGTTTCTACTACCAATCCACAATAAACCCTGCTGATCCACAAACAAACTTTTGGTGGAATAAAAGTCTATAGTTTGACAAAAATTTCTTTGTGTTTTTTTATCGAATGAGCATATTTTAGAATAAGTGGAATAGTAAATTTTCTGTTGTTTTTTATCATAGACCACTGAAGGAATATTCACATTTACTAAGCCTTCACGCTCAACGACGTTAATTAAATGGGGTATAGAATCCTGATTATAATAAAAAGATCGACAAGAATCTTGAACTTGCTGATTCGTATGCGAATGAGAAATTTTAACTATTTCATCTTTAAACTCGTGAATACTTAAGCCTTCTTTACTTTTTTTAAATTTCAATTCATTTCGCTGAAGGTCTATCCGTACTTCATCTCCACTGTAATTATACACATGTAGCACATCATCTTGAACAAACAAACCATTGAGCACTGTTCCTTTAAAATAAGTAGCCAATTCAGTATTAAATTCAGGACAATGAATTTGTTGATCTTGATAATCAAAATAAACCACTTTACCTGAAAATGAATAAAACCAAATCCGCTCTTTTTGATCTTCAAAAATTCCAAATAATGTTCTTACACAAAGACCATCTGCATAGGTAAAATTTAAAAACTGATTTCCATTAAATCGGCTAATCCCATTATCTGTCGCAAACCACATATAGCCCTTACTATCTTGCATGGTTTGATAAATCTGAGAACTTGGCAAGCCATCTTTTGTTGTGTAATTCTTAAATATAGGTGCATACAACTGAGCTGCTATTTCAAACGTTTGAAATAACAGAAATAGAAAGAGAAAAAATACTCTAAATCGATGAACACTCCATCTACAGCTCACCATGCTAATCTAAGAGAAAAAATCAATTATATACAAATATGATAATATACCTAAACAATAACACTCATGATTTTTTCGCACTTTTCTAGAATGTTTTAAAATTATACTAAACAAGAAAGCTTAATTAAAAATTCAAATGAGCGAAGAAAAATCATTCTTACTCACTAACACAACCTACCCTAATATAGAAAGGCCAAGCATTTTGCTTGGCCTTTTTTATTATTAAGATTAATAGATTAATGCTATTGTTCTAATATTTTCATGCGAGCTGCTTTATGTTCTTCCTCGCTTATAATGCCCTCTTCTAATAAAGCATCCAATTCAAGTAATTTTTCCTTTTTTGTACTTGCTGATGGCGAAACTTCTTGTTGAACTTCTTTTTTTGTTTCCTTCACATATTCTTGGATATTCGACTTAACCGGGCAAGTGCTGTATTCCAATTTATAGAGATACATATTGTAGTTACTTTTTTCAATCATTGGGTGTGAATCATTCGGCTTATAATAGGCTCCATTGGCAATGTCTATTACATTATTAAACACAAATGGAAACCATAAAATATCAGAAATACAAGAAGCAGCAATAGCCCAACCTCTAGACTTTCTGCTTGTAAATGAAATATCCTGATCTGCACAACCGGCTTCCTGTAACTTAAAGTTGATTTGATTGGCTTTTGACCTTTGAATTTTAATCATTCCACTGCCAGTTCCAATTTTCTGACCTCGATAATAGATATCCGCTTCAGGATGGTCTTTAACTTGAACAACAGCATCATAATGCCTGCCTCCAAAAACGGTAGCACAGGAGTGGAATACAAATATGAGTGGTAATAGAAAGCCGTATTTTGAATTAAGTTTCATTGCATCAGTATTAATTACTGTCGCAATGTTAGAAATTTAATTTGAATCAGCTTGCTTTCTCTTTTTCGGATTGAAGCGCTTCAATCCATGTAATGGCTTCTTTTTTATTCTTCACTATAGCAGAAGGTACTATGGGCTTTTTCATTTTTAGATATAAATTGCCCAGGTGTTGAACCAATGCCGTTTTTATACAAAACACTTCTGAAAGCATTCGTTCAGCTCTTTTCGGATTTGCAAAACGATCCATTACACCTTTTCCAGGTTGAATTTTGGTCTCCATAACCCACACTAAATGATACTTTTCATCAAGCTTCTGATTGATGGTATTAAAAACTTGTTCTAGCTCTTCTTTTTGAATGTGCCAATTTTGCTTTACTTCACAAATCACGATGTTTGGAAGCAGGAGTTCAATAGCTACAAGCTCACTTACATTAATAGAATTCTCCAAGGCTTTGTCTTACTTTTACTTGAGTTAATGGCTTTTCAATGTAGCCAACTATATTTGAAAAACGCTTTGAGCGTTCTAAATCTCGTTTCAGGTTGGAAGAGGTAACCATTAAAACACTTAATTCTTCTGTGTCTTCTATTTCTTCTTCCATTTCTTCCAAAACATCATAACCTTGTTTATCTGGCATATTGATGTCCAACAACAATAAAGTGGGGCTTTCAAACCAGGTATTATTTTTTATGAGGTCTTCTAAAAAAGTATCTGAATCTGTGTAAGTATAGACTTCAGCATTGGGAAAGACATCTTCAATTAAATCTTGATGCAGAAAGATGGTCGTTTCATTATCATCTAGAATTAAAACTTGTTTAAAATCTATCATGGGTTTGTAAGCTTTGGAAGTTCGATAACTATTTCAGTTCCTTCATTCAATTGACTATTTATTTGTATACTACCTTTATTGTAATCTAAAATTTTCTTTACCATAAATAAGCCAACTCCATATCCTTTTACGGTTGGGTCTTTTTCTTCTCGATTAAACATTTTTATCACTTTCAATTCTGGATCATTCATATCCATACCAATTCCATTGTCTTTTACCTTTAAAAAAATAGTTGATTCATTATGTGTAATTGATGCATTTACAATGGCATTCTCATTTGGCTTTCTAAACTTAATGGAATTCGAAATTAAATTAACCAAAATTATTCGAAGGATATGTTGGGAATAAAACAAACCCTCTACTTCAAAATCACAATTTACTTCATGATTACTACCAGAAACTAGATATTCCGTTTCGATACGAATATGTTCTTTCAATCGAAAAGCATCTATCTCTGTATATTGCAAATCTAGCTTACCCTCAGCTCTTGAAAGGTATAAAAAACCATCTAAAATATAACTCATCTGTCCAATAGAACGGTCCAGCTTTTCAATGATGACTTCTACCTTTTGTTCATCCTTTTTGGCGTAATATTTTTTAAACATACTTAGCAAACCTTTAAAGTTTGCCGTATGGTTTTTTATATCGTGGGCCAAACCATGATTAAAACTGTCTAAAAAAGTATTTTTCTCTTGGAGTTGAGCATTCATCTCATTGAGCTCTCGATTACTTATTTCTTCTGCACGGCTATAAATCTCACGTTCTTCGTCAAAGTTTTTATACGAAGCATTCACCAAGCTAATAAATGAGTCAAATTGCTCCATATTAGGTTCAGCATTGCCAAAGGCCTTTTTTAACTGCCTTTTCAATAGTCGATGTTGTTCTTCTTGCTTCATTTAGTTGGTCTTTTCATAAAAAGAAGTAATGGTCATGGTTTGATTGTGCAATTGACATTTGCCTGCTTCAACCAATGGTGATAATTCAGAATACGAATAAAAGCCCGTAATTGTCGTATGCTTTCCTAAAGCATCTCGAACTTCTGAAAGCTCTTCTTCAACCAATTGATCCAACACAATTCGGCGTCCTACACAACTTATCAATAATGCAAATTGTGGTTCTCCTAGTTTGGAGTCAATACTTTGACTTGCCGAATTAGCCGCACCTTCAATTACGCGATCAAAATTGGCTCTCATCAATTGAATGATGTCTCCTTCTTTTACATCACCAAACAAAATCAAGGCATGTTTTTCTTCATCTACATCTTGAACGCCTCTAACTATATAGCTGTCTTCTGTTTCTACCGCAAGGGGAAAATACAATGCCGACGAAGGCAATTCAGCCGCTTTAGGGCCCAAATACTCTTTGTATAAATCTAAAATGGGTTTTTGATCCAATTCATAAATCACATTGCCCTCGGCTTTTGTTACTTCTCTTTTCGGTCCAAAAGGGTCCCATCCGCCTTGGGTTCCATGCTTGGTGACTAAATTTTCGCCATAAAAGCCTACTGCTACTACCCTACTTTCTCCTAAGTCTTCATTGAGGCCAATTAAAGTTTTCTCAAATGCCACATTATCGCCTGCAACACCTCCCGATACACTAACCTTTCCTTGATAGACTTCATTTACACCTGCTAAAAGTTGACCTGCATTTACGCCTGTAGTGCTTAGCAATAACAAATAGCTTAAATCTTCACGGTTCATTGTTTGGGCAATCTGATTTCCAAGTATTTGCCCATTCTCTTCTTGTATTTGAAATAGCTTTGCCTCTATCTGAGTCGTTTCAAATTCTAAACACGTTGCTACGATAACGTCATCCAACAATTGTTCATCATAAATATTTCCTGCAGAAGTACATTGTACAATCTGACTTTCAGGAAACTGTTCTTTCAGCTTTTCGAAATAAATATTCCCAGCTTCAAATGTTGCTCTTGTACCAAATAATAAACACAATTGAGGATTTAAATCCTCTTGTTCATGCTCTGAAGTCCAAGCTGTTTCTTTCCAAATATATTGAGCTGTTTTCATTGTTTAAAATTTTACCCCCATGATACATATATCATCGGTTTGATAATTACCTCCTTGCCAATCTATTAGCGTTTGTTTTATCGTTTCTTTTTGTTGCTCTGTTTCCATATTGGCCACAGAAAGCAAAAGCTGTTTCAATTTTTTCGACATAAATCGCTTTCCTTTTTCGCCTCCAAATTGATCGATGATTCCATCAGAGAAGATATATACCTGATCTCCTTCTTGTAGTTGAATTCTCTCCGTTGAAAAAGGTTTTAGCGTAGTTGAATATCCTATATGTTGTCGATTGGCTTTGTATTCCAAAATTTCACCTTCCCGAATCAACCAAAGTGGACGATTGGCTCCAGAAAAATGAATCTCATTGTTATTTTGATCCCATATTCCCAAAGCCAAATCCATTCCATCAAGAATTTCAGCTTCTTGGGTATTGTTTAAAACTTCAATCAGTTTTTCTCTTGTAAAATCAAGTATTTCAGAAGCGGAACTCAAATTTGCTTTCTCAAAAGCTTGCTGTAAAATGCCATTACACATCACGCTTAACATGGCTCCTGGTACCCCGTGCCCCGTACAATCAGCCACCACAAAAACCGGATAATCATACATACCCATGGCTTTTAAGCGATCTACCATGAAAAAATCTCCACTTACAACATCTTTGGGCTGGTACCATACGAAAGATTCACTCAAAATGGATTTTTGAACCTGCTCAGAAGGAATAATGGATTGCTGTATACGGCTAGAATAATTGATACTCTCCTTGATTTCTTTATTCTGATGTAAGATTAATTCCTCTTGATATTTTCGCTCTGTAATCTCTTGCTCAACCGCAATATATCCTTTTTCCCCTTCGCTATTTACAATGGGATCCATAGTCAATTCAATCCAAATGGCCTCACCAGATTTGGTGTAATTAAGGAGTTCAGCCTTGATGCTCTTCCCTGCTTGAATTTTTGATACTATATCATTCAACACCTTGGGGTCGGTTTTCGGCCCATTTAAAACTTCCCCAGGAATTTTCCCAATCACTTCTTCCCTTTGATAACCAAACACCTTGGTAAAAGCTTCATTCACCCACTGAATTTCATTTTTGTTGTTTAAAAACAAAATGATATTGGTTGTTTTTCGAGCTACCATCGATAAGCGGTCCAACTCCATTTCATATACTTTTCGGGTAGTAACATCTCTAACAATAGCATGAAATTCAGCTACATGGCCTTTATTTTCTAAACTAGGAATGGCTTTCACATTCTGCGCCACCCACTTGCACCTACCAAACTTATCAACCACTCGAAACTCATTAAAAGTATCTGAACCTCCTCCCTTCATTTGTTGTTTGTAGAATGAAATCACTTCCTCTTTATCGTCAGGATGAATCACATCCATGTAATTTTTCCCTTGTAACTCAAAACTTTCAAAGCCCAATATGTTTTTCATGGAATCATTCACGAAAGTGAAATCACCATTGTAATTGGAAATATAAATTCCGTCTTTCGCATTGGAAATCAAAAACTTGTATTTCTTTTCTAAATCCTTTTGCTTGGTAATGTCTCTTACTACAGCCTGAAAACCATCAATCTGACCTTTTTCATAATCTGAAATGTGAATTTTTACACTTTGTTGAACCCATCGCATTTTTCCCTTTTTCGTGTAGACCCGAAAATCTAAAATGGTTTTATACTTTTTGGTGCTAAACTGATTGTAATAAAACTGCCTTACCATTTCTTGGTCATCTTCATGAACCAAAAACGTAAAATGCTTTCCAATCAACTCCTCCGGTTTATAACCTAAAAGTTCTTCCGAAGAAAAATTGACAAAGGTGAAAAAGCCATTAATATCTGCGGTATAAATGATATCTCCAATGTTATTGACAATAAAGGAAAAGTTATCTTTTAAGGGTTCGTCGGTATCTTCAACAAAATTTAAATTGGTTCTCCTTTCTTCTTTTAAAGCTCGTATGTAATACACGATAAAACCAAGTAATAACCCAATAATTAGAATTAGGCAATAGATGACAAATGATTCAGTGGACTGGCTTAGCATCAGGAAGTAGTAGCAATTAGTAGAAATGCAATTTTACATATTTTAAATCGACTTCAAATCAACTAAATATGGTTATACCGAATCTACTAAACATTCAAACCTAAAATTGGTTTTCACACGACTTTATTAGCCACATTTATTCAATTCTCTACTCTCTTACTTCTAAAATCTAATGTCTAAAGTCTTCCACTCTACTTTCTACTCCCTACTCTCTATTCTCTACTCTCTACTCTCTATTCTCAACTCTCTACTCTCTATTCTCTACTCTCTTCCCTATACTCCCACCAACTCACTCACTTTCACCTTGGCTTTCATTACCCCAAAAATTACCGTGGCTTCATTTCCATCTATACTGAGTACCTCTCCTACCTGACGACCATTTTTCAGCTTCGCTCTTTGCCCTACAGCAATCGGTTTGGGTTCAGGCTTGCGATTTTTCTTTTGCTTTCGTTGTTGTTTTTGTTTTCGCTTGGCTTCTAATGCTTCTTCCTCTTTGCGTTGGGCTTCTTGTGCTTCTCGGGCAGCTTGCTCTAACTTCGATTTTTCAATGGTCAAATATTTTTGCACCTCTTTCCAATGTTCTTTTTGCTTGGCCTTGCCTTTGGGCAAATGCTGTATAAACTGAAACATCTTTTGTCCGTGACTTAAGTATTTATTGTTCCGCTCAATGCGCTTTTGTTGTCGTTCTAATCGCTCTTCGTAATGGGTGCTTTTTTCTTCCAGCTCTTCACGGCTGCGCTCCATTTCTTGCTTGGCATCATAACTTTCTCGCTTTAGCTTTTGCAGCACCGATTTATCTCGCTGTAGGTCTGAAATTAGCTTATCGAACTTTACTTTTTGACCATCTACTTTGGCTTTAGCCTTTTGCAGCATTTCTTTAGGAATGCCATTCATTTGAGCCACCTCAAAAGTGAAGGAAGAACCTGGCTGCCCCACCATTAACTGATATTCGGGCTTCAAGGTTTTGCGGTTAAACAACATATTGGCATTTTCGGCTTCCGGCAATTGAGCGGCCTTTAACTTAATGTTGGAATAATGCGTGGTAATTACCCCATAGCAACCAGCTTCGTATATGGTTTCAAAAAATACTTCCGCCAAAGCACCACCCAATTCCGGATCGGAACCTGTTCCAAACTCATCTAACAACAACAAGGTTTTGGGTGAAGTTTTCTTCAAGAAAAAGTTCATGCGTTGCAAGCGGTAACTATAGGTACTCAATTGGTTTTCAATGGATTGATTATCGCCAATATCTGACAACACAAAGTCAAAAAAAGCAAAGCGACTTTGGGTAGAAACCGGTACCAACAAACCCGATTGAATCATGAGCTGTAAAAGCCCCATGGTTTTTAAGGTAATGGATTTACCGCCGGCATTGGGACCAGAAATCACCAACAAACGCTTGTCGCCATTTAAGCGAAAGGTTTGCGGTATGGTTTTGAGTTTGGCCTCTTGATTTTTGACATACAAAATCGGATGATAAGCTTCTTTCAAAAAGCTTTCTTGACTCTTGAAATTCAGTTGCGGCTTTACCCCATTGATCTTTTGCGCCAACTTTACTTTGGCGTTTATGGCATCGTAAGCCACCATAATATCTTGATAAGCCGACAGCAATTCGCCATGCTCCCGCATTTGGTCGGTTAGAGCCGCTAAAATGCGCCGAATTTCCTTGCGCTCATCGTCAATCAGTTGGTCTAACTCACGGTTTAAAGCTTGGTTGACTCTTGGCTCAATATAGGTAAGCGAACCAGTATTGGAAGCCCCCAAAATGCTACCCTCTACCTGACGTTTGTAAGAAGAAAGTACGGTGAGCACCCGCCGACCGTCAATGGTGTTTTCTTTAATGTCGCTGACAAAGCCATTGGCTTGTGCGGCTTTTAAGGCCTTTTCAAAATTGCGGTTTATCAGATTGCGCTTGCTCGCAATGCCCTGACGAATTCGTTGTAATTCTTCCGAAGCATCGTCTTTAATTTGCAAGCGACGATCAAACACTTTTTCCATGGCCTTTTCAATGGCTTTGGTGGGATAGGCATTTTGCAAAAGGGCAAAAAGTTGCGGATACTGCTCCTTTTCGTCTTTAAAAAAGCCAAACAATTGATTCACCAAGCGAGAGGCATCTAAAATGCGAATGAGGCTTTCTACCTCCAGCACTGATCCTTGAATTTGCAGCAGGCGCAATTCCTTTTTGAGTTCGTGCAACTCCAAACGTGGAAAACGCAAACCGCGGTTGCGAATTAATTGTAGCTCATGCGAAAGGGCTAAACTTTTTTCCGCTTCTTGTGGCTGACGAAAAGGCTGCAAACGCTGAAAACGAGCTTGCACCGTTTCGGTTTGGGCAAAGCCCTGCAACCATTCCCGAATTTGCGGAAACTCTAAGTCTTCAGCCGTTTGTTCATCAAAATAACGCATGGATTGCAAAAGTAGGGTTTTGGAAGGGCTTGTAATTGACTTCTTCGCTTATAAAACAAGTAAAAAGGAAATGGTTTTATTTCTTTTAATCTATACTCATTCCACTTCACTCTTTTTTACTTTTCATTTTTTTCGCCGTGAAAAAAACGAAACAAAAAAAAACTCGTCCTGTGAATAAAATCTAAAGTCTTATCTCTCGACTCTTGTTTCTTCTCTCTTGCCTCTAGTCTCTTGCCTCTTATATCTTGTCTCTTAAATCTTGTCTCCTATCTCTTGTCTCTTGCCTCTTGCCTCTAAAATCTAAAGTCTAATCTCTAATGTCTCTCTCCCCCGCTCTTCAACTTTCCTTTTTTCTAGTCTAGTAACCCTATCCCCTTACTTTTTATTTGTTTTTGTCAGGCTATATCCTTACTTTTACGACATATTTGTCAGGCTATATCCTTACATTATGAATAAAAGAAGATTACAAATAGAGCAATTAGAGCAAAAGCTTAAAGGATTTACTTCCGCCAAGAAAGTAGCGCTGCCACAAAATGGTTGGATAAAAACAGTCCGAACATCATTGGGCATGACTTTGCAACAACTAGCCGACAAACTCTCGATAAGCAAACAAAGTGTCAGAGAAATAGAACTACGGGAAAAAGAAGGGAGTATAAGCTTAAAAAGTCTGAGAGAAGCGGCAAATGCGTTAGACATGGAGATTGTTTATGGACTTGTTCCAAAAGATGGAAGTATTGAGAAATTAATTGATCGAAAAGCAAGCGAATTAGCGAAACAGATCGTATCAAGAACTTCGAACAATATGAAATTAGAAGATCAAGAAAATACGCAGCAACGCCTTAAAAAAGCCTTAGAGGAAAGAAAAGCAATTATCAAAAATGAATGGCCTAAAACCCTATGGGACTAAATTTTGAATACACAGACGGACAAACGCTCATTGATGAGGAAGAAAAAGAAGGATTGCTGATTGATACCATTAGCACAAAAGGCGAATTGGACGAATTTGAGCAGCAAAACATTGAAGAAGCCTTGCAGTGGGTTTTGGGAAAGAAGTTCAAAGCTGAGCAAGTGTTTACGGAGAAGTTTATCCGTAGCTTGCACAAACGCATGTATGGCAGTATTTGGGCATGGGCCGGTGAATTTAGAAAAACGAATAAAAACCTTGGAGTCCACAAGCATCAAATACCCACCGAGCTAAAAAAGCTGTGTGATGATGCACTTTTTTGGATTAGCAAGCAAACGTATGATCCGGATGAAATAGCCATCCGTTTTAAGCATAGAATTGTAAGCATTCACTGCTTCTCGAATGGAAACGGAAGACACAGCCGATTAATGGGAGATCTTATTATTGAAAAGCTTTATGGTAAAATGCCCTTTAGTTGGGGAGCCAAAAATTTGTCTAGAACCGGAGAAAGTAGAAAAGTTTATTTGCAAGCCGTTAAAGCAGCCGACCAAGGCAACTTTAAACCACTGATCAAGTTCGCGAGATCATAAACTCTTTCTCTTCAACTATTTCACTTTTCTTCTTCTAAGCTCTAAAGTCTAAGCTCTTGCCTCTTGCCTCTAAAATCTAAAGTCTAATCTCAAAAGTCTCCCTAAAAAAAATACTCAGAAACTAGTAGATACAAAGGCATGGGATTTTTGTATTTTTCGTTGTTCAGTAACAATTTAAATCACTTATTTTAAAACATACTATCTATTACGCTATAAATAATGGCTTTAAGCTGGAATGAAATAAAAGACCGAGCCTTAAAATTCACAAAAGAATGGGAAGGTGAAAGCAGAGAACGTGCTGAAAAAGACACATTTTGGAACGACTTTTTTAATGTATTTGGAATTTCAAGGAGACGACTTGCCACCTTTGAAGAACCTGTTAAAAAATTGAATAATAAACAAGGCTTTATTGATTTGTTTTGGAAAGGAACTCTGTTAGTTGAGCACAAATCCAAAGGAAAAAATCTTGATGCAGCTTTTGAGCAAGCGACAGATTACTTTCATGGAATCAAAGAGCATGAATTACCAAAATACGTTTTGGTTTCTGACTTTGAAAAATTCAAACTGTATGACCTGGATGACAAAAAAGAATATGAATTTGGAATAAAAGACTTTCACAAAAACATTAAGCTATTTGGATTTATTGCAGGTTATCAAAAACGGACTTTTAAGGATGAAGACCCTGTAAATATTAAAGCTGCTGAACTCATGGGAAAGCTTCATGACCAATTAGAAGAAAGTGGTTATGAAGGACATCCTTTAGAAGTGTTCTTGGTTAGATTACTTTTTTGCTTGTTTGCGGACGACACCGGAATTTTTGAAAAGGATACATTCAAAGAATTCATAGAAATTAAAACAAATGAAGATGGAAGCGACTTAGGCGCATGGCTGGCGCAATATTTCCAAGTATTAAATACACCTGCTGACAAAAGACTTAAAAACCTTGATGAACATTTAGCTGCTTTTCCTTATGTAAACGGTAAACTCTTTGAAGAACCTTTACCCATTGCTTCATTCAATTCAAGAATGCGCGAAATTCTTTTGGAATGTAGTTCTTTAGATTGGGGTAAAATTTCGCCCGCGATTTTTGGTAGTATGTTCCAAAGTGTGATGAATCCCGAAGAACGGAGAAATCTTGGAGCACATTACACATCTGAAAAGAACATTCTAAAACTGATAAAACCGCTTTTTCTTGACGAACTTCAAACAGAATTTCAAAAGGTTAAAAGCAACAAAAACAAGCTCAAAGAATTTCACCAAAAACTCGGTAGTTTAAAATTTCTTGACCCTGCTTGTGGTTGCGGAAACTTCTTAATTATAACCTACCGCGAATTACGCCTCTTAGAGTTGGAAGTCCTTAAAGAGTTATATGGCGGACAACAAGTTTTTGGAATCGACCAAATCATGCTCGTTGATGTTGACCAGTTTTATGGAATAGAATATGACGAGTTTCCTGCAAGAATTGCAGAAGTTGCCTTGTGGCTAATGGACCACCAAATGAACTTGCGTATTTCGGAAGCATTTGGTATGTACTACGCACGTTTACCATTAAAAAAGTCAGCTACTATTTATCACGGTAATGCACTTCAAACAAATTGGGATGATGTGATTTCTAAAAATGACCTTTCATTCATACTTGGCAATCCCCCTTTTGTTGGCTCACGAATAATGAGCAAAGACCAGAAAAGCGATTTAAAGCTCTCATTTCAAAAACTCAAGAAAACGGGCGACCTAGACTACGTTACTGGGTGGTACGCACTAGCATCAAAATATATCTATAAAACCAATATAAAAGTTGCGTTTGTATCAACAAACTCAGTGGTCCAAGGTCTTCAACCAACGATTCTTTGGAAATACCTAATTAATGAATTTGGAATAAAGATTCATTTTGCTCATAGGACTTTTAAATGGAACAATGAAGCTAAAGGTAATGCTGCTGTTTATTGCGTAATAATTGGTTTTGCCGCTTTTAACATTCCTAATAAACGACTTTTTGAATACGAAGATATTAAGGAAGAACCTCATGAACTTTCAGTAAAAAATATTAACCCCTATTTACTTGAAGGTAGTGATATTCTAATCGAAAGACTCCAAGAACCAATTTGCAACGTGCCAGGAATGCACTTTGGTAATATGCCAGCAGACGGAGGTGAATTATTGTTTAGTGATTCTGAAAAAAATGAATTCTTAAAGTCTGAACCAAAAGCAAAAAAGTACTTTAGACGTTTTATGGGTTCTCAAGAGTTCATCAATAATCAAAAACGATGGTGCTTATGGCTGAAAGATATTGAGCCGAGTGAATTACGATCAATGAAAACTGTACTTCAACGAGTACAAAATGTAAAAAGCATACGAGAAAAATCTTCACGACCTCAATTAGCATCAATTCCTCATTTATTTGCTCAAATCACTCAACCTGAAGGTGTTGATTACATTATCGTTCCTAGTGTTTCATCTGAAAGGAGAAAATACATACCTATAGGTTTTCAAAAAGCTGAAGTTGTTGCAAGCAACCTATGCCTTATAGTACCAAAAACTGGACTATATCATTTTGGAATGCTTATGTCTGAAATGCATATGGCTTGGGTAAAATATACTTGTGGTCGCTTAAAAAGTGATTTTAGATATTCAAAGGATTTAGTTTATAATAACTACCCTTGGCCAAAAGAACCAAGTGATAAGAATAAAAAAGCGGTTGAAAAAAAAGCACAGAAAGTATTGGACGTTAGAGCAGAGTTCCCTGAAAGTAGTTTGGCAGATTTGTATGACCCTTTAACTATGCCACCAAAGTTGGTAAAAGCGCATCAAGAATTGGACAAGGCAGTTGATTTGTGTTACAGACCACAAGTATTTACAAATGAAACGGCCCGGATTGAATTTTTATTTGAATTGTATAATGAATACACCATGCCCTTATTGAAAAAGGAAAAGAAAGGGAAACGGAAAAAATAATTTAAGTGGGTAAAAAGAAAAAAAAGAAGTTTTATGTAGTTTGGAAAGGATATACTACAGGTATTTTAAATAGTTGGGAAGAATGCAAAGCTTCTGTTCATGGATATCCACAGGCAGAATACAAATCCTTTAAAACAATAGAGCTAGCTGAAGAAGCTTTTAATGGTAAATACAAAGATTATAAAGGCCAAAAAATATTTGAGACTACTCTTTCAAAAGAACAATTGGATTTAATCGGAAAGCCCAATTACAATTCAATTTCAGTTGATGCCGCATGCAGCAATAACCCCGGTCTTGTTGAATATCAAGGAGTAGA
Source organism: uncultured Flavobacteriales bacterium (assembly GCA_964001305.1). Classification (GTDB taxonomy): domain Bacteria; phylum Bacteroidota; class Bacteroidia; order Flavobacteriales_E; family Vicingaceae; genus CAJXMH01. The sequence goes on from CAXFAI010000010.1 coordinate 25,706, forward strand.
TACTAAAACAGGAGAACGAATCTTTGATTTTGGTCCACTTAACGAATCGACCAACAACATAGGAGAGTTTTTAGCATTGGTGCATGGTTTAGCTTACTTAAAAAATAAAAATGATAAACGCATTATTTATTCAGACAGTAAAATAGCTATTGCTTGGGTAAAAGCTAAAGCATGTAGAACTAAATTGCCACAGACAGCAGAAAATAGAAAGTCCTTTGAATTAATCGAAAGAGCTATAAAGTGGTTAAATAATAATACCATTGAAAATCAAATTTTAAAATGGGAAACTAAAGCATGGGGTGAAATTCCTGCTGATTTTGGAAGAAAATAAAATATGGAAAAATCTAGAACCGATTTAAGTGGATTAAATGATAAACAAAGGCAAGCAGTTGTTTCTGATTCTAAGAGATTACTTGTATTAGCCGGTGCAGGCTCAGGCAAAACCAAAACGCTTTTACAAAAGCTGATTTATCTAATTGAAGAAAAAGGAGTAAATCCTGCGAATATATTGGCAATTACCTTTACTAAAAATGCTGCCAATGAAATGATTGATCGGCTTATCATTACAGCTGATGAAACTGAAGAATATGCTGAAATTCTAGCAGATAAAAATCGAAGTACAAAGGAAAAAGATACTGAACGCTATTTTTTCACAAAAAAGTACAAATGGATTGATAATATTACGCTAAAAACATTCCACAGTCTTTGCTATGGTATTCTTAGAAACTACGGTGTTAATGAGTATGACAATAAGTTTAAAATAATTGGTGACACAAAAGCTAACAATAACGAATTTGCAAAATATTCAGCTACTGAAACGGCATTTGAAGTGGTTCACAAAACCCTAATCGAAAACTGTGAAACTAACGAGTATCTGCTCAATTTAAAAAGATACATACTCGACTATATGATTGATAAAATTCATATAGAAAACGAGCAAAGACTAGAATTACCAAAAGATGGCAAATACTATACAACTTTAAATGGCACAAAAGTTCGATCCAAATCGGAGCAATATATTGCAGATTGGCTTTATAGACATAGTGTAAAATTTGAGTACGAACCGCAAGTAAACTTCAGAGACTTTAATTTTAGACCTGATTTTTTTATACCAGAAGCAAATTTATACTTAGAGCATGTTAGCAATAAGAGCTACCCAACAAAAGGAAAAGAGCAACAATTTAATAAAGCAAATAAACTATTAGTTAAAACCTTTGAACATCAAACAAAAGATACCGCATTATTTAATTTGGTGTTAGAAAGGATTGTGAAGAATAGACTCCCCTCAAACTACCATTTTTCAACTGCTTTATCATTTGAGGAAGAATTTAAGTCTTACCACAAAGAAGTAAAAGACTTTGTTCGACAGACCATGCGTGTGATAGACATGATAAAAGTGGAAAATATTACTACTTCAAAAGTATTAGAACAGTCAGCTAAAGATCAACATGAAAGGGTGAGAGATTTTTATAAACTTGCCGTTCCAATCATAAATCAGTATCAATCATATTGTACAAACAAATCATATCTTGACTTTAATGATATGATTACGAAAACGATTTCACTATTTAAGAATCACACAGAAATTGCAGATAAATTTAGAAGCAAGTTTGAATATATATTAGTTGATGAATTCCAAGATGTAAACAACCTTCAAGTTGAATTAATTAAACTGTTGCTCACAGAAAAAAACCAACTTTTTTGTGTTGGTGATGATTGGCAAAGTATTTATGGTTTTAGAGGCTCAAATGTAGACTATATTGTAAATTTTAAAGAACACTTCGAGAATTCAGAAACGATAAAGCTTAGTATGAATTACAGAAGTACAGAGCATATTGTTGGAGCTAGTAATGAAGTAATAAAACACAACAAGTTTAAAGTTGAAAAAAACGTTCAATCCAATAAAAAGTCTAATAGTAAGATTCATATTTATTCAGGAAAGACTGAAGAAGAGAATATTGAATATGCTTTAAATCAAGTAAGAAAACTTAAACGAAAAGGCTATGGTAAGGAAGATATTTTGTTTTTATACCGAAGAAGCAAAATGTACAACCCTTATTTTGAGCGATTTAAACAAGAAAGAGAATACGTCTCAAACAAAACAATTCATGCTTCAAAAGGATTAGAAGCTAAAGCTGTTTTTATTATTGGTCTTTCAGAAGGCAGTGGTGGATTTCCAGATATTTGGATGGAAGATAGAATTTATCAAGTTATTAAAAAATCAAATCATGATTTATTACTTGAAGAAGAAAGACGACTATTTTATGTTGCAATAACAAGGGCAAAGGATAATTTATTTCTCCTTGCTGAAAAAGGAAATGAATCCAGTTTTTTGAAAGAGATTCCTGATATTTTCACTTTCAAATCTAGTATACCTTTCAAATCTATTGTTGATGAGATAACTATTTGCTCAAGTTGTAAGAATAGATTAGATGAAGGTTTTTTTTATTGTCCTTACTGCGGAGAACAGCAATCAGAGTAATTTTTAAAACTCTAAACAAAACATGATTATCTCCCACCAAAAGAAGTTGATATTTATTCATGTACATCGTACAGGAGGAACGAGCTTTGGTAACCTATTATATCAAACGCTTCCTGATTGGGTGGAGATATCGCCTCAACACAGCAATGCCATGTCGGTAGAAGCTAACTTTTTTGATGCCCATGCCGACTATTTCACGTTTGGCTTTACAAGAAATCCTTGGGAACGCCTTTTGTCTTGGTATGCATTAATCTTTATGCAAGATACCAGAAGCCTTACCGAAGAAAGAAATCGCTTTGAAACCTTTTTAGAAAAAGATCAAGCGGCCAATTTTTCTACGCTTGAATTTCATTACAATTCCTTGGATTATTTCACTACAAAAAAAAGTAAAATGGTGGCCAATACCATTTATCGATTTGAAAGGTTTCAGGATGAAGTGAGCAAGCTAAGTCAGCAATTGAATCTAGATTTGAAGCATTTGGAAAAAGTAAATACAAGTCGGCCTAAAAACTACCGAGATTTTTACACTGCTAAAAGCCGTGAACTGATTGCTCAAAAATGTCAGAAAGACATTGAGTATTTTAGTTATACGTTTTAAATTGTCTTGGTTTGCTTACAAACTAAGCGCTTGACTGCATGTGAAATTTATAGCTAGGAAAATGAACATTGAAATTAGAATGTAAGTAACCTTCTCCTGCTTCACTGCTGCTTTTGTCAGCTCGAATGATTTCATGCAGGTTTTAGATATCACTTTTCATAAACTCCATTGTGCTGTGCATGAAATAGTATCGAGAGCTAGACTAAAAGCTTTTGTAGAAAATAAGCTAAGCTTCAGCCAAGCTTATCCCTTTTAAAGAAGTCCAATTTTTATTTTCAGTAATTTACCCTAGTCAATCCACGTAATTTAACTGAGTGAAATAGAAGGAAGGAAGCCATTTCTTTGAAGAAAAAAATGCAAAAAGTTGCTATCCTCCTTTTCTTACTACCCCATTTGCTTTTTTCTCAAAGTGATTTTGCCGGTGAATTCTATTTCAATGCAAACTATGGGCCTGCTATTACGCAGTCAAAAGATGCTTTTTTAAATGCAAGTGGCCCCAATCAATACAAAACCTATGAAAGTGCTTCAGGCACTTTATTACAACTAGAAACTTCTATTGAATACATAGGTGAGCATGTTTATATTTATTCAGACCCTGGTTTGTCTTGGGCGGTTACGAGTTTATTATACCGCTTTCCTAGAGTTTTATTAACTGAAGAGCCTTTCCAGTTTGAAAAAGAGCCCATTGCTTCATTTGAATTTGAACCCTTACGATTGGGATTTGGTGGGTGGCTCAACGATGAGTTTGGACTTTTTGCAGGCGCCCAATACAGCTTCACCCTTATTTCAGTCAATGAAGAGTTTGTTAAAAGCAAAAGAGAAACTGAGGATCAGAGTATAATTCGTAGCATTAATGGAGGAAATGCCAAAGGATTTGGAGTGCATTCGTTCTACCAATTAAATAAATTTATGTTTCAGTACGCTTTCATGTACAATTGGATTTCTCACAACCATGGAGCGAATAAAGGCAAAGGGATTCACCAAGAAGTGAGAGTGCGCTTTGGTGACGAATATTTTGGTGCCTTGGCATGTTTGGAACACAACATGATAAAGATGGAGGCCGTCAATCACACCGAAGCTGTTGATGTAAGTTCATACGCTACCTATAGCTCTCCTACTGGTTCATTTCCTCAAACTAGTGGAAGTATCCTATGGTTTCGCTTAGGAATCTACTTTAGTTTCGATTGGTTTTAAAAGACCAAAGTGCAAATCGAAAAGCCGAGCAGTTTCCAACATTTAGGTCCTCCCCCTTTCCCGCGCGATTTTATCGCGTGGGAAACGGATATTTTAGTGGTTAAATAACATTCTACCACGCAATAAAATCGCGCGGCAGCAAAGGAGGGAGTTCTACTAATGCAATTTTTTAAAACTCTCCAAAATCGCATACCTTAGTCTTTGAGAATCTATTTTGCCAATATATTTGTTACCCATGCAACCTATTCAATAAAAATTCTATCCTTTATTTTTGAACCTATGAAAGCAAGTCAGATATCTCGTCTTCTTACCAATATTAGCAGACAACTTTTAATGGTTGGTGCTTTCCTATTTTCTGGAATAAATTTAGAAGTATACGCTCAGCAATTTAGCCAATTGTTAAGCAGTACCGATACCTTGGAAGTCTATAAGTATGATGTGATTAGATCGAATGAAAACAGTACACTAGTTCTTACCAATATATACCCAAGTCTCAATTTCAGAAATACCATTTCACTTATTCAGATTAATCGTCAAGGGCAATGGCAAAGGGCTTTTCGTTATGAATCACAAGATAGCAATCGTTCCATAAGTAGTTCTAAAGTCATTTCACTTTACAATGGAGATTTTATAGTGGCTGGCTCCTATTCGATAAACAATACGCATCCTAGCTATCCTTTTTTTATGTCAGTGGATTCAAGCGGACAAATAAATTGGGCCAAACAATTAAACACTGCTGGCTTAAGCGAGGGGAGTTTATTTATGCAAGAACTTGCTGATAGTAGCATTTTATGTCAGTTGAGATACAATAATGGTAGCAACCATAACCTATTGTTTAGGTTCAACTCAGCAGGCCAATTCTCCACTTTTTATGAACAAAATTTGACCTTTTCAAATGCGTTAACTTTAAATGCGAACCCGAATAGCTTTGAAATGCTTTTGAGCGATGGGAACTATTTGAAAATTAGCAATGATTTGCAACAACTGATCTGGCAAAGAAAATACATGCAAGCTATTGGCATTCAAATTAGCAAAGCATCCAATGGAGATTATTTATTAGCAAGTGCACAAGTTGCTTTTCCCGGCCACATGACCATAAGCCGATTAGATTCTACTGGAACTATCATTTGGTCGAGCTATGCTGAATTTCATGAAGCCATTACCAACAATGAATTTGACATTGTTCGCTTTCACTTTATTGCCGAAGATTCTCAAGGTAATATTATAGTTTGTGCCAATAGTGATGGCGGATTGAATGGGAGTTTATTTGCTGTATTTGACGCACAAGGCAACTACATTTCCAATCGTAAAACAAATAGCTTTTATGATAAATTCAACATCCCTGAAAATCAATCTATTTTGTATGGAGGTTTCGCCAACCATTCAAAGCTAAATACTGGAAATTTTGCCATAAATAGTCATCATTTAGACAGCACAATAGATTGTTTTCAATCTTATGTCCCAACTCTTTCATCGGGTACACAAGGAATTTTAACGCCAGATACTTTCTTTTTAAGCCCTGTAAATGGCATAAGTGCGCAAGCTATTGCAATCAACCAAAGTCCATTGAGCATAAGTCAACAAAATCATTGTAACCTCATTGCTTCTAATCCACATATAAATGCTGAAGAAATTGAACTGAGCTTATTTCCCAATCCGGTTAAAGATCTGTTAACGATCAACTCTCCACTAACCTTTCAAAAACTTCGACTATACAATATTCATGGGCAACTTCTTCTAGAAACAACAAGTGAAAACATTGATTTTAGTCCTTTTGAAAATGGAGTATATTTTATTCAAATGCAATTGGCGAATCAGCTTATTAGCCGAAAAGTGGTAAAACAATGATTTTGTTTTATGTTTAACGATGCTTAAAACTAAATCTATGGTAATTTGCACAAAGAACTTTTGTTTCTATGTATTGAATCTGTTTATGAATACTAAAACACACCAATGAATCGCATAAAAAACTATACTTTTTGTTTACTATTCTTTCTTTCATTCCTGACAGGTTCAACTGTTTACGCTCAGTTTGCTCCGGCTTCATTAGTTGATTCTAGTACCAATCAAATCACCAATATTCTCAGTGTAGATTTAAATCAAGATAGCTTAAATGACCTTCTTGTAACAAGAAAGTTTACAGCCAATAGTCTTATTTCTTTTTACCTTAACCAAGGTGGCTTAAGCTTTGGACCGGAAACGGTTATTGCCACTGGAAGTAGTCAAGTAACCAATATTGCAGTAGCTGATTTTGACAATAACAACTGGCCGGATGTTGTTAGCATTGGAGATGCCAATAATGCGGTGACGGTTTACCTGAATAATTCCATGAACTTTACGGCTCAACCCCTTGATACCTTTACATTTTTTGAAAGCGATATTGCCGTTTTAGATGTTGATAATGATAGCGATTTAGATTTTGTAGCCATTGGTGGAACTACTTTTAAAGTATTTAACAACAATGGCTCAGCCAACTTTAATAAACAAGTAGTGACTACACCCTTATCTGATTTTTTCGACATTACCACAGGCGATATTGATGCCGATGGCTTTGATGATGTAATCACGGGAGGTTCTAACATTTCATTTTATAAAAATAACAACGGAAGTCTTCAATTTGATTCTGCAAGAACAGCTCAAATACCTAGTTCTTTTAATTTATTTGTGCGACTGGTAGACTTAGATCAAGATGGAGATTTGGATTTGTTTAGTGAGGGTAACAATTCTAGTGGAGCAAGGTGGCTAGAAAATGATGGGAATGGTAATTTCTCCAATTCACACCTGATTGATGCTTCGGTAAACAACATTCGGTCTGCTGCTCTTGATGATTTTGACCAAGATGGTGATCTAGACCTTATTCTAATCAAAAACTTTGACCTTTATCTTTATACCAATATTGGTCAAGGAAGTTTTAGCACTCCCCTACTGATTCAAGATACTACGACCACCATAAGCTGTGTTTCAGCAACTGATTTAAATAAGGACAATCAAATTGATTTGATTTGGTCAGCTGACTTATCAGTTCAAGAAAACAATCTTGCGCTTTTTGTAAAACCAAAAACAATCTTTGATGAATTGTTTAAGGTATATCCCAATCCAACAAACGAAAGATTATTTATAGAAATTCCTGAAGCAGGGACACTTCGTGTTTCAAATGCTATGGGTCAGCTAGTTGATCAACGAAGTTTGATAAAAGGGAAAAACTTGCTAAAACTTAATTTGAAACCTCAGCTCTATTTTTTTACAATGGATTTCGAATCTAAAAGCTTGGTTAAAAAAGTGATTATTAAATAAGCAGAGTTTTTTACTTTACCATTTCACAAACTTCTCATTTACTAAAGACTCTCCTTTATCTGTAACTACATTTAATAAATAGACTCCCTTTTGTAAGGCTTCAATCGAGATGTTTAGCTGCTTTTCGCTTGGTTTTATAGATTGTTTAAATAGTAAGCTTCCAACTTGATTTCGAATCTGCAAAATATTACCTCCACCGGCATAACTAAGGTTTAGTTGAGCTCGGCTTGGATTGGGGTAAAGCACTACTTTTTCTTCCTTTAAAGAATTTTCTCTTTCACCCACTAGTTGCTGACTTAAGGCTGCATAAGCATCTACCAAGCCATAGCCAAAATACATGTCAAAACCGAGACTATCTTCATTAGCAGGCCCTACTTGATCTCTCGCAGTTTGCTGTAAGATTTGCCGAATTTGTTGCGGACTTCTACTTGTATCTTGAGCTTTTAAAAGGCCACAAAGCCCACTAACCAAAGCAGTAGAAATGGAAGTCCCACTGTTCAATCTAAATAAAGCATTGTTGTTTAAATGATCTAAAACAAAAAGATTTTTTCCCGGTGCCATTAATTCTATTTCAGACCCATAGTTGCTACCATCTGCACTTCCGCTAGAAAAGGGCGCTGCTCGATTGTCTCTATTATCAGTTGCCCCAACTGCAATTACTTCTGGAAAAGCAGCTGGTCTTAAAACCTGATTGTTATTATCGTTTCCTGTACTTGCAACTAAGGTTATTCCATTTGAATAAGCATATTGCACAGCTTGGTGTACACCAAATGAATAATGACTACCACCAAAAGACATGTTAATGATATCGGCACCTTCATTAATTGCATAATGTATAGCAGAAGAAATATTAAAATCAGTAAAAGAATTTGATTGGTCACCGGCTTTTAATATCATCAGTTTTGCATTCCAATCTACTCCTGCATATAGCAAACTGTTGTTGGCATTTCCTCCTAACACGCCCGCCATAGCTGTTCCATGCCCTTGATCATCAGTAGGATTATTGTCTTGGTTGACAAAATCCCATCCCTGGTAATCATCTATTTTACCATTGTTATCATCATCTATACCATTAATCGTTTCGCTTTTATTTTTCCAGATTCTTCCTGCGAATTCCGGATGATCTAATTTAACCCCAGTATCAATAATGGCAATCACCACCGAAGTATCACCCTGCTCAATGCTCCATGCATAAGTTGTGTTTAAATCACTACCCAATGGATGGTTATTTTGATGTTGCCATTGGCTAGAAAAATAAGTGTCATTAGGAATTGTTGGAGTTAGTCCGCTTTGTGTGCCATAAAAAATATGATTGGGCTCTACGTGTGCAAACAGGGCTGTTCTCTGATACTCTTTTATAAGGACGGGCACCTCTTTTTTATCCTGAAAGATTAATAAGTAAGATTTTGTCATGTATGGATTGCCAAGCGCTCGCATTTCCACTAGTTCATTTGCTTCATTTAGTTTAATAAAAGCTTGATATTCTGGATTTGTCTCAATTTCTTGAATTGAAATCGAATTTTTGAATTGAACTAAAAGGTGGTTCTCAATGTATTCTTGCGCTTCTGTAACAAGACAAAAAAAGAGAATAAAAATTGAGAATAGACTTGTTTTCTGAATTAGTAGCTTGTTTTTCATAAATAAGGTAATCGTTTAAGTCGGTTGGTATGACGTTAGAAACACCAAATAGGTTTCTTCTAGCTTTATCTTTACAAGATTTGGCTATTCATTATTTTATTCAAACTCTATTTAAAATTGAAGGAAAAAAACAATCTTTAGCTCATGAAACGACTTCTACAATTCCTGCTTATTGTTGGTACTTTAATCTCCTTGTATTTTGTGCCTTGGCCTTTGCTTAAAGCATCTCTAGAACCACTTCCCCAAACAATTCAATCGCAAGTCGATAAAGCCAAGGAATATGGCTTTGAAGGAATGATTGTTTACATCGACCAAGCCAGAAAAGACCCTCAATTTTATACTTCAGGCTACAAAAACCGAGAGACTAAAAGTCCGGCTAACCCACACGATTTATTCAAAATTGCTAGCATTGGAAAATTATATACTGCCTTTGCCATTTGTCGTTTGGCTTACGATGAAAAGCTTGACCTGAACCAGTCTTTAGCCCAATATTTTCCAGAACATAAAGGAAGAATTGAAAACATGGAGGAGATTACAATTGAAATGCTGGTGAAGCACCGTAGCGGCATTCCAGATTATACAAGAACAGCAGATTATTGGTCGCATCCCAAACAAACAGATGAAGAACGTTTGGCTTTAGTCTTAGACCAAACGGCCCACTTTAAACCCAACACAGACTTTGAGTACAGCAATACCAATTACTTGCTGCTTTCTCAACTGATTGAAAAAGTAAGCGGTAAAAGCAAGTTTGAGTTTTTAAAAGAAGAATTACTTCAGCCTTTGAATTTGAACAATACCTTTGGTTCAATAAAGTCTGTTGATTTAAATAATGTCATGAGTGGCTATTATGTAGGCTACGATTTAGATTTAAAAACAGACGATAACGGCTCTTTATTGGCAACCGCCGAAGATTTGGGACGATTTATTCGAGCCTTAAACGATGGCCGCGCTTTTAAAAGCGAAGAAGAGCGTGCACTATACCATTCACTTTACCGACTGAATCACACTGGAATGATTCCCGGCTACCAAAGCACGGCTCATTATTTTCAAGAACTAGATGCGGTAGTTGTTCAGTTTACCAATACCGCCGACTTTAACGCTTATCATTGGAGTTTTCATGAAATCATGTTCAATCGGATTGTGAAAATATTGAAGGCAAAAGTTAAAAGCGAATAGCACTTCCCTTTGCTTACTTTTGGTTATTCAAAAATCATCAAATGAAATACCTCCTTCTACTACCTCTATTTGCTATAAATCTATTAACCCAAGCTCAAAACTTTCAACTCGAAGATGATTGGCCCATGTTTAATGGTCCGATTCACGCCATGGTTGAAGATACGGCAAACAAAATACTATACGTTGGTGGAGATTTTACTAAAGTGGAACCGAGTATTTCTCATGGGGCCTCTTTAGATACGATTACCGGTTTGCCCTTGTATACCGAATATCATCCCAATGGCTCTGTACTAGATGTAATACCAGATGGAAATGGGGGTTGGTACATAGCAGGTCACTTTACGAAGATTGGACCTTTTGAACGAAATCATATCGCACACATCAATCGTTTTGGTATTCCTTCCAATCGATTTGAAAATATGGGTTTTAATTATGGTGTAGAATCAATTGAAAAGGTTGGAGATACGCTTTATGCTGGAGGTAATTTTGACACCTATGGAAAAATTAAACGAAGAGCGGGTTTTATAGACATCAACACTGGTACAGTGGATTTCAATTTTCCAGAAGTAGATGGTCAAGTTTTAAGCACAATAGCTGATGGGAAAAAGGGTTGGTTTCTTGGTGGGAGATTCACTAAAGTTGGAAATAAATACAGAACCAATTTCGCTCATATCGATTCAAATGGAATCGTATCTCCATTGAAAATTAAAGTAAACAACTCCATCCAATGCATGGAAATCAAAGACTCCATTTTATATCTCGGAGGAGCATTTACAAAAGTAGAAGGTCAAGTAAGAAATCACTTGGCAGCTTATAATCTGAATCTTAAATCCATAGTCAATTGGAAACCAAATTTAGATAATACAGTACTTAGTTTAAAAGTTGGGGACAGTGCTATTTATGTGGGCGGTTATTTCGATTACGTTAATGGAAATTATCAGGCTCATTTTGCTGCCATAAATCGATTTACAGATAGTTTAACTTCCTTCAGACCAGCTGTCTCTAATCAGGTTTATTCATTAGCTTTAAAAGACTCGCTAATTTTTATTGGAGGAAATTTTTTATATAGTGAAGGGACTTCTCGAAGAGGCGCTGCTTGTTATAACATTAATACTGGCTCATTAACCAATTGGGCCCCAAATGTAAAACTGGGAAATAGCCCTGGCTATGTTCGCGGAATTTCAATTTACAATAACTCCGTTTTTCTAGGAGGGCGATTTGACTCTATTGCCGGATTTGATCGACCAGACTTAGTTGAAGTTGATATTCATACTGGAATACCAACAAGTTGGAAACCAGATCCTCAAAACTATATCAATAGTATAGCAATTTATAATGATCATTTATACGTGGCTGGTGACTTTTATCGAATTGCCAATCAAGATAGGAATGATTTGGCTTCATTTGATTTAACGAATGGAAACACACTTACAAATTGGAATCCAAGTGTTGATCGAAATGTATTCTATTTGGCTGTAACTAACCAAACGGTTTTTGTAGCTGGCTCAAATCTGATAGTTGGAGGTGCAAAACGCAAAGGTTTAGTGGGTATAGACTTAAATACCTTTCAAGCTACTTCTTGGAACCCTCAAGTAAGGGGCTTTATTTTTGATATGGAAGCCGTTAATGGCAATTTGTACATTGGTGGTTCATTTAATCAAGTAGGTAACTTTACCAGAAACTATTTAGCTGCGATTAGTTTAACAACAGGAATTCCAACATCTTGGAATCCAAATCCAAGCAATAGTGTTTACGATTTACAAGTTGATGGAAATCGTTTATTTGTAGCCGGTTCCTTTCAAACCATCGCAGGATCATCAAGAGCCAATCTTGTTTCTTTTAATTTGAACAATCACAATCTTCAAAATTGGAACTCCCAAGTTTCTGGTCCTGTTTCTGCGATTGAAATTAAAGGAGACACTTTATTTCTAGGTGGAAGTTTTTCTTCAGTTCAAAGTCAAAGTCGAAACTTAATAGCTGCCATTCACAAAAGTACTTCTCAACTATTTAGCTGGAGTCCTAACGTCAGTGGAAATCGAGTGTTAACACTAGAGTTATATGATGATAAAATCTACTTTGGAGGTGACTTTAGCCAAGTAGATGGTTTAGAAAGAAATTCGGTTGCTGCATATAAAACCAATTCAAATCAACTTACCAACTGGAATCCTGATGCAAACGACTATGTATTTTGTATAAACCATTTTAACGATCAAATGTATGTTGGTGGTCAATTTGTTTCCATAGGTAGACGGTCGAAGAGAAGCATTGCTGCCATTGACATGGTAAGCCGTAAACTAACCAATTGGGATCCTCAAATTAACGGAAGAGTTTATGCCCTTGCTTTAAGTGATAGTTTACTCTATGTTGGTGGTTCTTTTTATAATATAAATGGTGTTCAAAATAGAGGTCTAGCAGCCATAGGCTTAAATTCAGATACCGTTTTTAATTGGAATCCTAACATTTTCATAAGTTTTGGAACACCTGCTGTCAATTGCCTTAAAATCTATGATTCGAAACTCTACATCGGGGGACACTACAATGACATTCATAATACCACTAGAAATAGCTTAAGCGCGGTAGATTTACGTACGCATACCATCACTTCCTTTAATCCCAACGTGACTTACGGAGTGAATGCCTTAGAAAAAAGAGGGAATGAATTAATTATTGGAGGCTCTTTTCAAAGTATTGGTGGACTTCCCATAAGATATATAGGTATAGTAAACATCAATTCAGGTTCACCAAGAATTTGGAATCGGTATAGTTCAATGTTAAGTTTTAATGTAAATGCCTTAGCACTTTATGGAAATACCCTTTATGTAGGTGGTGACTTTACAGGAAATAACAATCATAAATATTTAATTTCATTAGACGTAAGTGTACCCACGCCTAACCCAACCAATTGGTTTCCAAAAGTTACTGGTGGTGTAAACAGTTTAATTGTAGACGACTCTACACTTTTTGTTGGAGCAGGCGCTAACAGATATTTTAATAGAGTCAGCGAAGAGCCCCACCCCCAACTTTTTTCTTACGGTCATGGGGTAACGAATGTCTTACATTTTTCTGACAGTACACTTTTCGTTGGTGGCAATTTTAGTGGACTCCCCTATCAAAGAAACAATTTCTCGGTATTCAAACGATTACCCTTTTCACAAAGTGTAGACTCCCTAGTAGCTTGTGATAGCTTACAATGGATTGATGGAAATGTATATACGCAAAGCACAACATACTCCAACTACATATATACCGACCAATTTGGCTATGACTCAATCGTTAATTTGAATTTAACCATTAATCGGGTTGACACAAGTGTTGTTCAACGGCATAATACCCTGCGAAGTTCACAAGATAGCGCCCAATATCAATGGATTAATTGTAATACCATGCAAGCAATAGCAGGTGCTACCAATCAAATCTATACAGCTACCCAAAATGGAAATTATGCATGTGCTGTAACCTATAAAAATTGTACTGATACAACAACCTGTTACAGCATTATTTCAACGGCTATTGAAGAAAATGTAGTTTCTAAACTTAAGCTATATCCAAATCCAACTTCTGAACTATTCTATTTAGAGTTTTTCAACCTTAAGGGTAATGGAGAACTTCGAATTGTAAATTCTACAGGCCAAGTGGTATACACCAAAAGTATCACCAATCAGCAAAAGATATCAATCGATACGAAACATTGGGCAAAAGGCATTTATAGCATACGTTTGAAAACTCAAAATGAATTATTGATTCGTAAAATTGTCCACAACTAAAAACTAAAACTAGAAGGAAAGGAATAAATAAACAACCTTCTAAAAAACACTTACGTCTGAAATTAAAGTTTTCTAATAATCATGGAGTTTGACTTCTTCTATATTTTCTTTTGCATTGTTTGTCCAATACTTTTCCTGTCTTTATTACTGCTCTTTTTCCGCTTTCAAAAAAAGAAAAACACGCACCAAGCAATTAAAATACTAAGTTGGAATTTGTTAATTCTGCTTTTCTTATTATCAGTCAGTTTTACCATAGGTGAAAGTTATTATCGTTTTTTTGTAGATACCACAGATTCGTTTTCACTAAATAAAACTTCGATTCGATGGAAGAAGAGACACTACCATTACAACAATAGAGACATTCGAGATAATATTAACTACTATGCAGAAATTGCTCCTAATAAAAAATCAAGAATCTGCATTTTTGGAGATTCCTTTTCAGCAGGCCATGGTATAAAAAATGTAGATGATCGCTTTTCGAATATTCTAAGAAAAATGTATCCCAAAATTGAAGTTCACAATATGGCTAAAAATGGGATAAATACCCATATGCAAGTCAAGCATTTAAAATTTTTAAGAGATAATAATTATCAAGCTGACTTATTTATTCTAGCGTATTGTTTGAATGACATCGATCAGTTTGTGCCAAATTCAAATGAGGTATATAAACAAGTGCAGCGTTTTAATTATAATTTAAATTACTTTGAGAAAAACAGCTATCTAATAAATACCTTTTCATTTAGAGCTTTTGCAAAATTAAATGAGGAGTGTCAGAATTATGGTCAATTTGTTAAAGAAGCTTACTCGAAAAATGCATGGGATGCACAGCAAATCATGCTTTCTGAATTCGTACTTGAAACAAAAAAATTCGATGCACCTTTAATGGTTGTTACGTTTCCTTTTTTACAAAAAGATTATGATGACTATGAGTTTAAAAATGTTCACCAAAAAATAAATACATTTTGGGAAAGTCAAGGAGTGCCTCATTTAGATTTACTCGATACTTATAAACCTTATATGGGGAATAATTTAACCGTAAATCAGTTTGATGCACATCCCAATGAATATGCACATCAATTGGCAGCTGAAGCAATTGATGATTTTTTGAAAAAAGTTAAGTTATAAGAAACTTCAATTCAATTATCTGATTTTATCCGCTTCTGCTTTAAAAAAATGCTGAAGACGATGTAATCCACTTCTTGGTGCAATGTTATCTTGTGCCAGTAGATTTAAAAAAAACTCAAATGGGCCGTAAGTTTTTACAGAGGTAAATCTTATCATCAAAAAAAGACTTAATCTTCTGATCCAATCTGGTAGGTGTACAATTTTAATGGGGTTCCCAAAGGCTTTTAAGGCGAGTATGGCAATTTCATGTTGTGTCAAAATATCGGGTCCTCCAACCGATAACTCCAAATCATGACTATTGATTGCGTCGACACAATGAACTGCTAAATCTTCTCCATGTATGGGATTAAGTTTAAAGTTCCCTTTGCCAAAAAGATAAACCGTTCCTTTTTCTGCCATGGCTAAAAAGTCTTTCATGTCTGAGAAAAAACCATTAGGTCTAATTACTGTGTGCTGTATTGGTGAGGCTTTCAACTCATCTACAAACATTTCTTTGGCTTCTACCAATTTTAAATGACGAAAAGAAGCGCCATTAATTACGGAGATGTAAATAAACTTCTTTACCCCAGCTCGAATAGCTTCTTTCAGCAAATTCAAATTGGCTTGATAGTCTACATCCCTGTAAGTTAAACCATCTTTTTGACGAGTAATACCCAAGGTAGAAATCACCACCTCTACTCCATCGCAAATTCCTTTTAGGTCGTTAGCTTGAGTGACTTCAGCAATTTTCATTTGATGAGCATCAATGTTTTGCTTCTTTAGTTTTTCAGCATTTCTAGCCAAGGCCACAAAATCAAGCTTTCTTTTTTGCAATTCTTTAATAATGTATCCTCCCAAATAACCGGTAGCTCCTGCAACTAATACTTTCATCTGATTTACTTTAAAATTTCTTGAATAGCTCTTTCTATCACTTCATCTTGAGTTAAATTGTTAAAATCAAAAAAGGAAAGAATGTCTGGAGGCACTCCATTTTCATAAGAAGCATTCATGTTTAAGGTTAAAGCTTGACTTATGGAAAAACGGTAACGCCAACCGTTGGGCAATTGTCCTCCATTTGGCATTCCTAAACCACCTCCGGTTGTATCTCCAATTTGTACGATATTCGGAATGGCTTTTGCCGCCAATGCGGTAAAAGAACTTGCGCTGTAACTCCCTCGATCGGTTAACAACATTATGGGCTTGGTATACCGAATACCATCATAGGGTTCAACATAGACTGCCGTTGGACTTGTAAAATCATTTCTACCTTTTCCATTCTTAATTCGAGCATAATAAACCAAGGTTTTATGATCGATAAAGCGCTCTAGTAATTCAAAAATATCTTCTCCATCGCCGCCAGGGTTTTCTCGAATATCAAAGATTAAACCTCGTGTATTTTTATAGCGATCCAAAACAAAGTCAACATACTTTTCTTCTACATAGCCAGAAAAAGCTTGAAAACGGATGTAGCCTATTTGATTGTTTTCGATAAAGTCATGCTGAAAGGGGCCGCTTGTATAGTAGTCAGATGGTAAATAATGATCTATGATGGTACGCCATTCAAAATTGTTTGGCCCTTGTTGTTCTACCCCAAAGGAAGAGGTATTGAAATGCGAAATTAAATTGGTATGTCCATCTTGCAGCTCGGTCAACATGTTTCCCATTACCTCAAAAAGTGCTTCGTCTGATGTCTGCGAATTAAGTTGACTTCTATATTTTAAACGGGAAGCATTCCAATCGATTCCTTTTACCTCAAAAAAAGCATATTTATCATTGACTTGATTCCACAAATAATCAAAATTCACCAGTGGATCATCAGAGGCCATTTCTTCTTCAAACAATGCACTTTCACAACCCACAAAAAAGGGCAAGAATAGAATTAATAAAATCTTTTTCATCTTATTTTGTATTAAATAGTAAGGCAATTTTTAGAGCATATTGAGCCACTTCAAGCGACTCTACATCCCCTTTGGTTTTATAAATATCAGTGACATAAGAAATGCGAACGGCATTCCTGTTTTCTAAGTAAATGGTATAATCGAGGGAAGAAGCAATTCGAAAACCAGAAAAGAAATTGAATTGATAATCTTTAAAAGGATTGTCTTCATTTACTAAGGCATAGTCGCCAATGTAACTAAAACTGTTTCGGTAGCTACTATTTAGCAAACCTGTTTTTAATGCATAGCTTAAGTAGCGTTTACGGGGCTTCAAATGGTAGTTTACAAATAAAAACTTCTTCTGTTTGGTTGTTTTCCGACTAACATCTTTCCCGACTTGTGCAACGGCAAAAATGTTGGCTATCATTTCTGTACCTAATGCTGCGTTAAACAAATCATGATTCCCTCTCAGATTTCCTACAACATTTACCTCTCCCCCTACTTTTACATTCCATTTGGAATTTGAAATTGCCTGTAAGTGATACAGTCTCCCATAAGAAAGACTCAGCGATTGAAACGAGCTTTGACTATCGTCTTTTCCTGTTCCACTAGAAAGGCCACCGCCATGATAAGTGAAGCGTAAAGCAGACTCCCTTAATGAATCAAATGCCAAACGCCCAATGGTGGCTCTAACACTTGGACCTTGGTAAAATAAAGGAGAGGTGGCAAAATCTCTCATCTTTGTACTACCTATGCCTGTAGCTAGCTCCAAATAAGTAGGTCTACTCTTCTCAAAGGTAGAATCGATTTGCGCGAAAATAAGATATGGAACAAGGAATAAAAGAAGAAAAATGAATTGGTATTTCATGCTCTATGTTTTAAAATGATAGAGCAAAATTGCCGCAAGAACTCAGAGGGGTCGTCCTGAAAAATAATTCAGGACATTTTTAAGGCTATTGATTTGACTTAACCCATTGCTTAGGCGTTTGACCAGTTAGTTTTTTAAACGAATCATTAAAAACAGATTTGGAGTTGAATCCACTTTCATAGGCCAAGGCAAGAAGTGTTAACTTCTCTCCTTTTTCAGACAAAGCCATTTCTTGAAATGCTTCGATGCGATAAGCATTGACGTATTCATTGAAGTTCTTTCCTATTTTTTCGTTTAACAACCAAGAAAGTTTATTGGGATGAAGTTTAATCAAAGACGCTAGTTCTTTTAAGTTTAACTCACTGTCCATGTATTTTCCCTGCTCCATTAAATGATCAAGTGCTTTGATGTAATTATTCACTTTAGCTTCATCAATAATTACTTTAGTCTCCACTTTTGGTTTAGATAAATCGACCTTTAAACTTCTTGAAGGGAAGTATTTATTAATTAGCTGTTGAAAAGCAGACTTATTTCTTAATGAATGGAAAAAAGGTTCATTTTTAAAATTGATAACCAATCCAAACTGCTGTTGACAAAACATTTCTAATTGTGTAATTGCCTCTTCTTCATCTATTAAAGTTAATAGGTAAAGATCCCATGCAAACAACGGACTTGGTTTAGTATTACTATAACTATTAATTAATTCAAGAGCTTCCATGCTATTGATAAGCTCGTTATTTAAGACCGAAGCTATCGTTTTAACTATTTGATAAAGTTGTGGTTGATGCCGAAAATTACTCTCCGAGAGTTCATTAAATCGACCTAAGTGGATGTAACAAGCTATTTTGAGATGAATAGATAAGGCAAATGAACTATCTAAACTTAATGATTGCTTTAGAAAAGTCAAAGCGTCCTCGAATTCTCCTTGCAAATAATAAATGTTGGCTTTGGTGTAGAAATGATTAGGAGAAAGTGGGTCTGACTTTAAACTTATATCAATGGCTTGCTTTGCAGACTCAAAGTCCCCCAAGGCAGTATATATTTCTGCCAGACATTCATTAATTTCTGGTTCTTCAGGTTTAATTGTAAGTGCTTGCTTAATGTGTTGTAGAGCCTGTTGGTAATCCCAAAGTCCCCAAAAAGAGTGAGTGGCCATGCAGTGGTATGCATAAGCAGAATTAGTGCTCAGAGCATAACCCTTATCGAAATTGGTTTGTGCCATTTGAAAAGCCTTTGCCCGATCCATATATCCCCACGAGCCTAGAAGGCCATAACAAAGACCTGCTCCGAAATAGGCTAAGTTATAATTGCGGTCTTTTGATAAGCTCTCTTCAAAATATTGTGCCCCTCGAGCAATGTCCTCCAAATTCCATTTTTTTTGATAAAAACAGCCTTTCAAATACAGTTCATATGCTTCTATACTAGCTGTGGAAGGTCTAACCAAGTGTTCTTGGATATTTAAATGACCAAAATTTTCTCTGATTTTATCAGCAATCAATAAACTAATCTCATCTTGTAATTGAAAGACATCAGATAGGGTTCGATCAAAATTATCAGACCAAAGGTGAAAACCATTATCAGTACGAATCAACTGAGCCGTAATCCGAATCCGATTTCCTGATTTTCTAATACTACCTTCTAATACAGTGCTAACACCAAGTTGATTTCCAATGACTCTAACATCCTTTTTATTGCCTTTAAAAACAAAAGAAGATGTTCTTGCAGTTACTTTTAAGCCGACTATCTTACTTAAAGCATTTATGATTTCTTCGGTCATTCCATCTGCAAAATACTCGTTCTCTTGATCAGAACTAATGTTCTCAAAAGGCAATACAGCTATGGATTTCTGATTGATCACTAATTTTTATTGAGGTTTTAAAAGTAAATAAACAGATAGAAAAACCAATCCTTCTAACCAAAAAGAGTAAAACGTCCTAAATTATGATTTCGGTCGCAAGGCCATAGTTCAGCAATCACCTTTGCCGAAAAAAATCATGCAAAAATTTATATTTCTCATTGGCATCATGTTAGTTAGTTTTATACTAAATGCACAAGAAAGTGCTCAAAAGGCAATTCGTAATCACTTTGAAAACATGCTGTTGAAAGAAGATATCCATAATGGGTTTCTACAAATAAAAAGCGCGGATGGTGAGTTAAACTTCAAGCTTGTAAGTGGGAATTTTCAAGATGGTAGAGTTGTACGCGAATCAAATCCTTTTCATGCGGCAAGTGTGGGCAAAATGTTTACCGCAAGCATTATTATGAAATTGGTAGAAACTAAAGAAATTCGATTTGAAGATCCCATTTCTAAACATCTAAGTCCTGAAATTGTAAATGGTTTGCACCTATTTGAGGGAAAAGATTATTCCAATAAGATTACCATAAAACAACTTTTGCAGCATACTTCGGGCTTAGCTGATTACATTATGGACGAGCCCGAAGATGGCCGACCGAATATTATTACTCAAATGTTTGAGAAACCAAGTAAAGTGTGGAAAATTGAAGAGCTCATCACTTTTAGTAAAACACATTTAAGTCCTCACTTTATACCTGGTAATGGATACCATTATAGTGACACCGACTATTTATTACTAGGACTAATCATTGAGGAGAAATACAAAAAAGCATTAGATGAAGTTTTTAAAGAAGAGCTTTTCATCCCTTTAAAAATGAATCATACAGCTATGTTTATGCGTTCAGAACCTATTAAAGAAAACGATCAATTGGCCGAGTTTTATATAAACAACAATGACATCAGTCAATATAAAAGTTTAAGTATAGATTGGGCTGGAGGCGGCACAGTCAGTACAACAGAAGATCTTATTCGATTTCACGAAGCGCTTCTTTCAGGGAAAATTATTGAAGCTAGCACACTAGCAAGTATGCAGCAATGGGTTCATGAAAGTCAGGCAACTTATTACGGATTAGGTTTACGAAAAATTCAAATCAATGAGTTTTCCGAGCAATTACCTAATCTAACGCTAATTGGTCACAATGGTATCAATGCTTCTTTTTTATTTTATTGCCCAGAATTAGACCTTTACATTGCCGGAACTTTTAACCAAACCAATCAAGTTAAAGAAAGCATGCTGTTTATGATAAACTGTTTGACTGAAATACTTGCAAACAAACAGTAACAGCTCAATTATCTCAAAAAAGTTAGTTTAAAAAACGAGATAATAAATTGCTTTCATATCAGGTTAATTGGGCATGAGGTATGGTAAAAACTTGATGGATTTGGGTATATCTTGTTAGGGTAAATGATTAATTTTAAAGTATAAATCATTTTTTATGAATCACGAAGAACGGCTCTATTTTGGACTAGGAATTATTGCTTATGCAGTTGCGAAAGCCGATGGGAAAATCAATCATGAAGAAAAAGAAAAATTACATGAAGTTGTAAAAAAAGAAACACCTTGTTACCACTTTGAGTTAGACTTAACAGAAATCACTTTTCTAGTACTTGAAAAATATGATGGATATACTCAGGAAGATTTATTCAATTTAGGAATCAAAGAAATGGAACTTGGCAAAGATTTTTTGACCGATGACATGCGTACTGATTTTCCTGCCTTACTGGAGAAAGTCGCTCGTGCCTTCCACCCTATTACTGCCGAAGAGAATAAATTGATTAGAGACTTTCACGCATACTTAAATTCATAGATTTTTAGGCTTACTTGCACGCTATTTTTATCAACAAAACACTTTTGAGTAGTTAACTTTACTTTAATATAGTTCAGCCTTAATTCTAGCTACTTTTACTTTTGTAAGTACCCCATTTAGGAAAGAAGGGAGTTGAAATATAAAGGAGATTATTGGTATGACGGAATTTTGGGAAAGAAATTTTATTGAGAAAAAAGCAATGTGGGGTAATGAAGCTGTTCTAGCTTCGTTTAAAGCTCTTGAAATATTTAAAGCAGAGACTGCACGTAACATTTTGATTCCAGGATTTGGCTATGGAAGGAACGCCATTCCATTTATTAATGCTGGTATGGAAATTACTGGAATTGAAATTTCAGAAACGGCCTTAAGAATTGCCAATGAAAAAATAGCTGATAAAGTACAATTGTTTCATTCTTCAGTCAGTAAAATGCCATTAAACAATCAAGTCTACGATGGTATTTTTTGCTTTTCATTATTACACTTATTGTACCCAATTGAAAGAAAACAGTTTATCAATGCTTGTTATTCACAATTGAATACGCATGGCAGCTTGATTATGGTGACACTCTCTAACAATGACAAATCTTTTGGCCAAGGAGAATGTATCGGAGAGAATTGGTATCATAGCCCTCATGGCTTAAATCTTTTTTATTATTCCAAAGAAAAGATAGAACAAGACTTTTCTGACTTTTATTTAAAAACTTGCTACGAATATGAAGAGTCTAATGGTCAGACATTTTGGTTTATTCATGCAAAAAAAAAGTAGCACCAAGTCTAAAACCAAACTTGTTTAATTTTAAGAAGATTAATCTATTAGTCCTTTGTATAATCTATAAAAAGCCACTACTTTCAGTAAATTTGGACCATTCAAATTTCATGTATGAGTTCATCAAAATCGCATCCTCAATTTAAAGCCCAAATTGAAAAAGCAACGCGTTTTCAATTGCGTAAACCAACTCCCAATAAAACCAATTGGGACACCTTTTACAAGCTTTCTTCCAATGAAAATTTATTGGGAGCATCACCCAAAGCAGTAGAGGCCATTAAGCAAGCCATTGAAGGGGTTTATGAATATGATCACTATGATGATTTGCAGTTTCAAGAAGTATTGTCAAACTTTTATAAGCAAGAACTAAAACCTGGTCAATTTATAACGGCAAATAGCGGTGTAGAGGTTTTAGAAATCATTTGCCGGGGACTAGTGAGTGTGGGTTCCGAATGCATCATTAGTTCTCCTACTTTTTCACCCTACAAAAACATTATTGAATTGGAAGGTGGGGTTGTCATTGACGTGCCTTTAAGTACTCCAGATTACCAATTGGATATTGAGGGAATTTTGAATGTGGTAACAGAACATACTTCTTTGGTTTTTATTACTAATCCAAATAATCCTACAGGTACTTATGTGGAAAAGGAAAAGATGGATTATTTGCTTAATGAATTACCCGATCATGTGATTGTGGTTTATGATGAAGTGTATTTTCATTTTGTTGATGCTGAAGATTTTCCATATGCCATCGATTACGTAAAAGCAGGAAAGCCGGTAATTGGATTGCATACTTTTTCTAAGATTTATGGTTTGGCTGGCTTACGAGTAGGATATGGTTTTACCACTCCTGAAATTGGTGAATATTTGAATAAAATCTTTCGTCCTTTTAGAATTGGCACCTTGCCCATTATAGCTGCTTTTGCTGCCTTAGAAGATACTGAACATGTGAAAAATTCGCAGCAAATGGTTTGGGATGGTAAAAAATGGTTCTACCAAAAGTTTGACGAATTAGGAATTGAATTCCTTCCAACTCAAGGCAATTTTATCATGTTTAAATCACCTATTCCTTCGCTTGAATTAACAATGAAAATGTTAGATGAAGGCGTAATGGTAAGACCAGGTGATAATTTTGGGGCTCCTGGATATATTCGTTTAACTATTGGAACCCAAGCAGCTAATGAGCGTTTTATGGAAGTCTTTAACAGCTTTATATAGGAACTTCATAAACTTTAAAGACTTTCAAAGGTTAACCATTAATGAAAGTTTTCATTGTTGTTTCTCTTTTTAGCTATTTAGGATTTATGGCCAATACACATATATTATACGATTTTACCCATGAAAGCCATGCAGATTGGAAAATCGTAAATGACGGAGTAATGGGAGGTTTGTCAAATGGAACGTTTTCAGTGGACGAAAATGGTTATGGCATTTTTAGTGGAAAAGTGTCTTTAGCCAATAATGGTGGTTTCACTTCTATTCGGCATGCGGTTGACTATGATTTGTCTAAAAGTGACCACAAAATAGTGCTGAAATTAAAAGGCGATGGAAAGAGATATCAATTTCGGATTAAACAAAATATTCAAGATCGCCATTCCTATATTCAATATTTTCAGACCAATAATAGTTGGCAAGAAATTGAACTTGATTTAAATGACTTTTATGCCTCTTGGCGAGGACAAAAACTTGAGCTTCCAAATTTTGAAGCACAAACAATAGAAGAATGTAGCTTTTTGATTGCCAACAATAAAGAAGAAGACTTTTGCCTAATTCTTGACTATATAGCTATCAAGTAAACTACTCCCCTTCTTCTAATTGAAAGATTTCTTCGACTTTGCATTCAAAGATTTGAGCCATTTTTAAGGCCAAAAGTGCAGATGGTACATATTTACCTAATTCAATGGCGTTTATTGTTTGACGACTGACTCCTGTCAGTTCAGCTAATTTAGCTTGAGTCAAATCCTTCTTAGCGCGCTCTACTTTTATGCTATTCTTCATCGAGAATCATTTTGCGCTGATTGCGAATTTTCATCGCGAAAATAAAACTAAACAGCAATAAGAAACTAAATAATTGAGAGATCATTACATAAAGAAATAAACCGTCGAAAATTAACCAGTTAAAGATTAAAAGGATGATTCCATTGTACACCAAAGCCTGACTCATAGATTCTAAGCGCAGTTGATTGCTAAATTCATCTTCTTCTTTCACCTTGGCAAAAGCGATTAAATAGGTTCCCAATAACATGGCGGTTAACATGAGCTCATTGCTAATATCGTTTTTTACCCAACTGTACCATTGAAAGTTTGGTTCGTTTGGATTGGACTCAAACAAAGCAAAAACTTTCATAACAAATCGACCTTCTTTAGCATTTCCAAAAAGACTCCAAGTACTTTCCGCAAATACGACTTCTGGGTCTGCAATAAAAAGACTGATGCAAGGAATTACAAATACCAATCCTAAAATCCGGCACCATCGGGGTAATAATTTCAACTTATTCATGACATGTATTTTTTACCAAATGTAAATTATATTTTACATTTTATCAAAATTAGCATACAAAAGAATCCCTTTAAGCAAAGCTCAAAGGGATTCTTATTTCTCTGTATCTTTAGTAATTACTAGAAGTCCAACAATTCTTGAATCTTAGCTTTTACCTTTTCTGCATTAGGAATCATAGTCTGCTCTAAAACTGAATTTAACGGGATAGCAGGTAAGCTCTCTGAGCCCAAGACTTTTACCGGTGCATCCAAAGAGGTAAAACACGCTTCTTGAATTAATCCGGCTAAGTTTCTAGCAAATGAATTCTCCAAACAATCCTCGGTCAAAACCAAACAACGGTTATTCTTTCTAACTGAATTGAAAATGGTCTCCTTATCAAGCGGATTCAAAGTTCTTAAATCCACAATTTCTGCTTTCTCTCCAAATTCCTTAGCTGCATTTAAAGCCCAATGAACGCCCATACCATAAGTAATAATCGTAAGCGCTTGCCCTTCCTCAACACATGCTTGAGAAGACTCTTGCACCAATCTAGCTTTACCTAATGGTAAAATATAATCCTCTGCAGGTTCAACGGTTTTAGCAGCTAATGTTCCTGGCACTTTTGACCAATACAATCCTTTGTGTTCAAAAATCACCACCGGATTGGGATCGTGATATGCCGCCTTTAAAATTCCTTTTAAGTCCGCTCCGCTACTTGGATAAGCGACTTTAATGCCTTTGATGTTGGCTATCATGGTTTCTACCGAAGAAGAATGATATGCCCCACCACTACCGTAAGCTCCAATGGGCACTCTTAAAATCATGTCCGCCGTATATTTTCCGTTAGTCAAGTAATGAGCGCGACTTAATTCAGTAAACAATTGATTCATACCCGGAAAAATGTAGTCTGCAAATTGCACTTCCACAATGGGTTTTAAGCCCACTGCCGCCATTCCTACTGTAGAACCTACAATAAAGGCTTCTTGTATCGGGGTGTTGAATACTCTTTCGTCTCCAAACTTTTGGGCTAAAGTTGCTGCTTCACGAAAAACGCCACCTAAACGTCCGCCAACATCTTGACCATAGAGCAGACATTTGTCGTTGTTTTTCATCAGTTCTTCAACCGCATGCAGGGCGCAGTCTACCATTACCACTTCTTCTCCCCCTTCAGGACTTCTCTCCCCTACTTCCTCTGTAATTTCTGTTGGCGCATAATCATGGGTATACAAATCTTCTGGAGAAGGGTCTTCGGCCTTTAATGCTTTCTCATAATCCGCTTCAACTTCTTTGCGAACGGCCTTCTCTATTTTTTGTAGATCTGAATCACTAAAGCCATTATCCTTCATCAATTTGATCATTTTCGGATATGGATCTCTTAACTTTTGTTCGTCTAAATCATCTCGGTACCACTCCATTCTTACACCTGAAGTGTGGTGATTCAACAAAGGCACTTTTGCATGAATCAAATACGGACGACGTTCCTCACGAATAACATTAATGGCTTTCTCAACCGCTTGATAAGCTTCTTGAAAGTCGCTACCATCAATACTTACTGCTTCAATTCCATGAAATCCTTGAATGTATTCATAAGCGTTTTGTGCTCTGGTTTCTTTGGCATTAGCCGAAATATCCCATTCATTATCTTGAATTAAATACAGAATAGGTAATTGCTTCAAAGCTGCCATTTGAAAGGCTTCTGCCACTTCTCCTTCCGTTACCGAGGCATCACCCAAAGAACAAACTGTTAAGGGTTTGTTACCATCGTCAACTTTCATTAATTCCTTATACTGCATACCCATAGCCGCTCCAGTTGCCGGAATGGCTTGCATGCCAGTAGCCGAAGACTGATGAGGAATTTTGGGTTTGTCATCATCTTTTAAAGAAGGATGCGAATAATAGGTTCTTCCTCCTGAAAATGGATCGTCCTTCTTGGCCATTAATTGCAACATCAAATCGTATGGTTTCATGCCAATGCCCAATAAAATGGAATCATCCCGATAATAGGGATAAGCATAATCATACGGTTTTAATTGCATTGCTGTAGCCAATTGAATAGCTTCATGCCCGCGCGAAGTGGCATGCACGTATTTAGATACAACTTTAAAATTCTCTTCATACACTTCCGTCATGGTTTTGGCCGTGGCCATGAGGGTGAAGGCTTTCTTTAATGTTGTTTTATTAATTTTTTTCATCGTATTTCTTTTATTTGGATAAAGGATGAAAGATTAAGGATCAAAGTGATTAGACCCAAATTCCTTCATCTTTTAACTTTTGTCCTTAATCCCTTAGCTTTTTTATCCATTTTTTATAGAAGTAGTAATTAACGATCCAATCATTTTTGAAACGCTAGTAGCTAATTCTTGAATTTCATTTTTTTCAGATTCAATTATCATTTCCTGATCCATAGCAAGATGCAGCATTGACCTAACTTCTCCGCAAGAACCTTTTGCGACATATAGAAAGTAGATCCATTCTTTATTGCTTTTTCTTTCAAATCCTTCTGCTATATTGTTTGATACAGACAAAGCTGCTCTCAGAATTTGATCTCTAAAGAAAAACTGTTTTGAGTCTCCGAAAGATTTGGATGCAAGATTATAAAGCTCTCGGGCTGATTGCCAAACTCTCAAATCCTCAAATTGTTGATAAGTGCTCATATAAACTCTCTTTATCCTTTATCCTTTATCCTTCGTCTTTTATCTTTAGTCCTTTATCCAACTTCCCGATTCTCATCAAAAGCTTCCAAATGGTCCATAATTCTCGCTAAAAACGAACCCCCTAAATTTCCATCTACTACTCTATGGTCAAAGGATAAGGATAAGTACATCATGTGTCGAATAGCAATCATATCACCATGATCAGTTTCCACTACTGCCGGTTTTTTACGAATGGCTCCTGTAGCTAAAATGGCAACCTCTGGTTGATTGATAATAGGCGTTCCCATCACATTTCTAAACGTACCAACATTGCTTATGGTAAAAGTTGAACCTTTAATTTCGTCAGCAGCGAGTTTGTTTGTTCTGGCTTTCTCCACCAATTCGTTAACTGAAGAAGTTAAGCCCAATAAGTTTTTCTTATCCGCATCTTTAATTACCGGCACAATCAGATTGCCTGTCGGCAAGGCAGCCGCCAAGCCAATGTTTATGTCTTTTTTAGCAATTATCTTTTTCCCATCTACCGAAACATTAATCAATGGATATTCTTGAATGGCTTTTACTACCGCTTCTACAAAAATTGGTGTAAAGGTGATTTTTTCACCATACTTCGCTTGAAACTCTTCTTTTACCTTATTTCTCCAGTTTACAATCTTGGTCACATCTACTTCAACATAAGCCGTAACGTGTGGCGAAGTTTGTTTGGAATAAACCATATGATCAGCAATCATACCACGCATACGATCCATTTCTAAAACCTCATAACGACCTTCATAAACGCCTGCTGCTGCTGCCGCTTGATTGGCTTGTTGAGATGAGGCTACTTTTATATTGGTAGCATTTGGTTTAGGTGATGATAAATATGCGACTAAATCTTTTTTTAGCACTCTTCCATTGGCTCCGCTACCTTTAATTTGAGCAAGCGCTTGCATGCTAACCCCTTCTTTTTCGGCCATGCTTCTAACTAAAGGCGAATAAAATCTTCCCGCTTCATCGTGGCGACCAATGCTACTGCCATGAGCATTTGTATCTTGTTTACCATTATTCGAAACACTTTGAGATTTGGGAGTCTCTTCTACTTTAGAAACCTCTGTTTTCTCAGAAGAAGAAGTATCTGCTTCTGTATCAATCAGCGCAATGACTTCCCCAATAGCAACTACCTCATTTTCTTGATATTTCAATTCGGTTAAAACTCCACTCTCTGGAGCTGCAATTTCAGAGTCTACTTTATCAGTAGCTACCTCTAAAATCACTTCATCCTTTTCTACGCGTTCTCCACTCTTTTTTAACCAATTAAGAAGGGTTGCTTCCTTTATACTTTCGCCAAGTTTTGGCAATTTAACTTCAATACTTGCCATGCATTACCATTTAGAAGATTTACAAAGCGAAAATAATCATTACATCACCTTTAATCTAGCATTATTTATTTTTACAGAATTATATTCTATATTTAAGGTGTATTTTCGAACTTTCATAGAATTTCATTCTACTTGCAAGTTTTAAACCGAATATTATTCTGAAAACATGAAAAAAATAGATGACATAGACGCTAAGCTGTTGAGTTTGCTACAACAAGATGGACGGCAGACGATTAAAGAATTAGCTGCTCAATTAGAAATGTCGACAACACCCATTTTTGAACGCATTAAAAAATTAGAAAAGGCAGGCATTATCGATCACTATGCGGCGGTATTAAATCCGGATAAATTGGGTAAAAAGCTTTATGCTTTTGCACACATTTCATTAAAAGATCATTCCAAAAAACTGGTGAACGAATTCACCCAACAAATTATTGAAGTACCTCAAGTAATGGAATGCCATTATGTGACAGGTGATTCGGATTTTATCCTCAAAATACTTTTAGATGATATGGAAAAGTATAGGGAGTTTGTAATGAACAGCCTATTTGAAATGAGCAACATTGCTAAGGTAGAAACCTTTCTGTCATTATCCGTTTCTAAACAAAGTAATGTGATTGTGCTCGATTAATTATTGCTTCACAATTTTCTTAAACACCTTCTCTCCTTCTTTATTAGAAATCTCAATAAAATAAACTCCAGAAGGGCTATCTAATTCTAATAGGTAACTACTTTTATTCTTAAGACTTATACTTTCTAATAATTTCCCTTGAAAATTTCTAACATTTATTTCTAGCTGTTCACTTTGAGCAAGTTTTACATTTACCAAGCCGTTTGTTGGATTTGGAAAAATGCTCAATCTTTCATTTAATGGTTCACCATCAATTATTGACGTTATTGTTCCGCAAGGGTTATTGGGATCTGGTAATACCGTTATTTCAATTACTTCATATCTCACAGCAGGTGTTGGACAATGATCGTCTTGAGCTTTAACTACAAAATAGTGTGTCTTGGCTTCTTCATTGGAACCTAAATCGGAACAATTTGGTTGCCATCTTAAAATTCCATTAATACTTCTTTGATTCACAAACTCATAAGTCTGAAATAGACTATCATAAACTTTGTTATTAGTTGAAACAATGTATGCACAATTTGTATCTGTATTAAGATAGCAATCTCCATTGTACGAATAGTCTTTCGTTATTTGATCGCTTATAATTTGCAAGCTTACTTCTTGACCAACTCCTGCACTCAAATTTGTGTCAATGGCTTGCACCCGTGCACTAATTAAGTTTCCAACTATTACTGAATCTTTAAAAGATGGTGAACCATTTTTAAGGAAAGGTGGCGTAATAGAAGGGACTTGGTTTACAGTTTGATTAGGCAAAGTAGGACAGTCAAAGAGATAAACTGGCATCTCTCGACGAACAATTGCATTCCCCTGACCGTTTCTATATGATTTTACTTCAACAACTATAAAATAACTTCCTAAGCCTTGACCAACTCCATTATTTACTTTAAAACTTAAAATGCCAGTTAAAGGATCAATTGATGATGCTATGTTTGAAGAGTCAAAACTACTATTTGGTGTTGGGCTTTGCCAACTATAACCGTTTGCGTAAGAAAGGCTTACCGGGTTTGAAGGAGGGTTATTGTAAGTGGGAGCTAATTGATATACCAAACTATCTCCATCAATATCAATAGCTGAATAGCTATTTTTAACATATAATCCCCTACAAAAAGTATAGCTAGGATTCTCTGAAAATTTAGGAGAGTTATCTATGCAAGGCCCATAGTTTGAAATAGAAGGAAACATTATAGCTTGTAACATTGGAGAACCTGATGTTATCAAATTATTTCTTGTTTGCGGTCTGCAACAAGGTCCGGTCCATGCTATTTTTAGCCCATTCTGACTAGTTAAACCTTGAAAGTAAACTGGATAAGACTTATAATAGTATGCCTGAAGAACACCAAAGTCTCCATTTGCACAGGAATAATTCGTGTTTGAGGATGTGGAATTACAATTTTGTTCTAAGTAACCTGAGTTTGTACTTAAACCCTTTGTAGAATCTAAATGTAAATGAATACTTGATATCGTATTGTTATTAACATCTTTTGGTAATGGATTTCCAATTAATTGTAAATTTTGACTACCATAATAAAGAGGGGCACCGCTACAATCTCTATATAATACCATTTTAAATATATACCTTCCAAGCGAATCGCATTCCCATGTTATCTCTCCGCCTGCAGTATGTACAGCTTTAAGGTTTGTGCTTAAAAAGAATAAACAAGAAATAAAAACAAGTAGTCGTTTCATAATACTGATTATTGTGGTTCAGTACATAAACGAAAGAAATTCAAAAGGTTGCCTAAGGATTTACTTCTTTTTTATCTCTTCCCAAATCTGGTATAGGCTTTCTTGACTTGGTCGATCTTTTGGCAACTCTGTCAAAGCCTCGGTGGGCTCCCATTCGGCTTGCATATCGGCAGGCAATTGCTGATAAAGCTGCGTGCCTTTGGTTTTCCAAGCAATCATTTTGTCGCTAACCTCTTTTATTTTTTTGGCAGGGTTACCTACAATCAAAGAGCGTTTTTCAAACACATCTTTTGCTTTTATAAAACTTAATGCACCAACAATACTTTCGTCGCCAATTACAGCTTCATCCATCACTACAGCATTCATTCCCACCAAAACATTTTTACCAATGTGTGCCCCATGAATAATAGCACCATGCCCAATATGCGCTCCTTCTTGCAAGCGAATGGTTATTCCCGGAAACATGTGAACGGTACAATTTTCTTGCACATTACAGCCGTCTTCAATCACAATACCTCCCCAATCACCACGAATGGCCGCTCCGGGTCCAATGTAAACCTCTTTGCCAATGATAACATTTCCCGTTACAGCCGCTTGCGGATGAACAAATGAAGAGGGGTGAACAACTGGGGTAAAACCTTTGAATTTGTAAATCATTGTAATCTGTTAATGACTAATTACTAATCTGTTAATCTAATTTGATAAAGACTAATCTTATAATTGAATAGTTTAAAGTCTTTTGTTCTTAATAGTTCTTTGTATAGAAGTAATGATCCGTAAAAGTTCTTCTACTTTTTCAATCAAGTCATTTGCCTGCTCTACTTCTAACCATTCAGAATCTCTCAACAATCTGAGCCAAAAGTGAGATTCTCGGGCTTCTTTGTAAGAAATAGTTATTTTATGAAAGAAATCTTTTTCCGATTGACCACCTATTGCTTCTTCCACTTTAGCTCCAATTGATGTACCCGACCGAAGTAATTGTTTTGAAAGTGTGTATTCATTATCTTCTTTTTGAAGCTTACGACAGATTTTTACAATTTCTAAAGCAAAAGCATAGCTCTTATCCCGTAATGGATTTTCCTTCTCTTTATACATATCAGCTTGATCTCATTAGTAATTAGTCATTCTCAGATTCGTAATTCGTAATTAAAGCTAAGCGTAGCGTGCCAGTATCTCCTTCGTATAGGTACTCAAAACCATTCTTCCACTTTGTTCTGCACGACTTTCTAATAAACTGTCCCAATCTTCACAACCTTCCCAAAACACCTTTTTTAATGCAGCTTGTGCTTCAGGGTTTTTGCTCAATAAATAATCGGCTAATTTTTGAACAGCCGCGTCTAATTCTTCTGCACTATCATGAACTTCAGCAAACAAACCTTTGTTTTTTGCCCAATCAGCCGAATAAAATTCATCGGCATTAATTGTCATTTGGCTCATAGCAGAAACTCCAACTTTGCGTTCTACAGCGGGGCCAACCACAAATGGACCAATGCCAATATTTAACTCTGACAATTTGATGGAAGAAAACTTGGTCGCCAAACAATAATCTACAGCAGAGGCTACTCCTACTCCACCGCCAACGGCTTTCCCTTGAACCCGACCAATAATAATCTTCGGACACTTTCTGCAAGCGTTGATCACTCGTGCAAAGCCCATAAAAAACTCCTTTCCTGTTGGAAAATCTTCTATGGAAATCAGTTCATCAAAACTGGCACCAGCACAAAAAGTGCGTTCTCCTCCACTTTTTAAAACAATCACTTTCACTGTATCATCCTTACCAGCTTCGGTAATAGTTTTCGCCAATTTGGCCAAAATATCACTTGGTAGTGAATTGTGTTTAGGATGAAAAAATTCTATGGTTGCTAAGCCGTTTGAGGCTTTCTCTATGTTTACGTATGCTTCTTTCATAATTTAATGTATTAATTACCAATGACTAATTATCAATGAAGTTTTTTTTTCGATTGGTAATTAGTCATTATCAGATTAGAAATTACAACAGTCCAAACTGTTCAAAATGATGATGAAAATGCTTTCTATTTAAAAGTTCCCAATGGTCCTTATTTAAGTTTCCAAAAACCGCATTGGACGTTTCCGCTTCAGGATTTTCTTTGAAATACACTTCGTACTCATCCCAGGCTTCTAAAAAGGCTTCCTTGGCTTTCATCAAGCTTTCATGACGCAATTTTTCTGTCTCTCCTTTTTTCATGGCTGGCATACTAAAATTCTTAGGCATTGCTCGGTAGTTCCACAAAGAATCTTGGTATTTCTCCAAATGTTCTTCGGGTGTCACAATCGCTACCTTTTCTTTGCCAATAGCATTTAAAAAACCCATTTCTAAATGCTCAATCATGTGCTGTGGCGTCATGATTCCCCAATGGGCTTTGGTATCTTCCGTTAGCTTGTTTAAATAGTCTTCTACGTTAGCTCTGTTAATTTCTGCAAAAGGACTTTTCTTGGCTACCATAGTCAATACCGTAGCAATGGCTACTTTCTCGTCGTCTTGATCAAATACTTCTACAAACCATTTAACTACTCCTGAAGGAAACTGCTTTCCACGAACATCACGATCTCTTTTTTCTTGGCAAGTTAGACGAACATAAATGGAGTCGTTGTGATAAATAGGTCGCATAAAACGACAAGTATCTAAGCCATAATTGGCCGCAACTGGTCCTTTATTCGGATAAACGAATAAACCTGCCGCTGCAGAAAGAATAAAGTAACCATGAGCAGCACGTTTCTCAAAAATGGTATGACTTAAAGAAGTAATGTCCGTATGCGCATAAAAATGATCCCAAGACAAATTCGCAAAATTGGCAATTTCAGAATCAGTGATGGTTCGCTTATGCGTTTTCAAGGACATACCTGCCTCTATATCTTCAAAATGATACTGGAAAGGATGTTTCTCTGGCTCTTTGTATTTGGCATTGGCTTGGTAGATGCCTGTAATTTCTGTAATGGTAGTTGGTGAACCTTGAATGGCACAACGCTGCAAGTAATGCTTCACACCGCGCATTCCACCCATTTCTTCTCCACCACCTGCTCTACCAGGTCCGCCGTGCACCAAAGTTGGTAAAGGAGAACCATGTCCGGTACTTTGTTTGGCACTTTCACGGTTCAGAACTAAAATTCGACCGTGGTGAGAAGCTGCGCCAACCGTAAATTCAGTGGCCAATTTATCATCATATGTTGCAATAGAAGCACACAAAGAACCTTTACCCATATGCGAAAGCTCTACTGCTTCCTCAATGCTTTTATATGGCATAATGGTACTAACCGGACCAAACGCCTCCACTTCATGAACTGCTTGATTTTTATAAGGGTCTTTTTCCAACAATAAAATCGGACTTAAGAAAGCCCCTTTTTCGGCATCAGCGCCCAAAACATCCACCTTCTCTAAATCCCCGTATACCAAATCAGCCGTTTTACGCAATTCAGCAACCCGTTCTTTTACTTCTTGCACCTGATCCTTGCTCACTAAAGCACCCATTCTTGTTTCTTTCAAAGAAGGGTCTCCAATGGCTGTTCTACCCAATTCTTTTCCCAAAGCAATTTGTACATCTTCCACATATTGCTCAGGCACCATGATTCGTCGAATAGCCGTACATTTTTGACCACATTTAACGGTCATTTCCTTTTTAACCTCCTTGATAAATAACTTAAATTCAGGAGTCCCGGGCGTTGCATCTAAACCTAAAACTGAACAATTCAAAGAATCTGCTTCCATGTTAAAGGGCACAGCTTCTTCAATAATTCTAGGGTTAGACTTTAACAACCGACCTGTATCAGCTGAACCTGTAAAAGTCACTACATCTTGTGATTCAACCGTATCTAAAATGCTTCGTGCAGAACCGCAAATCAATTGCAATGCCCCTTCTGGCAAAATACCTGAATCAATGATTTCACGAACAACTGCTTCCGTTAAAAAAGAAGTATTGGTAGCCGGCTTTACCACTGCTGGAACACCTGCCATCCAATTCACTGCACACTTTTCTAACATTCCCCAAACTGGGAAGTTAAAAGCGTTGATGTGAACCGCAACTCCTCTCTTGGGAACCATAATATGATGTCCCATAAAATCACCACCTCGAGAAAGATCAATTCCTTCGCCATCTACATGATAAGGTTTGTTGGGAAATTCTCTTCGCAAAGAAGCATTTGCAAACAAGTTTCCAAAACCGCCTTCAATATCAATCCAACTATCTACTTTAGTGGCCCCCGTTTGAAAACTAATGGGGTAAAACTTATTCTTGTTTTTCGACAAGTGCATGGCCAGCTTTTTCAGCATTAAGCCTCGCTCTTGAAAAGTCATTTTGCGTAAAGCAGGATTCCCCACTTTTCGTCCATATTCTAAAATATCGGCAAAATCTAATCCTTTGGTAGTCGCTACGGCAATTTCTTCGCCATTAATCGCATTTATCAAAGGTGTTCCTTCTCCATCTCCTGGAGTCCATTTGCCTTGTACGTAATTTTCTAGTTTCATTCTACTAAGTATTTAAAGTACTTCAAGTTTTAAGTGCCTGAAGTTCCAAAATTTATTCTTTTATATTCTATTACTTGCTATTAAAGTAAATAGTCCTTCTTAACCTTTACTCTTTAGTTTATTCCCAACAGAAATAAATATTGCCAATAGTTCTTTTACTTCATTTTTGATTTCTTCAAGTTTTTTTGACTCATTCAACCAATCTAATTCCTCTAAAACGGCTAACCAAAATAAGGTTTCGTTTGCCTCACTTTCACTAATCTTTAATTTATTCAGAAAATCTCTCTTACTTCTGGATTTGTTAGCTTCAAAGTAATTTGCTCCAATACTACTTCCTGATTTGGTTAACTGATTTCGAATTACTCTTGACTCTAGACTTTCTGGCAAGCTAGCTGACAACTTTATGATCTTAACAGCTAAAACCTTCGTTCTTTTTTCAAGTGACTTTCCGAATTCTTTATTATTCATTTTAACCATATAGAATTTTAAGTACTTGCAACTTTTAACTTTAAGTATTATTGAAAACTTGCGTTTTCAATCACAACAGCATACCCTTGCCCTACGCCTACACAAAGGGTGCATAGCGCATAACGTTTGCCGGTTTCTTGCAATTGCAGGGCTGCAGTATGAACAATTCGAGTTCCTGTAACGCCCAATGGATGACCCAATGCAATGGCACCACCATTCGGATTAATTCTTTCATCGTCATCGGCTAAGCCCATTTCACGAGTACAAGCTAAAACTTGCGCTGCAAAGGCTTCATTGATTTCAATGATATCCATATCGTCTAGCGTTAGACCTGCTCTTTTCAAGGCTTTTTCAGAAGCTCCAACAGGACCTATTCCCATAATTCTTGGCTCAACACCATGAACAGCGGCACTTAAAATACGTGCCATAGGTTTTAAATTATATTGTTTTACAGCCTCGCCTGAAGCGATAATAGTTGCAGCCGCTCCATCGTTTAATCCTGAAGCATTTCCTGCAGTTACCGTTCCTCCTTCTCTTCTGAACGCAGGCTTTAGTTTAGCAAGTGTTTCCACAGTCGTACCTGCTCTAACAAATTCATCAGTATCAAAGATAATGGGATCTGATTTTCGCTGAGGAATTTCAACCGAGACAATCTCTTTGGCTAAACGTCCGTTAGCTTGAGCTGCCGCTGCTTTTTGTTGCGACCACGCTGCAAATTTGTCTTGATCTTCACGACTAATCCCATATTTATCGACCAAATTTTCAGCTGTTTGCCCCATGGCGTCGGTGCCAAACTTTTCTTTCATTTTGGGGTTTACAAAACGCCAACCGAAACTACTGTCGTGCATTTCTGCATCTCTTCCGAAAGGTTTAGAAACTTTGGAAATCACCCAAGGTCCGCGAGTCATGTGTTCTACCCCACCTGAGATGAATAAATCTCCTTCATCTGCTTTGATGGCTCTATGCGCATGCGCAATAGCCGACATTCCTGATGAACACAAACGGTTTATGGTTTCTCCTGCTACATTCCATGGCAAATCAGCGAGCAATGCTGACATACGAGCTACATTTCGGTTGTCTTCTCCAGCTTGATTGGCACAACCTAGAATGACATCTTCATAAGCCTCGGCAGGAATATTTGGATTTCTTTTTACAATTTCTTTGATAACCAAAGCACCTAAATCGTCTGTTCTAATGGGTGATAAAGTTCCAGTAAATCGTCCGATGGGTGTGCGTATTCCATCGATTATATATGCTTCTTTCATAGTCTATTTTTAAGGAAGCATAAAGGTAACTATTGTGGCTGGCTTGGTAAAATTTTAGTCTTCTATCTGATGCTCTTTTGAACTTCGGTAAACGGTGCCTCGCATAAAGTAAAAACCATCTTTTTCATCGTTGCAATAAATGGTAACATCAATGTCGGCTTTTTTGTGGCTGATAGCGAATACCTTAGCTTCCGCTCGAAGTATATCACCTTCCTTAGCTGACTTAGAGTACACCATATTTCCATTTATTAATGGAGAAATTCTTCCGTACGAATTAGAAGCAAATGCCAAAGCTGAATCAGCAAGTGAAAAAGCAATACCTCCATGCAAAGTACCAAATCCGTTTAGCATTTCTTTGCGCACTTTCATTTGTAAATGGCACTCCCCTTCTTCTATTTTCAAAGGTTCAATATCCAACCACTGCGAACAGTAATCGGTTTTCATCATGCTTTCGTAAACTTTTTGAGCTTTTGACATACTTGAATGGTTGAATTTGAGAATTTGTAAATGGTTAAATGACTAAAATTTTTAAAGACTTTAGACCGCTTAGCTGTAAGAAATTAGACTTATATTATTTATACTAAATGTAATGAGCTACACATCAAACGTCTCCCCTTTCGCTGCCATCTTCCTTAAAATCGGGCTACATCTATAACGCTCTTCATGATATTCATTAAACAGACAATCTAAAGCTTCCACACAATTTTCAATTCCCAATTCATTCGCCCATGCTAGTAAGCCCTTTGGATAATTTACTCCATTCGTCATCGCTAAGTCAATGTCTTTTGCTGAGGCAATATTTAAATGTAAGGTATCTGCTGCTTCATTAATCAACATGAATAAAATACGGCTTAAAATCTCTTTTCCTTTCTTTTCATCTTTTTCAGCAACTGGGTTTTCAGCGCCTTCTGCATAGTTATAATAACCTCTGCCTGTTTTTCTACCTAAGTAACCAGCTTCAGATAAGCGTTTTTGAGCAAAAGCAGGCTTGTATCTCGAATCGTAATAAAAGGCTGTAAATACAGTTTCGGTAACCGTATAATTCACATCATTACCAATAAAATCCATCAATTGAAAAGGCCCCATTCTAAAGCCGCCCAATTCTTTCATAGCCCAATCAATGGTGGCTACGTTGGCCAAGCCTTCTTCGTAAATACGCAAAGCTTCTCCATAAAAAGGTCGCGCTACTTTATTGACAATAAAACCAGGAGTGTCTTTGGCCTGAACAACTACTTTCCCCCAATCTCCAATGGTCTTCAAGGTTTTCTCTAATACTTCTTTACTTGTTTGAATCGCTGGTATAACTTCTACCAACTTCATTAAAGGAGCAGGATTGAAAAAGTGCACTCCAATAAAACGTTCTGCATTCTCAAGTGAAGCCGCTAAAGAAGCTATAGATAAGGAAGAAGTGTTGGAAGCGATAATGCAATTTTTATCTACAATTTGCTCGACTTCTTGGAACACCTTTCGCTTGATATCAATATTTTCAACAATCGCTTCAATGATTAAATCAGCACCTTTAAAATCGATTAATGAGGTGGAATATTGAATTCGTTCTTGAATTTGACGAGCTGCTTCTTCGGTCAACTTTGCTTTCTCTACCAAGCGGTTCATCACTTTCTCCAAAGCCGTTTTGCTTTTATTTAAGGCTTCTTCCTTTACATCAAACAATACCACTTCGCAATTTGCAGTTGAAGCCACTTGAGCAATTCCGCTACCCATAGTACCACTTCCTATAATTCCAACTTTCATATTCATCATTTTTTAAGGAGTACGAAAATAAGCTGAATCGCTTTCTCTACAAAGGATTTTTAAATATTATAAAAGATATTTTCAATCTCTTGAACTATTTTTTTAGTTTATTAACTAAGTTTTTAGTTATATTTGAAACATGAAAGAATTAACCAAAGCAGAAGAAGAAGTAATGCAAGTCTTATGGTCTTTAGAAAATGGATTTGTAAAAGAAATATTAGCCGAGTTTAAAGAACCAAAGCCAGCTTACAATACGATTAGTACAATTATTCGAATTTTAGAAAAGAAAGGGTTTGTCGGATTCGAGGCTTTTGGAAAATCGCACCGCTACTACCCTATTGTTAGCAAAGAAGAATACAAAGAGAGCATTTCGAAAAGCTTACTTAGTAAATACTTTGAAGGCTCTGCTCAAAACTTAATTTCCTTTTTTGCCAAGAAGGAAGAAATTTCAGTGGAAGAACTAGACCAACTTTTAAAAGAATTGAAGAAATAATGGAAAATACTATCAGCTATATCTTAGTGGTTAATCTTTGGTTTATAATGGGGATTCTATTCTATAAAACCTTACTTAGAAATAAATTTCACTACCAATTTAATCGTTTCTTTTTATTAAGCTTAAGCACCCTTCCGTTTTTACTTTGTGCCATTCGGCTTCCCTTTGAAAATGGGATTAGTATTCAACATAGTATTGCTGAAATTACAGTTGGTTTAAGCAATTCGGTTATTCAAACTACAGACAATAGCATTAGCTGGACTGAAGTCCTTATTGGGGTTTATGTCTTTGGTATTATGATTTCACTCAGTCGTCGTTTAGTTTCAAGTGTTTTACTAATTAAAAAGTATCGGCATTCAATAGCTAAAGCTGGTTACCAAGAAGTAGCCAAAAGTAAAGTAGCATTCAGCTTTTTGGGTAAAATTTATATAGGTGCTGATTTAACGAAAGAAGAAAAGACCGTTATTCTTGAACATGAAAAAGTTCACGTAAAGGCATTTCATTTTATAGACTTACTAATTTCTCAATTGGTTGAAGTTGTGTTCTTCTTCAACCCATTTGTTTACCAAGTCTGCTCCCTCA
Organism: uncultured Flavobacteriales bacterium; assembly: GCA_964001305.1. Taxonomy (GTDB): domain Bacteria; phylum Bacteroidota; class Bacteroidia; order Flavobacteriales_E; family Vicingaceae; genus CAJXMH01. Next base: position 65,978 of record CAXFAI010000010.1, read on the forward strand.
TGCAAGAAAACCATGAACTGGAAGCCGACCAAATAGGCAAAACAGACCGAAAAGCTTATTTAAACATTTTATTACAACAACATTTTCAAACTAATCAGTCGTTTGTAGGACTGACACATTCCTTTAATACTCATCATTTAAAACGTAGAATTATGCATTTACAAAACAAAAACTCCAATGGTTCAAATAAAACAGCATTAGCCTTAAGCTTTTGTCTGTTTATTGGCCTTTTTAGCTTAGCTCAATGGGTTCAAGCTGAAAAAAATTTAAGCGAAGTAGCTACTAAAGTAGTACAAGACGAAAACGTTGAACTACCGACTTTCCCAGGTGGACAAGAAGCATTAATGAATTTTCTGATTGACAATTTAAAATATCCCGAAAGTGCCAAAAAAGAAGGGGTTAGTGGGACTGCATTTGTAAAAGTAATCATTGACAAAAGTGGTCAAGTTATGGATTTAAAACTACTTAAAGAAATAGATGATCGCTTGTCAACAGAGGCATTTCGTGTATTGAAATTAATGCCTAATTGGAAACCTGCTATGAAAGATGGAAAAGCCGTAAAAGGAGAAGTAACAATACCTATTAAGTTTGCAATACCTCCTACCCCACCAAAACCTCCAAAAGCACCAGAAGCTCCTAAGGTTCAATAAGCTTACATTTAAATCTAAATATTGAATCCATTATTTAAGAAGTTCCATACCTTTGGCTAAACTAGAAATCCATGAGAAAAGTTACCTTATTCATTTTTATGTTAGCCATTGGTTTGGGAACCATTGCTACTTCTAACTTTAGTCTTCTAAACGAAAGCGAAGTTGAATTTCAATCTGAAAATAAAGCCGCCGCATTTCCAGGTGGTGATGAAGCATTGCAGGATTTTATTAAAAAGAATCTGCGTTATCCTAATGAGGCAAGACGATATGGTAAAGTCATTGTAGAATTTACGGTAAAGAAAAGTGGAAAATGCACCGATTTTACGATTGTAAAAAGTGTGATTGATGAGCTAGACTTTTCTGCAGTTGAAACACTGCAAGGCATGCCAATGTGGGAACCTGCGATTAAGAACGGGAAAAAGGTAGAATCTAAGGTAAAAGTAGATGTACTTTTTAAACCAGAAGACGATCCTTACAGACCTGAAAACAGAAGTAACGGATAATTACTTGCCTGTAAAATTTGGCTTTCGCTTTTCAACAAAAGCAGTTACACCTTCTTGATAATCCTGAGTCTCACTGGCCTCGATTTGAAGTTTTGATTCTAAATCAAGTTGTTGTTCTAATGTATTATTTAAAGACTCATTGAATGCCTTTTTTGTAAGAGCTAAAGCTTTGGTTGGCATTTGAGAGACCCTATGACTTATACGGCCAATATGTTCATCAAATTCGTCTTCTTCAATAACTTGATAAACTAAACCAAGCTTTTCTGCCTCCTTGGCTGAAATTTTATCTGCCAACATTGCTAGCGCTGTTGCTTTTTGAAAACCGATTAATCTCGGTAGAAAGAAAGTACCACCACTATCAGGTATTAAGCCTATAGCGCTAAACGCTTGAATAAAAATAGCTAACTCATGGGCGATTACAATATCACAGGCAAAGGCAATGTTTGCGCCTGCTCCTGCGGCTACTCCATTTACAGCCGCAATTACAGGCTTTTCTAATGCTCTAATTTTTTTAATTATCGGACCATAATGTTCATCCAAAATATTTTTAAATCCCGGATTTAATTTCTCGTCTGTTACCTCTTTTAAATCTTGTCCTGCACAAAATGCTTTTCCTTCTCCACTTACAACAACCACTCTCACTGAGTCATCATTCTGACAATCATCTAATGCTTCTTGGAAGGCTAAAGCCATTTCACGATTAAAGCTATTAAAAGCTTTCGGACGATTGAATAAAATTCGAGCGATGCCGCTTTCTTTGGTAAATAAAATTGTACTCATTGATTTAGTTTCTTATTTAAGGCATTTAAAATAATCAAATGGTTCGTGGCAATCTTCGCATTTAAAAAGGGCTTTACAGGCAGTTGAGCCAAATCGACTAACCATTTTGGTATTGCTTGAGCCACATTGTGGACAATTGATTTGATGTTTTTCTCCTGTTAATGCTGCTTTATCTACTGAGGTCTCTCGGGGTGCAGCAATTCCATATTCTTCAAGAGCCTGCTTTCCTCTTTCCGTTATCCAGTCGGTTGTCCAAGCGGGACTTAAAACCAGCTTTACTTCAGCAATTAAGCCTTCTTTTTTAAAAGCAGCTTTAATGTCATCGCTTATGGTATCCATTGCTGGACAACCCGAGTAAGTTGGTGTAATTTCAATGTGAAAAGTTTCACCATTTTGCTCAACTTTTCGCACAATACCCATATCCATAATGGAAAGAACTGGAATTTCAGGATCGCTCACCGACCGTAGAATTTCTTCTATTTCCGGATTAGCAACTTTCATTTACCACTGCATGTTTGGGTAAGCTCTTTGCATGTATTGGAACTCTGCTAATATGTAACCCATGTATTCAGTATGTCTTCCAGCTTTACCACCATATTGGAAGGTAGTCTTTTCAGGGAAGGAAATATCCGATTTTACCAAAACGTCTTTAACTCTTTCTAAATAGATTGGCTTAAGCAGCTCCAAATCTGGACCAACACCCATTTCTGCCATTAAGGTTTCCGTTTCTGTTGGTTTAAAAAGTTCCATACTATATCTCCAAAGAAAACCAAAAGCTTCATTTAAACGCTCATTGCTTTCTTCTGTTCCATCGCCTAAGCGTTGCATCCAAGTTGAAGATAAATCAAAGTGATAATCTACCTCTTTAATGGATTTATGAGCGATGGCAGCAATTTGACGGTTCTTACTATTCATCAATTCAGTTAGCAACAATTGATGATAGGTATCAAACAAGAACTGACGACAAATTACATAGGCAAAGTCACGGTTTGGCTGTTCAACTAATAAAGCATTTTTATATTCATGCTCTAAACGAAGCATGGCAATGGAGTCTTCCGTAACACCCTCTCCTTTTAGCTCAGCGGCATATTGAAAGTAATTTCTCACTTGGCCAAAAAGATCAAGGGAAACATTAGTCAGTGCAATGTCCGTTTCTAGTTCAGGTCCATGACCACATAGTTCTCCTAATCGCTGACCCAAAATCATGGAATTATCCCCAAGCAGTAATAAATAATCGTATAAGGCTTTTTGCTCCATTACATATGCTTTAATTCGTCTGGCAAATTGTAAAAAGTAGGGTGTCTGTAAACCTTATCTTTTGCAGGTTCAAACAACTCTCCCGACTTTTCAGGATTAGAAGCAGTGATGTGTTTAGACTCAACCACCCAAACACTTACTCCTTCTTGACGACGTGTGTATACATCACGGGCATTTTGAATTGCCATTTCAGCATCAGCCGCATGCAAGCTACCTGCATGTCGATGCTCTAATCCGTTTTTGCTACGGATGAATATTTCCCAAATGGGCCAATCTTTATTCATAGTTTGTTTTCTTTTCGATTAAGCACTTTTGCTTACTTTTCTTTCAGCTTGTTTTTTCGCATGAGCCAAGGCTGCTTCTCTTACCCAAGCCCCCCTATCCCAAGCGTTATTTCGATCTTCCATTCGCTTGCGATTGCACGGCCCATTTCCTTTTACCACATCCCAAAACTCTTCCCAATCAATTTCACCAAAATCATAATGTCCTCTTTCTTCGTTCCATTTCAAATCAGGATCTGGTATTGTCAAACCTAAAATCTCTGCTTGCGGTACCGTTTGATCTACAAATTGCTGACGCAATTCATCATTTGATTTTCGTTTAATCTTCCATTTCATGGATTGCTCCGTATTTGGAGACTCTTCATCTCTTGGTCCAAACATCATCAGCGATGGCCACCAAAATCGGTTCAGCGCATCTTGTGCCATTTGCTTTTGAGCTTCAGTCCCGTTCGCTAAGGCAAGCATAATTTCATAACCTTGACGTTGGTGGAAACTCTCTTCTTTACAAATACGCACCATAGCTCTTGCATAAGGGCCATAAGAGGTTTTAGTCAACATGACTTGATTAATAATGGCCGCACCATCAACCAACCAACCTACAGCTCCCATATCTGCCCACGTTAGTGTTGGATAATTGAAAATACTTGAATATTTGGCAGTACCATTTAGCAATTGCTCCACCAATTCATCGCGGCTGATTCCTAAGGTTTCTGCAGCGCTGTATAAATACAATCCATGTCCTGCTTCATCTTGAACTTTTGCCAACAAGGCCACTTTTCTTCTCAATGAAGGAGCTCTTGTAATCCAGTTTCCTTCAGGCAACATTCCTACTACCTCGGAATGAGCATGCTGTGAAATTTGACGGATATGTGTTTTACGATATTTCTCTGGCATCCAATCTTTCGCTTCAATATTCTCTCCGCGATCAATTCGTGCCTGAAATTCTTCTTCTAAATTTTTTATATTATTCTCCATAATTTCAAGTATTTAGCTATCGAAATCTACTAAAATATTATTGCTTTTGGGTACAGCTTGGCAAGTTAAAATGTATCCTGCTTCTACTTCTTCCTCTTCTAATGCATAATTGACTTGCATATCCACTTCTCCTTCAATCAATTTTGCTCGACAAGTACAACAAACTCCACCTTTGCAGGCGAATGGCAAATCAGCATTATTACTCAGTGCGGCATCTAAAATGTAATTATCTCCACCTTGAGGCATTTCGAATGAGGTTTTTGTACCGTTATTTATAATTGAAACTTCCGATAAATCAGAATTGTTCACCGTTTCAACTTGTTCTTTTGATTTTTCTTTGGGGGGAACTCCAAAAAGTTCAAAATGGACTTTCTTAGAATCAACTCCATGTTTAATCATAAAGTCTTTAATCATCATGGTCATGGCCATAGGACCGCAGATAAACACATCGTCAATCTGCGATAAATCAATTAAAGACTTTGAAATTTGCTCTAGCTTTTCTTCTGTAAAACGTCCATTAAATAAAGGTGCATCTCGCTCTTCTTTTGTTAAAAAGTGATACAACTCAAAACGTCCTAAATATTTATTTTTTAAAGCCTCAATTTCTTCTCTTAAAATAATGGACTGAACGGAGCGATTGACATAAAAAAGACTAGCTTTTGAATTTGGCTCTTCTTTTAAGTGTGTTTTCAAAATAGAAGCAATTGGTGTAATTCCACTTCCAGCTGCAAATGCCACATAGTGCTTTGAACAACTTTTATCTACATCACAATAAAAACTTCCGTTTGGAACCATTACTTCCAACTCATCACCCACTTTTAAATGATCATTGGCAAAAGTGGAAAAACGACCACCATCAATTTTTTTAATTGCTACTTTCCATTCATTGTCTAGCGGACTTGAACAAAGTGAATAAGACCTTCTGATAGACTCGCCATCAATTTCTGCCTTAAGCGTTAAATATTGACCTTGTTTATACTGAAAGAGTTCTTTCAACTCCTCTTCCACTTCAAAACTTACAATTGTACAATCATCAGTTGTCTTTTCTAATTCTTTAACCTTAAGCGGATGGAAACGTTTTGCCATAGAAAAAATTTGTTTGCAAAATTAAGCAAAGGGGATAGCATTCCTAAATAAGCGACTCCCCGTTTAAATCAGTTGTTAAATAAAGAGTCATTGCTTCAAAAAATGGTTGAATTAACTGATACCCTTTTATAATTTGGTCTGGAAAATCTGCCGACATTACTTCTTGATCTGAAAATTTCTTCATCACATAAAAGTTTTTAAAACGCAACAAATCAATATTTGGGTCATCTGCATTAAATCCTCTTGGAACAGTTTTTAACTTTTCTCCTAATAATTCCCCAAAATAGTTTTTAAATTTCTTGTTAGCTAAAGCCTGTTTTAAAGGTTCTGCATCCATTTCTATTTGTTCACGAATCAATTTTAAATCCGAAGCATTTGGTGCGTAAAATCCACCACCAATCATTGAATTACCAGGCTCAATGCTAAAATAATATCCTCCTCTCCTATTTTCTCCTGCTCTTTTAAAAGAACCGGATCGATTGGTTTTGTATGGTGCTTTATTTTTAGAAAAGCGAACATCTCTATAGATTCGAAAAAGACTTTTTTTACCACTTATGGTTTCAATCTCATCAAACTGATTGAGACGCTTTAACAATTCATCACCAAGCGCTGCCATTTCTTGGTGAGAAGCTTCATACTTGTTTTTGTTTTCTTGAAACCAATCTCGATTGTTATTGAGTTTAAGTTCTTTAAGAAAATTAAATGTGGTTGATGTTACAATGCTCATGCAGTCAATTTTGGGAGCTTGAAATTAATATCTTTGGATGATAACATCAATAGAAAATGGAAGAAAAATTCTACATAGAAACGACAATTAGAAAAGTAGCCAAGACCATAAATGGCTTATTGTTATTTTAGAGGGGTGGAAGAATCAATTAATCCCAAATGAATCAGATAAAAGCTAATATTTCTTGAATGGATGAAATAAATTAATTTGATATGCGCAATAAAATAGAAGACAAATGAAAATTGAAGATCAATATGGCAAAATAGGAGAATCTATAAACGGTATCCTTTCTAGTTCGTTGAAAAATCCGGACCTTGAAAAATTGGCTTCGAATCATTCCTTTATTGTTGATTTTGACATATGGCTTGATATTTTACAGGATAGACCTGAAAAAAGCATTTTTGAAAATGCAATTAAGGAATACCAAATATCGATTATAAGTAATTGTCTTGGAATGTATCAACAGGCTTTTATGGGGTTGCGGTTTTTTCTTGAACGCTCCTTAGTTGCCATTCAATTTTCTGCAAATGAAATTGAATTGAATTTATGGAAAATTGGAGAGAGAGACACCTATTGGACTGAATTAATGGATGATGACAAAGGAGTTTTTTCTCCAAAATTTTGTCGAGCTTTTTTTCCAGAACTTGATAATGAAATAACTTTTTTTAAAGCTATTACTAAAAAAGTTTATCGTGAATGCTCTGAATATGTTCATGGCAATAATTCAGTTATCGATAAAATTCCAAATTCACTAGAATATTCAAAAGATTTATTTGAAGAGTGGAACTCTAAAGCGGACATTATTAACAGAATAATTCTATTCACATTATGTTTACGATATTTAAAAATATTGAAGGTAGAGGAACGGAAAAAAGTAGCAGAATCCCTAATTGAAGAGTTTAATTCTATCCCTCCAATAAATCAAATTATTACACAATAATTATGGCTGAACTATTATTTAGAACCGAAGATATTCCGAATGGAGAAATTCTTGATTTGTTTGTTGAGACTGAACAAGACAGGGATGTAATAGAAAAATTAAAGTCAATATCCCCGACCATTATAGTTGGTAGTAGAGGAGTTGGTAAATCTTTTCTGATGAAAGTTGCCGAACAGGAATTAAATCAGAATTTCAAAGCAGATAGGATTTTACCCGTTTATTTAACTTTTACAAAAAGTTCACTTATTCACTCAGCTGATAAAAACCAATTTTTCAATTGGATGCTATCTTTGATTTGTTCTAAGATAATTAGGGAATTAAGAAGAAAAGGGCTATTAGCAAACTTGCCACATTCGATTAGTGTTTTGAGTGGAGGTGAATACAACGAGGATAAACTAAGAATTGAAGATGTTGCGAAAAACTATGAAGACTCTTGGAAAAAACCAGCAGAGCAGGTAGATAATAGCAGCGTACCAACTATTGACGACTTTAAAGATGCCATTGAAGAAATTTGTGAAGATTTAGGTATAAAGCGAATTAACCTGTTGATTGATGAAGCCGCTCATATTTTTAGACCTGAACAACAACGACAATTTTTTACGCTTTTCAGGGACTTACGGTCACCATATATTGCCTGCAATGCCGCTGTTTACCCAGGAGTAACAGCATTTGGTGATGTTTTTCAATATTCGCAAGATGCAACATTTATTGATATTAATAGAGATGTTTTATCAAGCAGTTACGTTGCCCGGATGCGAGAGATTGTTGAAAAACAAGCTGATTCGGACAGCAAACTTCTAAATGAGATTTCAAAAAATAGAAATAATTTTGAAATATTAGCATTTGCGGCTTCTGGCAACCCAAGGTTTTTGTTAAAAAGTATTTCTAGAACTCCAAAAATGAGTTCTCAGCAATTAAATGAAACAATAAGAGAATTTTATAAAATTGAATTGCTCGCTGAACATTCTAATCTAAGTGAAAAGTATCCGGGTCAAAAAGGACTTATTGATTGGGGTAGAAATTTCATTGAAAATATCGTTCTACCAGAATTACAAAATAAAAATTCAAATTACATAGCAAATAGTAAACAAACATCTTGTTTTATTTGGCTTCATAAGGATGCTCCACATACAGTTAAAGAATCATTCCGATTATTAGAGTATACTGGAATAATTCAAGAGCACTCAAAAGGAATTAAAGCTACAAAAGCAGAAATTGGAACAAGATACCTTGTAAATTTTGGGTGCATATTCTCACAAGAGTCTTCGCCCTCAAGTGCTTCTCTACCGATAGCCCGCAATATAACTTCAAAAAGAATGACCGAATACGGAATGAATAATTCCAATTTTCAAAATCTTATTAATGAGATTCCTGATTTCAAAGAGAGTGATATGACTGAAGTTTTAGAGAAGGAATTGAACAAATCTCTTGACGTTCTTGATTTGTCCTTCTGGATAAAAGCTAAATTAAGAGAAATGAAAATTAACTGTGTTAAAGATATTTTGAATACAACTGAGGCAAACTTAAAAAAAGCCTACTATGTTGGTGATAAAAGAGCACGATTGGTCAAGAGTGCTGCGACTGCTTCCGTTTATGAATACTTAAACGGATAAATAAAAAGTGCATAACAACGGCTAAAAAATGATAGCTATCCTACGAGACAGCTCCCCAGTTCCCGCGCGATTGCCAGTCTGCGGAACGGGCAGGCATCGCGTGGTTAATTCTATTTAATCTCCTACGAAATGTGAAGCAAATCACTTACACTTCCCTTTCACCCTTGAAATCAATACCTTTGGTGGTATGGCAAATTCCGTAACCCTCACTGTAACTTTAAGTAAGGTCGGTACCAAAATTTATGATTACCGATTTATTATTGATGAACAGCTAGCCCTTCCATTTATTGATGGAAAAAACCGCCGTGTAATTTGTACGTTTAATCAAAAGGAGATTAAACATTGCGCTTTAATGCCATCACCGGAAGGCCCATTTATTATGGCCGATCAACAATTAAGAAAAAAACTAGGAATTCAAGAAGGTGATGAAATCATCGTTGAAATTAGAAAAGACGAAAGTGAATATGGCATGCCTGTTCCTGAAGAATTTTCGGCTTGTTTGGAAATGGATCCAGAAGCCGACTCTATTTTTAAAAAATTAAGTAATGGCAAACAACGAACGCTAATTCACCTGGTTGGAAAAATTAAAAGTTCAGAAATAAAAGTGAGAAGAACACTTGCCATTCTCGACCATTTGAAAAGAGAGCCCGAAATGAAAGATTACAAAGGCTTGAATGAGACCATAAAGGAATACAACCGAAGAGAGAATTTGTTCTGAAACTTAAGTATACGTTAATTTTTACAAAAATAGATGTATATACATGTATTTTTATATCTTTGCGTAAACTTTAACTTAAAACAACATGAACACATCAATCAAACTAGTAATCGGTTTAGGATTATCGGCAAGTTTAATGGCTTGTGGAGGTGAAACAAAAGCAGATAAATCAGCTGACAAAGCATCTCAAGAAGTAAAAAAGGAAATAAAATTAGAAGAAAAAACCATTTCCATAACGCCTAATGAAAGTAAAGTAATGTGGTCAGGTTCAGTGGTGGGTGTATACACCCATGAAGGAACGGTAGACATTACTGAAGGAAGTTTAACTTTAGCTGGTGACAAAATAACCGGTGGTAATTTTACTGCAGACTTAACCACTATGGTTGCTACAGACGAAAACTATACGCCTGAAGAAGGAAAAAGTAAAGAGAAGTTAATTGGCCACTTATCTGCAGATGACTTCTTCAAAGTTGAAGAATTTCCAACGGCTACTTTTAAAGTAACATCACATAATGCTGAGGCTAATACCCTTACAGGTGATTTAACCATAAGAGGAATTACACACGAAGAGACTGTTGAAGAAGTAAGTGTAAACTTAGAGGCAGGAACAGCTAGTGGAAAGCTAACATTTGATCGTAAGAATTATGATGTGGCATTTGACCACCCTGCTCAAGATGTAGTAATTACTGATGATGTAGATTTAACAATCAGTTTAAAAATGTAATACAACAAGTAGTATAGATGAAAAAAGCCTTGAAAATTCAAGGCTTTTTTTATTATATAAAAAATGCCAAAACCAGCCATAATTGCTTTTCTTGATCAGCATTTCCCAAATCAAGCAAGCGATAATCTAAACCTAGCTCTCCCCTATTACTGCTTTTATAAGCATAACCATAAGCTGCACCAAGCCTTAGTTCCAATCTGGAAATATTTGATTGGTGCTTACTCAACAACTCCACTTCTGGTAAGAAGTAATTTTCTTTATCATTCAATTGAAATCCATCAAGTGTAAATTGAATTCCAAAACGATAACGCAGCCTCCAAAGCACAGAAGTACTTTCCATTGTATTTATGCTTTCATCCAAGCGGAAGCGATGTGCCAATTTCATCCGCTCAAGTTTATGAATCATTGAAAATTGCTGAATCAACCTTAACAACTCAACATTTTTTTGAAATCGGTACATAGCACCAAATGCTATCGCTTTATTAGCAAAAAAGTTTCGCTGAATCACCGATTGTAAGTCAAGTCTTTTTTCAGATTCCAAATCATTCTCCTTCGGTAGTTCAAATCTCGCTTGCCCTTTTGATTTTAAACTCCAGTTATGGTTCATCCGAATTGATTTATTAAAATCAAAAATGCCACCTAAGGTATTTGAATCTTGTGCTAATAAGCCGATAGGGATTGTAAAAATTATGAAGAGAATTTTTTTCATCAATAAAGCAAATGGTCATCACTAGTTTGTTGAAACTTGATTTTTCTCACAAATACTCCTTGAAAATCAAATAAATACTCATAATCTGAGTAGGCTTTGTTCACAAATGTTTGAACAACGATCTCATAATAAACTTCAATGCCTTCACCTTCACTTTCTTTCTTTTCTTGAATGAGCTTTTTAACAGTTTCTGGGTTTCCTCGCCATTGCCTCTGAATTTTCAGAATTTTATATTTTTCAAAGTCTTTGCTTAAAGTCGATTTGATTTTTTTCAAAATGGAGCCTTCCAACTCTTTTTTGGCCATGCTAACCTCAGCATCTTCCAATCTCCCATATTCATCAAATTCAATGCTATACCACTTATTTTCTAGTTTGAATTTTGCTTCATAAGAAAGTCCCGACTCATTTTCTTCTTTAATCCAAAATACTTTTCCTTCAGGCAATAAGTCGAGTACATAGGCAACCGCTTGTTTGGGAAACATATTAGCGGGTATTTCGGTCTCTTTCTCTACTTTATTTTGAGAAAAAAGAAATACCGATTGTAGAAAAAGAAAAACGATAAATAGGATTCTCATAAATCAAAAATGGGTGATAAAAATGAAGTGAACAAGCTTTTTCAATTAATTATCTTTGTGCAAATTTCTATGTTTATGTTAAAAACCCTACCCAAAGTAAAATACAGCGATTCTCAAAACTTCTTTTTACTTGCTGGACCCTGTGCCATTGAAGGAGAAGAAATGGCATTTCAAATAGCTGAGCGTATCTACCAAATTACTTCTCGACTTGAAATTCCTTGGATTTTTAAAGGTTCTTACCGTAAAGCAAATCGCTCAAGATTAGACTCATTCACCGGGATAGGTGACTTGAAAGCACTAGAGATTTTAAAAGCGGTTGGCGAAAAATATCAGGTACCAACGGTAACCGATATTCATGCAGCAGAAGAAGCGCAGATGGCTGCACCGTACGTTGATGTGCTTCAAATTCCAGCTTTTTTGTGTAGGCAAACTGATTTGTTGGTTGCCGCAGCTGAAACCGGGAAATTCGTAAACATTAAAAAAGGACAATTTTTGGCTCCTGAAGCCATGCAGTTTGCCATTAATAAGGTAAAAGAGAGCGGAAATTCATCTGTTTGGGTTACCGATCGAGGGAGCATGTACGGCTACCAAGATATGGTTGTTGACTTTAGGGGAATTCCAAAAATGAAATCATTTGATGTTCCGGTAATTATGGACATTACCCATTCACTACAACAGCCTAACCAAAGCAGTGGTGTAACTGGCGGACAACCTGAAATGATAGAAACAATTGGAAAAGCAGCCATTGCAGTAGGTGCTGATGGCATTTTTCTTGAGACGCATCATAATCCTTCTGAAGCTAAATCTGATGGAGCAAACATGCTACATTTAGATCGTTTAGAAGAATTGCTGGAGAAATTAATTCGAGTTCGAAGAGCAGTGATCTAATCATCATCTTCTTCTTCAGCTAATTCAATTTTTCCAATCACCTTGAATTCAGTTCTTCGGTTTTTGGCTCTACCCTCAGGGTTGTCAGAACCATCTTCAAAAGTATTTGGTGCTACCGGTTGAGATTCTCCATAACCCTTAGCTTGAAGTCTTTCTTTTGCAATTCCTTTTTTTCTTAGGTATTTCACGACGCTTTCTGCTCTTTTTTGAGAAAGGCTTTTATTGAATCCTTCTGTTCCTCGGCTATCGGTATGTGAACCAATTTCTACAACAATTTCAGGATTCTCAATCAATATTTTCAAAATGGTTGTATCGATCGACTCGTAGGCTTTTTCGGTTAGCTGATCATCTCCAAATTCGTAATAAATATTTTCCAATTGATAAGTCTTATTCTCCTTCTCTTTTAAGGGAACTCTAAGTTTTATTTCATTGTCTTGAATATGCTTAGAAGCTTTTATAATTCTCGTTTCATTTAAGTAATTATCTGCTTGGAACTTTAATACATAATCTTCCCCTCCCTCTACGAAAAATGATAGTTTTCCATCTTCATCTGTATTTACATTTCGATTAAAATACAATGTACCATCTTCATCTCTAGAATAGATAGCGAGCGTTGCCTTTTTTATCTTTTCGTCTGTTTCTTCATTCACGAGATTAGCATTCACTTGAATTGCCAGATTTTCAAGCTTTTTAAATTCAAACAGATCATCGCAACAAGCTTGAATTGCTTGTTTTTCTTTGTATGGCCTATTCGATGCAAATACTCCCGCATCTCCCGACTCATTAACAACGTAATAAGTTTCGTCATGCGAACCATTAATCATTGCCCCTATATTTTCAGGTTCCTGCCAACGACTTCTCTGTCCACTACTTTTAAACACATCAAATCCTCCGTAACCTGGATGACCATTAGAACTAAAATATAATTTACCATTCATGGTGCTTATGAAAGGAGTAATTTCATCACCCACACTATTGACTTTTGAACCACAATTTCGGGGCGTTTTAAAAGTTTTCCTCTTTTCATCATAAGTCGAATACCAAATATCTAATCCTCCCTTTCCCTCTTTCCGATCACTTACAAAATATAGGGTCTCTCTACCTTTTTCATCAATTCCTACAGCAGGTTGAGTTTCTATATACTTGGTATTTATTTCTTCGTTTAGTTTTATTGCATTAGACCAAGAGTCATCGATTTTATTTTTATAATAAATATCACAATTCTCTTTACCTTGAATCGTCTCAACACAAACCGTATAGTAAAACCTGCTTTTATTACTATTAAATGCTCCATTCACTACATTCTGTCCGTTAGCAATATTCATTTCTTCCCATCTATTCTCAAAAGTCCATAAACCTTTGTTAAGGCGTGCTTTGTAAAAAGTTCGAAAGGGTGTTTCCTCATTCATACTAAACTCTACTGCTGTTTCTTTGGGTAAACTATTAAAAACCAATGTTTCATTATTTAGAAAAATGGGTGCTCCTTGCATCCGATTGGTATTGACAGCTTGTCCAAGGGGCTTAATCATTAATGCAGACTGCGAAGAATCCTTAACTTGCTGACAACCTTCGATATTAAATTTGGCTATTCTTCTATATTTTCGCTCTTCTTTTTCTCCACGGTAATTTTTTCTGAATGATTCAAATATGGGAATCGCCAACTGACAGCTATCTTGCGATTTTAGCATTTGAGCATAGTGATACTCAGCGAGTGGAAACTTTTTTTGATAATTAGTCATTAATGCATAATAAAGTCCTTTCGCTTTTGAGGTTTCACCCATCAATCTATAATTTTCGGCTAAACGATATTTTAATCGAAAATCATTGGGCTTTTTATTTAGATATGCTTCGTAATAAATAGCAGCACTTTCATAATCCTGCAAATTCTCGGCCTCAATCGCCAATTCCTTTAGTTCAGATTTGTTGTAACCTTTGGTTTGCGCAAAGCTAGAAAATGAGCCCAACAAAAAAATAGAGCAGCTCAATAAACACCTAATAACGAACACAGGGCAACCTCCTTTTTGTAAGTTTGGTGTAATCCACCGTGTAAAATAGATTAAGTTCAAAACTTCCTTTGTATTGCGTAGCTAATTCTAATTGAGAGATATTAACATCATAAGAAAGTCCCAAATCAAACTGAGCAATTTGTAGTCTACTTCCAATGATAAATGCATCAGTTAATCGACTTACTCCAGTTCTAAAATAAACAAAAGGACTAATAGCACTTACCCTTCCCCATTGTTCTGTCTTAAGTTTTAAAGCACTACCTAATATTGTTTCAGAAGCTCCTTTTGCTCTGTAGAAGCTTATGTAGGGTTTTAGTTCTCTGTTTGCTCTCCAAGCATAATGACTGATTAACTGAATTCCAAAGCCTCTATTTTTTACATTATCGCTTTGCAAAAAACTTTCCTTGGGCTCTGTCAAATTGGTAAATGAGACTCCTGATTTTAGCTTCCACTTATCGTTCAACTGATTGGACCAGGAAAGTCCAAGATTCCAATTAAAATATTGATATGAATTCGAGTTCAAACTTTCTTGATTACTTAAATTCTCATTAAATCGACCAATATTTCGATCGTATTGTTCAGGAAAAGTTACTCCATTTAAATTAATTGATTTATTAATCCATTGATTGCTTAGGGCGGCTTCAAATAAGCCAAAGTCGGTAAGGTAAGAGGCACCAAAAGAAAGTGAAATTTGATTTGTACTCAGATTTACATCTCCACTTTGGTCTTGTAAAATACCTGCTCCTATAAAATAATCGAGGTTCTTTCCTAAGTTTCTAATCTTTCTATTTATGTTCACTTGAGTGGTTACAAATGGTTCTCCAATCGAAGCCCACTGTTGTCTGTAAGCAGAAAATGCTTGCCATTTCCCTTCAAAGTCGTTTAAAAAAACTGGATTTCTTTCCTTATCCAGAACCAACCTTTGGGAATAATGCACGTCTTGAGCATACATGCTCAACTTAAAGCAGTTAAAAAATACAATAACTAATAGAATTCGTCGGCCTAACATCTTGAACAAATATATTAGTTTTACTATCGTTTTGAATCAATCGACTATAAAATACCATCTAAAGCATCAATTACTTTTTGTTGTTTTTCTATGTTGGACATGTTTATTAAATGCCCAATTAGTTGCTGACTTCTCAGCAGATAAAACCGCTGGATGTGGCAATTTACCAGGTGTTCAGTTTACTGATTTATCAAGCGGAAACATCACTTCGTGGAGTTGGCAATTTGGTAATAACAACACCTCAAGTTTACAAAACCCAACGGCTTCCTATACAGGAGTTGGCACATATACAGTTACTTTAACAGTAAGTGATGGCACGCAAACGGCTAGTGTAACTAAAACGAACTACATTCAAGTTTTTAATCCACCAGTTGCTGATTTTAACTTAAGTCCAAGTGGTGGTTGCACGCCTTTAAAAGTTGATTTTAACAGTACATCAAGCTCATCCAGTTCAATTGTAAGTTACATCTGGGATTTTGGCGATGGTAGTCAAGCTGGAACAGGAATCTCTCCCTCTCACACCTATTTAACCGGCGGTACATTTTCTCCTTCTTTAGAAGTAATTGATCAAAATGGATGTAATGCTACTAAACAAAAGCAATCAAGCGTAACAGCCACCGATGCACCAATTGCAGGTATATCCACCTCAAGTCCGAGATTCTCTTGTCAAGTTCCTCATACCGTAAATTTTATAAATACATCAACAGGTGCTAATTTGAACTTTTTATGGCGATTTGGAGATGGAAGTACCTCAACACTAACCAACCCTAGTTATACCTACACCTCTTTTGGTTCATATAAAGTGACCTTAGAAGTTACAGATCCGAATTGTGGTGACACACTTGAATTGAATAGCTACATTAACATTCAAGATCCGGTAGCCTTGTTTAGTACAAATAAGCGCAGTTTTTGTGTAGGTGACACTCTCTTTTTAGACAATCTTAGTACTAGTGCTAACTTTTACAATTGGGATTTAGATAATGGAAAAAATTCTTCCAGTTTTGAGCCGCAATTTATCTTAAATGATACCGGTAAGATAGTAATTACCCTAAAAGCCTTTTCAGGCTCCAATTGCTTTGATGAAGTAAAGGACAGTATCAATGTTGAAAAACTTGAAGTTGCGTTTTCTACTGATAGTATTTTTTCTTGTGTGTTTGAACAGATTACTTTAAATGGAGTTTCAAATATAAATGCCAATTTAGAATGGCGAATTGGGAATTCATTTGGTTCAGATACACTAATGGGTGATACCGTTTTTCATGTTTCAAGTGAAGGTGGATTCTATTCTGATACGCTAATAGGAATAAGCACAAGGGGGTGCATTGATACATTAATTAAAACAAATTATCGTGAAGTAGATGAGGTTTTTGCCAATATTACCGTTAATGGTAGAGAGATTATTGAAGACACACTAAAAGGTTGTCTTCCACTAAGTTTTGATTTTGCAGATAGTTCTACTTCCAATTACCCGATTGTTAATTGGAATTGGAATTTTGGAAACAATCAATTAAGCTCACTGCAACATCCAGGAAACATTCAATTTCCAAACAAACAAGTTTATCCAATTAGTTTAGAGATTACCAATTCAAAAGGATGTAAAGGTTTAGATGACCTTCATGCTGTGCTTGGTGGGTATCAGCATAACCCGGGTTTATATTTCTTTCCAGATACTATTTGTTATAATGAGCCCTTCACAATAATTGATACCTCAAGTCCTTTAAATCAAATTGATTCTTTTTACTACTCTTTACAAAGTCCTGATTTTCTTGTTTTTCTTGGAGTAGACACAGCAGGAGTTAAAACCAAAACTGAAGACATGGCAGGGAGATTTGGTATTCAATTAACTGTCTCAGATAAGGGTTGTGATACGACATTACAAGTTTCAGATTCACTAACTATTCTTGGACCAGTAGCTAGTCCCACTTTTTCCTCGAATTGTATAAATCGAAATTTGGTTTTCTTTGAAGCAAATGCCCATGACTATACCAAGTTTTACTGGGACTTTGGAGATGGAAGCCCTATTGACTCTGTAAACTTAAACCCTACTCATAGTTACAATTTGTTCAGGACCTATAAAACGATATTAACCCTAGTAAATGATACAAATAGATGTGACACCAATCGTTATGAATTATTTGTTCCCATTATCCAATTGCCACCATTAGAAATAAGACCTGATACTTTCGGCTATTGTGTAAATCAAGAATTTAAAATGTTTAATGCAGACTCTGCATTTTATCAGAATCATGATTGGTACCTCAACGGAATAAGAGTTGGAGATAAGTCTAGCAAAAAATTCACTTTTGAAGAAGCAGGGTATTACCCAATTGAACTACAAACTGAGGATGTATTTGGATGTACATATAGTCGAAAAGACACTATTTATATTAGTCAACCCAAAGCAAAAATTGGTTGGAAATTTATCAATAGCTGCGCCCCTGTTATTGTGGACTTTATTGACTCTTCAGAAACAGATACCACTATTAACCAATGGTACTGGACATTTGGGGATCTTGACACTTCTTACCAAAAAAGAGACACAATACAATTTCCAATTGATTTTCAAGGTGATGTATTTTTAAGAGTAACCAATGTTTTCGGATGCAGTGACTCGACAACAATTAAAGACTTTCTTTCTACCGAAGTTCTCAGGGTTAATTTTAGATATGGAAATGCAAATATTTGTGTTGGAGACAGTGTAGTTTTTAGGAGAAATACAAGTGGCTTGAATCCTACTTTTGAATGGGATTTTGGAGATGGAACTACCCTATCCAATCAAAATGATTTTGTAGTTCATTATTACAATCAAGCTGGAAATTATACGGTTTCTTTAACAGCTACCGATCAAAACGGTTGTATTAAATCATTCTCACAAAATCAGCTAGTTAAAGTTGAAGATTATCCAACTGCAGACTTTAGTGCAACACCTATCTACGCTCCTTGTCCACCACTAGATGTAAACTTTAGCGACTTAAGTTCAGGAAATGTTACTAGTTGGGAATGGCAGTTAGATCAAAATGATCCAGCAAAGTCAGTAGTTGAAAATCCATTCAAAAAATACACCTACCCAGGTGATTTTGATGTATTTCTTAAAGTTAGCACACCCAATGGGTGTACTGATTCCATTTTAAAAACCAATTATATACAAGTTGATGGTCCTGTTGCAGAGATTCAACTTTCAAATACCATAGCTTGTATTGGAGAAACGATTCTATTTGAAGCAGTAAATGGCTCACAAGTACAAAATTATTACTGGGATTTTGGAGATGGCAACTCTGCTAGTGGAATTCAAGTTCAACATGCCTATGACTCCACCGGTAAAATATATCCCTCACTTATTGTGGATGATGGCAATGGTTGTTCTGTTTCCATTATTGATTCCTTAGAAATATATGATGTGGAAGCTGATTTTGAATTGATAATTGATACGGCTTGTGTCCCTGCCGAACTAGCAATCAACAACTTATCAAGAGGAGCCAACTCTTATCAATGGAGTTTTGGAGATGGCACACAATCTTCTGACTTTGCACCATTAAAAATTTACCCAACCGCCGGAAATTATGAGGTACAATTAAGCATAAATTCAGCAATCGGTTGTTTGGATACGATTACTTTGCCATTTGTTGCCGCTCCAAATGTAGATTTAGTAAACACCTTAGATACTGGAATTTGTGAAGGCGATTCGATTTTACTTACTGCCCAAGGTGCTGATTTTTATGCTTGGAGTCCAGTTGCTTTACTTTCTAATCCTTTTGAGGATACTACTTGGGGGTATCCTACTCAAGATACGCTTTTTACAATCATTGGGAATAACATTTATAATTGCCCAGATACACAAGCTATAAAAGTTGAAGTAATTTCACCTCCACTAGATCCAATAATTAGTGATACCTCTATTATTATTGGTGAATCTGTTCCCTATTGGGTATTTGCTGGTAAAGGTTACTTATACCAATGGACACCAGCTGATGGAATCAATTGCCCAAACTACTACGATCCTATATTTTCACCATTAATTACTACCAATTATGAACTTTCAATAAAAGATCCTTTTAATTGTTTCTTACTTACCAAGCAATTATTAATTGAAGTAGAGGAAAAATACTCCTTAGATGTACCACAGGTTTTTAGCCCAAATGGTGATGGAATCAATGATGTCATTTTTGCCAAAGGTTGGGGTTTAAAAGAATTATTAGCTTTTAGAATTTACAATCGATTTGGAGAGTTGGTATTTGAAAGTTCTGATTTTGAGATTGGATGGGATGGCACCTACAAAGGTCAAGATCAAAATATAGAAACGTATGTATATACGGTAGAGGCTTTAACTTTTGGTGGTGAAGTTCTTCGAAAAAAAGGGAATATTAGTTTAATTCGATAAGCTACACCCTAATCATTTTCTCTTCTTCTACATAGACCAATGCTCCACCCACTTCAGACTGTGTAGCTTCTTTTAAAACAAAAATATAATCAAGTAATTGTTTTTTATGGGCCTCAAGCTCTTGACCAGTTTTGTATTCTAAAATAAAGTAGTTTCCATCCTTCAACTTAACAATACGGTCGGGTCTTAGAACTTCTCCGTTTGAATTATAAAGACTCAATTCTCGAAATACCTTTATATCATTCTGGAAATAAGGAGATATTTCTTCATTTTGAATGAGTCTCTCTAATTTAGTTTTGTAATCTATTTTTTCTTCTTGAGTGATTCTACCCTTTAAATAAAACATATTCAAAACTCGATTTATATCAGTTTCTGCTTTTATTTTAGATAAAATCTCATGCAACAAGTTACCATAAGCAATTGCCTTTTCTGTCTCTTCTTCTTGATAAAAAGCGGTTAGCTCTGTACTTAAGACTAGTTTGTTCTGCCAAGCCTCCGAAATATAAGTTAATCTAAAAAGTTCTTCTTCCCTATCCACTTTTTGCTTCTCCTCTTTGTCTTCTAATAAACCAAGCTCAAGAATATTCTCCTCCCCCTTTGATATAACAAAGTCATGTAAAAGGTGATGAATACCGATTGGACTATCGTCTCTTTTCTGAGGAATAGGGTCTACCAACAAATACAAACGATCTACAGCTCTTGTAAATCCAACATAATTATCGTTTAAAAAATCTTCTTGTCTCTTAATCCTTTCCATTTCCAATTCTTTTTCAAAAAGACTGTTTTGATATCGCTTACTGTCTGGAATTAAAGCATACGGAATCTCAACATTTAGTTCTACAGGAACCTTAACCCATAAATCAGAATTATTATGAGACGAACTATCTTGGCTTAAAAATGGAATAATTGTTACAGGAAACTCAAGGCCTTTCGATTTATGAATAGTCATAATTCGAATTGCATTCATTTCTGTTTCTAGAGACAAAGCCAACTTAGATTCATTTTTTTCCCAATATTCAATAAAAGATGGAAAGTGGTTCCCCTCTTTTTGCGCATACTCAAAAACTAAATCTTGAAAAAACTGAATGTAAACATCATAACTTTTATTGAATTGAAATTGACGAATTATTTCTTCAAATAAGGAGAACAAACTACAACCAATAAGTAACTCTCTATTTAAATTTATATCATATTTCTCGAATAATTTCTCGACTCCTTCTTCCATGCCAACATATTCAGACAAAAGCATGGCTTTCTGTTCAGCTTCTTCTTGCTGAACTAAATATTTTATGATTTTAACTTTCGCAATTACATTTTCAGGGTTCACACACCAGCGAAGCACACTTATTAATATATTAACTTCTGATGAAGCATTTAACAAAAGTGCCTCTGATGATAATACGGCTATACTTTGTGATTTTAAATGTTCAGCAACTAAAGTTGCTTGAGACTTTATTCGACAAAGAATAGCAATGTCTTTTAATTGATATTTGGACTCAATGGCCTCTTTAATGTGAGTTTCAATTCGACTTAATTGATTCTCCTTCAACTCCTCCTTTTTAAAAAGCTCAACCTGTACGTATCCTTTTCCATCATCATTGGCAATTTCTTGCTTTACTTCTTGAAAAGCTACTTTCGCTTCAGCATGAATTAAAGAATGATTGAAAGCAAACTGAAAAAACTCATTATTAAATGAAATGACATTGGCTTTAGAGCGTCGGTTTACAGCCAATTGCGCTTCTTGATAATTGGACTTTAAAGCACCTAATCGTTCAGAAACTAAATTGCCATATTGCTCATACAGATGGTCAATCTCGGGCATTTTAGCAAATTGTTCTGAAACGCCTCCTCGAAAACGGTATATAGCTTGCTTAGCATCTCCAACAATCATATTAAAATTTGCTTGTGAAAGTGATTCCTCCAATAAGGGTAATAAATTCACAAATTGAAGGATAGAGGTATCTTGAAACTCGTCAATCATGATATGCTTGTATCGCTCTCCTATTCGCTCATAAATAAAAGGCATAGGCTCATTTAAGACAACTTCAGAAACTCGCTTATTAAATTCACTAATGTGAATCACATTTTCTTCTTTTTTTATTTTATCAAAACGACTTTCTATTTCTTGAATCAAAGCTAAGCTTGACATTTTTTCTAATATAGCAAATGCCGCCAAAGCCGATTTATAATCCGTTTCAATCAAATTAAAATAGCGCTCAAGTAGTTGAGAAAGGGGCTCACTAATCCCGTCTATTTGTGCCGCATCAGCATTATTCAAACGTTTGGGATACCAATTTAAATTTTCATAGCTGCTTACTACTGTTTTACTTACTTCTATTTTATGAATCGTAGGATTGGAAATTGATTTAAAAAACTTCGGAATTAATCCTCTTGTAAAATGGTCATGAGGAATGTTATTCTCCCTAATTAATTTCAGCCCTTCTTTGCCAATTACAGCCAATTCCTTTAAAAAATGATTGACCTTTTTATTGAGAGATTTCCGGCTTTCTTCAAAGTCAGCATCATCAACTTGCTTTAAAGACTGCAAATAATAAAAGCTATTTTCATTGATCAGTTGATTGGCAAAGTGAAGCAATTCATTTTCTATTCGCCAACTTTTATCTAGTGTAATATGACGATACAAAAATTGAGTCAATAAGGAAGTTATTTTGGTGTTAGCCCCAACCTCATTAATCAATGAAAATATAGTCTTCTCCATGAGTTCTTCATGTTCAATAGCCACCATAAACTTTAAGGGAAGATTTAAATCTTTGGCAAAAGTTCGAATCAAGCGGTGGGTAAATTGATCAATGGTTGAAATGCTAAAGTCGCCGTATTGGTGAAGAATTTGACTAATTACTTTTGCGGATTGAGCTTGCAGTTCTTGAAAGCTAATACCCAATTCAGCAGCGATTAAATCAGACATGGCATCTTCCTTTCCTTTTTCAAATGCTTCAAGCTGATTAAGGACACGCTCTTTCATTTCTGCAGTAGCCTTATTGGTAAAGGTTATTGCCAAAATTCTACTAAAATAGGTAGCTTGGGTATTTGCTAAACAGAGTTTTATAAACTCCTTTACCAATGTAAATGTCTTTCCTGAACCAGCAGACGATTTATAGACTTTAAACATCATGCTAAATTTAATTTTTCAAGTATCAACTTAAGCTTCTTTTCTTGCGGAAGTGATACATCAATCCAATGAATTAAATGTCCTTGTTTTTCCATGCGCCTGAACCAAGTTTCTTGCTTTTTGGCAAATCGTCGTATGGCTTGAAGTAGACCCACATACATCTCGTCATAAGATAATTCTCCTTTTAGATAATTACTGATAAAACGATACTCTAAACCGAAATAATTCAACTGATCATGACTTACTTTTTTCTTAATCAAGTCTTCCACTTCTTCAATCATACCTTCTTTCAATCGTGCTTCTAGCCTTAGTTTAATTCGGCTTCTCAGCTTGTCTCTCTCGGTTTTAAGACCAAAAAGCAAAGCCTTTTCAACAGGGCTTTGACGTACAGAACTGCTGTTACTCTTTTCAGCTAAAGCAATCTCAATTGCTCTAATCAATCTTTCTTTTTCTAACAAATCTGTAGAATTGTGTTGATTGGGTTTTAGCTTCAATAATTCCGTCTTTAACTCTTCTAAAGACAAGATATTTAGCCGATTTCGCAAGGTAACATTCTCTTCTACTTCAACCATAGCCTTTGAATCCAAGGCCGCTTGAATATACATACCAGTTCCTCCACACAAAATAATTGGCGTTTCCTTCTGTTTAGCATTTAAATAGATTTCAAAAAAGTCTTTTTGAAAGTTAAAAACATCGTATCGCTCAGTTGGCGATTTAGTATCAATTAAGTGGTGTTTAATATTCCGGTCTCCTAGTTGGTATTCCTTCAAATCTTTACCAGTTCCAATATCCATTCCACGGTATACTTGCCGGCTATCTGCACTTACTATTTCAGCTTGAATGGCATCTGCCAGAGAAACAGCCAAGTTGGTTTTTCCTGTAGCTGTAGCGCCTAAAATGACAATGAGTGGAAAAGAGTTCAACAAAAAAGTTTTGAACCGAAATTAACCATCATTCACTATTTGCCTTCAATTTAGGAGTAACTTTGTTTTTAATGAAACAGCGATTGTCTTCAATATTAGCATTGGGTTTATCATTTCTCTTGATTTTTACACTATCGTTTAAATCTATGATTCGTTTGAGCTATGAAATCAATAAGCTAGAAATTATTGAGAAATTTTGCATCAATAAGGAAGAAAAGAGTTTCCAATGTGACGGAAAATGTCACTTAGCTACTCAATTAGAGCAAGCTGATTCTTCAGAAGAAGAAATTCCTGCAGAATTCCGCTCTGAAATAAATCTCTTACTCTTTGGTCCATTAGAGAATGAATCTTTTGGCTCAAATATAGAAAGTGAATTAGAATTTATTGAGGCTTATACTAATTTATATGCCTTTCTTTTTAGCACCACCATTGAACATCCGCCGAAATTAGTTTAGCAAAATCTATTTAATAATTGCTAAATAAAATTTTATGCTTAAATACTTTCTAGTATTACTAAGTCTCTCTGTTAGTATAAATACTTGGGCTTGCGACTTATGTAATATTTATTTAAACATGGAACCCAACGATCTTGGTAGTTCCATGGGTTTCAACTACCGATATAGGCTGTTTCAAAACAAGCAGACTAATTATAATACGGTCAGTTCTAATTTAAAACACGCCATAGGTAATACTGTAATTGCTGATGCTAATATTCAGGAAGAAATCTTCAATAGCTATGATTTGTGGCTAAACTATTTCTTTTATGAAAAGTGGCAATTGTATGGCAATATCAGCTTTACCGATAACTATTATAAAGAAGATGATAGTGTTATGGTAAATGTTGCAGGAATTGGAGACTTAACGCTACTTGCAAAATACATTGCATTTAATACCAAAGCAACTGACTCTTCCGACTGGAAATTTCGTTTAAGTATTGGTGGAGGAATTCAAGTCCCTATTGGTCAGTATAATAAGACCTATGTTGTATCGCCTAGCAGTTCAGCAAAAGGCAATGTTGTTTATGGTGCACCATACGAAGAATTGGACCCTCACATGCAAGCCGGAAGTGGTAGTTGGGACGTTCTTTTGGTAGCAGAGGGACTGAGTAGGTATAAAAATGTGGGTATTTCAACCAATATCACTTACCAGGTTAATACAGCAAATAGCAATCAATTTAAATTTGCTAACCGCCTAAATCTAAATGCAAATGCATTTTATTTAGCACAAATAAAAAAGTTTACCCTAGCTCCAAATTTGGGAATAAGTTATGAAAGTAGCCCAAGAGACGAGTTTAGAGGTGATGATTATCTTAACTCAGGGGGTAAAGCCTTATTTTTAAGTTCCGGAGTTAAATTTTATTTCAAAAAGTTTGCCTTAGGGGCAACATATTTCAAACCAATTCGTCAATCGTTATATGACAATCAATTAAATAACAAACTACGCACAACGGTTGACTTAACTTATTATTTTTAAAAAAATTAGAAGATGAAAACACGATTCAAATCAAATACATTAGCTCTAGTAGCATTAGCGCTTACATCAATTGCATTTACAGCATGTGAAGATGATGAGGATGAGACATTAATTGAGACTAGAATTGTTGAACAAGCAACACCTCGCTATCAAGCTACTATTACCATGAAAGAAAAGGTAAATGGTGCTGATTTAACCATGAATACCACAAATAAGCCATATTCTAATCTTAGAGGACAAACTTTTAACGTTAGCCGTTTAAGGTACTTAATCAGTGATGTTACTTTTCACAAAGAAGACGGTACGGCCTTTACTATAAATGATTATCATTTTGTAGATGCAACAGATCCAGCGCATGACACCTATATGCCAACTGCAAAAGTTCCCGCTGGAACTTACAATAAGCTTTCGTTTACTTTTGGATTTGACATGGAAGATAATATCAGTTTTGCGTATTCTGACTTGAATTTAGCAAATTGGGAATGGCCTGCAATGCTAGGTGGTGGTTATCACTTCATGCAACTTGAAGGAGAGTACGATAGTTCAGGCACTTCTGTATTTTTTGCAGCTCATATGGGTACTGCAAGAAACAATACAGTAACACCAACTACTTTTGAAGCCAATCATTTTGAAGCAGTTATTGACACTACAATTACCGTAGCTGCAGATTTCTCTTTTGCTTTGGTAATGAATATAGAGCAATGGTTTGAGGGGCCTTATGAATGGGATTTTAATGTGTATAATGCATCGCTTATGCCAGTTTATGATGCACAGCGCAAATTGAATCTAAACGGACCATCTGTGTTTACGTATGAGTAATTTAAAAAAATTAAAATTTATTCTAATTATCCTTTTTTTGGCATCTTGCCAAAAAGAGGATAATTCTGATTTAATTACGGTTATCTCAGAAGACAATACTACTGCCTCCCCTACTCCTTATCCCTTTCAATTACCTGCACACTTTAGCTTGATTGGAGCACCTTCTGAGCCCGATTCAAATCAAACAACCATTGAAGGAGTTGCCTTAGGTAAAAAATTATTTTTTGAACGAAAACTATCTAAGAATAATCAACTTTCATGTGGAGCATGTCACCAACCACAGTTTGCGTTTAATGACCCAGGCATGCGTGTCAGTTTAGGAGTTGGAGGCACTCCAGGAGTAAGAAATGCAATGCCTTTATTTAACCTTGCTTGGACACCCTCTACCAATTCAAAGTTCAACTGGCATGGCTCAGCTGAAAGTTTAGAAATACAAGCATTTGAACCAGTTGTAAACCATCTTGAAATGCAGGAAACATGGACTAATGTAGTTCAAAAGCTACAAAATGATCCTGCCTATCCTCCGCTCTTTCAAGCAGCATTTGGCACTTCAACTATTGATTCTATTCTAGTAGTTAAGGCGATTGCACAATTTGAAAGGACATTGATTAGTGGCAACAGTAGATTTGACAATTACATTAAATCAGAAAGAGGCTTGCCAACCAATGGGCCAGGTCTTAGCCAGCAAGAATTAAGAGGTCTACAGCTTTTTATTGATGAACAAAAAGGCGATTGTGCTCATTGTCATGGAGGTCCATCAAACCCACTTATGACAGACAACCAATTTAGAAATAATGGTTTGGATGCAATTCCTGATTCTGGTTTGGCTATAGTTACAAAAAATGCTCTTGATGTAGGAAAATTTAAAACTCCATCTGTTCGAAATCTTGTATTTACGGCACCTTACATGCATGATGGAAGATTTAATACGTTAGAAGAGGTGGTAAACTTTTATACCGATAGTGTAAAAGAATCATCTACTTTAGATGGCTTTATGCGAAAACCTAGAGATTTGTCAGTTCAAGAAAAAGCAGATTTAATCGCCTTTTTGGAAAGTATGACAGACAGTAGTTTTGTAACTAATCCTGAGTTTAGACCTTAATGAAAGTTTGTTCGATTTAATTCGCGCATCTTTTCACGATTCAAATTCTCTTCTGGGTTTTCTGTAATGGTGTGTAAGGGAAGAATTTCACCATCAACTGTGCGCTTGTAACACTTCAGTTTATCTTTAAAAATGGAAGACTTATAAACGGACTTACCGATGAGCATTCGAACACATTCTTGAACTCCTTCTACAATGGAAGGATGCGGATGAATCATATGTGCTAATTCATCAATTCCTTTATTCATATACATCAAAAGAGAAACCGATTGAATTGCACTTGAGGCATGTTCTCCAATGGCACGCATTCCCAAGACTTTCATGTCTTCATCGTCTGAAACAATAATTTTGAAAAAGCCATTCGTTTTACGCATAGCTATTGCACGAGCAATCGTTGAATAATCAACTTTTGAAACGCGAATAGGGATGTTCAACTCTTGAGCCTTTTGTTCGTTTATTCCTACTGATGCCACTTCAGGCGATAAGAACATAATGGTTGATATATTCTCATAATGTATTGGCTTAACAGGAAAATCTGCAAACATTTTTACTACAGCATGTCTGGCTTCTCTTTCTCCCACATTTACTAAAGCCAAATGTCCAGATACATCTCCTACTGCATATATATTAGGAACATTGGTCCGTGTATCTTCATCTCCAATATGAACCCCTCTCTTGCTCATTTGAACATTTGCATTATCGAGGTTTAATTCTTCAATATTGGGAACTCGACCAATTGAAAGCAAAGCCTTTTCTACTTCAATTACTTCACGGCTCCCATCTTGGTTTTCTATCTCATATTCCACAGAATCGCCCAAATGCTCCATTCGGATTAACTTTGAACCACGATGAATTACGACTCCGTTTTCTTCTAAATTTGAAGCAACCAAATCAGCCACATCATCATCTTCGAAAGGTAATATACGTTCAGCTTTATCAATTAAATAGACTTTGGTTTGACCAAAGTTGGAAAACATAGTTGCAAACTCACATCCAATAACCCCTGCTCCTAAAATGACAAGACTTTTTGGAAATTCCTTCAAATGCAATATTCCATCTGAAGTCAGAATTACTTTTTCATCTACATTAATATTCGGAATTACCCTTGGTCTACTTCCTGAAGCAATTATGGTATTTTCTGCATATACAGTAAAAGAACTACCATCTTCCTTTTGGATTAAAATCTCATTGGCTGAAACAAAACTTGCTTTCCCTTTCTCATAATTTATGAGACCTGTTTCAGCATGAATAATACGAAGGTGACAAGACAGTTGAAACTTTCTTTCAAATAAAGCTTCATCAATAATTTCTTTTACCTTGTCAAAGGTTAAATCAATGCGCTTATCTTCACCTATTTCCTCTTTTACCGTTTTTACCTTATTAGAAAGCTCCCACATGGTTTTTGAAGCAAGTGCTCCATCGTAGATCCCATATCCACCCAATTTTTCTTTTTCAACTAAGAGTACTTTCTTTCCAAAGTCAATGGCTCTCATCGCCGCAGCATATCCTGCAGGCCCTCCGCCTATAACACATAAATCGTACTTATCCATATTGACCAAAAGAGTAAGTGAAAATTCACTTTAATTTTTCAATTAAACAAATTTAAGCAAGGTTTGTGCGATATACACAGTTTGAATATTAAGCTTTAACGGTTTATTGTTAAAAAAAAAGCCACTTTAAAAGTGGCTCTAATTTTATTCTGCGGCAGTTACATCAATTAACTCCACATCAAATATCAATGTAGAATATGGTTTAATTGGTCCACCTGGTCTAGGGTTTGCACCGTAAGCAATTTTTGAAGGAATAATTAATCTAGCCTTACCGCCTACTCTCATCATTCCAATTCCTTCATCCCAACCTGGGATAACTCTTCCTTGGCCTAATGGAAACTCTAAAGGCTCGTATGGCTCTCTTCTTTCATCATAAAGTCCTTGCTCTTGTGCAATGTCTTTAATGCTTGTATCAAAATAGGTTCCGTCTAAAACTTGCCCTGCATAATGAACCTTTACAGTCATTCCTGCTTCCGCTTTCTTTCCAGTTCCCTTTACTTTAGAAATAAATATTAATCCACTTTCGGTTGGTTGAGCATCTATTTCATTGGCTTTTAAATAAGCATCAAGTTCAACCATTTCAGCTTGCATTCTTTCTTCTTGAATACGTTGTTGCTCAGCTTGCATTTCTTCCATGCTTTGAACAGTCAAAATACTTACATCAAAAAATAAGTTACTTGCACTATCAACAAAATCAGGCAATTCTCTCATTCTAGCTGTTTTTAAGAAAAAGCTATCAGCACTTACAATGATAGACGCACTATCACCGACGTTCATACCAATAAAAGCACCCAAAATATCTCCTTTAAAACTAGCAGAATCTGCTCTTAATTGAACTGGTTGACCACTTTGTTTGCTATCCATAATAACAGAATCACTTTCTGTTTTATACATCATGTTTAAGGAAACAATATCACCAATTTGAATTTGTCGACCAGTATCATTATCTGAGTGATACTTAATATACAAACCATCTTGCTCTGTATAACCAGGATAAGGTGATTTTGTACTTGAAGAACAAGAAATTAAAAGTGCTGAAACAGCGGTAAATAAGGTACTTAATGAAATGACTTTTCTCATGTCTAATTCTTTACTTTTATTATTTTAACGTCAAATATAACTGCGGTGTACGGCGGGACAATTCCTGCTAGAGAACCTTCCTCTCCGAATGCGCGGCGCGAAGGTAATATAATTTTAACGCTTTCACCTGATTTTAGCCCACTTAATCCTAAATGTAAGCCATCTATTAATTGATACTCTTGTCCGTAGGTAAATGTGGGTACAATTGATTTGTTTCTGCTATCTTCAAATACATATCCATTTAAAAATTTACCTTGATAGGCTATGCTTACTTCAGAACCTGATTTAATATCCTCACCATCATGATTGATTTCTGTAATTAGGCGGTACACATCTTGAATGGTATCAAGATAGCCATCAAGACTTTTCACATACTTTCGCAATGCTAGTTGTTCGTCAATTTCTCTTTCTGAAAGTACCTTCCTTTTATAGTCTTCTACTTCTTCTTTTTCTAAAATGTGATTTAATCGAAAATAGACATACAAAAGTCCAGTGTCTTTCTGTAAGGGCTGATAAAAGCTAAACTTTTGATTGAAATCTGATCGTTTTACTCTAAAAACCCCACTATCGCCAGCTTGAATCGTGGTAAAGGCAGAATCAAATGCTGTTTCTTTCAGCTGGAATACATACGGGTAATTGGGCACATAATGTAAAGTATCACCCGCCTCATTGCTCACTACAAATGAAGTTGCAAGAAACTGGCCAATTTTTGGACGCTCTCCTTCACCCAACTGAACATATTTAAAATCTACTTTTTGATTTATGGATTTGAACTCCTTAACGTCGTACTGACATGCCCAATGAAACAGCAGAATTATCGCCAAAATTAGTTGAAGCGCGAATTTCATCTTTTTGCAACTAGTGTTAAATCATAAACTAAAGTTGATTGGGTTGGAATGGCATGCTGGTCGCCCGTTACACCATGCGCTAGGTGTGCAGGTAAAATAAATTGAGCGCTCTCTCCTACTTTCATCAACTTAATCCCTTCGTGCAAGCCGCGTTCTACTTCATCAAAATCTACTGCAAATTCTTGGACTTCACTTGCATTTGTTTCATATAAAGTATCACCATCTAATAATCGCAAGGTATATTTGATTACTGCAATATCTCCTGTGTTTAAACTATCCCCATTTCGTTTTTGATAAATGCAATACCGCAATCCCGTCCCAGTTTTTGTGAACTTTAGGTCACTATGCTCAATGTATTCATCAATCTTTTGTTTCTCTTTTTCCAAAAAAGCTTTATGCGACCTAATCATTAGGCTTTCGTATTCTTTTTTGTTTTCAAATGGCAGTTTCTTTTTTTCTTCATTTACACAAGAAAATTGAACCAAAAGAAAAACAAAAACACCAATTTTAAAAAGCCAATGCTTCTTCATACTCAGGAAGTAATTTGATTAGTTTCTCAACCGTTTCAGCGACGTTTAATTTGCTGATTCCTCCGGCGGCATTAATATGTCCCCCTCCGTTAAAATACTTTGCAGCCAATTGATTAACTTGAAAATCGCCTTTTGACCGAAATGACATCTTGACCTTTCCATCCTTTTGTGTAATCAAAACGGCCATATTCACTTCCTTAATTGAAAGTGGAAAATTTACCAGGCCTTCTGTATCACCTTTTCTAAAGTTAAATTGCTGCAGCTCTTTCTCGGTAAGTGCGATAATTGCTGCATGATATTCTGGTAAAATGGTCAATTTCTCGTTCAAAGCAAATCCTAATAATTTCAATCGATCGGCTGAATAACTATCATACACATGACTGTGAATAAAAGTGGGATCTGCACCCAAATCCAATAGGGTTGCAGCTATTTGATGCGTTTTTGAACTTGTTGAAGAAAAACGAAATGAACCAGTATCTGTAAGTATTCCTGTATAAATGGCTTGAGCAAAAGCCTTATTTTCAAATACTTTGCCCAAGAGCTTTTCTGTAAATTGGTATACGATTTCAGCTGTTGAACTTGCTTTGGTATCAGACCATTGATAATCTGCAAAATCATCAGGCTCTTGATGATGGTCCAAATTAATCAATAAGGCATCTTTATTCGCCCGAATATCTTGTTCTAAACTAGCCGTTCTAACCAAGGTATTAAAATCCAAGCAAAAAATGATTGCTGCATTTTTGATTGATTTCTCTGTTTCTTCTCTTTGTTTCTCAAAATTAATCACTTGATCAAAACCTTCTAGCCAAGCTAAAAATTCTGGTGCTGGGTCAGGTGTTATTACTTGAACTTGATGGCCAAGATGCTTCAGCAGATGAAACATCCCTAGTGAGGACCCAATAGAGTCTCCATCAGGTGATCGGTGTGACACAATGATAATTGACAAACTTTCTTGAAGGAGTTTGCTTTGAAGTTCTTGAAATGAAATCATGCTTCAAAAATAAATAAGCAAACTATCTAATGCTCTAAAGTGCAAAATTGTTGTTCACAATTGACCGCTTTTACAAGTTTTAACAGTATTTCCTAAACTAAGCGCGCTAGCTCATGTTTCATAAATAAAAACTCAAACCATGAAAGAATTAAGTGAATTAGAATTAAACAATCAAACAACCTACAATTTAAAAATGGACATCGGAATTGATAAAGATGACCGTGAAATTATTGCAGAAGGTTTATCGCGAATATTAGCGGATTCATATTCTTTGATGATTATGTTACATAATTATCATTGGAATGTAAAAGGTAAAAACTTTAGGCAAATTCATCTTTTAACTGAAGAGCAATATGAAGAGATTTTTGCAGCCATTGATGAAATAGCGGAACGAATTAGATCTTTAGGATTTCTTGCTCCAGGTTCAATGGAAGAATTTAGCAAATTGTCTGACTTAAAAACACCAAATGCTAAATCTTCAGAAAATGAAATGATTGCTGACTTGCTTCAAGCGCATGAGCACATAGCAAAACACAGTAGAAAAATTATTGGTTTGGCTGATGAAAAAAGTGATGAAGCCACTGCCGATTTATTAACAGAACGCGTAGATGTGCATGAAAAATCTGCTTGGATGCTTAGAAGCATGATTGAAACTGAATAAATCATTTATTATGAAAAACAATAGCTTTCAAACACTTTCAGAAGCAGTAAATGCGCTTCAAGCAAGAGGATACGAGTCAGATGGCTACATTGAAAAGAACAGCTTACATGTAGGTAATAAGAATTTCAAAGCATCAGAGG
This sequence comes from uncultured Flavobacteriales bacterium, assembly GCA_964001305.1. Classification (GTDB taxonomy): domain Bacteria; phylum Bacteroidota; class Bacteroidia; order Flavobacteriales_E; family Vicingaceae; genus CAJXMH01. Next base: position 99,044 of record CAXFAI010000010.1, read on the forward strand.
TTCAAATTTCAGAATTTCATCGCTTTGAGGGAATGACAAATCCTTCAGATACATCAATAATTTATGCTCTTGAAGCAAAAAACGAAAACACGCGATGTTTACTCATAAATTCTTACGGTGCTAAAGCTTCTGAAGAAATTTCAAATTTTATTAAAGAAGTAGAAATCGATGAATAAGGAACTTATATGCATCTATCATAAGGGTGAAAACTACACGGTAAATCAAGCTGCCTCTATGGCCAAAGATCGAAATATTAAAATCAATTTTATTGATGTTCGAAAAGAACCCTTGACTGCCACTCAACTAAAAACCTTAGCTTCTGAAATGGAAGTAGAGTTGAGAGAATTAGTGGATACCAAAGCGCTTAAGGATAGTAAAAACATAGATTATTTAGATGATGAAAATCAATTATTGTTCTTAAGTCAAAATCCATCTAAACTAAAAACCCCTATTGTTAAAAAGGATAGTCAAGTGTTTTTCTTAACTAAACCGACTGATTTATTAAGTGAAGTGAATGTAAAACAGAATATTGACCCTTACAATCATTAGAATTATTAATTTTAAACTAAATACCAAACCCATTATGGATAATACAAGTAAAGTACTATTAGCAGTTGCAGCAGGAGCTGCAGCAGGTCTTGTAGCAGGAATTTTATTAGCACCTGCTTCAGGTGAAGAAACAAGAGAAAATCTTAAAAAACAAGGTCAAAAATTAAAGGATGACGTTAGTTCAACTTTAGAAGAGTTAAATGAAAGTGCCAAGGAAAAAATTGACCAAATCAAACAAACGGCATCTCATGCAATCAATGAAAAAACTGCATGAATAATCCTGAATTAAAAGACCTTATCGAAGAGTCTAAAAACTATATAGAAGCCAAATTTGATTTGTATAAATTAAAGATGGCGGAACATAGTTCAGAAGCCTTTGCCAAGCTCATGGGAGCCTTCATATTGGCAGGCTTCTTTCTTCTTTTTATGGTAGCCTTAAGTTTTTTCTTAGGTATGCTTTTTAGTGATTTAATGGGAAGCAATATAGCCGGCTTTGGTACCATTGCAGGCCTATATTTGGCAATTCTTTTGATTCTTTTTCTAAAAAGAAAATCTTTGTTAATCAACCCTCTACAAAATTCAGCCATTCAAACCCTATTTAAAGATGAAGAGAAAGACAAAAATTAACGATTTAGCTAGCTTAAAATTAGCCCAAGTCGAAAGGGAGGTTGAATTGGTTGAACGTGAGTTGAGTCTTAAAACTAAAGGGACTTTAATTTGGGAAAGCGTTCTTGATTTGTCTTTCTTCAGTAATAAAGACAAACCGGGTGTTAAAAATTTATTGGTTGAACATTTTTCACCAATCACCCAAATGGTGAGTAGTTTCTTAATCAATAATATCATTAAGCCTAAGTCGAAATGGGTTAGAAAAATTTCTACTACACTTAGTTCAATAGTCATTCAACGCTACAGCAAATTCTTCCAATTACTTTTCAAAACCTTTTTACAAGACGACCAAATTGAAAGCAAATCTAAAATCTAAGTCTACTCTTGATGTTCTTTGGAAATCACTATTAGGACTTACCCTATTAATTTATGGATTAAATGCTGCAAGTAGCATTTTAGTTCCTATTGTTACCAGTTTGTTTTTAGCATTATTGCTCAATCCAATTGTAAGTTGGTTGGAAAAAAAGGGCATGAATAGCATATTGGCTATTATTTTAACTTTATTATTAGTTTCTATAGTAGTTAGTTCTGCTGTATTCTATATCTCAACCCAAGCAAAAGACTTAATCATGGACTTACCAAACTTAATGGATAAGTTCAATGCGGTGATAGATAAAATTTTTAGTCAGTTAAATAATTTAATTGGCTTTAGTTCAACAGATCAACTTGACCTTTTAAAAGACAATGCAGATAAGTTAATTTCTTCCGGCGGTTCCATCTTTACAGATGCTATTTCAGTAACTTCCAATGTGGTGACATTCATTACATTAATTCCCATTTACATTTTCTTCTTTTTACTTTATCGAAAGAATTTCAAGCATTTTCTATCGATGCTAAGTCAAAAAAACAAAGATTCTGAGTTATTGGATATTGCTGTAGAAATAAAAAAAATGACCCATTCCTACATTAGCGGTCTTTTAATAGTTATAAGTATAATAGCCATTTTAAACACGGTGGGTTTATTAATTCTTGGTTTAAAATATGCGTTGTTTATGGGCGTTGTTTCCGCCATTTTAACGGTTATTCCCTACATCGGTGTATTTATAGGCGCTTCTTTACCCATTATGGTAGCCTTAATCACCAAGGATTCTCTCATGTATCCTATAGGGGTAGTATCTATTTACGCTTTTGTGCAGTTTGTTGAAGGTAATTTTATTACTCCAAACATCATCGGTTCTAAAGTAGATGTTAATCCCCTAGCCGCAATTATAGCTTTAATCATTGGAGGTCAAATTTGGGGAATTATAGGAATGATTTTAGCGATTCCCATGTGTGGAATCATGAAGATTATTTTTAGTCATTATGAATCTACAAAACCATATGCACTATTGCTTCAGAGTAGCAGTAATGCACATCGTGAAAAGGAAAGTAAACCCATAGAGCTTCAAGTTAAAAAGATTTTTAAGCGAAAGAAAAAAGCGCCTGAAGCAGAAGAAAACAATGATTAATTAGAACTTAGCACAAGGCACTAGGAAACGTCTACTTCTTCTTTTCTTTCTTTTACTTGCTGTTTCGTAAACAATTGAAATTTCATGGGAACCCCCACTATTTGTTGCTAAGCGAGAAATGGTTGCATCATAACTGTAGCCAATTCTAAAATTCCTATCGGGTATAGAATATCCAACCAAAAATGTAAGTGCATCATTATTTTGATAACCTGGCTCATAACTTTTAAAGCCGGGAATTCCTCTATACCACAATCCAAAAACAAAAGGTGCATGGTTATAGTAAGCTCCAAAATCAACTTGGTCGAACATGCCTTGTGATTTATAATGCACTGCTGTCATAATTTCTTTGGCTGATAGTCGCTTTTTTATCGGGCCTGAAAGCGATATTTTATAACCAGCATGAATTGAATACTTCATGGGTAACTCACTTAAATTTCCATCACCCAAAAGGGTTTGATTTGGTCTATTCAAATGATTTATGGAGAAACCCGCCCAATACATTTCACCATATACTAAACCACCTGCACTAATATCAGGATAACTAATAGTTTCATTTGAAAAAGCATCTTCATCTGCAGTTAA
>CAXFAI010000011.1:0-122926 GCA_964001305.1 uncultured Flavobacteriales bacterium
GAATCACAACCATTAGCTGCTTGTAAAGTATCAGAATAAATTCCACTTGCAGTGTAGGTCATTCCATTGCCTGCCCAAACATAACTATCGCAAGCTGTAACCGCATTCGTATCGCGAACCGTATTGTTGATAGTTAAATGTAAAGTCATCAAAGAATCACAACCCGCCGCATTTGGAATGGTATCGTAATACGTTCCACTTTGCGTGAAAGTCATACCCTGCCAATCGTAAGAGTTGCAAACGTCTGCGGTAAATGTCTCGCTTGTTTGATTGCGGATAGTCAAGTTTAAAGTCATCAAAGAATCACAACCTGCTGCATTTGGAATAGTGTCGTAATACGTCCCACTTTGAGTGAAAGTCATCCCTTGCCAATCATAACTATCGCAAACATCTGCGGTAAAAGTTTCACTAGTCTGATTGTGTATCGTCAAATTCAAAGTCATCAAAGAATCACAACCCGCTGCATTGGGAATGGTGTCAAAATAGGTTCCACTTTGGGTGAAGGTCATCCCCTGCCAATCGTAGCTGTTACAAACGTCAGCGGTAAAAGTCTCAGATGTTTCGTATCTGATGGTCAAGTTCAAAGTCATCAAAGAATCACAGCCTGCCGCATTCGGAATGGTGTCATAATAAGTTCCACTTTGTGTGAAAGTCATTCCTTGCCATTGATATGAATTACAATCGTTAGCAGCAGTGACCGAGCTTGTCGAGGTCCGGATTGTCAGGTTCAAAATCATTAAAGAATCACAACCCGCCGCATTGGGAATGGTGTCAAAATACGTTCCACTTTGAGTAAAAGTCATCCCTTGCCAATCGTAACTGTTACAAACGTCAGCGGTAAAAGTTTCAGATGTTTCGTAGCGAATCGTTAGATTTAAAGTAATCACTGAATCACAACCTAAAGCATTCGGAAGAGTATCTCTGTAAGTTCCGCTTGAAGTGTAAGTCAAACCATTATGAGCCCATAAATAGGTGTTACATGCTATCTCCGTTTGAGTTGATGTTGTCGATTGATTGGTAAAACCAACCACAAATGAAGCCGTTGAGCTGCAGCCATTCCCATCAACGGCATTGAATGAATAATTACCATCTGAAACAGAATCCAATCCAATTGTTAAGGATTGAATTTTAACCTCATCAAAAGCGACTAAATCATTGGGATCATCTGTCACCGACAACAATCTAAAGTGAACTATAGACTCTCCTTGCGGGATTGCAATTTGAAGATTTTTCCATCCATTTGAATTTAAATCAAGACTAGCAGAATTAGCATTTGTCCAATTGCTACTGCTATCATATTTAATTTCATACCAAACTGAATCCCAATCTGAATCTAGGTTTTGAGTAAAGTAATTTAAACTAATCGCACTATTACTTGCTGTATCCAATTGAATAGGATCAAAAGTGATTACTCTTTTGGCTGTAGTATCAAAAGTGGTTTGATTTTGTTGTGAAAGGTAGTTAGCACCAGAATTTGCATTTCCAATCAATACATTGGTTCCTAGTGAATAAGAATTTTCGATGTTGTTATTTACAAAACTCACACATTGCCCGCTTTCTTCTAAATAGATTTTTGTTCGTACATCATAAGCAGATGTTGTTCTAGTTTTGTGAACACCGTATGGGTTTGTTGGCGCATCTTTATGCCCTAAAAATGCCAATCGATTTGAAATTGAAGTATTTAATATAGAAAACAGCAAACTATCCGACTTTAATGGCCCATAAATGAATCCATCGGCAGTTTCTGGAAGCCATTCAAAACTAAATTCTGCTGTTCCCGTGGAAGGATTGTAAGTGTATGAGTCCATAGAATCTACTCTTCCAGACAAATTCACATCAGCTTGATCATCTATTAAAAGCAGCTGTGGGTGCTCGTTAGAGCTTAAATAATTCTTAAGCGAAAGGTCAATACTACCTCCATGTCTAAAAGATGGATTTTCCCCAGGTACATCAAATACCCCAAATAGATACCTTTCTTTCCCTTGAATAAAAAATGCGAGGTTGATTCTATCCTGCATCGAAGAGTAATAAGGTGAAAAGTAAGTAGCATTGGAATAGCTTCCCTGATCTACCTGACCATACCCATAAGTTGAAATAACATCATCTACAGTTGGCGGATAGATGTTGTAAGGTGCTCTGCCATCAACATCAATTATTGCATTGGTAGCTGTATCTACCTCATAAGGTATAATGCTGTAATATCTTTGAACGGGAGTACAATCTTCAAGATATGTAGTATCGCTATAGCCCCAATTATCTGAAGCATTTCCCTCAAAGTCTTGTGCTTTTACTACACTTAGGCTATCCACTTCTCCATTTGACCAAGTCACTTTTGTTGGCCATCTTCCACTTAGCACTTCAACTGAAATCTGACCATTTAATTCGTTTTCACAAATAGCGTCTACTACTTGACTAGAATAAATAGTTGGATCAGGATCGGAGAGTACTTTTGATGCAGTGGCTGAACATGCATTTGCGTCAGTTACAACCACACTATAGCTTCCTGCCATCAGGCCACTCATTATGGGTATAGTTCCACTATTGTTCCATGTGTAGGTAAATGGAGCAACACCTCCACTAAGCTGAACACTTAAGCCTCCATCAGCTGAGCCCATGCAGCTAGGAAGAGAATCTACCATAATGTTCGCAGCTAAATTTGAAATGGTCAAATTCAAGGTAATTACAGAATCGCAGCCTGCAGCATTTTGAATGGTGTCTCTATACATTCCAGATTCAGTATAACTCATTCCGTTTAAGGGCCAGTTATACGTATTACAAGCACTAGCAATTTGCACGCTACTTGTTGGTTGACAAGGATTACTATATTGATAAGTTTGAACCAGGCTTGGTGTAAGCGTATCTAAATCTTTATTAAGAATTTGAGAAGCCTCGATTATTTTAATTTTTAAATCAAAGTTTGAATGACTTCCGGAACTATAGCTACTAAAGATCACATGACCATTGGGATAAGTTCCCACGATAGCACTTTCTAAGGCATGCGAACCAGAACCATTGAAGTTTTCAAAGGTGATAGAATAGGTGTTTCCGGGAGTTGTTGCCACCAAAGTCGATAATTCAAAGGCTTGTCCACTTGCTGATGTGTTAGATGTAAGGTTTACACTTTCTGAGTGAATCAGCGTTGGACTTCCTGCATGGTAATCTCCTGAGTATACGTTTAAGTCAGCTGTTCCATTAAACGTATGGTTTCCTGACTTAGGATAAATCACTACCTCTTTTAGGTTTGCTTTAACTGCTGAGTAGGTTTGACCAATTACAGCATGGTTCAAATAATCATCGGTAAAAGATTGGTCTACCGACAAAGTATCAACGATTGAAACACCTTTAATTCCGTTGGCCCCACTTATATTACCAACTCCTTTCACTCCTAGACCAATGGAACCATCCACCGACGAAATGAGTGATACGTCAACTAAATGTTCTTTGCTATTTAAAGCACTTAAGCCATTTATACTGGCGCTATCTGCTAACTGTCCAGTTAGTTCAAGATCTGCAATTGTCAAATTCGCAATGGCTTGGTTAAACCTTAGCTTAAATTGTAGGTTTGATTGACTTGTAACCGAATCTAAAGGAAGGTAACGCTGAATGGATTCTAATAAAACTGGAGCTATATACTGATAAGATTGATTGAGATTAGGTGCCAATGTATCAAGATTACCTCCTACATCTTCAAAGGCTTCCGTGATTTTAATTTTCAAGTCAAATCCACTATGATTAGAAGGGTTGTAATTGGTAAAAAAGACATGACCTCCTGAATAAGTTCCTGAAATGGCACTTTCGAAAGCATGCGAACCACTCCCACTAAAATTTTCAAATGTAATGGTATAAGTATTTCCTGGAGTGGTTGCCACCAAGTTTGACAATTCAAAGGTTTGTCCTATGGAAGCAGTACTACTGGATAAAGTCACATTTTCTGAATGGATTAAGGTAGGGCTTCCAATACTATAATCGCCTGAGTATATTTTTAAATCAACTGTTCCATTAAAGGTATGATTTCCTGACTTTGGAAAAATGACCACTTGCTTTAAGTTCTCCTTAATTGCTGTATACGTTTGGCCGATAAGGGCTTGATTCAGGTAATCATCTGTGGTTAAATGATTCACTGATAAGGTATCGACTAGCGAAAAAGTATAAATACCATTTGACCCCGGCAGTCCTCCTACTCCTTTTATTCCTATACCAATGGTTCCATCAACCGAAGAATTTAAAGTAGCATTTACCAAACACGAACTGTCTGTTTCATAAACCAATGAATTTAAAGTCAAGCTATCCGCTAAAGCTCCTATTGCCATAAAATCAGACAGCATATAATTTCCAACCTTATTACTAAACTGCAGTTTAAACTGCAAATTGGATTGTGAAGTAATGGAATCCGTTGGGTTGTTTCTTCGAATTGAACTCAACTTAAATGGGTTTACCCTTACAATTTCAACTGAATCTAAAATGGTTTGGGTTAAACTGGCTGAACTCCCATTATTATCCGTTACTGTTACATAATACTTTCCGGAACTTAAGTCAGTAATAGTTGCAGTGTTTGCTCCATGACTCCATTGAACGAGATAAGGCGGAATTCCACCCGAAACACTAACACTTGCTCCACCATTTGGGTTAGTCAAGTTGGTTTGGTTACTATCAACCGTAGTTACAAGTTGAAGAGGGACAATAAAATCATAGCTTTCATCTGAAGTAGGAAGTGCAGAACTTAATGGCTTAATGGAAGAGGCGACAAAAGTTTTAAAGTAAAGATCCGCAACGCTCAGCGCTCCTGGTTGATACAAAATACCATTGGCATAAGGGTTTCCCGTTTGTGCAGACACTGCAATATTTGAAGTGGAAGCAGTCGGAAAATAAAAGCGAAAAGTATAAGTATTACCTGCAGTAAGTTGAGCAGGGTTTTCAAGATAAAAGTTTATATCTGTAAAAAGTGGACTTGAAGGAAAGTAGACATTTGAAGTGCTTAGCAAGGATCCGCCAAAGCCATTTCCACTGTAAATTTCTAACACTCCGTTTCCCGTAAACGAATGACCTACACCAGTTCGTAATATAATTTTTGTCAATACACCACTTGCACCCGCCACAAATGACTGCCCAAACTCAGGTGAGTTAGTAACTTGAATATCGTTCAACGCTTGTTGATCTAACACACCATTGTCTTCAATAATGTTGTTTGTTCCACTTGCATCTACTCCTTTTATATCTAAGCCAATCGTTCCGCTTATTAGGTTATTTGTTGTCACATTCACCAAGTATTGACTTCCATTAACTCTGTTAATCGATTGAATATCTGTATTGCTTGCCGCAGAACCATTTAGAACAAAATCAGAGGAATCTACCCCAACAACATCTTTATTAAAGTTGACTTGAAACTGCATATTATTCTGAGATGTTGAGACATTTGTAGGATTGTTACGTTCTATAGAAGTTACACTAGTAGACTCTAAATAAAATCGAACATTTGCTCGATTGCTATTGCTCCCAAATGAATTTAAATTACAACCATCATTTCCATCCGTATAGGCATATCGGTTGGAAGTATGCGAAGTGCTTGAATAATTAACCGTACTGTTTCCAGTAAAAGTTGAATTGTTGTAACAAAACTCTACAATGATACCATTACCATCCCACACATAATTGCTCGAAAAGTTGATCTGATCCCATCCGGTTGAAGGAGTATGAGTTCCTGAAAAAACGGTTGTAAAACCGCTCTCAAAGGCAAAATTTAAGAAAGTTGTTTGCGAAGTTGATTTTAATCGAATGTTTAGATTAGTTGTAAACGCAATAGCATGAACAACATCAAATGCTAAAGCATTTAGTTCGTCCCCTACATTTAATCCCGCAGCACTTAGTTCACTTGCAGTAAATAAAAACTGTTTTCTTCCATCTTCAAAAAAAGTGGTCCAAGGTGTAATGGTGTTGCTGCTACTTGATGATGTGCCACTGCCAAGCTCAACGTAAACTTGTGCCGAAGAATTAATCGAAAAAACTATGCTTATAAAAAAAAGCAAAAATGGGATGATGACTCTTTTCATTGTTAATTGGTTTTATTCAATTACAAATGAAAAAATACCTCCACACTTAACTTTTCACTTTTTGGTCAGATGCTTGCACAATATGGTCAAAACCTTATTATTAGGCAGTTTTAAGCTTAACCGGATTGGCTCCATAAGCTTGTTTAAAGCTTCTGCTGAAATAAGAAATACTATTAAATCCACAAGCGTAAGCTACCTCTGCTACATTGTTTTCTCCTTGTTGAAGCAGTGCTTTTGCCATTTCTAAGCGCTTATTCACTAACAGACTCTGAGGACTTTGATCAAAGGCGGATTTCACCTTTCGTTGAAATGTAGAACGACTCATGGCAAATTCATCAAGCACATCATTAAAACTAAACTCTGGATTCTGGTAATTCTCTTGAATTAAAGCCTCAAACTTTTGCTCAAACTCTGATTTCGAAACATCTGATGCCTTTGCTTCCGCTGAAGCAGCCTGTAATTTATTTTTTAATCGGTTACGGTTGTCCAATAAACTTTGCAGACGGTAGCGGAGCTCCTTACTATTAAAAGGCTTGGTTAAATAGGCATCTGCTCCATCTTTCCAACTATCTATCCGTATGGCTTCTGAACCTCTTGCCGTTAGCAATAAAAAAGCGAGGTAATCTATCTCTTTGTCATTTCTCACTTTACTTAACAACTCCAAGCCATCTACTTTAGGCATCATGATATCTGATAAAATGACATCCGGCAACTCTTCCTTCGCCTTTCGGAAAGCCTCTTCTCCATCAGCAGCTTCAATAATGCGGTATTCGTTTTTTAAGGTTTCAGCGATAAAGGTTCGGATATCTGCATGATCATCTACAACCAACACCAAAGGCCATTCCTCTTTGTTTTCTGGCAACTGCTTTATTTTCACCTCGGTTTGAACTTCTTGGTTTAACCGAGCTTCTTGTTTTGGTGCTAATTCTGCTGATCCAATTGGGAAAGTGATACTAAACTTTGCTCCACCCAATTTAGATCTTGAAAGTTTTACCTCCGCGCCTAACAGCTTAGAAAACTCTTTGACTATAGAAAGGCCTATGCCGGTACCACCCTTATTACCCTGCTGATTATCTGCTTGATAAAAACGGTCAAAAATTAATGCCTTATCTGCTTCTTTTATTCCTTCTCCTGAATCTTCCACCTCAATAAAAAGCCTGCCATCTTTTATTTCTTGACTTATCAAAATTTCACCAGATTCAGGCGTAAACTTAATGGCATTTGAAATCAAGTTTGAAAGCATTTTCTCCACCAAGCTTTTATCGGAATACAAGCTTACAGACTTCTCTGTGCCAATCCATTGAAATTTAATTTTCTTTTGAAAAGCCCAGTTTTCAAATTTTAATTTTAACGGTTCAAAAACATCTTGCAGGTCAAAACTCTGCTTATTTACTTCTAACTGCCCTTCTTCTGATCGTGCAATATCTAACAATTGGGTAATCAATTCACTTAGCTGATCGCTATTTTTTTCTACCAATTTTAGCTGTTGAAGAGTTTCTTCATCCAATTGACTTTTCTGCTTTTCAAGGATAGTTGAAACAGGACCTTTAATTAGCGTAAGCGGAGTTTTTAACTCATGCGAAATGTTAGAGAAAAATTTCACCCGATTCCGATCTATTTCTTTTAATTTCCGATTTGTTTTATTACGAATTCGAATCAAGTAGACTGCAGCAACAGATAGAATCAACAAGAACGCCAGTATAATGATTAAAACTTTTCGTTGCGCCTCTTCAATTTCTTTTTGAGCAGTTAACTGCTGTATTTCATTATCCTTTCTAGCGGTTTCATACTTCACTTCCATTTCGTTTAAAGCACTTACATGAGACTCTCCCAAATATTCCCTTTCCAAGTCTCTAAACTCTTTAAACTTCTTCAAAGCAGATTCAGAGTCGCCCATTAATTCATAAGTAGCAGAAATAAACTCCGCAGAAACTCGCATTAAATCTGTATTTCCTAATTTATGACTAATCTCTTCCGCTGTATTCAAGTAGTACAATGCACTATCATAATTTTCAACATCTCGGTAAAGCGCTCCTACATTCAAGGCAGTATTCATTATTCTGGAAGTATCTAATCGTTCCTTTGCTCTGCTATAAGCCAGTGTATTATAGTAAAGGGAAGAATCATATTGTTCAAGCTCTGAAAATGCAACTCCAATGGTAGAATACACATCAGTAGCCACCCCATAATTTCCAGCTTCTAGCGCATAATTTAAGGCCTTGAATGCCTCTATTTTCATACTATCGTACTCCTCAGTTAAATGATAGAACACAGCATATCCATAATGGTAAGAAAAAGAGAGACGGGATGAATTTTGCTCCTGAACTAAAGCACTTATGTCTTCTAAAGCCTCTCTCGCCTTTTCAAAGTTACCTGTATAGCAATAAGACCTTGATAAATTTACTTTAGCCCTTATCATCATATTGGGATAATTATCGGCGCATTTTTTAAAAAATAGATTATAAAATTTATATGAAGAGTCTACCATACCCCTGGTGTCATAACCTGTTGAAAGCAAATAAGTCGCAAAACAAGCCAAGGAATCTTCTTGATTTTTAATGGCAAGAATCCTTGCCGCTTTTACTTGCTCCAACGCTTCTAAAGTGGGTGTTTTGCTTGAAGAAGTTGCTTGATGAATCATATCTACAATCTGACTCTTTACTTCTTCTTTGGTCTTTTCTTCACCATTTAAATTGAGCTGAAGAATACAAAATAGTATATAAAAAAATAAAAATTTTGACTTGAACAATGATTGAAGTAACATCAATTTGTTTTTAAACATGGCAATTCAATAGCTTGACTATTTTCAAAAATATACTTATTACTGAAAAAGCAAAGAACAATTGATTGCTTTTGAATAATGAGAATTTCTTTTATTTAAAATTAGAACATCAGATTTCCTAATTTTCACCCATGAGATTTAAGAAGTGCATAATTTTATTGCTACTCTCAAGCCTTTCTTACAGTTCTTATGCTCAACATTGGTCTGATGATTTGGAGCTTGAACTGAACTATGGTCCAGGTTTAATTTTACCAGAATACCGTTTTTTCAACCTTATTTCAAGAGACTATACCAAGACTTACGAGTTTTCCATTCGCAAAAACACTTACGGTAAAGATGAGTGGCAGCAGTTGTATAATTATCCTTCTTATGGATTGCGGTTTGTCTACTCAGATCTCGGCAACCCCAATGTTTTGGGTGAAGTTTGGGGCATTTACCCCTATTTCCAAGTCACTATTTTAGATTTTAACCGCTTTAAAGTGTACAACCAATTTGGTTTGGGCTATAGCCGAGTAAGTAAAAAGTTTGACTTAGAAAACAATTATTTAAACGTAGCTATTGGCTCAAATGGTAATATGCATTTCAATACTCGTTTTGTGGCTAGCTATGAATTGTCTCCTAAAGTGTCCATAAATACTTCCCTTAGCTTGGACCATTTTTCGAATGGCAATACCGCAGAACCTAATTTGGGAATAAACTATGTGAGTTGGCTTGGAGGAGTTTCTTACACTTTGGGTCAAAAACAAGAAAAAATAGAACCCGGCTTACCGAGTAAAGATGGCTACTTAGAAAAAGAATTGGTTCTTGCTATAGGCGGTAAACATTCCCGTGCATTGTCTTCTAATTTTTACAGAACACACTCCATTTCTTATGAGGTGAGAAAGCAAAGTTTTCGAGCGTTGCATTTAGGCCTTGGGGCAGATTTGTTTTACGATAATTCTGTTAAAGATCAATTGGAAAAAGAAGGCAAAGATTATCAGCCAATCAATCAATTTCAAAGTGGCATTCACTTTTCTCAAACCATTGTGTATAATCGCTTTAGCATTACCTTTCAAGAAGGGATTTATTTGGGTTTAACCGAAAAGGTGAACAATTACTTTATGTATAATCGCGGAATTGCCAAATACAAATTGAATGATCAAATCAGTGTGCGATTTGCCATGAAATCGCATCTTCATATTTTGGATTATCCGGAAATAGGCATAGGAGTGATTTTATGAAAAAGTATGTCTTATATATGCTCTTGTTAACTTTACTTTCTTGTCAGAAAGAAGAAGAAACGACTTCCAAAAAAGTGACGCTTAATGCCTTTCATAGCTTGGTTTTAAATGAAGCATTTGAAGTTTACTTAATTGAAGGAAATGAATACAGCTTGGCCATGGAAGGAGCAGAATCGTTTATTGCTAAAATGGAATTTCAAGTAAGCGATAGCATACTTACCGTAGACAACACCAAAGGAACCAAATGGACTAGCCCTCAAAATAACGTTCCTAAACTATGGGTTAGTTGTCCTCAATTGAAATATGTAAAAGCCAACGAAAGTTGTGATATAAAGACCACAAACCCGATTACTACATATGAATTTGGAATTGTTTTAGGCAGCAAAGCCAATACCGCCAATTTGCAATTTGATAATGAAGTGGTTTATTATTGGAACGACTTTCCCTGTGGTGGCAAGTTAACTTTAAGTGGAAAAACGAAGGAATTAAAATTATGGAACACCGCAATTATGTCGGTTGATGCTTCTGCTCTAAGTGCAGAAAAAGGGTTTATTGAAAATGCCTCTAAAGGAGATTGTATTGTTCAAGTTAGTGATTACTTGGAGTACAAAATAAAAGGAGAAGGAGACATAGTGGTTTTTGGAAACCCTCAGCAAATTGTAGAAAAGGGAAAGGAAAATTCTGGACAACTTATCTTAAACTAAAAAGCCCCCGACATAGTCAGGGGGCTTTTCAATACTTCTATACTGTAAGCTTATTTGTTCTTCAACAAATCTCTAATTTCTCCTAAAAGCACTTCTTCTTTAGATGGAGCAGGAGGAGCAGCTGGAGCTTCTTCCTTCTTTTTCTCCATTCTTTCTTTCATATTGTTATACGCTTTAACAACCATAAAAATGGCAAAGGCTACAATTAAAAAAGTAATAATGGTATTCAAAAAGTTACCGTAGCTTATAGCTACCTCAGCAACTGCATCACCAGCACCTTCAGCTGATTCTGCAACAGCTTCTTGCATAACAATTTTTAAATCGGCGAAATCAACACCGCCCAATGCCAAGCCAACGGGTGGCATAATTACATCATTAACTAATGACTTAACAATTGCTCCAAAATAAGTTGCCATGATAAGACCTACGGCCATTTCCATGACATTTCCTTTGCTAATAAATTTCTTAAACTCGTTCATTATAATTGTTTTATGGTTAACGGCTGCAATATATAAATAAATTTAGATTTTTTAACACTTCTTAAAAAATGCATTTTATACCTGCATTCCATTTATAGAACTGATTAAGAATATTGAAAACCGATGACTAAAATATCATCGACTTGTTCATTAGCTCCTTTCCAATTTACAAACTCGTTTTCTAAAAGCTCATATTGCATTTCAAAAGATTCTGAAGAAATTGAGAGTAAAAACTTTCTAAATCGTTGTGTCATGTATTTTTTATCTTTTGGTCCGCCAAATTGATCTGGGTAACCATCAGAAAAAATATAGAATGCATCCCCTTTCTCTATGTCCAATTCGTGAATGGTATACCCGCTTCTAATATATTCTACCCCACCAATTGGGATTGGATCTGCTTTGATTTGATAAACTTCTCCATTTCTAACATAAACGAGTGGACGGCAAGCACCTGTGTAATACAACTTATTGTATTTCTCATGGATTACACACATCGCTACATCCATTCCATCTTTTGAATTGGAGTCAGATTCCTTTTGATTTAAAGCTTTCACTATTTTCTCTTGCAGTTGATCTAGAATCAGGTTAGGGCTAGTCAACTGTTGGCTCATTACAATTTCGTCTAAAGAGGTTGACCCAATCATGGACATAAATGCACCGGGCACACCATGTCCCGTGCAATCAACACTAGCCACCAACTTAAATTCCCCTACTTGTTTAAACCAATAGAAGTCACCACTAACTATGTCCTTGGGCTTAAAAAATATAAACGAATCCGGAAATAGCTTTGTAAAAGTTTCAGGCCTATTTAAAATGGCATTTTGTATTTTCTGAGCATAATTTATGCTATCAATAATATCATGATTTTGCTGCTCCAAGCAATCTTTAGCATAAATCAAATCTGATTTTAAGGCATCTTCTTCTCTCAATATAGAACGAACAGAGCGCAAGAGAAAAAAGATAAAAATGAGCATGACAATCACTGTAATTATCAAATTCAAAAAGATGGAACTCCTTGCCTCGTCTATAAATTCATCAAATTGACTATCTACCTGAACAACGGCTATTACTTCATTATTAGAGTTATAAATGGGTGTAAAAGCCGACAACCAATGTCCATGTTCATCTTCATAAACTCCAACCTTTCCCCCAGTTTCATACTGTGCCAGCAATTCTTTTGGAAAATTTGAATAAGTGTGCCTGTAATATGGTTTATCGGAAGAGCTTACTCCAAAAAAGAACTTCTTTGAGTCTTCATCATAGGTTAAGGTATAAATATCACTTCTTATTTGGTGTTCCTCTTTAATTCGTTTTAGTAGCTTATTTATCTCAGCATAAGCTTCAACTTCTTGATTGCTTTTAAGTTGGTCCTTTTCTTCATATTGCTGAATCAAGATTGACAATTCATCGCCATCTATTTGAGAGGCAGCGGATAAGGAAATGGCTTCTAGACGAGAAAGAACACTTTGCTTGTGTAGATTGATTTGTACAAAATAGCTGTTTACAATAGCTAGAATGACCAAAAGCGTTAAAACTGAAAATAGGAGCACCAAAATTCTGGTACTCCTATTTTCCAATATCTTTTTCAACATATAGTTCATAATCAAACAACTAACTCATACGATAAGTATTCAAAAATAGATTCAATTTTACAATGAAAACATCCTACTAATGTTAAATCCAAAATGAATGTCACCATCAAACCAATCCCCGCTTGACTCGCCAACTAAATATTTTTCTGTCATTCCACGGCTGTTGGACAAACTTAACTGAAAGACATGTCCTCCGGTTTCTATATCAAAGCCTACTGAAAATGAATTGGAAACAGCTTCTCCACCTATCTTACTGAAGTATTGATTGGGATCTAAATAAAAATATTCCACATTAAAACGAACGGAACCAGTTAGTCGGGTGGAAGCTCCAACACCCATTGCATAAATGGTATTCGCATCTTGTTCTGTCAAAACCAAATTTCGATGCATAACTGTTGGACTCAATTGCAAAGAGAAATACTTGCCAAATTTTCGGGCAATTAATACGGAGTGGCTGTAAGATAAACGAGAAGAAAAATAATTCTCTCTTTCTGTATCTTCCCATTCATTGCCCAATGCATACATGTTTGTTACCCAGCTAGCTGTAAAAGGAAAATTTTCGGCTCCAAACTTCTGACGTAGAAAGCGATACTTAATTGTTCCATCAAACGTCTTTTGGAACGAAGACCTTCCAAAGCCTAAATTCAGATTATCAGTTAAGCCATATTCAAAACCAAAGCGAATGGTTCCATTATCTACTCCATACAAGTTCCTCCATCCTGAATTCAGTCTTCCAAAACGATGTGCAATCATAAATTGAAGATCCTTTTTAGGATGCATTTCAACCGAATTTCCACTTACTATTTTGGTTGTTTTAAAGGTAGCAATGGTATAGGTCGTTTCTTCTTCTTGCTTTGTTTCCAATAAGTCAAGTAAATCATCTTGACCATAAGTAGTCAGGCTAAAGCCAAATATTTGACTAAATATCAAAACACTTTTAATCCATTTTTTCATACTCAATATGAATCTTAATAAGAATTGTTTCTGATAAATTGTCCTTTACTGCCGATGGTATTTTGATCTGATAATCACTCAACAAAATCTCAAATTTTGAATCAGCAATCAATTGGCCCTTTTCATTAAAATAGAGCGTTCCTTTAGTTACTACTTCTCTTGTTTCACCATGTATTGTTAAATTTCCTGCAATGGTAAATTCTTGTGGTTCATTTGTAATTTCTTTATTAGCGAGATTATCAATTTTACCAATTAAGGTCGCTTTAGGATAAAGCTCACTTTCAACATACTTTTCATTAAAGTGTGTTTGCATTAAGGCTTTTTCAAACGTAAATGCCTTCATTAATAAGCTAAAAGCGACTTTTCCATTTTGCAAATCTATCACACTAGAAACTTGGCTATTGGTCGACTCAATATCTTCCAATTTAGCTTCTGAGTAGAAAGAAATTGTACCATTTTGCGTAAAATACTTTTGCCCAAAAAGATTAGGCATGATTAAGGCAAATAGTCCAACTAATACGATGTTTTTCATTTTTGTAGTTTATTAATTATCCTGGGCTCCTTCATCAATCCATTTTTGAATGGTCTTCAATTGGCAATCAGATAAGCTTTGACTTGGAGGCATATCTTTCAAGACCAAAACTCTTTGCTGAAAAGAACCTTTATCAATTTTTGACTTCACTTGATCGTAATTCTCAAAAAGGCCTCTACCTGAACCCCCTTGAACATGGCAGCCGGTAGTATTACAAGCATTATTTAACAGGGGTTGAATGTATTTTGAGAAACTAACATTCTCAGGCTCACATTCCTCATTACCATAAAGTGCTTCTTCATTGTCTTTTTTGCAAAAAACCAAAAGCATAGCAATACCTAACAATGTGATTATACTTTGAATTTTCATTGGTCGTTTGTTAAGGTGCAATTGGTTAGAATTACATTCATTAAATAGCCTTGACAACGGCCTTTAATAGTGACAAGCTCTCCTTTAGTTAATTTGGTAGCTACGTTTTGAAAAGAGCAATTCACACCTCCTATCATCGCATTTTCAGCCGTTAGGACAACTGTTAAAGTAGTGTCACTTTCATTCACTTGCGAAACTTCTCCACTAACCTCAATAACTTTTCCTTCAAACTTGGTTAAAGATTCTTTCTCATTCTGTTCGAATGAATCAAATAGCTCATTTGCAGTTAACCGATAATCTGGTTCTACATCATCTAACCCTGGAACTTTTTGATTAAAAAAATACAAACCTAGACTTACTCCAACTATGACAATAGCAAGAATTAGATAGAGAGCTATTTTCTTCATTTCGACATTTAATTAAATAACAACCAATTTATTATTTAGAGACTCTTAATCAATAATAGCGATTACACCTGTCATCACCCCATGAAATTCACAGTTATAATAAAGTGTATTGGGTGCATTTTGAGGAACCGTAAATGTGATTTTACCACTCGCAGTTCCGTTATTTGTCACTCCATCATTATACATGTTTGAGGTCCCTGCACCTTGTGTATTTTTTAATAAAAACGGATGACCAGGAGTATTTACATCAAACTCATAGGTTTGTCCTCTTTTAAAGGTAAAGTTGGGATTAGCGGCACTATTCAGGCCTCCTCCAGTAAATATGTATGATGTTCCTCCATTGTTTCCCACTTGAAACGAGCGAACAGAATCTTGATCAACTATTCTAATTCTTCCAAACATTGGAGCATGAAACTCACAATTGTACCATAAGATATCTGGTGCGTTTTGAGAAACTGTAAACAGGATTGAACCAGTAGCAGCTCCATTATTAGTTACTCCATCGTTATATACACTTGCAGTACCAACAGTGTTAGTAGAGTTAATATATAGCGGATGTCCAGGTGTGTTTACTTTAAATTCATAAGTTTTACCACGACTTAATTCCAATTCTGGGTTTTGAATACTTGTAAACTGAAATACATAAGCAGTAGCTCCAGAATTTGAAATGGTGAAAGACTGATCAGCCGTTACTGGATTATTGGTAGTTGGCGTTGTTGGATTTTCTACTGTATCCTCATCATCATCTTTACTGCATGCTGTAAACATGATTGACAAAGCGAAAAGCGATAAAAAAAAGTAATTTAATTTCATAGGTAAGTGTTTTAGTTTTAAACGAAAGGTCAAAATTCTAGATGACTGACCTAAAACAACTTACACATATACGGCAATCACTGCTACATTCTCGACAAAATGAATGCAAAGAATCACTTTACTATAACAAATCCGACAAAAAAGGTTAAACTGTCTGAATTACTGACTATCAATCTATTGTATTCTGCAATTTAAATGCAGTTGGATTAATTCCAAATTCTTGCTTGAACATCTTGGTAAAATAAGATGGATTAGAAAAACCACTTTCAAATGCAACTTCTGAAATGGTCAAGTTTTCATTTAAAAGCATTTGTTTGGCAATGCATAATCGCGTTCTAATAATTAAGTGACTTGGAGTGATGTTTAAGCTTTCTTTCAGCTTTCGTTGCAATTTTCTTTCACTAATCGAAAGTTCTTCAATCAACATTTTAACACCAAAATTCTCAGCTCTAATTTTGGAATTGATGATATCTAAGATTCGATTTAATAGTTCATCATTCTCCTGCTTAGTGGTTAAAGCAAGCTGTTTATTAGCAAGAAAAGTATTATTAGAATTGCTTGCCTCAAAGAAATTCAATGAATCTCCTTCTAGTGTTTTTAAATAAATAGCACTTGTCTTAAATTTTAAATTAGAACCAACCAAAAGGTTTTTAGCCACTTGAGTGACTAGTACTTTATGCATAAGATTTGGCTGCTTTAAAAGGCTAATAAAATGTTTTAAATCCTCATCTAACAATTGATTTATCAGACATTCCTTGATGTGTACACCAACCGTTAAGCCTTCGTTTTTCTCCCTTAATGCTACTCCACAATTTGCCGCTTTTGTTGGCCCCTCAAAAGAAGCTACAAATTGCTTATCAGCTTGATGCAAAAGATTACCTCTAAATCTCTTAATGACTTTTTCGATTGAGTCTAGCTCTGCATCACCAACAAAAGGTTGATTAGAGGTTCCAACTAAAATGGTCAATAGTTGCTTTTCATGGGTAATACTAGGATTTAGCTCATTGATGAACTCTTTCATGGTATTCAAAACCACTTGGGTATTTCCGGTCCAGAATAAATGATCATCTCCATCAAATTCTTCAAAAATCGCCCCGGGAATTCGGTCAGCAATAAATCTACCTTCTTCTATTTTTACATCAATATCGCCTGTACGTTGCATGATTAAAGTAGGCACTTGAATTGAACTTAAAATATCGATAATGTCTACTTGGGTATTCATTTTTGTAATAAGCAGGGCTGCATTAGGACTTGCACCTGACCTAAAATAAGTGGCCAGCCAATCCATAAATACCTTATCATTTGCTTTAGATGGAGCCAAGGATTCCAAATTCATTTCTCCCCCGCCCCAATTCTTTTCAATTACATCATATACCTTTTGTCTTTCTTCATTAGTTGGAGCCCAAGGATAATCATCTGAATATATTCTTTTTGCAAAAATCCCAAAAGTGATCAGCGCTATGGTTCGATTTGGGTAAGTTGCTGCAAAAAGAGCAGAAACAGACCCTCCTTCTGAATGACCAAAAAGTATCGCTTTTTCAGAGCCTACTTCATCCATCACAGCTCGAATGTCATCCATTCGCTCTTCTAAGATAGGAAAGCCAATAAAGCGATCTGACAAACCTGTACCTCGTTTATCAAATAAAATTACTCGGGCTAGTTTGCCTAATTCATTTAAGAAATTAGCCAATTCAGGGCAAGCCCACATTAAATCTATGTTTGAAATCCAACCAGGAATATAGACCAAATCGATTGGGCCAGAACCAAAGGTTTGATAAGCAACGTTGATTGCTCCACTTTTTGCATAATGAGTTACTGGTTTCTCCAATTTTATTCTTACTTGTTGTCCCTCAATTCAATTTGAGTCGTTTTACAAAGCAAACATAAGTAGGATTAGAGAAATAAGAATATTCTGGCAAAGATTAGCGAACTAACTCTACCTCAACTCGGCGGTTCTTTTTTCTATTTTCTAAACTGGTATTAGGAACCAAAGGCTCAGTATCTCGCATGGCTTTCACTTCCAATTGGGCGGGGTTTACTCCTATAATCAATAAATAAAATTATCCTTGACGCTTAAACAGGAAACTACTGACTTCTTCCCCCTTTACCAAGTAATGAGCTCATGATTGGAATAAGCGCCCCTACCCCTGCTAAAGCACCGTAAAAAGTTTCTAAATCTTTTAGAAACCCAGGATTGCCAATTATTATGAAGGTAATAATAGCGACTATAACAATTAAAAGAATTACCCTTGTGGTTCCCCAATTTTGATCTCCTTTTTGCCTTCTCTCTAAACTTAGCTCAACATCCTTTTTACCCACAGCCATGATAAAATTCCTGAAGCTTTTATTGAAAACTTGTGGAATATCCTCCCATACTATTAAGCCTTTCTTCATCAGTGAGAACAAAGAATTGCTGTTTTTAATGTTCATAAATCCATCTTTCGCCAAATCATACAAAATGTACTTTTCTCTTCGTGGTAAGGAGTTCCATATATCGGTATAGTAACCATGCGCCAGATGCATGCCATGTAAAACCATTCGCTGCTGGTCTAACATTAGCTTGTTCTCTCCATTTTTTTGAACTTGTGAGTATGAACATTTACTCAATACAATTGGCGTTAGTGGTGGTAAATAATTGCTGTATCCAAATTCTCCCTTTAAGCTGTTTATCGGGTTAGGATTAAAGTTTTCATCTAGCTTAAAGTCCTCTAAAGATTCATTTACTAGCTCATGCTGCTTTGTGATTCCTAACAACAACTGAGGAAAAACGCCTAAAATATCTCTCCAACTATTAAAGTCTTGAGCAATCTCTGCTTTTAATTCACCCGTTTGTTCCACCTGGTCTTTGTACACGTCAATCAGCTGACTAGGGTAAATCTCTGAAGTAATTAATAACTTTTTCTGATTGGCTAATAAATAAGATATCAATTTTGCTTTTTTGTGATTTTCCTCAAACGATAGCACATTATGCTCAAAATTTTGAAGAATGTAATACTTATAGTCTAGGATATTTTCGGGAGAATTTAAAAGAGGATCTGTTTGAGTTTTAGGTTGACTCATAACTATCCGGTGCTTACCAACGCAAATTTTTTCAATGATCTCTTCAACTGTCATCTCCTTTTTACACTCTGAAAGTATTGAACAAGATAAGGTAACATACGACTTGCCTTCAAGAATTTGCTTGGCAAACTTTTGCTTTCCAGTAGAAGGAAGACCAATAATGAAAAAGCCAGAGTTAGTTGGTTTAGTGAAGAGAATCTTTTTGAGTCGATCTGTAAATGGCGCTCCTTCCGTTTGATTTTTATCTACCACACTTGGTCGTAAGTAAAAAAACCGAAAAGCATAACAGCGATCTACGTAAAACAAGATAAGCCAATAGAATACACCAAACAGCAAAACAAACCCTAATGACTTGAAAACCCAATTCTTAGAAAATAAATAACACAAAAAACTTCGGTTACTGTCCACTTTTATAAAATCTACTTGAAAAGGAACTTTCGCCTGATTGGCCATTAAATGAAAAGACAGTTTTGTTGATTGATTCTCGCTTAACCAGCTACCATCATTGGCCTTACTAAAGTTAAAATGCTGATATTTTCTCGAATACGCGGAATAAATGGGCCTTAGTTGCCACAAGAGTGAGCTAAATAAAGTATCCGAATTTTCTTTTAACGAATCAATTTTCTTAGCTAACACATATGAATCAGGGTAATAACTTCCTTGATTCAAATGCATATTTACAACCTTATTATAGGCTGCTTGATAGGGCTTGTCAATGCTTTTTAAATCTTCAATTGGTTTTAAAATATCTTGCTTAAGTAATTTATTTTTAGCTTGTCGATGTTGCGCAAATTCAAATAAATTGGCCTTTAACCAAATCTCATTATTTATTTGACTCGCATTTTCATAAAACAAAAAAGCTGGTAACAATGCCGCTGAAAAAAGCCATGCCGCTAAAAAATTCACATAACTATACTTGTACGTAATGTTCTTTTGCTCTTCATTGGTAACATTTTGGCTGTCAATCTCTTCTTCTTTGTAAAAGAGTAACCTAAACCACTTGGTGTATGAAAAGACAATAAATAGGAGAAAAGCTACTTCAAGCAACAACAATCTAATCAAACAAAAAGAATTTTTAACCACGACTAATAAAACTCCATTTAGTAAAACAGAAATGGCAATCAGTGAATAGTCGGTAAGATCTATTCTTGCTTTTCGAAGTGGAATACGAAGCACCGAAAAGCAAAGCACATAAGACCAGTAGACCACTAAAACTCCTACTAAAAAGATAAAACTTGGAGAGTTATGCTCAACTCTAAAAAAGGCTAAAACTATAAAGAGTCCGATAAATACTGCCGTTAAGTATCGGTAAACACCTGATAGATTCTTCTTTGGCAATAGGAACTGAAACGGGAATTGGTAAAACTTATATAATCCCCATTTAGGATTCTTCACAAAGACTGAGATTAATACGACCACCGCCATAAAAAGCGATAGAATTAAAAAAGAAATGCTGGTTAAGGAAAGGACTTCTGAAAGTTGTAAGCCAATCAATTCTACTTGACTAAAGACTACAACACTTAGATTTGTAGCTTTTATGGGTTGGCACGCATACAGCTGGTCATCGCCATGATATACAAACTTGCCCTGAGCTTTTACTCGGCCCTTGATGGCAGCTTCTAATGCTTCATCATCTTGGCTAAGTCCAAACAAATTTTCTAAAGTTGATTTACCAGCTTGTGAATGAAACCACACTTCACCTTCTTGATCTACAATAGCAAACTGAAATCCAATGGGAAGTTTTGTAAAATGCAGTGATTTTAATTGCGTACTAAAAATGGCCATAGCACTTTTGTCATTCTTAGTAAGCCATTTAGCATAGACTGCCTCTTCCGAATTTTTCTCAATAGAAACAACTGGTCGCATGACATAAGAAAGCGTATCCGCTGATTGAAAGCCGACCTTCCAAACATTTCTATGATTCCTTAAATCACTCAGGTAAATTCTATCTTTTAAGTTCTTCGGTGCCTTACCTTCGGGTGGAGGAGCAATAAAATTGATATGATAAGAAACCTTGCCATTTGACTCTATTTGAGACACATATTTGAAATAAGACAAATTAGTTGTATCAAAACCCTTGGTATCTTTAGATTCTGCTTCAAAAAATACTCCGTCTCTATTTTTAGACTTCCATTGATTTTGATAAGTCTCAAAATCAAAAGTGGAAATGGCTTTTGTAATGCTTTCGTTTTCGGTTTCAAATGCCTTCTTAATTTCACTTGCAATTTGCTTTAACTGATCTTGACTAGACCAATACTGCTCTATGTATTGCTGAGTTGAAAGCAGCAAAATAAAAATTATAGGCGCACCTAATATGGTAGAAAGACCGGCAAAAATTACATCGTAGCTAAAGAGTCTTTCATCTTCTGAGATAAATACCATTTTGAAAAAGGGTAATCCGATTACCAAAATCAATAAAATTGTTATCAACAAGGCAACTAGAGCAGGATCTAACTGGCCCACTTCATTTTTAAAGGCTTTTTCATTAATTAATCCTATAAGCGTTAAGTCAATGGCTAGGCCTTCTGAGGAACTGTAATGATACTTTTTCGCAATAGCCAAAAAACGCTGGTGATTCAATGTAAGCCATTCCTTTTGTGTAAACCACAGACTGTCTTGATTCAGAAAACCGACGAGTTTCTGATTGTCTAAGCCATGAATGGTAGAGCCAAATAAGCTATTATCCTTATGATGTTTGTCCGCTATGACTATCGCAAACTCACTAAAGTCTTTGTCATAAGTAAGAATTTCTTTTGCAAAATTATTAATGCATTTTTGAGAAGGAGACTCCATAAAATTGCAATCCTGCTCTTGGTGAAAACTAGATTTAAATGTTAATTCCGATTTTAAAGGAATAAAAGGTGATGCAATTAGTACATGACTGTATAATTTAAGCTTTTGCTTTTCTTCACTTAAGGTTGCATTTTTGCGCAATTGGTCATTATCAAACCTTCGTTTAAACTTTTGGTAGTAATTATCGAGTTGTTGTGTTTTATAAATGACAATTCTTTCATTTTCCGCTTGAATATGAAAGTAGTAGGCAGCCCCTAGCCCTCCAATAACCAACAATAAAATAAGCACTAGAGAAAAGAGTTTTCGCTTTTTTTCTAGCGGACGTTGAAGCTGTGTAATAATTTTTTGAAGTGGCATCTTGTTTTTTCCTTTGATTATTAAAGCCCTATTAAATATATGTTTTCAACATTTACATTTAATGTTGATTCTAAGTGGCCAAAAGATCTTGCAAAGCTGAAAGTGTTTTTGATCCAAATAGGCCATCCATTTTTATTGCAGTAGCGGCTTTAAAGCCAAGGTTGTTTTAGCACCAAATACACCATCGGAAGTACCTGGATTAAAGCCTACCAATTTCAAACTATCCTGTAATAACATCACTTGTTTTCCGGTATCTCCTTCTTTTAATACTGGCTGTGGTAAAGTGTAGGTAGAAGTTGCTCCCAACCTTCTAAAACCAAGTAGTTTGCTTGCCGGATAAGCAGTAATTGAAACCTGATTTCCCTGATTTCCTCCTAAGGTATAAATTCGATCTCCGCTTTGATCATAGCCAATAAAAAACCCTACATGTCCTTGCCAAGAATCAACAGAACCACGCCAGTAGACTACCACATCACCTAGTTCAGGAAAATCAACAGCAGAACCGATTGTGAGCCAAGAACGAGCATTGGCCTTATTAGTGCCTTTTAAGTTCGCTTTTTTAGCACACCAATTCACAAAAATGCTACACCAAGGTGTTTCATCATCGTTTACCCAATCAAAGCCAGATTCTTTGGCATAATTTACAATGGTGGGATTATCTTCAGGACCAGAGATTTCTTTTACCCCTAGTTCTTGCATGGCTAAAGTTAAAAGCTTACTCATCTTACAGTACTTTTTTTAATAAGGCAATCACAACTTTAGAAGCTCCTGCAATATTATCGATGGCCTTTGCTTTTTCAGTGTTATCCTTACTTGCATCGCTAAGAATACTCATCAACTTTATAATATTTTGTTTTTCTACTCCATCTTCTTCCATTAAAGATTTTAACTCCTCGTCTTTTAAAGCAGTTAAGGAAGATAATTTTGTAGCCAGCTCTTCATTGGTTTGCTGCTCGGCTTGGTTTAGTAAGTCATCAAAACTGGGCATAGGTCTATGGGTTTAATGTATTAATAATTGTTTCTACGGCTCCTGAAATGTCACCGCTTTCCTTTAGGGTGTTATCAATTTTGTTTGAAATAGAATCGAGATCTAAGTTTACTTTGGTCTCTGCCGCAAGTGTATTCACCAAATTGGTTCTTGCTTCATCTACTTTTACAGCCGACTTCAGCAGTTCTGTAACCTTATCGTTTGCCTTTATGGTAAGCATATAGTAATCATTACTGGTAGTCAGAAGCTTTCGTCTTAGCGCTTCTAAAGCTGCTGCCTGCTCTGTATACTTAGCAATAGCTTTGTTAGCTATGGCTGCTACCTTTTCAGGAGTTAAGGTTGTATCTAGACCATTTTCTAGTTGTAGTTTTTTTAATTTTTTGAGTAAAGTGGGCAAATAATCTTGCTGAATATAATCACTTACGTTATCCAGCTTTTCTGCAATTAACTCATTGATTAAGCGCTCTTGATACAAGCGTTGACTTTCTAAGCGCTTGCTTACCATAAGGTTTAACTCATAACTTTCTTTTGGTATGCTAGCACAAGCTGATAAAAGCAAAATAGCGATAACAAAAGTTGTAACTCTTTGTATCATTTAAGTGGGTTTAGGGGGTTCGTATGTGTTTTTTCTCAATAGTGTTTAATCCATCACAAAAGAGACCCTTCGAAGTAAAAACAATTTTGCGAAATAGCCAAATTTTAGCTTAGATATTATTACTAAACCACTCATTTAAAGCAGCCAACAACTACTCTTATCTATTAGTTGAATAAAAAGCAGTGAAAATCAAACTCGCTTATTGCGTCTTAATCTGATACTTTAATGGGAATCGAGAAACCCATTTCATAAAGCTTAAGTCCTTTTGGTTCTCTTCCGCACTCACATTCTGACTAAAGCCTTCTAAATAGGATTCTTTGGAAATACCCTTTAGCGCGGACTTGCAGTCCGTGAAGTAAAAGTAAAAGATATTGCGAAACCTTATTTTCTAACTACAAAAATTGTAGGTTGAATAGATGTTTTTACTAGAAAGACTCAAAAAGATAAGTTAATTGAGTCATTAAAAATTGCCAAGAGAATAAAGGATTAATAGAGATTGAGGTTTTAAATAGAAGTTGGAAATTTGTTGGTTAGATTTGAGTAGGTACACGGACTACAAGTCCGCGCTAATGGTTGTAAAATAGATATGGAGTTTACAGTAATAAGTAGTGATGACAAGTTAATTAAAGAAGTTGTCAAAAAGTATAATGAAATATATAAAACTGATTTTGAGATAGTAAATTTTATTTATGATGAGGTGGTATTCTGCAAGTTAAAAGTTACGAAATACAACACTAAGGATATTTTTGATTTAGGATATCAATTTGGCTCATATGCTCAATTTAAAAGGAGTAAAGGAGAAATAGACTGGTAATTTTTTGGAAAGAAATTGGACAATGTATCAGACAATCTGCTTTAGCGTTTATCTGCTGAAAATAAACCCTAGCAATTTCTTACCAAAGCTTGTACTCTAGGCCTCGATTGAATCGAGGCACGGACACAATAACCATAGTGCTCCATAAATTTATTTCACAAAAAAGCCTCAACTTTTCAGTTGAGGCTTTGTACTCGAGGCGGGACTTGAACCCGCACGGACGCAATGTCCACAGGATTTTAAGTCCTGCGTGTCTACCAATTCCACCACTCGAGCATCATGGTGTTTAAAAAAAAGTCCTTCAGCTTTTGAAGGACTTGGAGCGGGAGACGGGATTCGAACCCGCGACCCCGACCTTGGCAAGGTCGTGCTCTACCAGCTGAGCTACTCTCGCATTTTCAATCTTATAAAGATCACTCCCCTAAATGAGGGCTACAAAAGTAATATTTTTTTCTTTTCAACAAACTTAATCAGCGATTTTACAAGCCTTTTTTTATTTCTCTTTCCCGCCAACCATTTTCTTGATTTCATTTAACTTCATCAAAGCTTCAACCGGAGTTAAGGTATCTATCTCTATACGAGTTAATTCATCTTTAATCTGCTCTAAAACTGGATCATCCAATTGAAAGAAACTCAATTGATAATCATTCTTTTGTTGAGCGGCATGTAAACTTTCTTGGGTTGTACTACCTTGGTGTTTTTGCTCTAATTCTTCTAAAATTTGATTGGCTCTACGAATTAAAGTCGCAGGCATACCTGCCATTTTTGCTACATGAATACCAAAACTATGATTGCTTCCCCCAGGCACCAATTTGCGCATGAAAATGATTTTCTTCTTGACTTCCTTCACCGAAACATTAAAGTTTTTGATTCGCTCAAAACTCTTCGACATTTCATTTAATTCGTGATAGTGTGTCGCAAATAAGGTTTTAGGTTTCGCCAATTTATTCTGATGCAGGTATTCTGCAATGGCCCATGCGATTGAAATCCCATCGTAAGTACTTGTTCCTCTTCCAATCTCATCTAAAAGAATCAGACTCCGTTCTGAAATGTTATTCAAAATGCTGGCAGTCTCATTCATTTCTACCATAAAGGTAGATTCACCCGAAGAAATATTATCAGATGCACCAACTCGGGTAAATACCTTATCTACTACTCCAATTTTTGCACTCCTTGCAGGCACAAAGCTTCCCATTTGAGCCATAAGTGTTATCAGTGCCGTTTGCCTCAACAAAGCTGACTTACCAGACATATTCGGTCCGGTAATCATCATTACTTGTTGCGTATCGTTGTCCAAATAAATATCATTGGCCACATATTCTTCCCCTAAAGGAAGCTGCTGCTCAATAACAGGATGACGCCCCGCCTTAATATCAATGCTATAACTTTCATTGAGTTCTGGTTTGGTATAATTTCTAGCCTCAGCAATGGTTCCAAATGCCATGAAACAATCTAAACGAGCCAGTAAATTTGCGTTCAACTGAATAGGGGTTATGTAAGAGGCAACATCCAAAACCAATTGGTTATAGAGGTCCGTTTCTAAGCTCAATATTTTTTCTTCTGCACCTAAAATCTTGGCTTCATATTCCTTGAGCTCTTCAGTAATGTAGCGCTCTGCATTTACCAAAGTTTGCTTGCGAATCCATTCTTCAGGAACTTTATCCTTATGCGTATTCCGAACTTCTATGTAATAGCCAAACACATTATTAAAAGCAATTTTCAACGAAGGAATACCTGTGCTCTCTATTTCTCTTTGTTGCATTTGCAGCAAACGGTCTTTGCCAGAACGTTGCAAATCTCTGAGCTCATCAAGCTCTTCACTAATTCCATCTTGAATTACCCCCCCTTTTTGAACCAAAACTGGAGGTTCTGCCTTTAGCTGTTTTTCCAATTTCTCATAAATAGATAAACAAGGGTTTAACTGCTCTGCAATTTGCTTCAAAGATGCATTCTTAGCACTTTCGCAAAGCGCCTTAATGGGCTGTATAGTTGCCAAAGCCTGACGAAGTTGTACCAACTCTCTTGGGTTAATTCGAGCTGTTGAAACCTTAGAAATCAATCTTTCTAAATCACCTATCTGTGAAATGTATTGTTTTAATTCTACACTTAATTCAGTGGTTTTGAGCAAATACTCTACCGCTGACAAGCGCTCTTGAATTGGCTTTACATCTTTTAAGGGCAAGGCAATCCATCGTTTTAGCATTCTTCCTCCCATGGGAGAAATGGTTTCGTTCATCACATCAAGAAGAGTAGTTGCTCCTTCATGTGGAGAATACATCAACTCTAGGTTTCGAATCGTAAACCGATCTAACCAAACGTAGCGTTCTTCTTCAATTCTGCTGATGGCAGAAATGTGTTTTAATTTATCATGTCTCGTATCTGCTAAATAATGAAGTGCGGCGCCAGAAGCAATTATCCCCTCTTCCATTTCTTGCACTCCAAACCCTTTTAATGAATTGGTTTCAAAATGCTTCAAAAGAGTCTCTGTGCCAAAATCTGAGGTAAACACCCAATCTTCTAGCATATAGGTAAAAAAGCTAGTCCCGAAATTTTCTTCAAACAACTTCTTCTTTTGTTTTTGAAAAAGAACTTCTGAAGGGGAAAAACTTTGCAAGAGTTTATCAATATATTCCGAATCTCCTTCCGCAACTAAGAACTCACCTGTTGAGACATCTAAAAAAGAAACTCCAATACTATTTTTTACCCCAAAATGAACCGCCGCTAAGAAATTGTTAGAATCCTTACTCAGTACTTCATCATTGTAGGAAACACCTGGAGTAACCAATTCGGTAATGCCTCTTTTTACAATCGTTTTAGTTTTCTTAGGGTCTTCCAATTGGTCGCAAATGGCCACTCGGTGACCCGCCCGAACCAATTTTGGCAAGTAAGAATCTAGCGCATGATGAGGAAAGCCTGCCAATGCCACTTCATTAGCAGAACCATTATGTCTTTTGGTAAGCACAATACCAAGTACTTTAGAAGCTCTTACTGCATCGTCACCAAAAGTTTCGTAAAAATCTCCAACTCGAAACAATAGCAATGCATCTGGATACTTCCCTTTGATTTGATAATACTGCTTCATCAAAGGAGTTTCTTTTGCCTTTTTTGCTGTACTTTTCTTTGCCTTACTCAATGGTTTAATTTTAAGCCCTAAAAGTAAGATTTGACTATTGGGCTTCGTATTTTTGAAAGCCCGATTTATCAATAGTTTTTCACAAAACAAGGCCAATTCAATGGATCGCAAACTCAAAAATGAGGAACTCGGAAGACCTGACTTAGAAACGTATCAAGACATCCCTAAAAAGCCAATCATTGTTGTACTTGACAATATTAGAAGCTTGAATAATGTGGGCTCTGTTTTTAGAAGTAGCGATGCGTTTACGGTAGAAGCCATATACTTGTGTGGAATTACAGCCCAACCTCCGCACAGAGAGATTAACAAAACGGCTTTAGGTGCCACTGAGTCGGTAGCGTGGAAATACTTTAAGAATACGGAAGACGCTCTTACCGATTTAAAAAATCAAAACTTTAGCATTTGGTCAATAGAACAGACAGAAAACAGCCTTTCATTAGCGGATTTTAACCCCAATAAATTGGAAAAAAAGATGGCCCTTGTATTTGGCCATGAAGTTAAAGGGGTTCAGCAGTCCATAATAAACCAGTCTGACGGTGTAATTGAAATTCCACAAAATGGAACCAAACATTCGCTTAACATCTCCGTTAGTGTTGGAGTTGTATTATGGGATATTACCAACAAACTAAACCAATGAAAAAAGCAAACCACTTTATGGCACAGACTTTGAACTATATAGTGCAAAAGAAAGTCATGAAAAAGTTATTGTTTGCCCTATCCATATTAAGCTTAGTTAGTATCAACGGTTTTGCTTTAGCGCAAAATCAAGAAAGCAAAGATGAATTTCAATTTCAGAAAGTAGAACATCATGCTTTTCAAGCAGGAGAGGTTTTACACTTTAAACTAGCCTATGGATTTATAAATGCAGGTACAGCAACGATTGAAATAAAGCCTGTAGAACGAAAAATTAAAGACCGCGAATTATTGCACATTGTTGGCACAGGAAAAAGCGTAAGCAGCTTTGATTGGTTTTTTAAAGTTCGTGATCGCTATGAAACTTACTTAGACAAAGAAGGCGTTTTTCCTTGGTTGTTTGTGAGAAGAATTCACGAAGGTGGTTATGAAAAAGAACAAGATTATCAGTTTTTTCAAGACCAAGGTTATGTAAAAAATGAAGATGATGAAACGTATGAAGTGCCTCATGGAATTCAAGATATGCTCTCTTCTTTCTATTATGCAAGAACGATTGACTTTAGCAATGCCAAAAAAGGAGATGTATTTGAATTTGTTTCATTTGTTGACGAAGAGATTTACCCTTTGAGAATTCGATATGCAGGTGATGAAACTGTAAAGATTAAAAAAGGGAAATTCAAGTGCATGAAGTTTCACCCAGTAGTGCAAGAAGGAAGAATTTTTGCTGAAGATGATGACTTAACGGTTTACATAACTAAGGACGAAAACAAAATTCCAATTTTAGCAAAGGCCAAAGTGTTAGTGGGTTCTATTCGCATGGAATTAACCGATTACGAAAATTTAGCAAACCCAATTGCTAAACTAGACTAATCAAAAATCAACTGTTGGTAATTCTTTAAAAGTGCTGGCGGTGGTGTTCCCTATCTTGTAAATTTGTAAAAATTATCGCTATGGGAACAGCCAATCCAAATAACATTCCTACTGAATTAGGAGAAGACATCATAGATAAAGTAAATCAGCTTAAAGAAAAATACGCAGCCCTTGGCCAAGACCTTGGCGCTTATTTAGATGGCTTAATCTATGCTGATTTTTTAACCTATTGGGATTATATTCATTTGGATACTTTATTAAGTCTACAGAACCCCAAAACTGCTTTTCCTGATGAAGAAATTTTCATCATGTACCATCAAATTACCGAGCTTTATTTCAAGCTTGCACTTAATGAGTTTAAACAAATTGGTGCAAAAGAAAACATTCAAGCAGATTGGTTTAAAACAAGAGTTCGACGAATCAACAATTATTTCAAAGCGCTTACTGCTTCTTTTGATATTATGATTCAAGGAATGGAAAAAGAGCAATTTCTAAAGTTTAGAATGTCTCTTTTACCAGCTAGTGGGTTTCAATCTGGTCAATACCGAAAAATTGAAATCTGCTCTACAGACTTTAGAAATTTAGTTGACAAAGACCATAGAGAAGCTTACCACAACTTAGAAGTTAATGAAGAAAACATTGAAAAAATGTACGAATTCATTTACTGGAAAAAAGGAGCCACAGAACTTGCTACAGGAAAAAAGACATTGACCTTAAAGCAGTTTGAAGCCAAATATTCGAAAGAATTTAAAGAATTGGCGCTTGAATACGCAAACAAAAACCTTTGGGCAGTTTATAAAAAACTTGATTCATCTGAGCAGCAAAATCAAGAATTGATAGATGAAATTCGATTTGTAGATGTAAATGTGAACATCAATTGGCCATTGGTGCATTACAAATCTGCTGTTCGCTATTTGCAACAAGACCCCAAAGACATTGCTGCCACAGGAGGAACAAATTGGCAAAAATATCTTCCACCACGATTTCAAAAACGTATTTTCTATCCAGAGCTATGGTCTGATACAGAGAAGGAAGAATGGGGAAAGGCCTGGGTTGAGGAAAACGTATTTTTTAATCATACGAAAAAGTGAGAAAAAAGCTCAATCAAATAGTTTTAGCCTTGAGCCTAATCTTGGCAGTAAGTGTTAGCCTTTTCATCATTCGATCTGTTAATGACACGACTGTTGAATCAGCTCCTATTTCTAATGACACTATTCCACCTAATCCTGAACCTGTTATTGAGTTTGGAATAGTTACCGACTCCTTTGACTTAATTGAATCAACCATTAAACCCAATGAGTTTTTAGCAAACTTGTTACTTCCTCACAATATTGACTACGTAACCATAGACCAAGTCGCTAAAAAATCAAAAGACATTTTTGATGTAAGAAGATTAGCAGCAGGTAAAAAGTATAGCATTTTTAAATCAAAAGACAGCTTACAAAAGGCTCAGTATTTTGTTTACCAACCAAATGCTATTGATTATGTGGTTTACGATTTGCGAGACAGTATTCAAATTCGCAAAGGGCAAAAAGAAGTTACAATACAAGTAAAAAGCGTAGGCGGAATCATCAATTCGTCGCTTTATGAAACCCTTCAACAACAAAATAGCAGCCCAGCATTGGCGGTAAAATTGGCCGATATTTTTGCATGGTCAATCGACTTTTACCGCATTCAAAAAGGCGATTGGTTTAAAGCCATTTACGAAGTTCAATATGTAGATGATGAAGCCATTGGCACAGGCAGAATATTGGCCGTTGAATTCTCTCACTTTGACAAGCCCTATTTTGGCTTCTACTTTGATCAAGATGGCAAGGAAGATTATTTTGATGAAGAGGCAAACAGCTTAAGAAAAGCATTCTTAAAATCTCCCTTAAAGTTTAGCCGTTTATCTTCTCGCTATACCATGCGGCGTTTTCATCCGGTTCAAAAAAGATGGAAAGCCCACTTAGGGACAGACTATGCAGCACCCACTGGAACCCCCATTATGACTACAGGCGATGGAGTAGTAATTGCAGCTTCGTATACCAGAGGCAATGGCAAATATGTAAAAGTGAAACACAATAGTGCATATACGACACAGTACCTGCATATGAGCCGTAGAAATGTAAAAGTGGGGCAACATGTGCGCCAAGGAGATATCATTGGTTTTGTAGGAAGCACGGGACTAGCAACAGGACCTCATGTTTGCTACCGCTTTTGGAAAAATGGAAAACAGGTAGATCATTTGAGAGAAGATTTCCCTTCGGCTGAGCCCATAAAAGAAAATAACAAAAGCAGATTTGAGCAAGAAAAAGAAATGTGGATGAAAAAGCTCGATTCTATCCAATTAGAAAAAGAAAAGCATTTGATGGCTTCACAGTCTTGAGCCACAAAACTTACAAAAAACAGCCTCAGGGGCATGCCCTTCTTTGGAACACTCTGGACATGCTTGCCTGCTGATTGATTCCTCGCCTTTATTGGTTCTGCTTAATTCAGAAGTGACTATTCCTGTAGGTACTGCTATAATTCCATAACCCAATAGCATAACTAGAGATGCAATGGTTTGTCCTAAAGTAGTTTGAGGTGCAATATCTCCATAGCCTACAGTGGTAATGGTAACTATAGTCCAGTAAACACTAGTTGGTATACTTGTAAAACCATGTTCTGGACCTTCTATGATGTACATCACCGTACCCATGATTAGCACCAACACAACGACAGCTCCAATAAAAACGGTAATTTTTGCAAAACTGGCTTTTAAAGCTTTTACTAATACCTGAGCTTCTGAAACATAACGACTCAACTTTAACACTCGAAAAACACGCAATAAACGTATGGTTCTAATGACTAACAAATACTGTGGACCGGCTACAAACAAACTGATATAAGTAGGTAAAATGGAAAGCAAATCAATGATTCCCATAAAACTAGTCGCATATTTCAATGGCTTCCCAACTGATAATAAGCGCAATACATATTCAATGGTAAACAGAATAGTAAACACCCATTCTGTTATAATCATCCCTTCTCGATGTCGATCACTAAAGCTTTCTACCGTTTCTAGCATGACGGCAAACACAGACAAGACAATAGCCCAAAGCAGAATAACATCAAATAGTTTACCTGCAGGGGTATCTGCTTCGAATATGATTTCATGCATCCTCACTTTCCAGTTTGGAGCTTTCTTTTGATCTATTTTACTGTATTCAGGATTAGTTGTCTTCATGAAGCTTAACTTCGCTATTGAATTCACGCTAAGATATGAAACTCCGTACTGAATTTCAGCCTCAAGCTTCTAAAGTTAAAATTGACATTAAAAAGCCATTACTATTTGTAGGCTCTTGCTTTGCTGAAAACATTGGCAATCTTTTAGTTCAACGAAAATTCAATTGCTTGATTAATCCATTTGGAATAAGCTACAATCCCATTTCCTTATTTAACCAATTGACCTACGACAACAATGAAATCAATCAATTGAAGTTGAACATTCAAGAAAATGATGGGATTCACTTTCATTTTGATTTACATTCTGATTTTAATGCCTTGACCCAAGAAGCTTCTTTCAAAAAAATTGAAGATGCTTTTCAACTTCAAATCAATCAACAAAATAACAAACCCCAAATTTTTCTTTCACTTGGCACCGCTTGGGTACATGAATTAAAGGAAAACAATCAGATTGTAAACAATTGCCACAAGCAACCTTCTACTCTATTTAAGAAACGTTTGTTAGCAGTTGAGGAAATCGTTAGCTCATTCGACAAACTAAATCTAAAACTGACAGAAAAATACAACGAAACGTTTGAGTTTGTTTTCACGATTAGTCCAGTTCGCCACTTAAAAGATGGCTTTCGTGAGAACCAACTGAGCAAATCAACTTTACACCTGGCCGTAGAAACTATTTTGCAAAAACATTCAAATACTGCTTACTTTCCCGCATACGAGCTCTTACAAGACGATTTAAGAGATTATCGATTTTATAAAGAAGATTTAGTGCATCCGAGTTCTGAAGCCATAAAATACATTTGGTCTAAATTCAAGGAAACTCATTTTAATGGTGAAACCATAGATTTGGTTTCTCAAATTGATACTATTCTAAGCCAGCTAAACCACAAGGCTTTTCAACCACAATCTGAAAAACATCAGCAGTTTCTTAGCAGTTTACTTCAGAAATTAGAGATTCTTCAAAGAGAAAACCAAATCGACTTTCAATCAGAAATTGAGCAAGTAAAATCTCAACTACTCTCTTAACAAATGAGTTGTATTGGCTTGTGCAGTTGGCATAATGAGTAAATCATTAATGTTTACATGTGCTGGTCTAGAAGTTACAAAGTAAATTGCTTCAGCAACATCTTCTGCATTTAATGGCTGATAACCATCATACACTGAATCTGCCTTTTCTTTATCTCCATCAAAGCGAACCGTAGAAAACTCAGTATTCACCGCACCAGGACAAACAGCAGAGACTTTTATTTTATGAGGCAATAAATCTATTCGCATAGCTTTTGTTAGGGCCTCAACGGCATGCTTGGTAGCACAATAGACATTTCCTTTTGTGTAAACTTCTTTACCTGCAATGGAACCAATATTGACAATATGCCCTTGCTTTCGCTTAATCATCATGGGCATAATTTGCTTTGAAACATAAAGCAAGCCTTTCACATTGGTATCAATCATGGTTTCCCAATCATCAACGTTCCCATTTTGAATTTCACTAAACCCTTTGGCTAATCCAGCGTTGTTAATTAAGACATCTATTTCTCTCCAAGAATCTTTCAACTTCCCTAATTGCATTTCAACCTCTTGCCTTTCTCGCACATCAAAACACAGACTTAAGACCGAAACTCCATATTGATTTTCCAATTTATTTTTCAGGGTTTCTAACAAATGTTGTCGTCGACCGGTAATTATTAAATGGTAGTTATTGGAAGCATATAAATGGGCGCAAGCTGCTCCAATTCCAGCAGTTGCGCCCGTAATCATTGCAAGTTTTTTCATTTTCTAAAGAATACGCTCTGCATAAGTTCTATAAGCCAATTTAGAAGGCTGAGAGACACTAAACAAAACAGTGTTTGGTTCTGACTTTAAAAGTAATTCATTTTGACTTTCTACTTTAAAAAAATCATCCGATTCTACCTTTTTCCCATCGATTTCAATAGCCCCTTTTACAACATAAAATGAATGCACAGAGTCTTTTTCTAAGTCAATCTTAAATTGATTTCCAGAAATGAAATACTCCTTAATCTCCACTCCCTTTGTATCCATTTGCAAAGGGGCATTCGCACCATGATAAGTTTTTACCCGAATACCATCACGTTCTTCCAGTGGAAATTCATCATTTTTATAATCGCTATAAGTTGCCTTTTGATCAAGGGTTTTTCCTAAATCAGGATCCAACCAAATTTGAAACATGTGTGCACCAGCGTTGAGCTTTTCCGAATGAGAAATACCACTTCCTGCTCGAATAATCTGAGCATCACCAGCATTTAATGTTTTCCATTCATTATCTCCAGTGTCAAAATGCTCAATACTCCCCTCTAACACAAACGATAATATTTCAAAACCTTGATGAGGGTGCAAACCGATTGTACTACCTTGATCACTCCATGCATGCGACCAATAAAACAAATTGGAATAAGGCCGCAAGTGCCCCCCTTCTCTCGGAAAACCGATGGGTTTGTTCTCTAAAATTTCGCCCCCATTAAACTGACCAGCGGCTTGCTGATTTTTCTTTATAACTTGAATGGACATACTTTTTTTATTAAGTAACCTCGCTATTGTCTACTTGTTCAAAAATGAAGCAAACATCCATACCGTTTTTTCTTGAGCAGATAAATACTCACTCATTAAGGCCAATGTTCCTTCATCATCTGCATCTCCAGCTAAACTTAAAATTTCTCTTTCTAAGGCTATCAAAATTCGCAAGCTTTCTAACAATGCTTCAACGGTAGATTTTGAATCTGATAAGTTTTTATACTCTTTGATCGTTGAAGTTTCAACAAAATCAGAATAGGTATGTAAAGGCTGTTCACCTAGTGTTAAAATACGCTCTGCTACTTCATCAATAGCTAATTGAGCCTCATTGTACAACTCTTCAAACTTTTCATGCAATACAAAAAAGTCGTTACCCTTAATGTTCCAATGAAACCCTCTTAGGTTCTGATAATAGACTTCATAATTCGCTAAAAGCTGGTTTAACTTTTCAGCAATTTCAGCATTTGATTTCCCTTTTAATCCTGTTATACTTTCCATATTATTTTGGTTTTAGTTTATTTTCTAGGTCAAAGTTCGGACTGTTTTACTCATTTATCAAATTGATATTTTTCATGCACTCATTGACACGTTCAATAACTAAGTGCATAAAAAAAGGAGCTTTACCAGCTCCTTTTCTTTAATCTATTTTCTCTACTCATTTAAATCCCATACAAGGCTTGTAGCATTTCATGGTTTTTGTAATCCATGTTTTTAACTAAGCTACTTGAGGGTATGACAACGACTTTAAACTCCATGCTTTGATTAAATGTGATAATAGCACCTAAATCAGAATACACTCTTAAGCCAACAGTTCCTACATTATAACTAAATGTAATATGATATGGAACTACAGTTGCTCCTGAGGTAAAGTAAGTACTATAAGGCATATTATTCCAATCACCTGTAGTGCTTGTTGCAAAGCGATGAAACAGTTGAATTGTTCCTCCATCATAAACATCTTGAGTAATCTGCGGCACTGTTAACACCGCATTACTTCCACCTCCTCCTGTCGTCCACATACTAGTATCCACCGTAAATGTATATGCCTTCACATCTGGATTGCCATCTATTCCGTCTTGTCCATTCTGCCCAGCTGGACCTGCTGGCCCTGTTGCTCCCGCTGGCCCTGGCGAACCTACTGGCCCTACTGGCCCTGTATCTCCGTCTTCAGGTGTACATGAAACAATGGCTAATGTTACAAATGCGATAAGCATCATTCGAATCTTTGTTCTGCTAATTTTCATTTTCAATTCTTTTAAGGATTTCAAATATAAGTTTTCTCCCTTTATTCTCTATTGACGTAATCCAATCGTTGCATGTTGTCTACCTCTATGGTTGCATAGCCAAATTCTTCTACCACTTTACCTTCAATCCAGTAACAGCCCTTCCCTCGAAATGGCAATTGACTCACCACTGGAGGAAAGTGAACGGTGTCAATCCAGCCCCCTTCACAATCTACAAAAGTGCCAAACTGCATTAATTTTTTAGTGATAGTTCGTGTATTTTTCACCGTAACTAAATAACCTACTATACCTATTCTTTTCCCTAGAAATTTCAACAAATTTTTAGCTAACAAACTGGAAGGCAGTTCTTCTTTTAACAAAGCAAAAGGGGAACAAAGCGGAAAACCCAGCAACTCCATTTGGTCAAAAGCGTCTTCAAAATTCAATTCATCGAGCTTGGGCATTTTGTACTTTCTACCTTGTATTGGAAAAAGCTGAAAGTCCACTTTTGTCTTTTTTGCCCCGCCTAATAGTCGATGCACTTCCCACATCAGCTCTTGCTTACTTTTTCCGCTAAAGCGAAAAGCACCTATACGAACTAAAATCACCAGCTGTTCTTTGGAAATTTCACAACGGTTTACAAAATCTTCTAAACTCTTATAACTTCCCCCTTTATTTCTTTCTTCAAGAAAAGCAAGCACTACCTTTTCTTCTAAATCACGAACCAAATAAAAACCGATGTAAATGGTATTTTCTCCTTCTAAAACCGACAGCAAATTACTTTTATTCACACAAGGAGCTTCCACTTTGGCACCTAACATTCTGGCTTCATGCAGATACATTTCAGTGCTGTAAAAGCCACCACCATTGTTCAGCACCCCAATGATAAACTCCATGGGATAATGTGCTTTTAAATACAAACTCTGGTAACTTTCTACCGCATACGAAGCTGAATGTCCTTTGGAAAAAGCGTAACCAGCAAAACTCTCGGTTTGCCGCCACACCTCAGCCGTTACCGCATCTGGATAACCTTTTTGTTTGCAGTTATCGAAAAACTTTTGCTTTACCTTGGCAAACTCTGCCCGTGAACGAAATTTGCCCGACATGCCACGGCGCAACATATCGGCCTCACCTAAATCCAAGCCAGCAAAAAAGTGCGCCACTTTAATCACATCTTCTTGGTAAACCATTACGCCGTAGGTCTCTTCCATTAAATCTTGCATAATCTTCGGCGTTGTTTTCCGCCAACTTTCATCCGTTTTCTGCGAGCGCAAAATGTATTCTCGCATCATGCCCGATTTGGCTACTCCCGGACGAATAATGGAACTAGCCGCCACCAAACCCAAATAATCATCGGCTTTTAACTTTTTGAGCAGCATGCGCATGGCTGGTGACTCTACATAAAAACAACCCATGGCATCGCCGTTTCTCAATAGATTTTTCACTTTTTCATCTTCAAAAAAACGCTCAGTTTGGTGAATGTCTAAATCTGGCTCCAAGCCTTTTTCAATCACCAAGTCCACAGAATCTTTAATCTTCCCCAAACCTCTTTGACTTAACACATCAAATTTGTACAAGCCCGCATCTTCGGCATGTACCATATCAAATTGCACAATGGGGTAGCCTTTGGGTGGAAGACTGGTAGCCGAATAGTAATAAACCGGTTTCTCAGAAATAATAACGCCACCGGCATGCACACTTAAATGACTCGGAATGCCATCCATGTAGGCCGCATAGCGGTAAATCAAGCGCACATATTCATCAGGGGTTTGCTCTTGTTGTTTTTCTGAAGCCAAGCGATCCACCTCATTCTTGGGCAGGCCAAAAACTTTTCCCAACTCACGCATAAGCGATTTGTATGTAAAGGTATTATAGGTAGCCAAAAGCGCTATTTGATGATTTGACCCATATTTTTCAAACAAATAATCGGTCACGACTTCACGGTCTTTCCACGAAAAGTCAATATCAAAATCAGGTGGATTTTCCCGATAAGGATTAATAAAACGCTCAAAATACAAGTCTAACTTTACTGGATCAACATCGGTAATGCGCAACAAATAAGCGACTACACTATTGGCACCACTTCCTCTACCTACGTAGAAAAAACCTCGCTCTCGAGCAAAGCGCAGCATGTCCCAATTGATTAAAAAATAAGATTCAAAACCCTGTTCTTGAATCAGCTTTAACTCCTTTTGCAAACGCGCTTGAACCTCAGCTTGCTGCTTTTTTGTTGGGTAACGGTAAGGTAATCCTTCTTCGCAGAGCTGACGAATCAACTGCTGATCTTCCGCTTTAGAGCAAGTAAAGTTTTGTTTGTTGTGATTTACCGAACCACTCTTTTGATTGCCTTTATAAACAAAACTAATTTCTGCTGTAGCCAACAATTTCTCCGTATTCTCTTTGATTTTAGGAAAGTCTTTCAGCACTTTTTCAAGCACAGTTTGAGAATAAAAACGATGCTCGGGCTTTCCTACTTCTTTAGCTGGCAGTTTAGAAAGCAAACAATTGTTACCAATAGCGCGCAGCAAGCGATGAACATTAAAATCTCGCTTACTTTCAACCGTAACGGTTTGTAGCAGCACAAATTTATCCTGATGCCCTCGCCAAGGCGAAAAGGGCAAATGCTTGAGCTGTTCCATTGAAATCCCGATAAACTCATTTTCTTTTAAGCCAATAAACTGATGGCGAAAACGCTCAAAAGGATAAATCACAAAAGCCTGATCAAATTCTGGGGCTCGTTTCGGGAAGTTGGTTAGTCGGCTTTGCTCTACTGCAGTTTGATGCAAAAAACTAGATAAGTAGCGGTTCAATTCTTCAAAGCCTTGGTTATTTTTAGCAATACCTATAAATTGTTGCTTGGCGCCATTTCTAAAATCAATGCCAAGCACTGGTTTAATGCTGGCCAATTCTGCTTCGCGCACAAAGTTGAGGCAAGCCGAAGTATTGTTTATATCGGTCAGCACTAAGCTTTTCTGCTCATGTTGCTTCGCTAAGTCTAGTAATTGACTAATGCGAAGGGTTCCGTAACGGAAACTAAAAACGCTATGACAGTTTAAATACAATTTAATTACGAATGTGTGAATTACGAATTACTAATCTTATCATCTTACTTCACTTCTTGCGCACCCTAGAAATGCCCCTATTATTTGAAAAGTCGTCCCTACACTATTTAATTACGAATACTTGCCTGTGGCAGGCAGATGTCAATGACTAACTACTAATCTGGCTAGCTTGTCAAGCTTCATTTCTGTCGTTCGTTATTGTTTTCTCTTTTCTTTCTCCTTAATGAGATAGAAACAAAGAATCAAGACAAAACAAAGCTTCCACGCACTACCCCTCTCCCGCCCGCTGTTTTGTCAGGCCACCCCATATTTGACATTTTTTCATAACGTTTACCTACATTCTACAATAAGACTAAGTAGCAATACCGTTGAAAGGATTCATTTTGGGGTGGCGCAAATGCATGGCGGTGGCACGCTTTATTTTACCGTCGCCAAAACGTTTGCGAATGTGATCCATGGCCTGATAGAGGTTAATGCGCTCTTCGGTATCTTCAAATAAATTAATCTGATAGCCACCGCCTACCAAATGACTAAAGCGAACACCAATTAAGCGAATCAACATGCGGCGCTGATACAGTTTATCAAATAGCTCTTTGACCTTATCAATTAAAATATGATCGCAGGAGGTATAAGGCAAACGGCATTGCATGCTTTGGGTATCAAAATCTGAATAGCGAATTTTAACCGTAACGCAAGCGGTTAGCTTTTGCTCTTTTCGCAGTTTAAA
Source organism: uncultured Flavobacteriales bacterium (assembly GCA_964001305.1). GTDB lineage: Bacteria > Bacteroidota > Bacteroidia > Flavobacteriales_E > Vicingaceae > CAJXMH01. The sequence continues at coordinate 39,888 of CAXFAI010000011.1, forward strand.
AGCCAAGCGCTCAGTCATACCCACCAACAAGCTTTTCAGCTGAAAAACATCAGTGGTATCTTGATTAAAAGTACGTTCTGAAGACATGGACTTGCGCTCTGAATAAGGCTTTACCGGACTGTTGTCAATTCCTTGTGCTTTTTGCCAAATACTACGACCGTTTTTACCCAAGACATTTTCTACCAAATCAAGAGGCATTTGCTGCAAAGTACGCACCCGCACCACGCCCATACTGCGCAAAGTTTGGTAGGTTTTCTCTCCCACTTGTGGAATCTTGTTCACCTTAAGAGGCGAAAGAAAAAACTTTTCGGCTCCCTTTTCTACCTTGCAATACCCATTGGGTTTAGACTCATTGGTAGCGACCTTAGAAACGGTTTTATTAATGGAGTGCCCAAAAGAAATATTTAAACCACTCTCGCGCTTAATGTCTTTTTTAATTTTCTTAGCGAGAAGATAAGAGTTGTAAAAACGCTCCATACCACTTAAATCAATGTAAAATTCATCGATAGAAGACTTCTCATAAAGCGGCACCTGTTCTTTAATAATATCGGTAACCAAATGCGAATATTTGCTGTACAATTCTGAATCGCCACCAATGACTACCGCATGCGGACAAAGTCGGCGAGCCGCTTTCATGGGCATGGCCGAATGAATGCCAAACTTGCGCGCCTCATAGCTGCAAGAAGCCACCACTCCCCGATTGGTACTACCCCCAATTAAAAGAGGTACATCACGTAACTTTGGCTCTCTTAATCGTTCTACCGAAACAAAAAAAGAATCCAAATCCATGTGAATGATGTTCTGGTCTTGCTTGTTTAGATTGTTTAATTTCATTTTGACAATTTTATCGTCATTTTTTCGACAATAATTTAGTCATTTTGTTTTTTTACAAAGCAATTATTCTTCAAAAAAATTCACTTAAGCTTGTAAATAAAAATGGAAAAGAAAGCTAAACTGATTTGGGAGTTCTTTGGAGAAGATGGTTTAGAGACCGCTAAGCATCATGCAATCCATTTAGAAGAGTTTGCCAAAAAAGAAAACATTCAACACTTTGGCTGTGGAACGGTAAATAAGGAACAACAAGCAGAAGCCTACCTTATTGTTGAACAAAAAAATATGATTACAGTAAGAGATGCTTTACGCCCTAAGCGAGGCGAATGGGTAGACACCTAATAAATAATGAGCTTTTGAGTTTCTCGCTTACTTTCACCTTCTAGACTAATCAGATAAATTCCACTCTTCAAATCACTAAAATCAAAATGATGAATTTGATTTCCATTCAATTTTGCTTGTCGAATAAGCTGACCTTTTAAGTCTCGCAATTCTAACAACTGATAAGCACTCTCTTTTCCTAATTTTAAAGTAAACAAGCCTTGATTTGGATTGGGATACAACTCAAAACTTGGCTTCTCTAAAGCCGCTAACTCCAGCCCCACTAAAGAAGGCTCAAAATTCGCTCTAACTCCTGCCACTTGAGCAATCCAACCCCAACTAGGGGCTGTGCCATTTAAATAAATAAAGTTAGTTACGTTAGGAACTGTAGGTTCACTAAAGACATCTCGACCAGTCACAAAATAACTTCCACTGGCGGCACCAGAAACTTGCTCCCACCCCATGACATATTGCTTTCCAGCACTTAAAAAAAGATTTCCATGTGTATTATTAAAAGGCAGATTAATCCATGTTCCTAACATTTGAGAAGTGATTGTAATGGAATTTCCTCTTAATTGATTATTAACAAAGGCTTCAGTTAAAGTTCCATTAATAAGTACACTATCTTGATCAAAGGTCCAAATCATTGGCACGATGGAAGAGCCAATTACTGAGGTATCATTAGCCACATAAATCGAAATTGAATTTATCAATTCTCCATGGGAAGCAACAGTAAACAACACTCCTAAACGGTCTCCATCGTTTCCACCTCCAAAATAACTAACAGGCCCTAAGCTACCTACAAATACCCCACGATCTCTTGCTAAAACTGAATCTGAAATCACAAAAGAAGATTCATGTACTCCACCCATTGGATCTTGGTTTACTGAATCAGAGCTTGGAGTTATCCGGTAACGATAATAGCCCGAAGTATTGGGCTTAAACTTAGGACTATCAAACAAAGCAGTGTCCAACCGCTTTGAAGAAAAAGACTGTGTATACTCAATTGAATCTTGAAAAATAAATCCCTGTCCTAGGCTACCGTTTAGCGCACTATCATGATACAGTTGTAAATCTAATTTTAAGTCAGTTTGAGCTTCTGAACCATAGTTTTCAAGCTCAGCTTCTACCATTATAGAATCTAAGATTCCAAAAGGATATTGAGTATATGTTGGCCTAAAAATAAAATCATCTCCAAAATCTACTCCTGATTCATTAAGTCGATAAGCACTAATATAGCCCTCCAACAAGGTTAAATCATCTATCATCCAATAGTAATGAGACGGACCTCTTTGAACAAATCGCAAATAGGCTGTTGGTTGATTAGCTAACACAGCGCTTACATCATACGAAAACAACTCACCATTTGTAGGAGAATGACTAGTACTATTAACCGTAATATCATACACTTCAGTATAATTAACTCCATCTGCACTTACATACAATGAAAAGTCACCTGAGGAACTACAACACCACCTCCACGCAGATCGAAATTCAACCACAACAGATCTGCTTGGTGCGATAGAAATAGGCCCTGATTGAACAACGGAATTCATTGCAACATAACCTCCTGATGGAGTTGGCGTATTGTAAAAATCAGAAGGCAAGCTCAAATAACCATTACTTGCAGTTGGAGAATTTAAGGCTGTTACTCCCGATGAGTACTGCCCACCTGGAGCCTGATCACTCCAGATCCACACGTGGCCTTGACCAGTAGAATCTGTAGCTGCCCATCCTGCAGGAAGAAAATTATTAGAAGACCTTCCTGTGGAATCAAAATCTTCGTAGTAAAGCGTATCACCTAGTGATTTTAATTTCTTCTTATTGTCTTTCCACTCTACAAAATCACCTATAGAATCATGCTTCAACATTAATTGCGCCTTAACGTTAAGTGAAAGAATTAAAAAGCAAGTGAGTAAAATATTTGTCAAATTTTTCATAACTATTTCTAAGTTGTTTAAAATTAGCAAAAATTCCCGAGTCTAATCGACTCGGGACCTCCCTACTACAGTTAAACAGTTATTGCAGTACTATTTTTTTAGTCAACTTTGAATCATTTGAACTTACTTTAATGAAGTAAATCCCTTTTGACAAATGACTAAGTGATAGCAGCTGCTCTTTTTTATAGGCAGGAATTTGCTTGGTGTAAACCAATTCACCATAAATATTCACAACATCAATAGAGTTAATCCACTCTTTATCACTACTGATTTTAATTTCACCCTTGGAAGGGTTTGGATATAATTCAAATGCTGAAGTCGCCTTGTTTTCTATCATACCTACTGGTGAAGGATAAATATTTGCTCGAATTCCTGCGACCACACTTACCCAACCCCAACGAGGTGAAGCATCATTCAAATAAACAAAATTGCTCAATGCCGGACTATAAGGTTCAATGGCATAATCACGGCCTGCTAAAAAATGAGCACCGGTAGAAGCCCCATTAACTTGCTCCCAACCAATTGCATACTGCTTGCCGGCAATTAATTGATTACTTCCAGTAGCAAAAGTAAAAGGTAAATGTATCCAGCTTCCAAGCATCGAGGAAGTAATTGTTGTAGGTATCAAACCTTGGTATTTAACCGACATAGCACTAGTTATAGTTGCTTGTGATTGATCAAACTCCCAAATCACAGGAACTATTGCTGAACCTACTACGGAATTATCAGTTGAAACGTATACCGATAAAGAGTTTACATAGCCTCCCACACCTCCAACTGTGATTAGTGATGCATAGCGATCACCATCATTTCCACCACCTTGATAATTAGAAGGTCCGGCTCCTCCAAAAAACACTCCTCGATCTCTAGCAATTACAGTATCCCCGATAAAAAATTCATAATCTTCATAAACAGAAACACCGGCTTTATTAAATGAATCCGTTTTCGCATATATTCTTGCCCTTAGGCCTCCTTCATGGGGAATCATAAGTAAACTTGTTTGCGGTGTATCAACACTTCCACCTTGATAATTAGCCCCTACCAAAACAGAATCATGTTGAAACAATTGCACTCCGGATTGCCCCATTAAAGTACTGTCGTGATAATACTCAGCATGTAGAAACACATTATTTTGTGTTGTAACTCCAGGATTATTAACTATTGCCTCTGCCTGAGCTGGAGGTAGTATAAAGTTGGGGACTTTGGTATAATTTGGTTTAATCTGAAAAGTATCTCCAAATACTATTCGATTCTTAGTTGTTTCGATATAATTTGGATCACCTTCAATTAATTTCAAATCGTCAATCATCCAGAAATAATGTGAGGGACCAGTTTGGCGAAATCGAATATAGGCGGTATTTTCAAATGCCAATGTTTGAGAAACATCAATTGAAAACAATTGCCCATTCGGTGTTGGAGTATTCGGCGCTCGATTTGAGGAAGCATCATATGTATCCCAATTAATTCCATCAGGACTGACTTCTAAAACACTTTCATCAGTAGGCGAACAACAATAATTTAAATACTGCTCGAACTCAACAAAATAAGAACTAATACCTGCATTAATTGGAATTGCAGGAGAAGTAACAATCGCATCCATAGGTCTAAATCCACCAGGAGGAGCAGGAGTATTAAACAAACCACTTGGAAGCATCAAGTATCCATTAGTTCCTGTTGTTGAGTTTAAAGGTTGAACATTACCAGAATATTGCCCTCCTGGCGCAGAATTACTCCACAACCAATAATTACTTCCTCCTGCAATATCAACTGTCGTCCAACCCAAGGGCAAATTATTTCCTTGAGGACCTCCTGAACCAAAGTCTTCACTATAAATTACAGTTCCAGGAGCCTTTGAGTTCTGAACAGCACTTTTGTTATTTTCTAGATCAATTTGAACAGAAGGTGTAGATTGAAGTAATTGTGTGCCTACGAATTGCTCATTTTGAGCATTCGACTGAGAATACAGAAAGGCCAGACTAAATAATAAGTACAATTTTTTCATAATCTTAAGTTTTTTGGTTTAAACAAGTTTACCCTCACTTCATCCCTCCTTGTTGTACCAATTTCACCAATATGGTATTTTTGTTTACCGATGAGTCTATTTCTACCTTTCATCAACCTAGATTAACAAACAATGCTTCAAGAACAAGCGCTAGCACTTTTAAAAAGTGGAAAAAACATATTTCTTACTGGTTCTGCCGGAACAGGCAAAACTTATGTATTGAATCAATACATCAATTATTTAAAAGACCGTAAAGTACAAGTAGCTGTCACTGCATCAACAGGAATTGCTGCAACGCATATGAACGGAATGACCATACACGCATGGTCGGGAATAGGTGTAAAAAACAGCTTAAACCAAAGGCAACTCAACGGCTTAAAAACTAAAAAGTACTTAGCCAAGCATCTAGAAAAAGTAGAAGTATTAATTATTGATGAAATCTCCATGCTCCATCTAAACCAAATCGAGATGGTGAATCAGGTCCTTAAGTTTTTTAAAGAAAATGATCAAGCTTTTGGCGGCATACAAATCGTTTTTTGTGGAGACTTCTTTCAACTTCCACCAATTGGAAACAGTGGAGAAAAAAGTAAAGACAAATTTACTTTTATGAGTCGCGCTTGGAATGAAGCACAACCTACCATATGCTATTTAACAGAACAATACAGACAAACAGACACCACACTGAACAACATTTTAAATGAAATTAGATCGGGCGAATTAAGTCAATTTTCACTTTCAAAATTACTAGAAGCTAAAACCCATAGTTTAGATCAAAAACTGGAACCCACTCAACTCTACACCCACAATTTTGATGTAGACCGCATCAATGAAGAAGAATTAGCCAAGCTTCATACTTCAAGTAGAAGTTTCGCGGCAGAAACTAAGGGTAATGGCAAATTAATTGAAAGTTTAAAAAGTGCCGTTCTAGCGCCATTTGATTTACAGCTGAAAATAGGCGCTAAAGTCATGTTTGTTAGAAACAATCCCGAAAAAGGCATTGTTAATGGCAGCCTTGGTGAAATTATTGGTTTTACCGACGAAGGCAAACCGTCAGTAAAACTGACCAATGGAAGAACAATTAGTGCTGAAGAAGAGGAATGGACCATTCAAGACGAACAGGGCAAGAAACTAGCTACTTACAAACAAATTCCACTAAGACTTGCTTGGGCAATTACTATTCATAAGTCTCAAGGCATGACTTTAGAAGCCGCACAAATTGACCTTTCCAAAACCTTTGAAACGGGTCAAGGCTATGTAGCTTTATCGCGACTAAAGAGCCTAAAAAACTTACTTCTGTTAGGCTTTAATACTATGGCACTACAAGTTGACCCATTGGCCTTTAAAGCAGATGTAAGATTTAAAGAACTTTCCCAACAAGCAGAAGCTAAAAATAATTTAGAGAGTTTAGAAGCTGAAGCCAAGGCCTTCATTTTAAAATGTGGAGGACTTACTGACAAAAAAGAAATTGAGAAAAGACAAGCAAAAAGAAAAGATGCAAAACTTAAAGTTCAAAAAGTAAAAAAAGAAGACCCTTCAACTTATGAAATCACCTTGCATTATTTAAATCAAAAAATGGCCATAAAAGCAATTGCTAAAGAACGAGGTTTAACGGAAGGGACAATTGCTGGTCATTTCATCAAAATCAAAAAGGATCACCCAGAAGCAAACTTAAGTCACTACAAACCCAAAAAGAGAATTGTTGACCAGGTTGAAATTGCCTATCAAAATTTACCTAAGAAAGACCAATTGAGCCTCAAATTACTTTATGAAAGCTTGCACGGAAAAATAAGTTATCAAGACATAAAACTTGCTCTTGCATTCATTCTCTAATGTGTTTTAAGATTTCATTCCTTACTTTAGGCCCCTTAATTTGTGAAAAACTCATACTCATACAAGCCCATTCATCAATCTAAGGGATTAGGAACATTTGGAGGTGTTTTCACTCCTTCCATTCTGACAATTCTTGGGGTAATCATGTACCTCCGATTTGGATGGGTAGTAGGAAATGTTGGCTTAATTGGCAGTTTATTAATCGTTACTATTTCTACTAGCATTACTTTCTTAACAGGCTTATCTATTGCTTCAATTGCAACTGACCAAAAAGTAAAAATTGGCGGCGCATATTATATGATTAGTCGATCACTAGGCATTGAATCTGGAGGGGCTATTGGCATATCACTCTATTTTGCTCAAGCACTATCTGTAGCCTTATACGCTGTAGGTTTCGCAGAAAGTATTACGGCCGTTTTTCCTGAAATTAGTGAACGAATTGTTGGAATCATTACTACCATTGGAGTGACTGCTTTAGCATTAACTTCAGCCAAAACAGCTATTAGAGCCCAGTATATTATCATGGTTGGAATCATTCTTTCCATTTTATCATTGCTTTTTGGAAAACCGATTGAAGAAACCGACATTGAATTTTGGTCTTCTTCTGAAACTTCTAAGGAAGGATTTTGGACTGTTTTTGCTGTGTTTTTTCCGGCTGTTACTGGCATCATGGCAGGCGTTAACATGTCAGGAGATTTAAAAAATGCCAAAAAATCTATCCCAAAAGGAACATTTTTAGCCATCGGTGTTGGCTACCTAATTTACATGTCTCTACCTATTATTTTGGCAAGTAGAGCAAGTGCAGAAACGTTGATTGAAGACCCACTAATTATGCGAAAAATTGCTTGGTGGGGAGATGCAATATTAATTGGTGTTTGGGGTGCTACTTTATCTTCAGCAGTAGGAAGCATTTTAGGTGCCCCTCGTGTTTTACAAGCTCTTGCAAAAGATGGTGTTTTGCCTAAATTTTTGCAGTGGACTGGCAAAAGTTCAGGTAAAGAGGATAGTCCACGGCTTGGAACCTTATTTACACTTGCCATAGTTTTAATTGCTGTTTGGTATGGCGATTTGAATTTGATTGCACCTGTGCTTACCATGTTTTTTTTAACTACTTATGGTGTTTTAAATATTGCTGCCGGAACAGAACGTTTTTTAGGTAGTCCATCATTTAGACCTAAGTTTAAAGTCCACTGGGTATTTTCATTTCTTGGTGCCTTAGGTTGCTTAGCTGTCATGTTTTTAATTAACAGTGGAGCAACATTTATAGCTCTCCTATTTGTGGCTTTAATTTTTATCTGGCTAAAAGGAAGACAACTACAATCTACCTGGGGCGATATTGGAAGAGGTTTAAGAATGGCTATAATTAAGTCGAGCTTAATGAAGTTAAGTGAAGATCATGATCCAAAAAACTGGAGACCAAACCCTTTGGTATTAGCAGGCTCACCAACTAAAAGATGGCATTTAATCGAGTTCGCAAATAATTTTACCCAAAACAAAGGCATTTTAAGTATTGCTAGTGTTTTAACCCAAGAAAACATAAGTCACAAAAAACTCATAAGCATTAAAGACCACATCAACTCTTATTTAAGAAAAAGGGGTGTTCGAGCTTTGGTTAAAGTTATCTATTCAAACAATGCTTACGAAGGGCTCTTCCAGATTGCTCAATCTTATGGGCTTGGTGCTTTACAGCCCAATACCGTAATTATTGGAGAGAGTGAATCTACTCATGACAAAGCTGCCTATTGCAAAATGATTCAATCTTTTTATCAGCTACAGAAAAACGTTCTAATCGTTCACAAGGGCTCTAAACTTAAAACATTTGGAAACAAAGCTATTATTGACATTTGGTGGGGAGGTTTACAAGGAAATGGAGGCCTTATGATGATTTTAGCATACTTGGTAAATAGCAGTTTAGATTGGCGACAGGCTTCCTTAAGAATTAAAATGGTGGTCGATGATGAATCGGCAGTAGAAAAAGCAGCTTACAATATTTCGCACTTGCTTGATGAAATAAGAATTGAAGCCCAGGTCAATATTTTACCATCAAATAATCAATCATTTGATCAAATTCTTCAAAACTCATCAGCAGATGCTGACCTTGTATTTATGGGCTTAGCTAAACCCGATGAAAATTTTGAACACTATTTTGAAAAAGTTCAAAAGCGAATCAAAAACCTACCAACAACAGTTTTAGCACTCGCAGCTCAAAAAGTCTCTTTTGGAGAAGTACTGATTCAAAAAGACAGTATGCAAGAAAATTGACAAAGTAATTTTTTGACGTTATATTTGTCTCAAAATGTCAATTATGTCGTCAGTCAATTTTGGTCAAAACATTCAACTACTCCGTAAACGAAAAAAGATTTCACAAGAAGATTTAGCGCGAGAACTTGAAATAAAACGAAGTTCATTAAGTGGTTACGAATTGGGGAATACTGAGCCCAATTTTGACACGCTTTTAAAAATCTCCAACTTCTTTAAAATCTCAACAGACAAGCTTTTAAAACTTGATTTAAAATCCATATCTGATCTTTATTTAAGTCAACTTGAGCAAGGTATTGACATAGATTTAACGGGAGGTAAACTAAGGGTTTTGGCCACCACAGTTGACAACGAAAACGAAGAAAACATTGAATTGGTAAATGTAAAAGCCAAAGCGGGATATACCGCAGGCTATGGCGACCCCGACTTCATTAAAGTCCTTCCTACTTTTCATCTTCCATTTTTAGACCGCAATAGAAAATACAGAACCTTTCAAATTAGTGGAGATTCTATGCCACCCGTTTCAGATAAATCATGGGTTACAGGCGAATATGTTCAAAATTGGCAAACAATTAAAGATGGATACCCATACATTGTAGTTACAGAAACAGATGGCGTTGTTTTTAAACTCTTGTACAAACAGTTTGATAAGAATCAAAGTCTTTTACTTTGTTCAACAAATCCGGTATACAAGCCTTATGAAATCAATGTTAATGAAGTGATTGAAGTATGGAAGTTTGTAAACTACATTAGTGGTGAAATCCCTGAGCCAAACCTATCCAGAGACCAATTAAACAACACCATGATTGATATGCACAAAGAAATTCGTGAAATTAAAAACACCCTTCGAAAAAGAGATGTTAATGAAGCATCTTAAATAACACATTATTAGTCGCTTATCATAACCAACCAATTATTATCTTTATGCGTCTGTTTTAAGACCATAAATACTCGGTTATGAAGATTTTTTATATATTCCTTTTCCCATTTTTACTTATTAACTTTTCAGGTCAAGATCCTGAGATTAATAACTCAACAAGTGAAGCCTTAGCAGTAAGTTCAGAACCTTCGGTTCAACCCTCAAACTGCATAGCCTCTCCAGAACCAGTTGATGTAATTCAACCCAATGGCACAACAATAACGGTTGTAGGAAAAGGAAACTTAAACACTTCTTGGACAGAAAGCTTAGATGGTTACACCTTAATTCGAAATGCTCAAGGCAATTATGAATACGCGAATAAAATAAATGGAGAATTGTCACCTAGCGGCATACTTGCTTCAAATCCAAACCAAAGAACTCAAACGGAAATTGCCTTTGTAGCGAATCAACAAAAATCCCTAAAACCAAAATTTGACCCTTTAAAAGGCGCTGTTCTTAATCAGGTTAGAAATCACCTACAAAACAAAACTTATCCAACCACAGGAAATATCAGAGTATTAGCCCTTCTAATAGACTATCCAGATTTAACTCAAACTTTTGCCAAAGCCAATTTTGACAGCTTATTATATGGCAGCAATTTTAGAAATGGTGACGGCAGCTTCAAGTATTTTTATGAACTATCTTCTGACAGCACGCTAACCATTGACGTCGACGTGATGGGATGGTTCAGGGCAAGCAACAGTTATTTGTATTACGGCAGAGATAGCGGTACAAGCCGAGCTGCTGATTTGGTAAGAGAAGCTGTAGACGCAGCTGAATTGGCAGGCGTAAATTTTTCGAATTATGATAACAATAGTGACGGAAGAGTTGATGGAATTTTGGCAGTTCATGCAGGACCTGGCGCAGAACAAGGTAGTAGAACTCAATACATTTGGTCACATCGATGGGTATTAAACGGGGGAACCATGGGCTCTGTGAATTATGATGGAGTAACCATAAATGATTACATGATTAACCCTGAGACTAGAATTTCAGGAGCAAGCCAAAACTTAGTGGGCATTGGGGTTTTTTGTCATGAATTTGGCCACAACTTGGGTCTACCTGACTTATATGACACAGACGATTCAAATGGTGACTCAGAGGGTATAGGAAATTGGGGCTTAATGGCAGGTGGAACTTGGCTAGGTGGAGAACATAGGCCTGCAAATTTTTGCGCTTGGTCGAAAATAGAAAACGGATGGGAAACACCTACTACATTAACAATTGGCACAAACGGCAATTACACACTTGATCCTGCTAGTACACACACCAATGAAATCTATCGTATTAATACTTCATTAAGCAATGAGTATTTTTTACTCGAAAACCGACAAAAAATAGGGTTAGATATTGAACTTCCAGGCAGTGGATTAGCCATTTGGCATATTAATACAAACAAAACAAACTTATTTGGCAATAGCGTAAATGCAGATGAAAATTTAAAAGGAGTAGATTTAGAAGAAGCTGATGGATTAAACGACTTGGACAATGAAGTAAATAGAGGTGATGCAGGGGATTTGTTTCCTGGAACTTCAAACGCAACATCATTCAATGATTTGACCAACCCCAGCGCAATGACATACTTAACAACTACAACAGCCTTGCAGATAAGTAACATTGCAGAAAATGGAAATCAAATCAGTTTTACACTTGGCAATGCCGGAGGAAGCTCTGCTTGCAGCGGTTCATCAACTCTAACGGCTCCAACAGGCACTTTTGACGATGGAAGCTTACCTGCTTCAAATTACAGCAACAACCTAAATTGCAGTTGGTTAATTCAGCCAATTGGCGCATCTACAGTTACTTTGAATTTTAACCGATTTGCTGTAGACAACATTATTGACCGGGTTGCAATTTATGATGGTGTTGATTTTACAGCACCTTTAATAGGAACTTATACAGGTACAACTATCCCACCAACAATAAACTCAACAGGCGCTTCATTATACATGGAATTTACAACCAATGGGTCTGCAACCAATTTAGGTTGGGAAGCTACCTACAGCGGATCTTCGGGACCAAGTTGCACAGGAACAACAAATCTAACCGCCACTTCAGGAACTTTTAATGATGGTAGCGGTGCAAATTCAGACTACTCAAATAACTTAAACTGTTCGTGGTTAATCTCACCTTCTGGCATTTCAAACATTCGCCTAACTTTTGATTCTTTAGATTTACAAATTGGAGATACCATATACATTTATGATGGATCAAGCTCTGCTGCAAACTTAATTGGAGCACATACAGGAAATACATTACCTTCTTTTATAACCAGTTCTGGCACCGATCTTTTTGTTCAATTTACTACTGATGGAAGTGGTGTTGATAAAGGTTGGCAACTGAGCTATCAGAGCCAAAATGGTTGTTTCGGCTCACAAACCTTCACGGCTGCTTCTGGGACATTTAATGACGGAACCAATGCCAATCAACAATACACCAACAACACCAATTGCTCTTGGCTAATTCAACCACCTGGTGCCACTTTCATAAGCTTAACTTTTAATCGATTCATTACTGAAAACAACTTTGATTTTGTAACCATCTATGACGGAAGCAATACTTCAGCACCTCAACTTGGAAGATTTAGTGGAGTCAACATTCCTCCCAATATTACCTCTTCAGGAGGAAGCTTACTTATTGAATTCACTTCAGATGGTTCAATTACCGATTTTGGATGGGAAGCCAGCTACAACTCAACTACTACTCAGTGTTTATCAGGAAGAACTTTCACTTCAAATAACGGAAGCTTTTCCGATGGATCAGGAGCAAATAACTATCAGAACAATCTAAATTGCAGTTGGCTAATTCAACCTGCTAGCGCAAATAGTATTACGCTTAGCTTTAGTGCATTTGACACAGAAAATAATGTAGATGAAGTAAAAATTTACAATGGAACAGATAATTCGGCACCTTTAGTAAACACCTTTTCAGGAAATACCATCCCTTCAAATACTATTGTTAATGGACCAGCCATTTTTGTTGAATTTATTACAAATGGCACAACAACTGCCGCTGGTTGGGATGCTTCCTACACCTCCACGTCAAGCTTAAGTTGTAGTGGATTAACGACCTTTAATGCTACTTCTGGCTCTTTTGATGATGGAAGTGGTACTGCCAATTATGATAACAACTTAAATTGTACTTGGTTAATACAGCCAAGTACTGCAACAAGTGTGATTAACCTCACATTTACAAGCATGGACCTTCAGATAGGAGATCGTGTACGAATTTATGATGGATTCAACACATCAGGCACCTTGATAGGAATTCGTTCAGGCACCACCCCTGGAAATCCATTACAAGCTACATCAGGAGCTATGTTTCTAGAGTTCACATCAAACAGCACCCAAACTTCAGGAGGTTGGGATGCTACTTACAGCTCCTCAAGCACATTTTGCGTTCCACTTACTACCTTTACAGCAAACTTTGGAAACTTTACAGATGGCTCTCCATTTGGCCAGAACTATGCAGACAACTCTGATTGTGCGTGGCATATCCAGCCAACCTTAGCCAATGTTGCTGTAAGTCTTGACTTCGTTTCGTTTGATACAGAATCGATTAATGACACAGTTACCATTTATGATGGACCTAATTCCAGTGCACCAATCTTGCAAACCCTATCGGGAAACATACCAAACCCAAGCCCGATTGTTTCATCTGGTGGAGATATGTACATTACATTTAAATCCAATGGCAACACGACTGCTAGTGGTTGGAGGGCTTTTTATAATACCCAAGCAATACCTGCTTGTAGCGGCACAACAAGTTTAACTTCCACTACAGGAACCTTTGATGATGGCTCTTTAGCTACCGCTAACTATGTTGAAAATAGCGACTGCAAATGGCTAATACAGCCTGCAGGTGCTAACAAAATATTTTTATCATTTAATCGATTTGACACACAAGCCTCATTTGACACAGTTACTGTATACGACGGATCAACAACCAGCGATCCTATATTAGGAACCTTTTCTGGAAATAACATTCCTCCTAGCCTAATTTCTAGTAGCGGCAGCATGTTAGTCGCCTTTAAGTCAAATGGATTTCTTGAAGCTACCGGTTGGGAGGCCTCATACAACTCTACTTCAAGCCAATGTTTTTCAAACTTAACCCTGACCAATTATAGAGATACACTTGAAGATGGAAGTGGCGCGAATAATTATGATAATAATTTAAATTGTTCTTGGCTTATACAGCCTCCGACTGCATTAAGCATAGATTTCGACTTCTTAAGCATAGATTTAGCAGCAAATGACAGTGTATTCATCTATGATGGCACTAACAATTCAGCTAATCGTATTGGGGCATTTTCTGGCACAACAATTCCTTCAACTGTTTCTTCAACTGCTGGAAGCATGTATGTTGAATTTATCACTGATGGCTCGAATTCATCAGCGGGATGGAGAGCACATTATGACATTGTTTCTAGCTTAAGCTGTATTGGAACAACTACTTTTACGGCTCCAAGTGGTTCTTTTGATGACGGTAGTGGAACTGGAAATTATGATAATAACCTAAATTGCTCTTGGTTAATCCAACCAACAGGTAATCCGTTAACCATATCTCTTACTGTAAACAACAATAACTTAGCAAACTTTGGTGATGTTCTAAGAGTTTATGACGGAACAAGTGCAGCAGGAACTTTAATAGGAAACTTCTTCAACACTACTACAGGCACTGTGACAGCTTTAAGCGGAAGCATGTTCTTAGTTTTTGAAACTGATGCTAATTTCACTAGCCAAGGTTGGGATGTCACCTATACTTCCTCAAATTCGTACTGTTCTCCAAACACTACATTTACTGCAAACTTTGGGAACTTTACGGATGGCTCGCCATTTGGAACAGACTATGTCAACAACACCGATTGTTCTTGGTTAATTCAACCTGTTGCAACAAACTTAGCTGTTAGCTTACGAATCTTTTCAATAGATACCGAAATTGGGACTGACACCATTACTGTTTATGACGGTGCAACTACCTCAGACCCTATATTAGGTACATTTTCTGGCACTAACATCCCTCCTATTGTTACTTCAAGTGGCAACAGCATGTTAGTTACTTTTAAATCAAATGGCTCTGTAACGGGCGAAGGGTTTAGGGCTTCTTACTCAACTCAAACTATTCCTTTCTGTAGTGGGCAAACATTACTAACGGCTGCAAGTGGAACTTTTGATGATGGCAGTGGCGTAGGCATACAATACGTCCAAAACAGCAACTGTACTTGGCTTATTCAACCTCCTGGTGCAGTTAGTATAAATCTTAGTTTTAATTACTTCAACACCGAGCCAACAAATGATTTAGTGCGTGTTTATAATGGCAGCACTACCTCAGACCCTCTTTTAGGAGCATTTTCAGGCACTGCTTTACCCAATTCAATTAATGGCGGAAGTAGTATTTTAGTGGAGTTCACAACCAACAATTTTGCACAAGCTATTGGTTTTGAAATTCAATATACATCTTCAACTACTGTAAACCTAAATATTGTTCAAGATACGATTTACGTAAACTCTGGTATCGGAAACACGGCTCCATTTAATATCACTTCGAATACCAATTGGACAATTTCAGAAAATGCAAATTGGTTACTCACGACTACCATTAATGGTAGTCAAAGCCAAAGTGTGAATGCAATAACCACGCAACCAAATATTGGACCACCAAGAAGTGTTTATGTTTATGCGACTAATCCAACAAGTGGCCAAAAAGACTCTGTTTTGGTTATACAAAGAGGCTCAGGAAACTATTTGCAATCTAACCCTGATACACTTTACTTTGGTCATCTTGGAGGACAACAAAAATTTGAAATCATTTCAAATGTAAACTGGAATACAAATATGGTTTCAGGTCCAGCGACCCTGCTTCCTACATCAGGTAATGGAGATGACTCAGTGCAAGTAACACTTCCTTCAAACAATACAAATTCAATTCTAACCTATGCAGCTGTGGTTAGCAGCAATTCACCAAATACAACAAATGATACTGTGTTTATTGTTCAAGATAGTCTTCCTAGCCAACCACCTAGTTTAAGTGTAATTCCAGATACAATTACAATTAATCAAGCTGCTAATAGCTTCGGAAACTTCACAGTAAACTCAACAGTTACATGGCAAACTTTTAGCCCTGCTTCTTGGCTAGATGTTTTAAACCCTCAGGTTACTCAAGATACAAACACAGTGCAGGTGCAAAGCAATAGCATGAATGCAAGCACATCAGACCGATTCACTTATGTTGCCATTCAAGATGTAGCGTCAAGCTTATTTGACACGGTTGTTGTCAGACAGCTTGGAGGACCAATGATATTAAGTGTTAACCCGACTAGTTTGACCTTAAATCAAGCTGCTAATAGCATAGCAATTGCTAATGTAACTTCTAACTTCACATGGACGGCGGTATCCGCAGATCCTTCATGGTTAGAAATTACACCCACCAGTGGCACATCAAACCCTAATTTAACCATTAGAGCATTAACTGATAACAATTCTACAAACCCTAGAAGTTCTTACATTGCCTTCTCTTTACCTTCTGGTGCAGCGGTTGATACCTTATTTGTTAGTCAACTTGGTTTAACTCCTAATTTAAGTGTTAATCCACAACAAATTACTTTAGGACAGACCAATGGTAGCACTGCTAACTTTACTGTAAATTCAAACTTGAGTTGGCAAACAATGGCTGGAGCAAACTGGATAACCGTAGTTAATCCAACCATAACTTCAGATACAGGCAACGTTCAGGTAGTTGCAAATTCTGACAATTCAACTGGAGCAATAAGAAGTAGTTATGTTTCAGTTATGGACGTAAATGGAAACTATTTCGATACTGTGCAAGTTAATCAGCTAAGCACAGCCCCTACTCTTATTTCCTCTCCAGATACAATTGTCTTGCAATCAAATCAAGGTTCAAATGCAAATATTAATCTAGCAGCCAATGTAAATTGGACTGCAAGTACAAATGCAAGCTGGTTAAATGTAACTCCCCTATCAGGAAGTAGCAGTCAAACAATTATTGCAGAAGCGAATGCTGATAATGCAAGTGGTACTAGCAGATATACATTTGTTGCTTTTGAGGAACAAGCAGGCAACTTAAGGGATACTGTAATTGTTAAACAAGTAGCTGCACCTGTGATTCCAACCACTTCTCCAGACACTATTCGCCTTGGAGCTGCTGCAAATAGCTCAGCAACTTATTTTGTAGACGCCCCTTCTCAAGGATTTCAATGGGGGTCGGCCTCTACAGAAAGTTGGTTAGATATCAGTCAAACCACGGGCATAGGTGACATGACTGTATTAGCAACTGCAAATTCAGCAAACACCTCTCAAAATGAGCGAATTGCTTATGTAACAACTGCATCCATGTCTTTACCAATAGCAATTGATACTTTGGTTGTAATTCAAGAAGGACAGCTAGCTCAATTAAGTGTTAGTCCTTCAAGCATCAACTTAAACTTTGCCTCAGGAAGTAATGATTTGATTAATATAAGCTCTAATTTAAGTTGGACAGTAAGCAACCCTGCCACTTGGCTTTCAGTGTCTACCAATTCAGGTACAGGAAATGGAAGTATTACTATTACCGCAAATTCAGACAATTTGAGTGGAAGTAATCGAATAGCTAACTTAACATTTTCAGCAAATGGAGTTCCTGACCAAACGGTTATGGTCACTCAGATTGATGGTTCAAATCCATCGTTTACCATATCGAAAGACACAGTTTATGTTGACAATGTACAAGGGAGTACAGCTACTTTCAGCATTCTTGCTAACGCAGTCAACTGGACACTTTCAGAAAATACTCCATGGATGGTTGTTAACCCTATAAGTGGAAATAACACCCAACTGATTACCATATTAGCAGCTGGAAGAAATATTTTTGGAAATCAACGTGAAGCTACAATTACAGCTTCTGCAGATGGCTATCCGGACACTACTATTACCGTGATTCAGCGACCTTCAACTCCATTATTCCAAGTCTCTCCTAGCTTATTAAGTCTTGGAAGTGATTCATTGGATATAGCTGAATTCAATCTAAGTACAAATCTAATTTCTTGGACCATTGAAGAAAATGCCTCATGGATGCGTGTTAGTCCAGATAGTGGTGCTTTTACTAGTAGAATTACAGTAACTGCTACAGAGACAAATCGAACTGCCAATGTGAGAAGTGATTTAATTACAATTTCGGCTGCTCCTTTAGTACCTCAAACAATTTTGGTGACACAAGACACCATAAGAGCAATAGGTCTTGAAGAGCAGAACATGCTCAACTCAGTTTCTGTTTATCCAAATCCAACGAATGGAGAATTAAACATTTTATTTTCACAACAATTGGATCTAAGTCAATTGCAAACGCAACTATTCAACAACTTAGGAGCAGAAATTGAAATAGATTGTATTAAATCAAGTAATGGAATTCGATACCAATTAGATTACTTACCGGCAGGTTTCTACTATTTAAGTATTTCTGTTGGAGATGAACGAATTACCAAAAAGATTTCCCTCATAAATCGGTAACAAAATTCAATAAAAAGAAAGCCCTTCATATAGTCATGAAGGGCTTTCTTTTTGGATTTAAAATAACCTATCGAAATGCACTAATTCCGGTAACGTCCATTCCTGTAATTAAAAGATGAATGTCGTGTGTTCCTTCATAAGTAATTACCGACTCTAGGTTCATCATATGACGCATAATTGGATATTCACCTGTAATTCCCATACCTCCGTGAATTTGTCTAGCCTCACGCGCAATTTTCAAAGCCATATCCACATTATTTCTTTTAGCCATAGAAATCTGTTGAGTAGTCGCTTTTCCCTCATTTTTCAATTGCCCTAAACGCAAATTGAGTAATTGAGCTTTTGTAATTTCAGTCAACATCTCAGCCAATTTCTTTTGCACTAGCTGATAAGAAGCAATTGGCTTCCCAAATTGAATACGTTCTTGAGAATACCTCAATGCTGAATCATAACAATCCATTGCGGCACCTACTACACCCCATGCTATTCCATAACGTGCAGAATCTAAACAACCCAAGGGTGCTCCTAGTCCTGATTTGTTAGGCAACAAGTTTTCCTTTGGAACCTTTACATTATCAAAAACAAGCTCTCCAGTTCTAGAGGCTCTTAGAGACCATTTACCGTGAGTCTCAGGAGTTGTAAAACCTTCCATACCACGCTCTACAACTAAACCATGTATTCTTCCTTCTTCATTTTTTGCCCAAACAACCGCTACATCACAAATAGGAGCATTGGTAATCCACATTTTGGCACCATTTAATATATAATGATCTCCAGCATCTTTAAAGTTGGTTATCATTCCTCCCGGGTTGGAGCCATGATCTGGTTCGGTTAACCCAAAGGAACCTACCCATTCACCACTTGCTAGTTTTGGCAAGTATTTATTACGTTGTTCTTCATTGCCATATTGATAAATTGGATACATGACTAAAGAACTTTGAACAGAAGCTGCTGAGCGAATTCCAGAATCTCCTCTTTCCAATTCCTGCATAATAATTCCATAGGAAATTTGATCTAAGCCAGCCCCACCATACTGTTCAGGTATGTAAGGTCCAAAGCCACCTAAAGAGGCAATTCCTTTGTTTATTTCTAATGGATACTCTGCTTTTTGGGCATACTCTTCAATTATTGGTGAAATGTCTTTCTTCACCCATTCTCTAACACTTTGACGTATTAACTTATGTTCTTCAGTTAATAAGTCATCTATCATAAAGTAATCTGGTGCTTGAAATCTATCGTTCGGCATACGTTCAATTTTTTGACAAAAATAAGCAAAGGGGAATTGGATAGTCAATCAATTTCAGTCTTCTAAAGTAAATTTCAGTCATTTATGGATTACTTTGCATTTCCTTATGAAAGCACATCAATTTGTATATAAAAATGAAGCGATTCCAAAGCAGGAGTATCGTTTTGAACAGTTTTCAAATGATGTAGCAAACCATATGCTTTATATGGAATCGATTAATCCATATGCAAGAGGTCAAAAAATTCAAAATTTTTACACTGACTTTACCATTGGACTAATTGTTGCTTGCTTTGCAACCATAGCGATTCTTAGGAGCTTTTACCGTAAAAGGCTCAATTTGCTATTAAAAACTCTCATCAATTGGCAAACAGCAAAGCAAATTATTCGATACGAAAAAGTATATACACACCCAGTAAACATTGCCCTATTTTTAATCTTCTTTATAATTACTCCATACTTTTTTTCGCTTACTTATTTTTCCGAACAAACTACTTTAAACCATTTCCCTAATATTTATTTAACACTCGCAATTGGTCTTTTTTCATTTATGACAACCAAAATGGTTTTACACTATTTTTTGGGTTGGTTATTTAACACAAAAAGCGCCACAGAAGAGTACTTATTTCAAAGTAGTTTAATTAATAAAACTTTTGGTGTTTTTAGCCTTATACTCGCTTGCATTTACATTTTTATTTACCCCAATTCAAGGTTACTCTTCTTATTTGGAATCACGATTCTTATTCTACTTCTTACTATTCAGCTAATTCGTGGCTTTTTAATTGGTTCTCAAATTGGTGCAAAACCACAAACTATATTTTTGTATCTTTGCACCCTTGAAATTTTACCTTGGTTACTTGTTGGAAAATACATCAGTAATCAACTATAAAAGTTCTTCGCTATTACTAATCTAAAACCACAATTCATTTTGAAAGTTAAAACTATTTTAGTCTCTCAACCAGAACCAGAAACTGAAAAGTCGCCTTACTTTGATCTATCAGAGAGTTGTAAGGTAAAAGTTGATTTTAGACCATTTATTCATGTTGAAGGAGTTGAATCTAAAGAATTTAGAAAGCAAAGAGTCAATTTAAATGAATACGGCGCTGTGATTTTCACGAGCAGAAATGCTGTAGATCATTTTTTTAGAATCGCTGAAGAAACAAGGTATAATGTACCAGATTCTTTAAAGTACTTCTGTATTTCAGAGTCTACTGCATATTATTTGCAAAAGTATGTGGTATACAGAAAGCGTAAAATTTTTCACGGTCGCCAACGAATCGCTGACTTAATTCCATTAATCAAAAAACATAAAAAGGAGAAGTTTTTACTTCCTTGTTCAGACATTCTTAAACAAGAAATTCCTGAAACTTTAGAAAGCAATGGAATTGAGTTTACAAAAGCAATGCTTTATCGCACAGTTTGCAGCGATTTATCTGACTTAGAAAATGTTAACTACGATGTATTAGTTTTCTTTAGTCCAGCTGGAATTGCTTCTTTGTATGAAAATTTTCCGAATTTCAAACAAAATGACACTCGCATTGCAGTATTCGGAGCAACAACAGCTAAAGCAGCTGAAAAAGCAGGATTAGAAATTAATATTGCTGCACCAAAGCCAGAAGCGCCTTCAATGACTATGGCATTGGAACAATACATTAAAAAGCAAAACAAAAAATAAAGTAAAACACCTTGATTAAAAGGCATTCTCCATGAGGATGCCTTTTTTTATTTTTGAAGGTATGAATTTGAGCTTACCAAAAGCTAAAAGAATAAAAAAGAGAGATGATATAAAGCTTCTCTTTACTAAAGGAAAACGCATTCAAAAGCATCCTATTCAACTTGTTTATGCAAATAGAGAAAGTGAGGAAGCAGGTATAAAAATTGGGGTAAGCGTTCCCAAAAGAAAGTTCAAAAAGGCAGTTGATCGAAATAGGATCAAAAGACTAATGAGAGAGGCTTACCGTATAAACCAAGGTTTAATTTCCAATTATAATACGACAAATAATAAATGCCTGCTGTTAATGTTTGTTTATATAGGCAAACAAGCCATAACTTATTCAGAAATTGAGCAAAAAATTGTATTACTTTTACAAGAATTGGAGTCTGTAGATTGAGCTCTTTATTAAGCAAAATACTTATTTTCTTTGTTCGCATATATCAATATACGCTCTCACCGCTTTTAGGTGCAAATTGCAGATATATGCCAACTTGTTCAGAATACACCGTTGAAGCACTTAAAATTCATGGGCCTATCAAAGGTGGTTATCTTGCTCTAAAGAGAATTCTTTCTTGCCATCCATGGGGTGGACATGGCTACGATCCTGTACCAAAAAAGAAACAAGATGAAAAAAATTAAAGGGTTTATAGTAGGCATATTTATTGGCCTAAGCGTTGTCCTTTCTTTTGGCTTTGCCGACAATTACTTTGAGCTATCTAAGAATCTGGATATCTTCAGTACCTTATTTAAGGAATTAAATATCTATTACGTGGATGAAACTCAACCTGGTGAGTTAATGAAAACGGCTATAGATGAGATGTTAAAGTCCTTAGACCCATACACCAATTACATTCCTGAATCACAAATTGAGGATTTCCGGTTTATGACTACTGGCCAATATGGAGGTATTGGCTCACTAATCCATTCGAAGGATGGTAAAATTTACATTTCTGAACCTTATGAAGGTTTTCCAGCATTCAAGGCAGGACTTAAGGCAGGTGACGAAGTTATTAGTATTGATGGTAAAGAATTAGAAGGAAAAACAACTTCAGACATTAGCAAAGTATTAAAAGGACAAGCTGGAACAAGTGTAAAAATTAAAGTAAAGCGAGCAGGTAGCAATGAGATTCTGACCAAAACTCTAGAACGAGAAAACATAAAAATTGAAGATGTTCCGTATTATGGAATGCTAGACCAGGAAGTGGGCTATATTAAACTTACTAGCTTTACACAAACCGCATCACAGGAGTTTATTAGTGCTTTTAAAGATTTAAAAGAAAATCAGGGAATGAAAAAATTGATTTTCGACCTCAGGGGAAACGGTGGCGGCCTACTTGTACAAGCAGTTGAAATTGTAAATACGGTAATTCCAAAAGGGAAATTAGTTGTAGAAACCAGAGGAAAGAGAAAAGAATGGGATGCCACTTACAAAACCACTAAAGAAGCTATTGATACTGAAATCCCAATAGTAGTTTTAGTCAATGAAGGCTCTGCTTCAGCTTCAGAAATTGTTGCCGGAACTTTACAAGATTATGACCGAGCCGTGATTTTAGGTAAACAAACTTTTGGAAAGGGCCTTGTACAACAAACGGTTCCTTTGAGCTATCATGCTCAACTTAAAGTGACTGTTGCTAAGTATTACATTCCTAGTGGTAGGTGTATTCAAAAATTAGATTATTCAAACAAAAATCAAGATGGTATAGCTCAACAAGTGCCGGATTCTTTGATACACTCTTTTAAAACTTTGGTGAATCAGCGTGAAGTTTTTGATGGTAAAGGAATTAAACCAGATATAGAAACGGAAGATCAGTTGTTAAGTCCACTTTCAATAGCTCTAATGAGACAATATTTAGTATTTGATTATGCGACTCAATATGAGTTAAATCATAAAGAAATTGAAGCTGCAAAAGACTTTAATTTATCAGATGATAGTTATAATGAGTTTGTTTCTTTTCTTGCAGACAAGGAGTACGACTACGAAACTCAAAGTGAAAAACTACTCGAGAAACTTAAAAAAGTAGCTCAAAAAGAAAAGTACTACAAATCCGCTGAATCCGAATATGAAGCACTATTGAGTAAATTAACTCCTAGTAAAGAAGAAGATTTAAAAAATTTCCAAGAAGAAATCACGCAAGTTCTAGAAAATGAGATTGTATCTAGATATTATTACCAAAATGGAAGAATTGTACAATCACTTTCAGAGGACAATGATATTCAAAAAGCCTTAGATTTATTAAATAGTAAAGATCAGTACAATGAAATTCTAGCTGGAACGTTTAAAAAATAAATCCCTTGTCGTTGGGCTTGATTGATCGTCTTTTTTCGAACACTTTTCTGTCTGCATATATAAACCACAGAAATATTTATCTGCTTGGTTTAGCATTTATTTTGTGTGGCTTATCCTGGTCTAATGCCATGATGAGTATTGGGCAAATCATACTACTTTGCAATGCCGCTCTTGAATTAAATTTTTCAAAAAAATGGAAAGCCATGAAAAGTCAACCCATACTTTGGGTCCTGGCTGGCTTCATTATACTTCACTTTGTAGGATTACTTTGGTCTACTAATATAGAATATGGGCTGAAGGATATTAGAAACAAGCTACCATTAATCATTCTGCCATTAATTGTTGTAATTTCTAAGCCTTTGTCCAAAATGGAGTGGAGAGTTCTTGCTAATTTGTACTTAGCTACACTTCTCATCATTACTTTGTTTAGCTTAAATAAGCTAGTTGGCTCAGAAGGCATATCAACTCTTGAAAAGCGTGAGCTATCTATCAATATATCGCACATTCGATATGGCTTAAATCTATGTTTTGCCATCTTTATCATTTTAATTGGAAAGCTATCTTCTCGATTAAATTGGGCCTATCACATACTTGCTTTATGGTTTTTAATTGCAATCGTACTCTTTGAGCTATACACAGGTCTAATCAGCTTACTTTTTGTTAGCCTAGTTATACTATCGAAAACACTTTTAAGCAATAAAAAGAACAATACCTCAGCCTTAATCTACACTTCAATTTCCATTGCTTTAACTTTATTTAGTGGCACCTACATTTATAGTGTTTACCATGATTTCACATCTCCTATTGAAACTAGTTACAATCAAGAAAACTTAAATCAACTAACACCAAGCAACAATCCCTATCACCATGATTTAGAAGATAAAAGAAAGATTAATGGAGTATACATAGCAAGATTTATCGAATTAAAAGAAGTTTGGGCATCATGGGAAAAAAGAAGTGATATGGATATTCATGGAACAGATTTGAAAGGACAAAATTTACAAGCTACTTTACTCAGTTTTTTAACTTCGAAAGGCGTAAGAAAAGACTCTAGCACAGTTGCAGAATTATCTGAAAAAGAAATAAATGCAATTGAAAATGGAGTTGCTAATGTTTACTATTTAAAAAACAATCCTATAAAAATTAGAATTCACAAAACACTTTATGAACTATTTAGCTATCAAAATGTAGCGTATGCAAATGGCTACTCCTTAGTTATGAGATGGATTTATTGGAAAACAGCATGGCACATCATTAAAGATAACATATGGTTTGGGGTGGGAACTGGAGATGTTCAAGATGCATTTAAAGAACAATACATTGAAGAAAATAGTCAGCTTGAAGAACAATACCGAAGAAGATCACACAACCAATACTTGAGTATTTGGGTTGGACTAGGACTAATAGGTTTGCTTTATTTTATCTTCTCCTTGGTCTACCCTCTTTTTCATATTTCAGGAGAATTGAAAGCACTTTACCTCTCGTTTTTTCTCATTGCAACCCTATCATTTTTGACCGAAGATACTTTAGAAACACAAGCAGGAGTAACCTTTTTTGCTATCTTCAACAGTTTGCTATTATTAGGCTTTAAGAATCAAGACCAGACTTCTTCGTAATGCGATAAAGTCAATTTTGCGGTTTCTACTTTAGAAAATTTTTGAACTTTTTGAAAAGCACCTTCGCACAACTTTTCAGCTAAATCTTTTTCATTTACTAGCTGTAAAACTGCTTTAGCGATTCCTTCTGAATCCTTTACCTCACACAAAAGGCCTGTTTTTTTATGTTCTACCAATTCAGGAATACCACCTGCTGCCGTTGCAACTACAGGAACCTTGCAAGCAAAAGCATCTAAAATTGAAGTTCCTAAACCTTCAGTTTTAGAAGTAATTAAAAACACATCTAAATCGGCTAAAACCTCAGGAATATCTTTTCGGTAGCCAGTAAAAATTACCTTATTCCCAAGATTCAATTTCATCGCATACTCATGTATTTCATCTCGCATCGGCCCATCGCCCATCACAACAAACTGAATCTGATTATTCACTTCAAGCATTCGCTTACAAGCATCCAAAAATGTATAATAATCCTTATGGTCTGCGAGAGCTGAAGTATTGCCAATCAACGTTACATCTTCCGATATATCCAACTCCTTCCTAAGTTTACCGTTCCGTGGACTAAACTTGCTCAAATCTATACCTGAGTATACCGTATGTAATTTAGATTTGTCTTGAATCCCTTTCGCTGTAATCTCTTTTATTTTATCGCTTACACAAAGTATTTTCTGAATGGCCGGATGGTTGTATTTGTATTTTGAAAACCACTTTTCTTTAATTGGAAAATCAACTCTTCTACTTAAAACCAAAGGTGTTTTATTTCCTAAAACAGCTGCTAATATGGCAAACGTATGGGCATGTGCATCATGCATATGACATAAATCTATCTCTAGCTTTTTGCACATCTTCTTGATTTGCAAGGCATAACCCAGATCAAACCCACTTTGCTTTTTCTGTGTCTGAAAATCAATTCCATTTTCTTTGCAAAAACGTTCAACTTCCGAGCCTTTTGAGCAGAGAACAATTTGCTCTACCTTTTCTTTTAGTTCAGTTACTAAATAGGCCATTTGCTGTTCGCCACCTCGCCAACTTAATGCAGTTGCGATATGCAGCACCCGCTTTCGTTTCTTCAAATTAAATTTCTTGGCCATGCTGCAATTTTAACAGTTTGCTATATTTTAAATAATTGGCATAGGCCGACAAACGACTGATGGTAAAGCCTACTTTTCCATCTAAAAAACCTCTATGAATAAAATAGGCTTTTATAAATCTTGCAAGTGGTTTAATAATCAATTTCAAGCCATTTGATTTCTTTCCCTTTTTATGCAAAGCTTTTGCTCCTATGGTAGAAAATTTTTCAATTTGATCAAGATGCTGTTGCCTCGTATAAAAAGAATAATGCAAAATATCACCCGGTAAATGAGCTACCTCACTTCCCTTTTCAGCCAAATACTTGTCATGCGGATTTTGTCCTCCCCATTTGCCCTTCCTTCGGTCAAACAGCCTCAACTTAGTATCAGGATACCAACCAGAATGATGAATCCATTGCCCACAATAATTGGTTAAGCGATTCATTTTATAGGCATCTTTTGTCCAATTCAGCTTTACCTTTTTTACTTCTTCTTTCAAGGTTTCATCAAGAGCTTCATCAGCATCTAATGATAAAATGTAATCATAGCTTGCTTGTTCTTTGGCAAAATTCTTTTGCTCAATGTGACCTTCAAAGGCATTTTCTATAAAACGTACTTGATGCTTCTCACAAATAACTTTGGTTTGGTCAGTAGAAAAAGAATCGACCACTAATATCTCATCGGCTACTTCTTTAACCGATAGAATGCAGCGCTCAATATTTCGCTCTTCGTTATAGGTGATTATAACAACTGACAACTTCACTTGCATCTTGCAAAATAACACTTAATCTAAGAATTGAATTACCTTTGAGTTTAATATGCTATACCTTGTTCCAACTCCCATAGGCAACCTTGCCGATATGACCTTTAGAGCGATTGAAGTTTTAAAATCAGTTGACCTAATTTTATGTGAAGACACCAGAACAAGCGGCAAACTACTGAAACATTTCGAAATAAGTAAGCCCCTTTTTGCCTATCATCAACATAATGAGCACAAGGTAGCTGAAGGACTTTCTGCTCGATTAGAAGAAGGAGAAAGCATGGCGCTAATTACCGATGCTGGCACACCTGGCATCTCTGATCCGGGTTTTCTTTTGCTTCGTTTGTGTGTTCAGAAAAACATTAGCGTACAAACTTTGCCAGGCGCTAATGCTTTAATTCCAGCTTTGGTAAACTCTGGTTTCCCTTGCGATAAGTTTGTATTTGAAGGCTTTTTACCGCATAAAAAGGGAAGGCAAACCAGACTAAAACTTTTAGCCGAAGAAGAACGAACAATTGTCTTTTACGAATCACCTCATCGCTTGTTAAAAACACTTGGTCAATTGCAAGAATTCTTTGGAGAACGCAACGCTTCAGTAAGTAGAGAACTCACCAAATTGCATGAAGAAACCGTACGAGGTAATTTTTTAGAACTTATTGAGTACTATGAATCTCACACCTTAAAAGGAGAAATAGTATTGGTGGTAGAAGGAAAAGCTAAAAAGTAAAATAAGATTTAAACTCCTGCAATTGTTCTTCAAAAGTTAGTCGCTCTTTTTTAAAGAATGCTTTTAGTTCTTCAGAAGGCAACACTTTTAGTTCACGCATTTTCATATGCTGATTTACAAAAAGCATTTCTAAGTCAGGATATATGGTTCTCAAGCCTTCCACCACTTCACCAATTGCTCTATTTTCATCAACTAAATTATAAGTTCCTTTAGCTAAGTTTCCATCTAGCAGTGATGCTAAAACACATGCCGCATCATCAATATGAATAAATGGACGGTTTTGTTCACCAGTTCCATTCACCGTTATTCTTCCTTTAAAATTGGCCTCAAACAAAAAGCGATTGATTACCGCATCAAAGCGCATGCTTTTATTGTAGCCGTAAACATTTCCGCATCGAATCACATAAGTTTCCACCTTATCCGACAATCGATTGACGTGTTCCTCCCCTCTCAATTTAGAAATTCCATAAAAAGTTTCCGGGTTCGGCTCATCATCTAAGCGATATATTTCTTCAGAAGCGCCATACACTGAAACACTACTTAGGTAAACCAAACGTTTAACATCGCTTTCTTCAATGGCATAGGTCAGTTCCGCAGTTCCCCAGTGGTTCACTTGTTCAAACAAATGTGGATTTTGATCGGAAAATGGTGTGGTTACATTAGCTGCCAAATGATATACCACATCTACCCCCTTCAAGGCTTTTTTAAGCTTTCGAGAATCTAAAATTTCACCCTGAATAAAATTCACCTTCGTGGAATTCAATTTATTCTTTCCAATAAAAAAATTGCGGTTTGCTCGACTTAAATTATCGTAAATATCAATTTGGCTAACAGCCTTGTTTTGGCTCAACATTTCGACTAAAGCGGTTCCAATATAGCCGGCCCCTCCGGTAATTAATACGTGCATTTATTTCTTGATTAAATCAGTGTGAAGTCCACATTCTACTTTATTCATACCAAACCAACGAGCGGTTCTTTCATCCCCATCCAAGTGTTTTCTAGTACAAGGTTCACAGCCAATGCTCAAATAGCCTTTCAGCTCCATGGGATGTTCAGGCAATTGATGCAATTTTCGATATTCAAAAATGTCTTTCGATGTCCAATACAACATGGGGTGATAACGCAAGGCACCCTGAGGTGTCTTCTCCTCCACTTTCATCCCTGCTCGATTGGCATTTTGATCGGCTCGAATTCCATTAATCCAAACATCATGAGTTGCCAATATAGGCTCCATGGGTTTGGTTTTATTCAAGAAACAACAATAGTCGGGATCAGAAGTAAAAAACAACTGCCCATTTTCATCTCTTTGTTGGCTTTTAGGAATACTCGATTCTAAAGCGATAAAATTCAATCCCAATTCCTCCTGCAAGCGATCTTTAAAGGCTAAAGTATCTGGAAAAAGATAACCAGTATTCAAATAATACACTGGAATGCTTTTATCAATTTCGCTAATGATGTGCAAAAGCGGAATGCTATGCGTTTGAAAAGAAGAAGTAGCAAATACTTTTTTACCTTCCTTTTTATAGCTTAAAAGCTGAGTTGAAATCTCATCTAGATTTTGCATATGAGCCTTCAAAGTTACTCAAGAAAGAAAGGAAATAGGAACTGCATTCGGCGAACAAATTCTTAACTTCGGTTAAAATTTTCTCCGATGGATAAGCGATGGACGCAAAAACCAAAAGCCGATAAAAACTTAGTAGAAAGCCTTTCAAATGAACTCAATAAGTTAGATTTCACTTTAACCGAATTATTGATTCAAAGAGGCATTGACACCTTTGAGGCGGCTAAACAATTTTTTCGTCCAAGCTTGAAACATTTGCATGATCCTTTTTTGATGAAAGACATGCAAGAGGCGGTAAATCGTCTTCAACAAGCCATTGAAAAAAATGAAAACATACTCGTTTATGGTGATTATGATGTGGATGGCACTACAGCTGTAAGTTTGGTTTATGGCTTTTTACAAACCTTTTACCCAAACATTGATTATTACATCCCCGACCGCTATGCGGAAGGTTATGGCATTTCATTTACAGGAATTGACTATGCCGAAGACAATGATATTTCTTTAATTATTGCCTTGGATTGTGGTATTAAAGCCATTGATAAAATTGAATATGCCAATAAAAAAGGCATTGATTTTATTATTTGCGACCACCATACTCCAGGTGAAGAAATACCCAAAGCCGTGGCCGTTTTGGACCCCAAAAGAACAGATTGCAACTACCCTTTTAAAGAACTTTCTGGCTGTGGAGTAGGCTTTAAATTAATGTATGCTTATGCGCAATCTCAGGGAATTTCTTTAGACGCACTTTTGGATCGGCTAGATATTTTAGCGGTTAGTATATGTGCTGATATTGTTCCCATAGTGGGAGAAAATCGCATTCTTACTTACTTTGGAATACAAAAGTTGAATGATAACCCTCAACCGGGATTTCAAGCCATGCTAAATTTGGCCAATGTAAAAAAGAAAAGCCTTACCGTAACCGATGTAGTTTTTACACTTGCACCCAGAATTAATGCCGCCGGCAGAATAGAAAGTGGTAACAAAGCAGTAGAAGTCATGCTTTCTGACAATCCAGACTCAGCTTTGGAAGGGGGAACTTACATTGACAGCCACAACAACGACCGCAGAGAATTAGATGCTAGCATTACCGAACAAGCATTGGCCATGATTGAAGCAGACGAAAAACTGATGCAGCAAAAAACGACCATGCTTTATGATGCCTCTTGGCATAAAGGAGTGATTGGCATTGTGGCTTCTCGCTGTATTGAAAGTTATTACAGACCGACCATAATTTTAACAGAAAGCAATGGTAAAGCGGCAGGTTCTGCTCGCTCGGTGAAAGGCTATAATGTGTATGATGCCATTGAAAAATGCAGCGATTTACTTACTCAGTTTGGCGGACATAAATACGCAGCCGGCATGACGCTACCTATTGAAAACATTGAAGCTTTTCAGCAAAAATTTGAAGAGGTGGTTTCAGCTAGTATTTCTGAAGATTTATTGACCCCAGAAATTGAAATTGATGCCGAATTGGAAGTGGATCAGATTACGGCTAAATTTTACAAAGTACTGAAACAGTTTGCCCCTTTTGGCCCTGAAAATATGAAACCAGTATTTGTTAGCCGTGGCTTAAAAGAAAGAGGCTACGCAAAAATTGTGGGCAACAACCACTTAAAACTCGACTTGCTAAAAGCAGATAATCCAAACACTTTTTATCCAGCTATTGCCTTTGGCTTAGGTGATAAACTAGAACTCATACGCAGCGGAAAACCTTTTGACGTTGCCTATACCATTGAAGAAAATGAATGGAATGGAAAGGTGAGCTTGCAGTTGAATGTGAAGGATATACGTGAATGAAATGCTTAGAATTTGTGAATGAGTGAATTTGTGAATGAATATGAGTATATACTTTTTTAAATTTTAGAATCATTAAAATGCTTATGCAATCCAATAATTTTTATCTTAAAAAGATTGCTATTGATTCTTTCCAAAACAGTATTCAATTTTTGTCTTTGTATGCTTTGATTTTGTTCATCTATATAAGTATCCGAAACAAATAAACTAATCTCATTTTCTATAACGAAATTTAAAAGTTTTCGTATCAAGCTTCCTTTTTTGCTTGAATCTAGTTTAACTTGTAGGTGTGAATTACCAAGCTCTTTATTTTCTATTGCGCTATTAAATAAAAACCACGGACCAACAGTTATACTATTGATACAATTAACCCCGTTGCAATAGTTAAACTTTCGAGAATCATTGAGCCTTGCCAACTTATCTTTTGACACACCTTTTTCTTTTCCAGGAAACTTCATATGTAATCTGCTTAAAATCAATCTCCATTCTTTTTCGTAAGACCACTCTTCTTGTTTCAAATTAGCAGAGTACATAAATGGAAGCTTCATCCCTCTGTATTTTGCAACATTGATAGGTTTTAGATCTTTACTTGATACATAGTTTATAGGATAAAGCCCCACTAAAAGTTCTTGGCTCTTTAAATTGCTTTTTATGTTTTCTATAAGAGTAGTAACATTAAACTCTATTTGAAAACCTGACTCATTGGTATAATGACCCCACATTAGTGAGTTATTTTTCTCAGCTGAGAGCGAATATATACCATAGAATTCACTAAGATATAACCAGAAATAATGAAAATACTTATTGCCTACACTGAAATTTTCTTTTTTATCCCAAGTATATACATTAAGAGTTTCTTCTTTGCTAAAACCTAGTTTCTTATTCAGAAGAGTGAAATAATTTACTTTGTTTAGTGGCACTGTTGTTCTCCATAGCTTGTAAGTACAATCTAAACTATCATTTAACTCCAAAGGGTGAGATGCATATAGGCATCCGTTCACTAAGGCAGAAATCGAGTTTTCATTTAAACTAAGGTATTTATATAATCGACAAGGTTGAGGAAATTTATGCTCTATTTTCGCATCCCTATTATCTAACTCAATGTATTTAAATCCATTTAAAGTTTCCATTTTATAAATTTCACAAAATCAACCGAAAAATTTAAGAACTGGGTCAACATGGATTTTAGCCATCCATCAATTCACCAATTCTCGCTCATTCAACCATTCCCACATTCAGGCATTTTAGTGCATTCAGCTACTTTCCCTGCACCAAATCCACCAAACTCCTCACATTTTCTTCTGGAGTTTTCGGTAAAATACCATGACCGAGGTTGAAGATAAAACCGGGCTTATCTGGCATAGAATCAAGAATCGCTTTTGCTCTTTTTTCAATCAATTCAAAATCTGCGAAAAGTAGTGTTGGATCTAAGTTTCCTTGTACGGCAACTTCGTAGTTCATATCCTGCCAAGCTTGCGCCATATCCGTTTTCCAGTCAATGCCAATAACATCTGCACCTGTGGCTTTCATGTCTTGCAATAAATGAGAAGAGTTTGTTCCAAACAAAACTACTGGAACGTCCGTTCTGCTTTTAATTTCTTGCACCATTTTTTGCATGTGTGGAAATACATATTCCACATAATCCTGACGACTTAGAATTCCTACCCAACTGTCGAAAATTTGAACCGCCATAGCACCGCTTTCCACTTGATAAAGTAAGTAGTCAGCCATATTCGTCGCCAACTTATCCATCAATTTATGCCAAGCTTTGGTTTCTCGGTATATAAACGATTTCATTTGAATGTAATTTTTTGAAGGACCACCTTCTAACATATAGGAAGCTAAAGTAAAAGGCGCACCCACAAAACCAAGGCAAGGAACATTCAATTCTCTTTTCAAAATTCCCAAAGACTCGCCAGTGTATTGCAAATCCTTTCCAAAGTCTAAATCTTTCAATTGGTCTACATCGGCTTCCGATTGTATGGGATTGTGAATTACAGGTCCTACTCCTGGTTTGTATTCAAAGTCAATACCCATGGGTTCCAAGGGAATCATAATGTCGGAAAAGACAATAGCCGCATCAAAACCAAATTGCTGAATAGGCAAAAGGGTAACCTCCGCACATACTTCTGGTATTTTACATATCTCAACCAAAGAATGCTTTTTACGAATGGCGCGGTATTTTTCTTGGTACCTTCCAGCTTGTCGCATAAACCAAACCGGCGGACGGTCGGTTGCTTCTCTTCTACATGCTTTTAAAAATCGGTCGTTGAATGGGGTCATTATATTTTTCTTTTAAGGTGTTCTCGCGCATCGAGCGGAGTCGAGATGCGCGTGAACAATCAAAAATTCATTATGCTATCGCCTCAAAGGCTTTGCCTATTCTTTTTTCAATTAATTCTACTTCTTCATCAGTTAACACAATGTGTAAAAACCAACTTTCGAATTGCGAAGGTGGTAAATACAATCCATTTTCGGCGGCAGCCCAAAAGAACTTAGCAAACTGCTCCGTATCTGAACTTTGGGCCGTATCGAAATCAACTACTTTTTGGTCGGTAAAAAACGGATTAACCATTAAACCAAACTGATTAACCGTAATTTGAATATTATGTTTTTGAGCAGATGTTTCAAGCGCTTTTTTAATCCGTTTACCCAACAGATCAGCTCGCTGGTAATCGTGGTTTTCAAGCTCTTTTAGAGTAGCTAAACCACAAGCCATGGCAATTGGACTTCCACTTAAGGTGCCGGCTTGATAAACACCACCTAAAGGAGCCACTTGATCCATAATTTCAGTTTTGGCACCATAGGCGCCCACTGGCATTCCTCCACCAATTACTTTGCCCATGCAAGTAATATCAGCTTCTATGTCAAAGTAATCCTGTGCTCCTCCAAACTTTTGTCTGAAACCCGTCATAACCTCATCAATCACCAAAGCAATTCCATTTTTTTGGGTCAAGCTGCGTAATTCTTTCATAAATTCCTTTTCTGGAACCACCACACCCATATTTCCAGCTACCGGTTCAATGAAAATTCCGGCAATCTCATCTGGAAATTCTGCAATCAGTTTTTTAACACTTTCAATGTTGTTGTATTGAGCAATTAAGGTGTCTTTCACAGCCGCCTCAGGCACTCCTTTACTTCCAGGAATTCCGAGAGTAGCCAAACCAGAACCAGCCGCTACCAAAAGATTGTCGGAATGACCGTGATAACAGCCAGCAAACTTTACAATTTTGTTTCTGCCAGTATGCGCTCTTGCCAATCGTATCGCTGAGAGTACTGCCTCTGTTCCTGAATTGACAAAACGCACTTTATCTAATTGAGGGAAAGCCTTCTTCACCATTTCAGCCATTTCTACCTCGGTTTGCGTAGATGCGCCATAGGTGTAACTTTTATCAAGTGCTGCTTTAACGGCTTCGTTTACTTTGGGATGAGCATGCCCTAAAATCATAGGCCCATACGAACCCACCAAATCAATGTATTCATTTCCGTCGGCATCGTAAATATAAATCCCTTCGCCTCTCTCAATAAACAGTGGATTTCCACCTACCGAATTAAAAGCCCTAACTGGAGAATTTACTCCACCAACCAATGACTTTTGCGCTCTTTCGTATAAACGTTTTGACTGTTCTAATTTCATGAGGCAAAGGTAACAAGAGTAATAGCTAGAATTCAATTTAAGAGTTCCTCTAAATTTTTATTTTTGAAATCCTTAGTTACAAACTCCATTATGAAAATTAACTTATCCTCTATCCTCATTCTTTTTTCCGCACTTCTTTTTCTAAGTAGTTGCAGCCATAAAATTAGCAGAACCGGTTACACGCTTGACAAATCACAACATAAAGACTGTGAAATACCGATTAAGAAGAATTACACAGTTAATGAGAGCGAGGCACAATTAGTTGGAAAAATCAAGCTAAGTGATACTGGCTTTTCCACTTCTTGTAATGAAGAAAAAGCTCTCGCAATTTTAAAAGGAGAAGCTTGCGCCAAGGAAGCTGATTTAATAGTAATTACTGAAGAAACAAGACCAAACTTTGGAAGTTCTTGCTACCGATGCGAAGCTGAATTTTATCGTTTTACTTCAGAAGAAAAACCGAAAATAAAAAGTGATGCAGACAGCTACGATTTAGCATTAAGAACTACAGAAGACAAAAAGAAAAACAAAACGCTTTTTTGGGTTTCATTTGCAATAGGATTTATGATTGGATTTATTGCTGTGCAATAACAGCCCTAATTCCTACAAAATGAATTCTTCATATCCTTTAAGTCAAACGAAGTCACTTTTTATAAACCAACTTTTGCAGAAAAAATTCGTCTTTAACTACAATGACTGCAAATTCCCTTAGAAAGAACTTTATTTC
This sequence comes from uncultured Flavobacteriales bacterium, assembly GCA_964001305.1. GTDB lineage: Bacteria > Bacteroidota > Bacteroidia > Flavobacteriales_E > Vicingaceae > CAJXMH01. The sequence goes on from CAXFAI010000011.1 coordinate 75,624, forward strand.
AATTATAGATTCTTTCTACTTCATTTTTAAGAGCTTCCTTCCCCTTCAAACATACCGTTATGCCGTATGTGGGGGCTCTAATCTTTTACTTGACCTACTCCTTTACTTTTGCTTTTTCCATTTCATATTTGCAAAACAAGTGGTCGATTTAAAAATTGTAGCCCTTTCGGCACATATCGCATCTTTGTTTGCCGTTTTTCCCATTACATTTTTCACCGGATTTTTACTTAATAAGTATGTTAGTTTTCAAGGCTCAGAATTAAAAACAAGTCGTCAACTAAAACGCTACTTAGTGGTCGGGTTAGGAGCCATAGTTTTAAACTATGTCCTGATGAAATTCTTTGTGGATTTAATGGGGTTTTATCCAACTCCATCTCGCATCATCACCATTGTTTTTAGTGTTTTATTTAGCTACACCTTACAAAACAAATACAGTTTTAAAAGATCGACCTAATGAACTTAAACATCAAATTGGCAACCAATTAAATACTTTAATCGTCTATCTATTAACAAAACTTAATAGAAAATTTTGATTAAACTATTTTTATCATTTTGGAATTTTATCAAGTCTATTGGCTTCCTTCTTTTAGTGATTAAAATTTTACTTATTGTTCTTCTTATTTATGTAATCGATAGGAAAGCTTCTTACCATAAATTAAAAAGAAACATTCACTAAATCAAGCTTGCCGCTTCTTCGGCATAATAAGTCAACATAGTACTTGCTCCTGCTCGTTTCAAGGAAAAGAGTTTCTCTAGCTCTTAATCGAATAAAAAAAGATTATAAATTTTATACGAATTAGCTGTATACTTTGAATAAAAGACGGCTAATTGAAAATGGCATTTAAATAAAAGGTTGAATAGTCTAAATCAATCCTTAGTGAGACCGAGAAGCTTTCAGCTTGTCTGACAAGATCACTCGGCCGAAATTAGGATTTATGCAGGCTAGAGAGTTTTTATTTAACCGCCTTGAGTTTCCTGCCCGCCAAAATACGAGCTCGTCAAAGGCAGGCGGGTTGTTTCTTTTGGGTCAAGCCAAAAGAAAGTAAATCAAATTTCTAAATCAAGCTTGCCGCTTCTTTGGCATGATAAGTTAAAATTAGATCTGCTCCTGCTCTTTTCATGGAAATGAGTTTTTCCATCATGACTTTTTCACCATCAATCCATCCGTTTGCTGCAGCCGCTTTTATCATAGCATACTCACCACTTACGTTGTAGGCAGCCATCGGCAAATCATGCAATTCTTTTAATTCTCTCAAAATATCTAAATAAGATAAAGCAGGTTTTACCATTAAAATATCAGCTCCTTCCTCCGCATCCAAAGCGGCTTCTTTTAGCGCTTCTATTCGGTTGGCAGGGTCCATTTGGTAAGTTCTGCGATCGCCAAAGGTGGGAGTCGAATCTGCTGCATCTCGAAAAGGACCGTAAAATGCAGAAGCATACTTTACCGCATACGACATAATCGGCATATCGGAATGACCGTTCAAGTCAAGGGCATCGCGCATGGTGGCAATCATACCATCCATCATACCAGAAGGGGCCAATAAATCGGCACCTGCCTTAGCCATAGAAATGCTTTGCTTTTCTAAGTTCCCTAAAGTTAAATCGTTATCTACATCTTCATTCACAATAACCCCACAGTGTCCATGATTGGTGTATTCGCAAAAACACACATCGGCAATAACATACAATTGAGGAAATTTTCGTTTGATGTATTTAATGGCCTGTTGCACAATGCCTTCATCGTTCCAAGATTCAGAACCTTCGGCATCTTTCTTTTTGGGAATACCAAACAACATAATCGAAAGAATTCCTAAGTCAACTACTTCTTGTAATTCATGATCTAAGCGATCTAAAGAATACCGAAAAATTCCAGGCATAGAACTTATTTCCTTTTCTATTCCTTCACCTTCTTCTACAAAAATGGGATAGATAAAATCTTTAACAGAAAGGTGATTTTCTCGAACCATAGCACGTATGGCTTCATTTTTTCTAAGTCGTCGTGGTCTAAACATGATTCTCTAATTTCTCAATTGAATTAATGATTCCTTCTACGGTATGAGGCTCTGCAATGGCTGTTATATGATAAGCTAACTCTTCCGCAACCTTAGCGGTAGAAGGCCCTATACAAATCCATTTTGCGATGGTTTCTAAGTTGAATTTCTGCAACAATTCATGAAACGCAATTACTGAAGAACCTGAGGTAAAAGTCAAGTAGTCGGGCTTTTGGTTTAAAAGTGCCTCTACTTCATTTTGATTATAGGCTACTTTTTCATTTTTATAAATGGAAATGGCATGAGGAATTGCCCCTCTATTTCTGAATATTTCTAGATAGTCATCTGAAGCTTTTTCAGAACGAGGAATTAAAATTCGTTTTCCTTCAATATCTTCATCCATATTTTCAGCTAAAACCTCAGCGGTATACTTTATAGGAACAAAATTGGTGCGATACCCTCTTTGCCCTAGTTGTAGTTTTGTCTTTTCGCCTACCGTTGCAATTTTTAAGTCTGGATAGAAATAAAATTTTACTTGTGCTTTTTCTGCTGCATCAAAGAAGAAGTCTACCGCATTGGCAGATGTAAACACGAGCCAATGGTATTTATACAATTCATTGAAAGCTTGAATTAAAGGAGTATTATTTTCAATTGGTGCAAATTCGACAAGTGGAAATTCAATGGCGATTCCGCCTGCTCTCTCAATCTTTTCTACAAACTCCTTTGCTTGAGTAGTAGCTCGACTGACTACAATACTTTTACCCTTAAGTCTGTTTTTCACTTTGTAGTATTCTACTTTTTTCGCGCACTTCTTGGTTTAAATCAGCAGCTAAACGATGCGCCAATTGATGTGCCAAACGTTTATGACCTTGTATAGAATCCGTGGCTACTACTTTGCCATCAGCGGAAGCATACAGTCCATGTAAATTCAATTCCTGATCTTCAATTTTGGCATAAGCTGCAATAGGGAAGTTGCACCCTCCACCTAAAGCCAATAAAAAGGTTCGTTCTGCATCGGTAGCTATTTTGGTGTCTTCATGACTTACCTTTTGAACCAAGGAAGTAATCTCTTTATCTTTATCTCCATCTCTGACTTCTAGTGCCAATGCACCTTGACAAACCGCCGGAATTAATTCTTCTTCGGTGAAGAAATCTGTTGCTTTGTCAATCATACCCAAACGATTTAATCCTGCTGCTGCTAGCACAATCGCATCGTAATCGCCTTCTAGCATCTTTTTTATTCGACCATCTAAGTTGCCTTGAATAAATTTTACTTCTAAATCTGGACGTAATTGCTTCAGTTGAATTTCTCTTCGTAGACTTCCAGTTCCTACAATGGCTCCTTCTCTTAAATCTTTCAGTTTTTCCCCCTTTTTGGAAATTAAAACATCCCGAACATCTTCTCTAGCTGAAATAGCGGCCAATCGTAATCCCGGTACCTGCTCAATGGGCAAATCTTTATAACTGTGTACAGCAATATCTACTTTCCCGTCCAACAAAGCGCGCTGTATCGCGGTAGTAAAAGCGCCCATAACATCAATATTTCCATCGTCACCACTTGTGCGAATAACCTTGGTAATGTATTCGTTTTGTGGCTCTTGTTCTCGCAGTTTCTCAATCATAAAATGAGTTTGCGTTAGTGCTAGTTTGCTTCCACGAGTTCCAATTACTACTCTACGCTTAGGAACAAAAATGTCTACATCTTTTAAATCAAAAACCTTTTTTACCGTATTAATCGGATTGTCTTGTTGATGCATGTTTTGAGCAAACTTGTTTACTTCTTCCAAAGGTTTTTTGGAAACCTTTCGGATTAAACGATGAGCAAATCGTTCGAGCAAACGCTCTTGATCTTCCGACAATTCCCCCAGCTTGGGTTTTACCCATTTCAGCTCTTCTTCTTTAATATCTAATAAGCCCTTCCAATACGCTTCAATAACAGGTGAAGCCTTTCGGTGATAAAACCACTCTGTGAATTTGTTGGTTTCTTCTTCGATGATTTGCTTCACTTGCGGAATTTCATCATAACGCTTTTGCAGACTTTCAAAAGTCATTTGCTTTATATCATCTAAATCATACAAATGAACATTTTCAAATTCTTTTAAAATGGGATTGAAATTTCTTGGCAATCCAAAATCGATTAACAATTTGGGTCGTTTGGCGTTCATGGCAAACTGAGCTCTTGTGCATCGACTATTTTCAACTTCCTTTTCACTCAGTAAATTCACTTCACCTTGAGTACCCCCAATAATTATATCAGCTTTACCTAAAACGTGGTGCAATTTAGAAACATGAACCGCTTCGCCTCCCCATTCAGTTGCCATTTCATTGGCTCTTTCTAAATTGTGGCTTGCAATAAATAGCTGTTTAATAGCTGAACGATCTAAAACCGTATTGACCAAATTGGCCATATTTCCTGTTCCAACTACTAATATTGAACAGTCTTTTAAATCGTAATCGTGACGCTTAATCAATTCAAACCCTACGGTTGCTAAAGAAGCAGAGTGTTTTCCAATATTAGTTTCTAAACGAGCTCTTTTACCTGTATGAATAGCTTGACGGACCAACTCATCTAAGACAGGCCCAATTGCCTTTTGCTTTCTAGCAAGCTTTAGGGCGTCTCTAATCTGACCCACAATTTGATGTTCACCTATGGCTTGAGATTCTAAACCTGCTGCAGTGGATAGTAAATTGGCAATGGCAATTCGGCTATCTGGTAAAACAGATAAATACTGGCTGTAATTTCCAAATTGTTCTAAGTACTCTTCTAATCCAAGATAAGTGTCTCCGTATGCATAAATCGAAAGTCGATTACACGTAGAAACAATGAATACTTCCTTATACTGCTTTTTTAATTCAGTTAATGCCTTTTTGGTTTGTTCATCGTTAAAGGCCAATTGCTCTCGAATAGCAATAGGTGCTGAACGATGACTTAATTCAATACCAACAATACGATCCATACTTAGCTTGTTTCTAAAACAAAAATACGGATAGAACGATCACAAATAAAAGGTCGTCTTCTTCGTTTAATAAACAAATGGGAGTCTGGTCTTTTAACATTTTAGTCATATAAAATTAATAGTGAATTAGACAATGCCAAACAACAGATTGTTGATAAAAAAAGTTGAAAAAAGCCTCAACTACCCATCACAGCAGGAAGTAAAAATTGGTTTTAATTTGTTGATAAAAACGATGCCAAATATCTTGAATTCGGATGCAGTGCTGACTACCTTGGTCATTGTTAAATTACCCTTAACGCCCCCATATTTTATTAACGCCAATTGATTGAAAATGAAAGACACAGCCGAGACGAAAGCAACACAAGTAAGTAACGATTTGCAAACTTCAGCAGAGCCTAATTTGCAAAATGCAAAAACTTACTCTTACGACGAAGCCGTTAAAGCATCAACCGAATATTTTAAGGGAGATGAGTTAGCTGCTAATGTTTGGGTAAACAAATATGCATTGAAAGATTCAGCAGGAAACATTTATGAATGTTCTCCAAATGACATGCACAAAAGAATGGCAAGTGAAATTGCTAGAATTGAAAATAAATATCCAAACGCTTTAAGCGAAGATGAAGTTTTTGACTTATTAAAAGACTTCAAATACATTGTTCCACAGGGTGGCCCTATGACAGGAATTGGCAACAAGCATCAAATTGCTTCTCTTTCCAATTGCTTTGTGATTGGCAACAAGGGTGTGGCTGACTCTTACGGTGGTGTATTAAAAATTGATGAAGAGCAAGTACAATTAATGAAGCGAAGAGGTGGTGTTGGTCATGATCTTTCTCACATTCGTCCAAAAGGTAGCCCTGTTATGAACTCGGCTTTAACATCTACCGGAATTGTACCTTTTATGGAGCGTTATTCGAACTCAACTAGAGAAGTGGCTCAAGATGGCAGAAGAGGGGCTTTAATGTTAAGTGTTTCGGTTAAACATCCAGATGCAGAAGGATTTATTGATGCTAAAATGGATGGCACTAAAGTAACAGGTGCTAATGTTTCAGTAAAAATCACTGATGATTTCATGAAGGCTGTTGTTGAGGACAAACCTTTCAAACAACAATATCCAATTGAAGGTGACAATCCTACTTTTGAGACAGAGACGAATGCGAAAAAATTGTGGGGCAAAATTGTTCACAATGCATGGAAATCAGCAGAGCCAGGTATCTTATTTTGGGACACCGTCACCAATGAATCTATTCCAGATTGCTATGCCGATTTAGGTTTTAAAACTGTTTCAACAAACCCATGTGGTGAAATTCCACTTTGTCCGTATGACAGTTGTAGACTTTTGGCTATTAACTTGTTTAGCTATGTAGACAATCCGTATACCGAAGAAGCAAGCTTTAACATGCCCAAGTTTAAACAACATGCAAGATACGCTCAGCGCATTATGGATGACATTGTAGACTTGGAAATGGAAAAAATTGATGCAATCATCAAAAAAATTGAAGATGATCCAGAAAGTATTGAAATTAAAAGAACTGAGCTAACGCTTTGGAAAAAAATTAAGCAGAAGTGTATTGAAGGAAGAAGAACGGGTGTTGGTATTACCGCTGAAGGTGATATGCTAGCTGCTTTAAATAAAAGATACGGAACAGATGATGCCTTAGACTTTTCTGTAAAAGTTCATAAAACTTTAGCGATTGAAGCTTACCGTTCTTCGGTAGAAATGGCAAAAGACAGAGGCTCTTTCCCTATTTATGATTCTATTAGAGAAGAGAAGAATCCGATGGTTAACCGTATTAAAGAAGCAGACCCAGCTCTTTATGAAGATATGGTTAAATATGGTAGAAGAAACATTGCTTTGTTAACCATTGCTCCTACCGGAACAACAAGTTTGATGACTCAAACGACTTCTGGAATTGAGCCAGTATTTATGGTGGCTTACAAAAGAAGAAGAAAAGTTAATCCAAATGACAGAAGTGCAAGAGTTGACTTTGTCGATGAAGTGGGCGATTCTTGGGAAGAGTACAATGTATTCCACCACAATTTTAAAACTTGGTTAGATGTTAAAGGCTACGACCTTAATGAAGTAGCAACATATTCTCAAGAAGAGTTGAACAAAATCATTGAAAAATCACCTTATTACAAAGCAACAGCCAACGATGTTGATTGGGTAGCGAAAGTAAAAATGCAAGGAGCTGTTCAAAAGTGGGTTGACCATTCAATTAGTGTTACCGTTAATGTTCCCAATGACATTTCTGAAGAAATGGTTGGAAAGATTTATGTAGCAGGTTGGGAAAGCGGTTGTAAAGGAATTACCGTTTACCGCGATGGCTCTCGTTCAGGTGTTTTGGTAAGCAATGATGATAAAGGCAAAAAAGCAGATGAAGGAAAAGTAGCCTTTATAGAAACACAAGCGCCAAAAAGACCAAAAGTTTTAGAAGCAGATATTGTAAGGTTTAACAACAACCACGAAAAGTGGATTGCTGTAGTTGGAACCATTGACGGCAGACCTTATGAGATTTTTACAGGTAAAGCAGAAGATTCATTCTCCATTTTAAGTCAAGTAGATAATGGTTGGGTAATCCGAAGTAAAACTGAAGATGGAAGAGCAAGATATGACTTCCAGTATGAAGATAAAGATGGGTATAAAACCACCATTGAAGGTTTATCAAGAACCTTTAACCAAGAATATTGGAATTACGCTAAGTTGATTTCTGGAGTATTACGACATGGTATGCCAATCGCTTTTGTAGTTGACATGGTAGCCAACTTGCACTTAAGCGACGAAAGCTTAAATACTTGGAAAAATGGTGTTCAAAGAGCTTTGAAAAGATACATCCCAGACGGCACTAAAATCGAAGGACAACACTGTCCAGAGTGTAGCTCTGAAGAGGGCTTAATGTTTAAAGAAGGTTGTTTGACTTGTTCTGATTGTGGATATAGCAAGTGTGGCTAATCTAACTTAGAAAAAAGCAAGCGAGTTTTGTGTGCTAAAAGTCCTGTTGAGTTCAGCAGGACTTTTTTTGTGCCTAATTTTGAAGCCATGCGAATTAAAATTTCTATCACATTATTAATACCACTTCTTTTATTAGCCTCGTGTTCTTCGAGCTCAAAAGGCTATCGAAAAACAAAAACCAAAAAGAAGAAATGTGATTGTCCTTCATGGAGCATGCAATTAAATCCTGAAAGCAAAGAACACACTACTATTGTTTTTACTTAAATATTTAATTTAGACCCTTTCTAAATAGCTACACCATTACACTAGCCGATTGTAAAATAGGAGAACAAGTAACACTTGAAAAAGTGAATGACAGTCAACTTACTATACAGCTTTATAGCATGGGTTGTTTTGTTGGTGAAAAACTAACCTTAGAAAGAGTTGCCCCTTTTGGTGAACCCTTAATTATTCGAGTAGAAGATAGTTTCATTAGCCTCCGAAAAGCAGATGCTAAAAACATGGAGGTGAAAGCATAAAAACTTGGAAACGAAAAGAGACAAAAGAATCCTTTTGGTTGGTAATCCAAATTCAGGAAAGTCAACACTATTTAATGCTTTAACAGGACTGAATCAACGAATTGGTAATTTCCCTGGGGTTACCGTTGAGAAAAAGATTGGATACACCAAAGTAGATCAAAAGCAAAAGATAGAGATTGTAGACTTACCTGGAACTTACAGCTTAGTGCCACGTTCAGAAGATGAAAAGGTAACCTACGATTACTTGATGAATCACAATCGCGATGACAAAGAAGAAATTATCGTCATTGTTGCAGATGCTTCAAGCTTAAAGAGGAATTTGCTTTTGGTCACTCAAATGATAGATTTAGAGCATCCAACCATTCTAGTGCTAAACATGATGGATATTGTTGAACGTAATAAGCAAAGTATTGATGTTAAAGGTCTAGAAAAAGAATTGGGAGTACCTATTGTTGCAATGAATGCAAGAATAGGAAAAGGTTTAGATCAATTAAAAGAGCGCATTGCAAATTACACCTACCAAAAGGCTCCTAAAATAGTTGAAGAACACCAAAGTAAAGATCCTCTAAACAATACAGTAGAGCGATTCAAACGTATCAAAAGTATTTTAGCAAAAACACTACAATCAGATGGACCAGCTAAAACGGCTGAAACCACCCGAAAGATTGACCAAGTTTTTACGCATTCAGTTTGGGGATTTGTCATTTTCCTTTTTATTCTCTTCCTAATATTTCAAGCCATTTTTTCTTGGTCCACCTACCCTATGGATTGGATTGAAAACGGCTTTCTAGTATTTGGAGAGTTCGTTTCTAATACTTTACCTGAAGGGATTTTAAATGATTTGATCGTTGAGGGAATCATTGCAGGTTTGGGCGGAATTGTCATTTTTATTCCTCAAATCGCTTTGCTTTTTATGTTTATTGCCATTTTAGAAGACACCGGTTATCTATCAAGAGTAAGTTACTTAACAGATACTGTTTTGAAGAAATTTGGCTTAAACGGACGGTCAATCATTCCACTCTTAGGTGGCGCAGCATGTGCTGTACCTGCTATTATGAGTGCCCGAACTATTAGCAACAAAAAAGAACGACTACTTACCATATTTGTAACCCCACTCATTAGTTGTTCAGCTAGAATTCCTGTTTACACTTTGCTCATTGCCTTGGTTATCCCAGCTGAAAAGCAGTTGTATGGGTTTAATTTACAAGGTGTAGTGATGATGGGACTTTACTTACTTGGTTTTTTTGCCGCACTCGGAACTGCTTTTCTACTAAAATATTGGGTTAAAACAGATGAACGAAGCCATTTCATTATGGAACTTCCCATTTACCGCATGCCTAGATGGAAAAATGTAGGCATGACGATTTACAATAAAGTCAAAGTATTTTTATTTGAAGCAGGTAAAATAATCATAGCTGTTTCCATTGTCTTATGGGTATTGTCTTCTTATGGTCCTGGAGACCAAATGGCTAAAATTGATCAGAAATATGAGAAAATTGAACTTCAATCTGAAGAAGACCTAGGCAAGAATCAAGGTCAAATTGCCAACGAAAAACTAGAAGCTTCTTACGCTGGGCACATTGGGAAGTTTATCGAACCTGCCATTAAACCACTAGGATTTGATTGGAAAATTGGAATTTCCATCATCACCTCTTTTGCTGCTAGAGAAGTTTTTGTGGGCACTATGGCAACCTTGTATAGCGTAGGGGATGAAGAAAATACAGCCTCGATTAAAGAAAAAATGGCGAGAGCTACCAATCCAACAACGGGTGAAAAAATATATACCAAAGCGACAGGTTATTCCCTACTAATATTCTATGCTTTTGCCTTACAATGCATGGCCACAGTAGCCATTGTAGTAAAAGAAACAGGCGGTTGGAAGTGGCCCATCATTCAATTGGTGTATATGGGCGCTTTAGCCTACTTTGCTAGCCTTTTGGTTTTTCAGCTGTTTTCATAAATGTCGAAAGTTTTATTGAAATACATTCCTGAAGAAGCTCTTCCTCTGGTTGCAGAATGGCTCAAAAAATACCATTTACACCTCAGAATAAGCAAAAGCAGAAAAACCAAACTTGGCGATTTTAGACCGGCTTATCAAGGAAAACCAGCTAGAATCTCAGTGAATGGCGACTTAAATCCATTTCATTTTATCATTACTTTAACACATGAGGTAGCTCATGCTGCTGTATGGGAAAAACACAAACGAAAGGCCTTACCACACGGCCTAGAATGGCAAAATACCTATGCAGAAATGTTGAACCAAATGAGGCAGATTGTTGATTTTCCAGAGCAGGTCCAAAAGGCACTTCAACAGCATTTATATCGTCCGAAGGCTTCTAGTTGTAGCGACCCTATTTTGTACAAAGCACTAAAAAGTATTGACCAACCAAATGACCTTCAATTACTCGAAGAGCTTAAAGAAGGCAGTTACTTTAGCTTTCACGAAAGCAGACATTTTAAAAAAGGAAAAAAACGAAGAACACGTTTTGAATGCATAGATTTAAACAACAAACGGCTTTATCTGATTAGTGGATTGGCTGAAGTAAAGCTTATAGAAAAGTGATTTTTTCCTTTCGTGTATAATGGAGGAATCAGACTTTGTAAATCACTACTTTTGAAAACCAAACAAAGAAGAAAAATGGAACGTAAGAACAACTATTGTGTGATCATGGCAGGAGGTATTGGCAGTAGATTTTGGCCAATGAGCAGAACACAATTTCCAAAACAGTTTATCGATATATTAGGAACCGGTCAAACGCTTATTCAGCAAACTTTTGACCGCTTGGAGAAGTTGGTTCCCAAAGAGAATATTTTAATTGTTACAAATGAATTATACAAACAATTAGTAATTGACCAATTGGGCGTTGCAGAAGATCAAGTTCTGTGTGAACCAAGTAGAAGAAATACAGCACCTTGCATTGCTTTTGCTAATTATAAAATTGCCAAGCAAAATCCCAATGCAAACATCATTGTAGCACCTGCTGATCATTTGATTTTAAAGGAGCAAAAGTTTGTTGAGGTCATGGAAAAAGCCTTGAGTTTTACGGCTGAAAATGATGCTTTGGTAACCCTTGGAATTAGTCCGAGTAGACCGGATACTGGATACGGTTACATTCAATTTGACGATAGCGACGATGCTGACATTAAGAAAGTAAAAACCTTTACTGAAAAACCCGATTTAGAATTAGCCAAGCAGTTTTTAGAAAGTGGTGACTTTAGCTGGAATTCTGGCATGTTTATTTGGAGTTTAGCTTCAATCAACAAAGCCTTTGAAAATTTACTCCCAGAAATGGATAGCCTTTTTAAAGAGCAAAAAGATGCATTTCATACCGCTGATGAAACGGAAGCCATTGAACAAATTTATTCTGTTTGTAAGAGTATTAGTATAGATTATGGCATTATGGAAAAATCTGAAAATGTTTACGTGATAAGCGCAGACATTGGTTGGTCAGATTTGGGAACATGGGGGTCTATTTACACACATCTAGACCATGATGACCATAGAAATGCTGTAGTTGGTAAAAATGTAATGCTCTATGATTCGGAAGATTGCATAGTAAGTGTTCCTAAAGACAAATTAGTAGTCCTCCAAGGATTGAAGGACTACATCGTTGTTGAAGCTCATGACACTTTGTTGGTTTGCAAAAAAGAAGATGAGCAAAAAATCAAAGAATTTGTTACAGATATAAAGCTTAATAAAGGAGAGAAATTTGTTTAGTATCTCCTTTAATAATCCGCTTCTCGGTATTTAATTTTTCCTGTTTTAACTGTTACTTTAATGCCCTTTTCTTCGGCAATTGTTTTACTAAAATTGCCAATAATTTCGAGTACATCGTAGTCTACTCTTACTGAATCAGTCATGTCAATTTCTACTTCAGTATTAGCTTCAATCTTATTTAGCTCTTGCTGAATGGCCGCTTTATTTAGGAATGAAACTTCTTCAGACAATTTCATCTGAATTTTATTTCCACCTTGATCGCTCTCTTTTTTATGTAAGAAGAAAGAATTCTGGAAGTTATCCAACAAAATCATAAACATGGCTACTCCAACTCCTAGACCGATACCAATTAGCAAATCAGTAAAAACAATACCCAAAATGGTAATAACAAAAGGTAGAAATTGTTTTGGCCCAAGGCTATACATTTTCTGAAACAAACTAGGTTTAGCTAATTTAAATCCTACCACAAAAAGCACACTCGCTAATACGGCAAGTGGCACATAATTGAGCACCTTAGGAATTAGAATAACACTAAACAGCAATAAAAAGCCATGAATAATAGCCGACATTTTTGTTTTTCCACCAGATTGAATATTAGCTGAACTTCGTACAATCACTTGGGTAACTGGCAAACCTCCAATTAAGCCAGAAACCATGTTTCCGGCCCCTTGAGCTAATAGTTCTCTATTAGTTGGTGTCACTCTTTTCTTAGGATCTAACTTATCGGTAGCTTCTACACTTAATAAAGTTTCTAAACTAGCCACTACTGCAATTGTAATGGCTACTACATAAATCTGTGGATTTCCAAGCTGACTAAAATCTGGCAAGGTAAACTGCCCAAAAAAGGAACTCATGCTTTCGGCTACTGGTACACTCACCAAATGACCTTTTTCAATCGCCCACTCTGGGAAATAAGCGGAAGTTACAATTTGGTAGATGATACCAAAGGCAACCGCAACAATTGGCCCTTGAATAATGGTAAAAACCTTTGCTTTCTTCATCAATACTTTTTCCCAAAAAATGAGAATAAACAAGGCAACAACTGATACCAATAAGGCAGGAGGTGAAATATAATCTAGCATATTAATTAGCTCCGAAAAGGTATTTTCCCCATCTGGTTGAGAAAAGCCTAAATCACCTTCATAGTCCGCATCGTAACCAAATGCATGTGGAATTTGCTTTAAAATAATAATGATTCCAATACCACTTAGCATTCCTTTAATCACAGATGACGGAAAATAGTAGCCGATTATTCCTGCTCTTAAAACACCTAAAATAATCTGTAATAAACCGCCAATCATAACGGCCAATAAAAAGGTTTCATAGGCTCCTAAATCTTGAATGGCATTCAATACAATAACGGCTAGTCCAGCAGCGGGGCCACTCACTCCTAAAGCGGATCCACTAAATATCCCCACTACAATTCCTCCAACAATACCGGCTATTAAACCAGAAAAAAGTGGTGCTCCACTTGCTAATGCAATTCCTAAACAAAGCGGAATTGCAACAAAAAATACAACTATACTCGCTGGTAAGTCATTTTTTAGATTTTTAAATAAATCCATTGCTTAAAATGTTTTGTCCTCAATTTTTGTATTAAGGACTAAATGAAAAAAGTAATTAATAATTTGATGAATATTTAAGCAATGTACTCTGGAGGAGGGGTAGCCACTTCTATAAAATCAAAATCCCATTTTTGATAATACCTATGAAAAGCCGTTAAATGCCTAGCGCTATATTGTATTTCTAAGAAGTTCTCAGCTTGTTTTTCAAAAGCCTCTTTAACTTCTTTCACTTCATTGTTCGAGGTTTCGTTTTCCTCTTCCTGGGTAGCCACATTGATTGTAATTCGCTGTTCACCTAATAAGTTTGTGAAATAAGACAAACTTTGGATAGCAGACAAGCCAAAAAAAGTGAAGGTGGAAACCAACAACATCAGATATGTCTTTGTAATGAACTTCATCGTTTTGCTGCCTTTTGAATAGCTCGACTAAGTTACATCTTTAGAAGAAAAAGAGCGAATTATGGTTTAATAAATGAAATGCGATAAATTTCCCCTTTTGAACCTGCTGCCCATAAAGTTGAAGAATTGGGAGAAAATTGAGCCGTATTTATATTCACATCACTTCTTTTAGACCAACTTAGCCCATCATCTGCAGAAAGCTCAATACCATTGGTTCCTGCTGCTAACCACAACTTTAAAAAAGAAGAATAAGTTACAATTGACCGATAACCGTGAACTTCTCCACCCTTGGTCCAACTTTTTCCTTGGTCTTTAGAAATGACTACTTGATAGCTAGAATCTACTTTGGCATAGTCACCACCAACCGCAATAATAGAAGTGCCTCCTTGCGCAATCGAATAGATTCCTCGACTCGACTTACCTCCCCCAAAATTGGTATTGTTGGCTTGCCAAACATTTCCTTTCGGTGAAGTAAATACACGACTCTTCTCTCCTCCCAAACCAATGACATAACTTCCTTTTCTTGATGTGGTAATGCAAGAACCAGAGGCCGCAAAGCCATTCTCCAAATTAAGTGGCTTGGGCATATTATCACAGCTTATACGCTTCCAACTTTGACCAGCATCTAAGGTTTGTAAAATTAAATGGCAATCTCCTAGTCGATCGCCAAATATGATTCCTTGTTTTTTATTTTTAAAATGAACTGAATTCATAAATGCTGTTGAATCCTTGTTTTCATGAACCAAAATCCAAGTTTCTCCAGCATTTTTTGTTTTGTAGACTCGAGAAGGAAAACCAGCACTTACAACTATTGCTTCTTCTGCTGAAAATGCATGCACATCTCTAAAGTCAAGCGAATCTTGATCGGGAGCAGAAATTAACTTCCATCCCTTTCCCCCATTTTTAGTTTGCAAAATGGTTCCATTGGCTCCACTCAACCAAACGATGTTTGAATCAACAACAGAGATTCCACGTAAACTATTTGTTGTTGGTGAATTCTGTTTTTCAATTTTTAATTCATACTCTTTGATTGGCACAAACTTTTGACCACAACTAAAACTGAAAATAAGTAACAAAATAACAATTGATCGCATAAAAAATCCCGCATTTAGCGGGATTAAGTTAAGCTATTTTCAGTATTAATTTTTACTTCAAAGTACCAATCATTTTCATAGGATCTACCCATTCATCAAATTGATCTTCGGTTAAGTAACCCAAGTTTACTGCTTCTTCTTTCAGAGTTGTCCCATTTTCATGAGCCGTTTTAGCAATTTTTGAAGCTTTATCGTAGCCAATGTGTGTATTCAGTGCCGTCACCAACATTAAAGAATTATTCAAATTCTCTTTAATGTTCTTTTCGTTTGGCTCGATTCCTACCGCACAATTATCATTGAAAGAAACACAGGCATCACCGATTAAACGCGCTGATTCTAATAAATTTTTCGCCATCATGGGTTTGAAAACGTTTAACTCAAAGTGACCATTCATACCACCTGCAGCCACAGCCATGTCATTACCAATTACTTGAGCACATACCATGGTTATCGCCTCAGCTTGAGTTGGATTAACTTTTCCTGGCATAATTGAAGAACCAGGCTCATTGGCAGGAATGTTTAATTCTCCAATGCCACAACGTGGTCCTGAAGCCAACAAACGAATATCGTTGCCAATTTTCATTAAGCTAACAGCCAATTGCTT
The DNA here is from genome assembly GCA_964001305.1 of uncultured Flavobacteriales bacterium. Lineage (GTDB taxonomy): Bacteria > Bacteroidota > Bacteroidia > Flavobacteriales_E > Vicingaceae > CAJXMH01. The sequence goes on from CAXFAI010000011.1 coordinate 91,419, forward strand.
TAAAGCTCCATGCGTTTCAACAATGGCATCATGTGCCGCCAATGCTTCAAATTTGTTCTCAGCCGATTTAAAAGGCAAGCCAGTAAATTCAGCAATGTAATCAGCAACTTTATTTGCATAACCTTCAGGCGTATTAATTCCTGTTCCTACGGCAGTGCCTCCTAAAGCAATCTCAGAAAGGTGATCTAAAGTGTTTCTCAAGGCTTTTAAACCATGGTCTAATTGCGACACATATCCTGAAAGCTCTTGACCAACCGTAAGTGGTGTAGCATCCATCAAATGGGTTCTACCAATTTTTACCACATTCATAAAAGCCTCTGACTTGGCTTTTAAAGTATCGCGTAATTTTTCTACTCCGGGTATAGTCGTTTCAACCACCATTTTGTAGCAAGCAATGTGCATTCCGGTTGGAAAAGTATCGTTTGAAGATTGAGACTTATTCACATCGTCATTCGGATGGATAAAGCGCTCTCCTTCTCCTAACTTATTGCCTTGCAATACATGAGCTCGGTTTGCAATTACTTCATTGGTATTCATATTTGATTGGGTACCTGAACCAGTTTGCCAAACCACCAATGGAAATTGATCGTCCAATTTACCTGCTAATATTTCATCGCAAACTTGACCAATTAAATCTCTCTTTTCAGTTGGTAAAACACCTAATTCCGCATTGGTGTAGGCAGCTGCTTTTTTTAAGTAGGCAAAACCTCGTACAATTTCTAAAGGCATTTGCTGCTTGCTATCGCCAATTTTAAAGTTATTTCTAGAGCGCTCTGTTTGTGCTCCCCAGTATTTTTCGGCAGGAACTTGAACATCTCCCAAACTATCTTTTTCAATTCTGTACTCCATGTGAATTAGATTTTATTTTTTGATTCGTTATTTGCGGTAATTTATGCGTAAAATTGCAGAGAAATTTTATTCAAAGCTATGTTTACAGCAGGTTTTTTATTGTTTTTAGCCATTTTTTCTTTGGCATTTTGGGTGTTGATTTTCTTATCTGCTTTTGCCCTACCTTATTCGATTACCATGTATGTAGTTGAAAAATTGAAAGGTGGCAAGCATTCTAAAGAAGAAACAGAAGAAGCAGCTTAAAAAAGCTCTTTCACTCTTTCCGGAGGTCTTCCAATAACAGCCTTATTTCCATTTACTACAATTGGTCGTTCGATTAATTTTGGATTTTCAATCATAATTTCAATCCATTCTTCCGGAGAAAACGCTTTTCCTTTGAATTTCTCTTTGTAAACAGCCTCTCCTTTTCTTAACAATTCTTCTGCTTGCATATTTAACTTGGCTAACAATTGTTTCAATTCCTCAGCTGTCGGAACTTCTTTCAAGTATTCTACAATTTCAACGTCTTTGCCTTCTTCTTTAAGAATAGCAAGCGTTTCTCTGCTTTTTGTACAACGCGGGTTGTGGTAAATTTTCATTCTATATTTAAAGTTTTATTGGTGTTTCTTATTGGTTCCTGAGCCGTACTCCATCAAAAATGCTTTTATAAACTCATCCAAACCTCCATTCATCACATCATCCACATTGGAAGATTCATGATTGGTTCTCACATCTTTTACCATTTTATAAGGATGCATCACGTAGTTTCTAATTTGAGAACCCCATTCTATTTTCTTTTTATCGGCTTCAATTTCTGCACGTTTTTCCTCTCGCTTTCGCATTTCAATCTCAAACAATTGAGATTTTAATAGTTGCATTGCTTTTTCTTTATTAGCTAATTGCGAACGAGACTCGGTGTTATCAATGACAATCCCACTAGGCTTGTGATGCAAACGAACTCCAGTTTCTACCTTGTTTACATTCTGACCACCAGCACCTCCTGAACGGAAAGTATCCCAACTAATATCCGCAGGGTTAACTTCAATTTCTATGCTATCGTCAACCAAAGGATAAACATAAACCGAAGCAAAAGAGGTATGACGTTTGGCGTTTGAATCAAATGGAGAAATACGAACCAAACGATGTACTCCATTTTCACCCTTTAAGTAACCAAAGGCAAACTCCCCTTCAAATTCAAGGGTTACTGTTTTTATTCCCGCAACATCGCCTTCTTGGTGATCTAGCTCTTTGATGTTCATGCCATTTTTTTCTCCCCACATCAAATACATTCTCATCAGCATTGAAGCCCAGTCACAACTTTCTGTTCCACCTGCTCCAGCAGTAATTTGTAAGACGGCATTTAGAGAGTCTTCTTCTGCACTTAGCATATTTTTAAACTCCAAATCCTCTACTCCTTCTTCAGCCTTTTCAAAAGCTTGCATAACCTCAGCTTCCGTTGCCCCTTCTTCTTTGTAAAAATCATATAACACTTCAAGGTCATCTACCAAGCCTTTTACTTGGTCATACCCATCTGTCCAAATTTTTTTATTTCTAATCTGTCTTAAAATAACTTCCGCTTCTTTGGGATTATCCCAAAATTCAGGCAAATGTGTACGTTGTTCCTCTTGGTCAATTTCAATCTTTAAATCTTCAATGTTTAAATATCCTTTTAAAGCTTCCACTCTAGTGGCCAGACCTTTTATTTGTTCTTGTGTAATCATGAGTGCCCAAAGTTAATTTTTCCAATTTTAATTCTACTGATTTCATGCTTTTGCACGACTTTTGATATTCATCAAAAAATCAATCAACCAAGAACAATGAAAAATCCAATTATTAGCCTGAGTCTAGCTCTATTTTTTAGCTTCATTATCACTTCTTCAGCAAGTGCACAAAATCAGCAGTATAAAATAATAACAACTGTAGAATCTATAGTTCCCATGGGACTTGGACGTTCACGTATTATTGAAGAAAATGAAGATGTAGAAGTTGAAGAATTTGCAACTGAACGAACAGATGGCAAGAAGACTAGTCAAGGAAAGGTGAAAAGAAAAGAATTAAAAATTGACAATTTCACCGAAACTAAATTGTTGAACTTTTACAGTGGAGTTGGTTTAAACTTTCAAAACATTGCATCAAACGACGCCATGATTTCAGCGATGCTTACGGAAATGGCGGCTGAAGGATGGGAGCTATTTACAGTTGTAAGCGGAGTCGAAAGTGACTCAGGAAATGGGGACGGTAAAGGCATTTTTATTACCAGATATGTTTTTCGTAAAACGGTTGATGAAAGCACGAACTAAAATTAGTTTTCAATAAGTATTTGGAATTTCGGTTTAACCGCTACCTTTATATTTAGATGGCAGTTGATCAGATCCACCAAATTTTACTTCAATACTGGGGCTATTCTTCTTTCAGGGAAAAGCAAGAAGACATTATTCTTTCAGCTCTTGAAGGAAAAGACACTTTGGCATTACTGCCTACTGGAGGAGGAAAATCCATTTGTTTTCAAGTGCCTGCCCTAGCCAAAGAAGGAATATGTATTGTAATTTCTCCTTTAATTGCCCTTATGCAAGATCAAGTTGATAATTTGCAGAAAAGAGGAATTAAAGCCTTGGCCATTAGTTCTGCATTGAGCCGAAAAGAGATTGATATTGCTTTAGACAATGCCGCTTACGGGGATTTTAAGTTTTTATATGTTTCACCAGAGCGACTTGAGACGGAACTTTTTCAAGCTCGCTTGAAAAAAATGAATGTAAATCTGATTGCCGTTGACGAAGCCCATTGTATTTCGCAATGGGGTTATGATTTTAGGCCATCTTATTTAAACATTGCTCACCTAAGAGAATTGTTACCTCATGCTCCTTTTTTAGCTTTAACCGCCACTGCAACACCAAATGTAGTGGAAGACATTCAAGAAAAACTTTTGTTTAAGGCGAAGCATGTAATCCAAAAAAGCTTTGAACGGAAAAATCTAGCCTATGTGGTTCTTCATGAAGAAGATCAATACAAACGCATGTTAAAAGTAATTTCAGGCGTTAAAGGTAGTGGTATTGTTTATGTAAATCGAAGAAAAAAATGCAAGGAAGTCACCCTCTTTTTAAGTGAAAATGGGATTTCGGCAGACTATTATCATGCAGGTTTAAATCACAGTCAAAGAAATGAAAAACAAGAAGCTTGGATTAATAATCGAATTCAAGTAGTAGTGGCAACAAATGCTTTTGGAATGGGCATTGACAAAGCAGATGTTCGATTTGTAATTCATTTGGATTTACCTGAATCCTTAGAAGCTTATTTTCAGGAAGCAGGAAGGGGCGGTAGAGATGGCAAAAAAGCTTATGCGGTTTTATTGATGACACCCTCCATGGGAAATGATTTAAAGAAACAAATTGAACAGTCATTTCCTGAAATTAAAACCATTAAAAAAGTTTATCAGTGTTTGGGAAATTTCCTTCAACTTCCTATTGGCAGTGGCGAGAATCAAAGTTTTGATTTCAATATTGCTGAATTTGCCGAGCGCTACTCCATGCATCCGATAGAAGCCTATCACAGTTTACATTTTCTTGAAAAAGAAGGGTATCTAGTCCTTTCCGAAAACTTTTCTAACCCTTCAAGAATTCATATTTCTGTCAATAAAAGTGACTTGTATAAGTTTCAAGTTGAAAATCCAACATACGACTCATTTATAAAGGGTTTGCTTCGCAGTTACGGTGGACTATTCGATGGCTTTGTTAAGATTAATGAACAGGTATTGGCAAAAAATCTCAAGTTAAATACACAACAGCTAATTACTAAACTCAAAAACTTACAAAAGCTCGAATTAATAGATTATGAAGCTCAAAGTAGCCTGCCGAAGATTACATTAACTACACCTAGACTTGAACAAGAGGCCCTAAGAATTTCTAAGAAAAATTATTTAGAACGTAAACAAGTAGCCTTTAAAAAGCTAGAAGCTGTATTGCATTACTCGGAGAGTCACAATCGATGTAGAAGTCAAATTCTACTCTCATACTTTGGAGAGAATGACAGCTACCGTTGCGGTGTTTGTGATGTTTGCCTTGAAAGAAACAAACTAGAATTAAACGATTTGGAGTTTGAAGAAATTAAAAAACAAATGCATGCAATTATTGATTCAGAACCGATTTCCTTAACCAATATTATTTCGCAAATTAAAGGTTATAAGGAAAAGCAAATTATTAAAGTGATTGATTTTCTACTGGATACAGGAGAGCTTAAAACAGACGGCCTTGGTTTTCAGTGGACTCATCAATCATAGCTGCAAATTCCTCTTCCGAAATCATTTTAACCCCTAATTTTTCAGCCTTCTCTTTTTTAGCAGGGCCCATTTTATCACCTGCAATCAAATAATCAGTTTTCGCTGAAATACTGCCCACATTCTTACCCCCATGATCTTCAATGGCTTGTTTTAATTCATTTCTTGAAAATTGCTGAAAAACACCAGAAACCACGAAAGTCATCCCATTTAAACTAGCCGATTTAAGCGTAGATTCTTCTTCCGCCATTTCCATCTGCAAACCAATACTGGTCAAGGTATCCACTAATTCTCGATTTCTTTCTTCTTCAAAGAAGGCTAATATACTTGCTGCAATTTTATCACCGATTTCATCTACCTCAACCAATTCCTCAAAGCTAGCTTGTCTGATTGCTTGCATACTTTTAAAGTGCTTGGCTAACTTTTTAGCAACGGTTTCACCCACGTATCGAATACCAATAGCAAAAAGCACTCGTTGGAAAGGGATTTCCTTTGATTTTTCAACGCCTTCAATCAAGTTGTTTACCGACTTCTCGGCCATCCGTTCCAATGGAAGTAAATCTTCTTTTTTTAAGAAATAAATATCTGCAATGGTCTGAATCAAACCTGCCTCATACAATTGCTCTACTGTTTCTTCACCTAATCCTTCAATATCCATCGCCTTTCGACTAATAAAGTGGGCCATTTTTCCTTTGATTTGAGGCGGACAGCCCCAGACATTGGGACAGTAATGTTGTGCCTCTCCTTCAATTCGGATTAAGCTTGTACCACACTCTGGACAAACAGTAGCGTATTGAGTTGCATTTGAATCTTTTGGTCTTAATTCCAAGTTAACGCCTACCACCTTTGGTATGATTTCTCCTCCTTTTTCTACCTGAACAGTGTCTCCTTCTCGAATATCAAGCTTCGCAATTTGGTCGGCATTGTGTAGTGATGCTCTTTTTACTGTTGTGCCGGCCAATTGAACAGGCTCCAAGTTGGCTACAGGAGTAATGGCTCCTGTTCTCCCTACTTGATAAGTTATCTCATTCAGTTTGGTTTCTACCCGCTCTGCTTTAAATTTATAGGCAATTGCCCACCGTGGACTTTTAGCGGTAAATCCTAACTCTTCTTGTAAATGATAGTCATTTACCTTCACCACAATACCATCAATCTCGAAATTTAGTTCGCTTCGCTTTTTATCCCAATATTCAATAAATTCAAAAACTTCGTCAATGTTATTGGCAGAAGCAATTAGCTTCTTTTCTTTAGAAGGAGCTTTAAAGCCCCAACTTGCTGCAGCTTGTAAATTCTCTAAATGACCATCAAAAGGCAATTTTTCTCCCAAAACGTAATACAAGTAACAATCCAATTGCCGTTCAGCAACAATAGCAGAATCTTGCATTTTTAATGTACCTGAAGCCGCATTTCTAGGGTTCGCCAAACGATCTTCTCCTGCAGCTTCTCGCTTTTCATTTAATGCCTGAAAAATTGATAAGGGATAAAAAATCTCACCCCGAATTTCAAATTCTTCAGGGTAATCTCCACGCAACTGCAAAGGCACCGAACGAATGGTTTTTACATTGGCTGTAATATCATCCCCTTGGGTTCCATCTCCACGCGTTACAGCCCTTTCAATTTTTCCATTTTTATACGAAATCCCTATGGCTACCCCATCGTATTTTAACTCACAGGTATAGCTTACTTTCTTTCCAGCCAACTTTTGCACACGTTCGTCAAAATCAATTAATTCTTCTTTGCTGTAGCTATTTGACAAAGACAGCATCGGATATTTATGCTTAACCGTTTCAAAGTTTTTAGTGATTTCGCCACCTACTCTTTTTGTGGGTGAATGATCATCTGCAAATTGAGGGTAAGCAGCTTCAAGCTCTTGAAGTTCCTTCAACTTCATATCAAATTCATAATCACTAATGCTGGGATTGTCTTCTACATAATATTTGTGATTATGCGTTCTCAATTCCTCTGTTAGGACTTCCATTTTCTTCTTGGCTTCTTCCGCTTGCATGCTGTTGTATTTCTGAAAACTCTAAATTATAAATTCACTCTCATTAAGGCTATCTTTAGGCTCACTTTTGACTATGAAATTTACAGAACGATACGCCAAATTATTCCAATACCTTTTACCTAGTCCGTTTACCATTGCCATTTTACTAAGCTTGGTAACCTTTACGATTACATTGTTTTTTACAGAAGGCAATGCTGATAGCATTGGTGGGCATGCCCTAGAGATTCTTTCTTATTGGGAAGAAGGTTTGTGGCAAAAAGGACTGATGGTATTTGCCATGCAAATGATGCTCATCTTAGTATTGGGTCATGTTTTAGCCTTAAGTCTACTAGCTACTAAAGTAATTCGAAAGATGCTGACTTATACCCAAAATACTGCAAGTGCTGCATTTTGGGTCTGTTTGTTAACCCTACTTGTCGCTTTGTTTAATTGGGGCCTAGGCTTGATTTTTGGAGCCATTTTCGCACGTAAAGTGGCTGAAGAAGCGAGAGAAAAAGGAATGAAACTAAATTACCCGCTGATTGGCGCAGCAGGCTATTCTGGTTTAATGGTATGGCATGGCGGCATTAGTGGTTCCTCACTTGCAAAAGTTGCAGAAGCAGGCCATTTAAAAGATATGATGAAGGGAATTATTGCGGATGAACAGCTGCTTTTACTTCCTAATCAAATTTCATTTTCTGAAACAGTTTTCTCAAGCATGAATGTTTATAGTAGTTTCATGGTTGTCCTGCTACTTCCGCTACTGTTGTACTTCATAGGTAAAAAGAGTAAAAACTCTCCATTACCTGAGTTCATTAAAAATGATAAAATTGAAAAAACCACTGCCATTGTTGGAGCAGAGCGATTGGATAATTCCAAAGTTCTATCGAGCATTTTAGGATTAGTTATCATTGGCTTTGCCTTATACAAAGCTTTTATAACTGAGAACTCAAGTAGTTTTTCGTTTATAACACCCAATTATTTAAACTTTTTACTTCTTGGTCTAGGTATTCTATTGCACGGAAACTTTAACCATTTTCTTAAAGCAGTAAATGAGGCCATTGGCGGTGCAGCAGGAATTTTAATTCAATTTCCATTTTACTTTGGCATAATGGGCATGATGAAGAGCTCAGGTTTGGTTCATGAATTTTCAGCCTTTTTTGTCCAAATTTCAAATGAAAATACATTCCCCATTTTCACAATGATTAGCGCAGGAATTGTAAACATTTTTGTCCCTAGTGGTGGCGGACAGTGGGCGGTTCAAGGCCCAATCATTGTGCAAGCTTCTCAAAGTTTAGGCATCGATTTACCCAAAAGCATTCTGGCTTTGGCATACGGCGATCAATTAACCAATATGCTTCAACCTTTTTGGGCTTTGCCTTTGTTAGGAATTACCCAATTAAAAGCTAAGGACATTTTACCCTACACTTTAGTTTTAATGTTAGCCGGAGGCTTAATCTATCTTTCTGCTTTGCTGATTTTTTAGTGCTTAGTTAGAGATTTACTCCTTTCATGCCTTTGGTGTCAAAAGCATCTCTCAATCCGTTTCCTAGTAAAACGAAAGAAAGTACTAGCAAACAAATGGCAATTCCTGGTAGAATGGCCAAGTAGGCATCTCCAGTAATAATATATCCCTTGTGTTCGCTAATCATTTTTCCCCAAGTGGCTTGTGGAGGTTGAGCTCCTAAACCCAAAAAGCTAAGTCCGGCCTCAATGAGTATAGCGGCTGCAAAATTGGAAGCAGAAATGACAATTATTGGGCCAGTAATATTGGGTAAGATATGCTTTAGCATAATTCGAAAATCTTTAAACCCAAGCGACTTCCCAGCTTCCACAAATTCCATTTCTCTAACGCTCATAACTTGACCTCTAACCACCCTCGCAACTTCAACCCACATGGTTAAACCAACAGCGACAAATACTTGCCAAAAGCCTTTTCCTAAAGCCAAAGTAATGGCAATTACCAACAATAGCGTAGGAATAGACCAAACCACATTAATGAACCACATTACAAATTCGTCTAGTTTTCCTTTATAATAAGCGGCCAACATTCCTAAACTGATGCCAATAACTAAACTGATTAAAATGGCAATAAATCCTACGGTGAAAGAAATCCATGTACCAGCCATTAAACGACTTAATAAATCTCGTCCATATCGGTCCGTACCAAGCCAATAAGTTCTTTCCTGAACGATTTTCGATTCAGTAAATTCAAATCCTGCATCTAGCCAAAGGTTCTTGTCAAAACTGAGCCATTCGCCTTCATTGGGTTTACTTCCTGTATATCGTTCAACAGTAATTTGATCTTCCTCGAATTTATAATCGTAGATTGGAATCTCTCTTTGACTTGCTTCTTTTCCATACAACCACCAATTAAAAAAAGATTGATCCCTAGCTGCATTCAATGCTGGGAGCACCAACATTTTTTGTTGAAAGCCAGGATGTTTTCTTGCAATTTCTAAGTGCTGCTGATTGGCTTTAGGACTAGAATCTGGCCGCAGAATTGGCCCTAATATAGCTACAAGTAAAAAAACAAAAATGCATGACAGGCCCGCTACTGCTAAAGGGTTTGCTTTTAACTTTTTCCATGCTAAATATGTTGGCGAATCCTGCTTCATAAAAGACTAAGGCAACTAAATTTTTCGTCCTTTCCAAACCGGACGGTAAAGTAAAGATAACAAAGCTATACCCACTGTGTAGAAAGGATAAAGAAAAGAGAGTAAAGTAACATTTACAATTGCATTTTTAATTGGATACCATGACTGTATTTGTCTTAATAATAGAAAATCTAGCAAGCATTTAAGACCAAAGATAAAAGCGAATTGTCCAAATGACATTTGGTTAAAGAAAACGGCAAAAAAGGAAATAAACAAACTCAAATTTGCCAAGAGAATACTTAAACCATAAAGCCTTGCTGATTTATCCTTATAATATTTTCCTTTTTGTGCCCATCTTATTTTTTGATTTAAAAACTCTTTCCACGAACTTGGAAATGGAGTACTAACAATAGCTTCTTTAGCTGTTAAAAATGAAATATTCGATTCCTTGCCAAATTTTTGCTTAAGAGCATGAAGTAAAAAGACATCATCACCTGAAGCCAAATTGGTTTTTAACTCCTCATCTTTTAATTCAAGGTATAATGCCTTTGGAAACATTAGATTGGCACCATTGCACATAAATGCATTTCCACTTTTTATACTTCCAGCTGTGGCAGCCATTAGTGCCGCTTGTTCTAGATTAAACACTTTTTTCCAATCTTTATCCAAAGTTGAAAATTTAACAGCAGCACATAATAACATTGGCTTCTCATTTAAAAATGAATTGACCATTAGATTAAGCCAATTTGGATCATGAACACAATCCGCATCGGTTGTGATAATCAGGTCTGATTGAGATTTTTCAATTCCAAGACGTATGGCAGCTTTTTTTCCTGTTTGCTCCTCTAATTTTAATAGGCGTAGATTACTTTCCTTTTCAAGCAAAGATTGAATCAATGCTACACTTTGGTCTCCTGAATGGTCATCGATTAAAATAATTTCAAACAGCTCTTTCGGAAAGCTTTGTGAGGTAAGTGAAAGAATCAGGTTCTTTATATTTTTCTCTTCGTTCCGAAAAGGAACAACAATGCTTACTTTTTCATTCAGATGCTTTTTAACATCAAAAGTCTTCTTTTGACGCAATGCAAATATCCATTGAACAATCACTATCATGTAAGGAAGCAATAGAAATAATAAAATGCTAGTCAAAACGATAAAGATTTTGTAGACTCATCCAATTAACCTTCTTAAAGCCAACTAAGCCAACAAGAGCTGGAATTAACAAATTGATACACCATAGAATAACGGAACTGATTAAGCCTGCTAAGCCTGAATATCCCATATATTCTAAAACAATAAATGCAACCGATGTTCTAACTGGTAAGTCTGAAATCCATGCGGTTGGAATGGCTGTTGCAACAAAAAATATTGAAATACTTGCCAATAGCGAATCGTAAAACGGAATGCTCGAATCAAACAACATGAAAAGAAAAGAAAATTGTATAAGAAAAACCAAATAACGCAAAGCACTAAGCAGTAAGGTTTCTAGTCTAGTTATAGCTGAAAAACGAATTAAGTTCTCTAAAGCACTAAATTGAAATCTATCATTTAGTTTAGAAAATATTTTCTTGATTAAGGAAGAAGAAAAATAAATATAAAGTAACAGTATGGATATCAACAAACTGAATAAGACTTTGAATTCAAATCTAATCTCCAGTTCAACGAATGTAAAAAATGGAAAAATAAACACTGCTGCTAATAAAGTAATAAGCAACTGAGAAACTGAGCATATGGTATTTGCATACAAAACTTTCAATTTATTTCCTTTGGATATATGTAGTAATCGTCCTCCCAATTCTCCCATTCTATTAGGCGTTAATAAGCTTAAACTTATCCCAAACAAAATAGTCCAAATACTTTGAGTAATAGAAATAGGACTGAGCTTTACCACAAGTCGTCGCCATTTATGAGTTTCAATGAACCAATTTACTGGCATTAAGAAAATGGCAAATAAGAAATACGCTGGGGACTGAGATACCCCGTTCAAAATATCTTTCAAATCAAATTGACTAGATTTCTCTTGAAAAAGGTAAACCAAATACCAACAAGCGAATATGCCTACTGACAAACCGATTATGGTGTTACTTAATTTATATAGCTTTGTTTTTCGCAATGAATAGACAGATTGAAGAAGCAGACAAAATTATTTTAGGCATAGACCCCGGTACGAATATAATGGGTTATGGTCTGATAACGGTGAAGAACAAAGATATTTCTTTACTTTCTATGGGTGCCATTCATTTAACTAAATTAGGTGACCACAGCTTTCGACTTAAGAAAATTTTTGAGCGAACCTTAAGTCTAATCGATGAGTTTAAGGTGGATGAAATGGCCATCGAAGCTCCCTTTTATGGAAAAAATGCTCAATCGATGTTAAAACTGGGAAGAGCACAAGGTGTGGCGATGGCTGCCTCATTAGTTCGTGAAGTTCCGGTTACTGAATATATGCCTAAGAAGATTAAAAAAGCCATTACAGGTAAAGGAGCAGCATCAAAAGAACAAGTTGCAGCTATGGTAAAATCAATTGTCCCGCATGAATCTACACCTAAATTTTTAGATGCTACTGATGGATTGGCCGTAGCAATCTGTCATTATTATCAAGGTTCTAGAATTGAAACTTCTTCCAAAAGTTATGGCTCTTGGGATTCCTTTTTAAAGCAAAACCCCGATCGGAAGGCCTAAGCATTAATATTTGCTGCAATTTCGGCTAACTGTTCTTGACTTAAATCCAATTTAGGTCGTGCGAAATTGATGTCTTGAACGTTATTTATTGGCACCAAATGAATATGAGCATGCGCTACTTCTAGACCAATTACAGCTACACCAATTCGTTCACAGTCTATTTTGCTTTTGAGTTTACTTGCCACTCCTTTTGCAAATTGCCATAATGCCCTGTATTCTTCATCTTCAATATCAAAAATATAGTCAGTTTCTTTTTTTGGAATAACTAAAGTATGACCTTTAGCCAAAGGACTTATATCTAAAAATGCCAAGAATTGGTCGTTCTCTTCAATTCTATGGGCGGGAATTTCACCAGATACTATTTTGCTAAAAATGGTACTCATTATCGGCTAATTTCTACAATCTCAAATTTCATTTTCCCAGAAGGCACTTGAACCTCCGCAACATCTCCGACTTTCTTCCCTAACAATCCTTTAGCAATTGGTGACTCAACTGATATTCGTTTTTGTTTAATATCAGCTTCTTTTTCAGATACAATGGTATATTCCATCGTAGTACCATTCGCTACATTCTTAATCTTTACTTTAGAAAGTATCAAAACTTTTGAGGTATCTAATTCAGATTCATCAACCACTCTGGCATTAGCGATTAACGTTTCGAGTTTGCTGATTTTCAATTCTAATAAACCTTGAGCTTCTTTTGCTGCGTCATATTCGGCATTTTCAGAAAGGTCTCCTTTATCTCTAGCTTCTGCAATTTGTTGCGAAATAGAAGGTCGCTCTACAGTTCGCAAATGCTTTAATTCTTCTTTTAGCTTATTTAATCCCTCTTCTGTAAAATAACTTATCTGTCCCATAATAGTCTACTTTATAACTTAAAAAAGAGAATCCCGATTACGAGATTCTCTTTATCAAATGTATGTATTTTATTTAATCTTAGAAATTTAGCGCTACTCCTATTGAGTGTGTTCCATTGAAAGTTCTTGTTGTTCTATAAGAATAATCAATACCAAATGTTGATCCTGACTCACCTACTGGTACTTCTATTGTAGCACCAAATGTTGGTCCTGCAGAAGCAGTATTTGTCTCTTCTTCATCTTGAACATCTGATTCATAAACATAGCCTGCTCTTAACATGAACATTTCTCTAAAAGCATACTCAGCGCCTAACCTAAATTGATCTTTTGTAAATGAGTTTGATGTAAAACTACCCGCTGCTGTTAATCTGTGTTCTGACAATTCATCACTTTCTTCATTCTGCATAAGATAAAAGTCATAAGTCAAACCGATATTTAATAAAGATGGTAGTTCAAAATCATTTGACCTTTGGCTAATCGTCAATTGCTTTTCAGTTGCAGGATCTTCATATCTTTCAGAAAGGCCGTTTCCACTATATTGCATTGTGGGTCCAACATTTCTCAAAGCAATACCAAACTTTAATTGGTCATTATCACCGGTTACATAATTAACCCCTGCATCTATAGCAACACCACTAGCTCTTACATTAGCAATCGATTGAGAAACCAATTTTACCAAGATACCACCACTAATCGTTTCCGAGAAATTTTTGGAATAAGCAGTACCCAAATTAAAATAGTTTGGTCTAAATGTTCCAAGTCCTCCATCAGGATTATTAATATCAGTTACTTCTAAATCCCCAAAACTCATTGACATAATTGAAATTCCTAATACACCACCTGACTCACCCATTCTTTGAGCTAATCCTACAGCATTAATACTAATATCAGTTCCACTTAACCAACTTGTATTAGAAAAATTGACTTGGGTACCTTGTGCATAGGCAAGTCCTGCAATATTTAAATGCATTGATTCTACACCCATGGAACCTGCAGTATTTGCACCTCCCCAACCTGAGCTTCTTGCCCAAGGGTTGATTAACAATTCGGATGCTCCTGCTTCACCTGCCCTGTCTTCATTACCTGCAAAAGCTAAAGAAGTAGCAATTGAAAGTATAAATAATAAACTTAAATGTATTCTTTTCATGAAACTAAGTTTTAGAAATTATTAAGGTCTACCGGTCTCATTACACCGAACCATTTCAAAATTTTCTCACCAACACCTGGAACATCTATATGCACGATATAAACACCACTTGAAATAGGAATACCTACTTGGTTTGATAAATCCCAATCTAAATAATTTAAAGGATCTGCTTTACTGTACTCTCTTATAAGAGTTCCTGACATATTATAAATCTTAATCTGACAATTCTCTGGAAGATTTATCAGTTTAACTCTATTATCTATCGCACTAGTTTCATAATCCGAAATTGCATAATACGGATTTGGAACAATATTAATCTCTCCTAGGGCGTCTTCAAGCACTGTAGTATTATTTTTAACAGTTGCTTTACCTCTTGTTTCAAAAGCATAAACCGGTCTACCTTCGTTCATTAGTGAAGAATCAACTTGGATTGCTCCATTTACAATAGTTGTGTCATATAAATCTGAATATTTAACATCATAAGGCTTAGCAACTTTTACATAAACCTTAGCATCTGTAGACAATAATGTTTGATTTTCAGCTAACATTGGATATGCTACCCAAGAACATGCTCTCCATGCATAACCTGGAATAATTCCAATATTACTATTTAGCATCTCTTTTAACATTTCACCACTATCGTACTCGGGCATTTTTGTTGGTAGACCAGGAATCGTTGGAACTGGCTCGACATCTAGGGTCTTTCTGAATAAATAAATAACGTGCTTTCCACCCCAAACTAAGCTTCCATCTGATCCAGATGTTAATCTGTCTGTTGGATTCCATATCATATCAGCTCCATTATCAACTCCAAACCAGCTATCTTCTCCAAAAGCGATATTCATTCTTTCACCAGTTTCCATATTAATGGCGTAACCAGGGAACCATCCCATACCGGTTGAGTCTATATAAGATGGACTTTCCGGGTCTGTTAAATCAACAGGATCTCCTGGCTGCCACATATTTCCATCCTTATCAACAGACCCCAATGAACGTTTTTCGTATTTGTTGTCATTCGCAATGGTTCTTCCGGAAATTTCTTGTAGCTCAATAACAGGACATCTTGACCATTTTGACTTATCTTTTGTAAATACAAGTACAAAAGAGTTTAAATACTGTAATCTTGAATTTTGCACGGCTGAAAGATTAAAACCAGGTTTATTGATAAGTAAGCCTGAAGTTGAACTTCCTGTTCCAAAACCAACCAAAGCATAAGGAGATATAGTTCCTTCCAAAATATTCTCAAAATCTTCATTTGGATCAATTAAATCTCCATTTAAGGTTCTGTCTCCATACTCCGCTTGGGTTCCACTAGCAGATCCAGAAAGGATCCAGTTATAAGGATTTCCTCCATCACCATCTGGTACACCTGATAACCAAGGCTTAGTCGGATCAGAATACTCTACTCTAGATGAAATAAACCCATTATTATTTGTTCTATCCAAACCTGGGTTACGAGTTTGTTCAACCAAAATCGACAATCCCCAATTTGGGTCAAATAATAGCTGCTCAGTTCTTGTCTTTATGGTATTGGTTGAGTAAACTGTATCACCACCCTCTCTCCATATCATCCAATTAGCCGTATCAGTTACAACTACATTTCCATTACGCTTTTCATCTAACATTTTAAAATAGAACTTGCCATCAACCACATTTAATGGGTCAACCACTTTTACGGTTAAAGGACCTGCTCCTAGCTTATAATCCAAAGCATCTATATAAGAGTTCTCATCTTCCCAATTCTTTTCTTCCATCAAACGGTTCAAAGTTGCATCTGTAAGCTCAAGTCCATTATTACCATTACCTTGTCCTTGAAGCCTTGTAATGCCAATCAAGTCACCATAATTTGAATTAACTACGGTACCATTCTGCTCTGGTGTAATGCTATGAGGAATGGCTGCTACAGAAGCAACAGATCCTCCATCAGCCGTCTTTCTACTTGCTAAATAGGGTACTTTTTGTCCATCATACGCACCGGCAAAAGGGTTTGCCAAATCAGGTGCTTGATCTTGAACATAAGGCTTAAATTCATTGTATGCATAAGCCACTGCAATGTAATAGTAAGTCTTATAGTTAACTAATTGAGAATTTCCTTGTGCAAAAAGATCTTCAGTAACCCTAAAGCTATGTACAATTCCTTCATTGCTCCCTTCAACTTTCTTTATAGGAAAGTTTGCACCTAAACTCTCATCAAAAGTAAAATTGATTAGAGTTGTTACATCATCTTTGATATCACATTGAAAAGCTAATCTAGCAACCGAGATATCATCCAATTGAGATACTGATATATCCGCGCTCTTTAACTGATAAATTTGATATCCTTGAAATCTATACTTGTTATCATAAAACTGAGGAGGATTCATATTCAACAATGTATCTGGAGTAACAATGTTTGGGTCTGTTTCCTCATATAATTCGTTAAAATTATTAGATAACTCACTATTACTTAAGTAAAGAATTAATTCTTGATCTAATTCCTGAATCGTTAATTCTGGAGCATCTGGACCATCCAATACTTGGAAACAATTATCAAATAATGCCTGCGCTTTATCGTCCGCAGTAATTGCCTTATCTAAGGATGCAAAACGTCCTCCAGACTCTGCTTGACCAAATACTACACCAACTGTAATATCATTCACATTTCCAGGTTCAAGGGTAAATGGTCCTGCAGATTGAAGAAATCTTCTATCTCCAGGTGCGTTTGGTGAACCACCACCAGGATTTGCTTCGGTCCAATTCGTATTATTAGGAACAGTTGTAATTCCATTTTCATCAGTTGTTCCCCAATGCAAAGGATCACTATCTCCAGGAAACATAAATGCAGTTGGAATATTCTCTACACCATTTGAATTCAATCCATCTCCACCATGTCTCATGGGTTGACCATTCTGCCATATACCTCTCATATAGTTGTAAAAGTGAATTGCCAAAGAAGGATCTCCATTTTGACCACCACCAATATTATAATAAACAAACCTTCTCATACCAAATCGTTCATTATCGATAATAGCATCCGGTTCCGGATCAGTTGGATCAAAGTAACCCAATCCATTCAAAGCTTGACCAGGTAAAATTCCTACTTGGTTGTTGATTCCATCAGCATCTTGATAAGGTCCTTCAAAGAAATCAATACCAATTACAGCAGGAGTAGCACCATAACCAGTCTGACCATTAAAATCTTCATCTAAATCATCTCCGTTATAGCAATAGCCAAAACCCCTTCCTACATCACATCCTACATAATCATCTCTAGCATCACCTAAATCAGAATCTACATAATTAGCAAAATAGGTATCCGTAAGTGTAAATGTGGAACGATTTATCAACTCAAAATTGTAGAATGTCATATCATTAACTTCATCATTGGTTGCAAAAGCAAATGCTTGTGCGTGAATTTCCATACCTACTGAGGGAGCACTTGTTTCCGTATGCAAGTTACCTTTATCATTAAAAATCCACCAGTATGTCTTATCCCCAAATAGAGGTCTTGTAGCACTTTCGCTTCTACTTGATCTCCTAGCACGACAATCCACTTGACCATTGCTATTTAACAAACTATCAGGAATTGCCGTATTAAACCCAGTTCCCAAATCATAATAAGGATAATCTCCATCATTATGGTCATAGAAGCCATCACCATTCACATCTACATAAGGAGCTAATTTATTGGCTTGACCTTTAGCTATATCTCCATTTGCTGGCCATTCTTCAATTATTGAAGGCACTTGATAATCTGGAAAATCTTCAGCAGCTGTTCCTGCCTCTAACGCTCTACGATATAATACAAATTGTAGAACATCTTGCTTCTCAATTTCAAAAAATCGGTCCCACTCATCACAGGTTGTTGCATCAATCTCAGCTGTACCGGTTGTATCCAGCGGACCAGTCCAATAATCAATACCACCATTAGGGCTTCCAGGGCCATAACGTGTTGCAGCGGCTTTTAACTGACCATTCACATCTGTTCCACCAAGCCAAAGACCTCCAGCATAAATGGCAAAAGAGTTTGATCCTTTCGGAACTTCATAATCTGCTCGATTGTTAGGACGATCTTGCCACCACAAACCGCCTGTTTCAACACGAGTTCTAACGTTGTTATACTCCAAGTAAGTTATTCTACTAGATGGAGAACAGCCAGCTGCTAATGTAGGTCTGTTTACATTTCTATTTTCATCCTTTTTGACTGCATCTGGCCCTTTAGCCGAATAAGCTAAATGTGTCAACATCAAAAAACTAAATACAATACTTGCTCTTAATTTCATAATCTTTCTATTAATTCTTTCAGCTTAGAAACTTAACGTAACACCAAGTCTTATTCTCCTTGGTAATTCATAATTATACATATTCTGTAATCTCATTTCATAGTGATCTCTAAAAGACTGTTCATTATTTTGTTGACGAATTTGGTCTTGGAATGCCAAAGATGTTAAGTAACCATCATCATCTGCATTACCAGTATAAGCGTAAACTCCTTGAACATTGTCTCGATCTAATAAGTTTAACACTTGAACATATACGTTTAAGTTAGAAGTCTTTTTACCATTCTCCCATGACTCCTTATTTGCCTCATTAGCTTCTCCCCATTTAATTGTAAAGTTTTTGTCTACTCTAGCGTTTACTCTCAGTGCCCATGGTAATCTAGAGCCATTTACATCTCCAACAACAGGAGCACGGAATTGACCTCCTCCAATATTTTCACTATTATTTGCACCTGATCTAGCAGTATAAGGAGAACCTGAACCTGCAATAAAGGTTAAATTCAAGCCTGCATCTTCAAGAATATTCTTGCCACCCACTTTTGGTCCATTATATCTACTTCCTCTAGCAAATCTATAATCAATTGTTGCACTAATTTGATGTCTCTGATCATAGCTATATGGGAAGATTGTTCTAAGGTTTGGTTGCCCAGAATTTACTAAGTTAAATGAACTTGTTGCACCAGAGCCTGTACCTTCTGCAAATTGAAGTGTATAGTTTATTCGTAACATCACGTTCTTAACTCTTCTCAAATCATAGTTTATTGTAAACCCTTTTACTGTACCAAAATCTTGATTTGAATAAGTCAAGTAGTCCTCAGGAAATGCTCCAACCATGCGCACTACTTGGATTTCATCTCTTTGCTCACGATAAAAAGCAGACAAAGTTAAAGCGGAACTGTTTGTTAGCTTTTGTTTAAACCCAAGTTCATAACTAATGGTTTTAGTTGGCTTTAAGCTTGGATTTGACAATAACCTATTGTGGTTTTGGATATAAATAATATCAATTGGGTCCAATGCAACGTTACTCGTTGGTCTTTGCGCTAATATATCGTAATTAGCAAAGAAAGTAGCCTCATCTGAAATGGGGAAAGAGAAAGAAATACGTGGCATTAAAGTATATTGTGGCTCATAATCTTCGAATGAAGTTGCATCCATATCATCTACTGTATTTCTAGCTGATGGATTTTCTAACCATGGTGCAATTGAACTTCCTGCTTGCAGAATAGTCGGATCATTTAGCTCCTCTCCACTAGAGTTATAAAACGTGTTTGTCTCAGGATCTCTATAGCCAACAACCTCTTCTGCATTGGGGTTTTCTATATCAGAAACATAAACTACATAGTCATCACCAATATTACTTGGAACATTGCTCAAACCTTGACCTTTTGCATATGCCACATCTCTTGTAGGGAAAAAGGACAGTTGATCTTTTAAAACAGGTTGGTTTGCATCAAATCGATCTAATCTTAAACCTAATCTAAAAACAAGGTCATTAAATGCAAACTTATCTTCTATGAAACCTGCAATGTAAATTGGTTGATAAGCCGCTACAGGTCTTGTCTTATAACCCAATTCATTTACTTCGTTGAAGAAATCATCTAAACTTGGCTGATCTGAATACTTATTACCTAAATAATCATAACCTCTATATTGCAGGTTCACATTATTAGCAGGGTTAATTAATTGCTCAGCTGCAAAGTATTCCATTTTGTATACGCTAGGATCATAGGAATCAAAATCAATAAAATCTGTCCCGTTTGGATCAAGGCCTAAAGCTCTTCGCATATTATAAGCGAAATAAGTTCTTGCATTACCAGCATAAGCTCTTTCAAAAGTAATTTCAGGATATGAAGAAGCTTGAACAATTGTATAGTTAGATGAGTCAATTTCTGAAATATGATTATTTACAGTACCTCTTCCTAGTTGCCAAAGTCCCATTGGTTGAAGTGAATAAACACTACTTACTCTTTGCTCATATTCAAATCCTAACATTATTGCATGGTCTCCAATATCAGCAGACCCCATTCCACTTAAACGATATTGATCTCGCTCTGATTTCTGATAAAAATCAATAACACTTCCTGGATGCGACCAAAGGTTATATACATTATTAGGAATTGTACTACCATTTACCAAACCTCCAAAACCTTCAACATCTTCTCTAGTGTCATAAAATTCAGGAAATTGATCTCTATACTTATAAAAACTACTTGTATAGTTTGCTAATAATGGATTTACGTTTCCTGGTGTGTAGTTGTATGCAATTGGACTATTAAAGGCAGTCAAGAAGTCGCCAATGTAATACCTCCCATCGTCTAACAAAATACCTCTACCATTATTTGTCTCAAAGCTGTATGATGGCTCAGTTACTGCTTCAAATTTTCCAACATAACCATAATTGAAGAAATTATCTTCGTGATTCTCATCTTGGTAAACGAAAGTTCTTCTAGAAAAATCCGCTTGTAAAGAGAAGAAAGCATTTTTTACCAAAGAGTTATCTTCCTCACCTTCTTTTACTTCCGCATTGGCAAAACGCTGAGTATACCTAACATAGGCTCTTACATCATTAGTAATTTGCTGTGGATTATTTGCATAATTGTAGAGTTGAAAAGCACCTCTTTGACTTCTAACATCTTGATTAGAAACTGCTCTATCAAATGTTCCTCCTACAGCTAATGCCGCTAACTCGTTTACTTTGATATCAAACTTTCCATTCAAAACAGCTCTTTTTGCAGCTACATTTCGTTGATAATCAATCTCTTCAAAATCCTCTTCTGTTAAAAATTCAGCTTTCTTAAACACCCCTGGATTAACCCCATCTGTAAACAATGGATCGGCATGAATTTCATCTTGTGCAGCATCTGTTGGCTTATAAAGCTGAACAGCTGAAGGTCTTGGATTTAAAATTGTTCGATACTCCCCGGTTACTAAAAAGCCAAGTGGGGCATCCTTAATTTTTCCATTTTCATCTTTCTTTGTAATGATTGGACCACCTGCACTAAATCCAAATAGGTTGTAGCCAAAATTATCTAATCCAACCACATTGCCTTCTGAGGCCTTAAATCCAGAAGTTAAAACTTCTACGTTACCAAAATACTCTTTTAATGCTCCTCTTGTAGTAATAGAAGTAACACCACCAGTAACATCTCCATATTGAGCTGACAAACCACCTGTTTTAACGGTAACTTCTTCAATGGCACTTTTAGGAAGTGCAGTAGAACCTCCATTGATTTTTATACCATCTATAAATACGACATTATTAGAACTACGGCCACCTCTCATATTCATATCATCAGTTCCATCGTCTCTTGAAACAACACCATTACCAGCTGTTTTTGCAACATCTACCGCTGAACGTACAGCCATTCTTTCGATTTCTTCACGAGTTTTAGTCTCTTCAGAAGTAGTTTTATCTAATTCAATCAAAGGCTTTTTATATTCTATAATCTCTACAGCTTCTAACTCAATACCTGAGGACAATTTAACATTTTGCTTTGTAATCTTATCGGAACTTACTGTAATTCCAGCAATTCGTTTTGTTTGATAACCAACATATGATATTTGCAAATCGTATGTTCCCGGAGGAATTGGTTTTAAGGTATACTTTCCATCAAAATCGGTCGTTGTTCCTATGACTTGATCCGAGCCATTCATCAAGGTAACATTCGCAAATGGAATTGGCTCACCAGTATCACTATCTGTAATAACCCCTTTAATAGAACCTTGTCCAACTTGGGCATTTAAAGACATAACTGAACTTATCGCTATTACTAGCGTAAAGAGTAACTTTCTAAGCATAATAGATGTTTTATGTTCTTAACTATCGTCGTAAAACTACAGGAGCGTAAAGATATACAATTAATAAAAAAAATAACAATCCTTAACACCCACTTAATTTCACCCCATTAACCTGTTATTTATCACGGAATTAACCTTAGTTAAACCATCTTGACAAAAAGAATCCTTTCTTTCTTTCATTGTACTTTTTGGCCTTTTTTTTACTTCGTTTCATTCTCTTTTTAACTTCTTTGGTTTGTAAATCGATGTGCCTTTGTCGGGCAGCTTCCATTTCAGCTTCTTGCTCTGCCTTTTTATCTTCACTCTGGTTTTCTAACTGTTGTTTTCTTTTTTCAACCGTCTTCTCAACTTTTTTAGCAGATTGTGCATTCGCTTCTATCCCAAAGACACCCATAGAAAATAAAATGATGCCCAAGGAGATTATTTTTTTTTGCATTATGTTAACATTTGATTGTAATTACCTTTGCTGGCTAAAGTAAATGAATTGATTAAGAGTCGAAAATATATTTATCAAATACTTGTAGGTTTATTTCTTGTTTGGTTTTACGCTTGTAAAGATGACACTCAAAACAACAACATTCCATTAGTTGAAGTCAATTTCACTTTAGCCGTAAACGACCCTGCTTACCTTGACTTGCAGAATAATGGCGGATGGGTTTATGTTTCAGGGGGCTCAAGAGGCATTATTCTTTATCGGGCTTCAAACGAAACTATTTTGGCGTTTGACAGGCATTGCACCTTTGACCCTTCTAGCACTTGTGCACTTGTTTCAGTTGATGCTAACAACATCACTGCTTCTGATGATTGCTGTGGTTCTACATTTATATTAACAGACGGCTCCGTTACTAACCCACCAGCAGTTCAAAGCTTAAAGCAATACAACACTAGCTTTGACGGCAACATATTATATGTAACCAATTAAAAAAAGGGAAGTCTGTACGACTTCCCTTTTTGCTCTATAGAATACTAAAATTAGTATCTGTAATATTCTGGCTTGTAAGGTCCTTCAACCTTCACACCAATATATTCTGCTTGATCTGGTCTAAGCTCTTCTAGCTCTACTCCAATTTTTTCTAAATGTAAGGCTGCTACCTTTTCATCTAAATGCTTAGGTAAAGTATATACTTTGTTTTCGTATTGATCACTTCTTAACCAAAGTTCAATTTGAGCCAACGTTTGATTTGTAAATGAATTAGACATTACAAAAGAAGGATGGCCTGTAGCACAACCTAAATTCACCAATCTACCTTGAGCAAGTAAAATGATATCCTTTCCATTAATTGTATACTTATCTACTTGAGGCTTGATCTCTTCTTTAGAAGAACCATGCTCCTTCTCTAGGTAAGCAACATCAATCTCATTATCAAAATGGCCAATATTACAAACGATTGTTTTGTCTTTCATTTTTAGGAAGTGTTCCTTTGAAATGATATCCTTATTCCCAGTTGCGGTCACTACGATATCCACCTCTTCAACAGCATTAATCATTTTCTTTACTTCAAAGCCATCCATAGCAGCTTGAAGAGCACAAATTGGATCTACTTCAGTAACAATAACTCTTGCACCTGCACCACTCAATGATTGTGCAGAACCTTTTCCTACATCTCCGTAACCCGCTACAACTGCAACTTTTCCTGCTATCATAACATCGGTTGCTCTGCGAATTGCATCAACCAATGATTCTTTACAACCATATTTATTGTCAAATTTTGACTTTGTAACAGAATCATTCACATTAATTGCAGGCATTACTAAAGTACCATTACGCTCTCTTTCATAAAGCCTGTGAACTCCTGTTGTCGTTTCTTCTGAAAGCCCTTTAATATTATCAACTAATTCAGGGTACTTGTCAAAAACCATATTTGTCAAGTCTCCACCATCATCCAAAATCATATTTAATGGAGTTCGATCTTCTCCAAAAAACAAAGTTTGTTCAATACACCAGTCAAACTCTTCATCAGTCATTCCTTTCCATGCGTAAACTGGAATTCCAGCAGCAGCGATTGCCGCTGCAGCATGATCCTGAGTTGAAAATATATTACAAGAAGACCAGGTAACATCTGCACCTAATTCTACTAAAGTTTCAATTAATACGGCAGTCTGAATAGTCATATGAAGACAACCGGCTATTCTAGCTCCTTTTAATGGTTTCTCTGCACCATATTCTTCTCTTAAAGCCATTAATCCAGGCATTTCAGCTTCAGCTAGCTTTATTTCTCTTCTTCCCCAATCGGCTAGGGAAATATCTTTAACCTTATAAGGTAAGTATTCTACTGATGTACTCATGTTATATTTTTAATTTTGGACTGCAAAAGTACCAATTAATCTAAAAGACAATAAGTTGATTAATAATTGAATAATGCTAAAAATCGTTCAACGCAATATATCTCCTATTCAGACAATTGCATTTGCACTTGTAGATTACAATCTTGAAAAAGAATTGTTTTCCTTTTTTCAACAAAAAAAGCTAGATGATACGTCATTTAATAAATTTAAAAACCAAAAACGAAAGATTGAGTGGCTAAGTGTTAGATATATGTTAAATGAGTTAACCCCTAACTTTCAAGACATTGAATACAATAAATATGGCAAACCATTTTTAACGAACCTAGATTTGCATATTTCTATTTCTCATTCTGTGAATAGAATAGCATGTTCCTTAAATCAAAAACATGAAACTGCGGTCGACATTCAAAAAATAAGTCCAAAGATTTTACGAATCAAGGACAAGTTTTTGAATCAACATGAATATGAATTAATCGACCAAAATGACATTACACAATTAACAATTGCTTGGTCTATTAAAGAAGCTTTATTTAAGATGTATGGCAAGGATGACATCTTTTTAAAACCAAATATCGAAGTTACTTCTTTAGACTTTAATTCTATGAAAGGCGCTGCAAGTGGAAGAGTTGTTGCTAATAATTTTGACAAAAAATTCAATTTAAATATTGAATTGATTGAAGACTATGTGTTAGCTTATGTTGTGAATTCTTAATATTGCACTTAATCTATTGACTTGGAAACAACCATTCTAAATAGCATTGTATCAAAGAAGCTGCAAGGAAAAAAGCAGCTTGCGATATTAATTGATCCAGATAAAGCAAATGCTAAATATCTTGAGAAGATTTCTAGCTATGCCGAAAAGCTTCATGCTGATTTATTTTTAGTTGGAGGTAGTTTATTAACTGATGGAGATTTAGATAAAACGGTTTCAACACTAAAGTCACTCACTAGAATCCCAATTGTTATTTTTCCAGGAAGTTCAAATCAAATTTCTAAGGAAGCCGATGGTATTTTATTTCTCTCATTGCTTTCAAGCAGAAATCCAGAGATGTTGATTGGCAAACAAGTAATTGCTGCACCCTATATTAGAAAAACTCAATTAGAGCCAATCTCTACAGCTTATTTGCTAATTGACTCAGGAGCTGCAACAACGGCTTCTTATATGAGTAATTCAAACCCAATTCCTGCAAATAAAGCAGAAATTGCGGCTAGTACTGCACTTGCTGGAGAATATTTAGGCATGAACTTAATTTATTTAGATGGTGGAAGCGGGGCCAAAAACCCAATACCTGCGGAAATGATTGAAAAAGTAAGTAGCTACACTAGCAAACCTATTATTATAGGTGGAGGTATTAACTCGGTAGAAAAACTAAATACAGCCTATCAAGCTGGTGCCGACATGGTTGTAATTGGCAATGCTTTTGAAAAAGACCCTGATTTTGCAGAAGCCTTGATAGCCGCTCGAGAATCAATGAGCGTGTAAAAGCCATGAATGATTTTCTTTCTTCAATTTTAAATGAAGGCCAACACTATTCTTGGTTAGAAATAATTGGAGTTTCAACAGCTTTAATTTATGTGTATTTTGCGGCAAAAGGCAATCGCATTTGTTTTTTGTTTGGACTAGTTAGCTCTTCCATTTACATTTACATTGCAACTGACTTAAAATACTATTTTGATAGCTTTATCAATGCATACTATGTAGCCATGAGCTTTTATGGCTGGTTTGCATGGGGCAAAAACTCAGCTTCACAGCAAATTATCAAGTTTGATAACAAAGAATTCCTCACTATTATTTTTATAGGCCTTACGGTAAGTTTCAGTTTAGGCTTTATTGCGCAAAACCTCAGCGATGCCAACTTACCTTATTGGGACGCTATAACCACTATATTTTCTTTAATAGCTACTTGGTTAGTGGTTAAAAAAATCATTGAGAATTGGCTCATTTGGATTGTTGTAGATTTCATAGCCCTATTTATGTATTTCCAAAAAGGTTTATTTCTTACAGCCATTCTTTTTCTAATTTACACCATTATAGCCATTAAAGGATATTTTACTTGGAAAAAAGAATTAAGCCATGCTTAAGAAAATTGCAATCGTTGGTCCTGAGGCAAGTGGAAAATCAGTTTTAACAAAAGAACTTGCTCAATATTATAATACCAGCTACGCAGAAGAATACTCAAGAGTGTATTTAGAAGAAGTTGGTTTAGGGTATTCTAGGGCTGATTTACTTGAAATTGCAAAAGGTCAAATTAAGAATGAAGATGAAGCCATAAAGAAAGCTAACGATTGGGTTTTTTTTGATACTAATTTGGTAGTTATTAAAATCTGGAGTTTGTATAAATACCAACATTTGGACCCTGAAATCACTAAACTCCATCAAGAAAGAAGCTACGACTTACATCTTCTTTTAAGGCCTGATTTAATTTATGAAAATGACCCACTTCGAGAAAATCCGAGTTTAGAAGAAAGGAATGATCTCTTTGAAATGTACCTACATGAATTGAAAGTCAATGAAACTCCATTTAGGATTGTAGAAGGACGAGATGAAAAACGATTAAATTCTGCACTTTCTATTTTAGAATCCATTTTTATCTAATAATTTTGTATTGTCTCTTTTGGGGTGCCGTAAAGGCTGAGATTATACCCGTTGAACCTGATGCCGGTAATGCGGTCGAAGGGAAAGAAATAGCCAATGCTAGCTAGGCTATTCTAAAAGGTAATTTTTTTAAGAAAAATAACCCCAAGTTTTTCGATATATTAATTCAATTTGAAAAACTTGTAATGAAAACTCTATTTACAACATGCCTTATTTTTTTAGGGCTAATTGTGCTACAAGCACAAACCTCTATTAACGGAACTGTTTTAGACGCAGAAAGCAAAGAACCTTTGATAGGAGCTACTTTAAAAGTTCTTAATTCCTATCGAGCTACTTCAACCAATGAAAATGGTCAATTTAGTTTTAATGGACTTGAAGAAACCGTTTCAGTTGTTATTTCCTACATTGGATATCAAACCGATACCATTTCTTCTCAAGAATTAAAAACAACAAATGAAATCTTGTTGAATGCCAAGTCTTATCAAACGGACGAAGTAATCATAAATGCAACTCGAGTTGGTGAAGACGCTCCAGCTACAGCAACAAATGTTAGTAAGGAAGAAATCGAAAAAAACAACTTAGGACAAGACATTCCTTACTTACTTCAGCAAACTCCTTCTGTAGTAACTACCTCAGATGCAGGGGCAGGAATTGGCTATACAGGCATTCGAATTAGAGGTAGCGATGGGAGCCGAATAAATGTAACCATTAATGGTGTGCCGTTAAATGATGCAGAATCACATGGTGTATTTTGGGTAAACATGCCCGACCTTGCTTCTTCTTTAGAAAGCATTCAAATACAAAGAGGTATCGGGACTTCTACGAATGGTGCAGGTGCATTTGGAGCTACCATCAATATGGAAACTACAGGAATTGAGAAAGATGCATACGCTGAAATCAACAATTCAGTAGGTTCATTTAACACGAGAAAGCACACAGTCAAAGTAGGTTCTGGCCTAATCAACAATCGATTCCAATTTGAAAGTCGTTTATCTCAACTAAATTCTGACGGATACATTGATCGCGCAAGTTCTAACCTAAAATCGTATTATTTATCAGGTGCCTATTATGGGGAAAAAACCATTATCAAAGCAATCACTTTTGGTGGAAAAGAAAGAACCTACCAATCTTGGTATGGAACACCTGAGTCTCGCATTAATGGAAATATTGAAGACATGAATACACATGCTTCCAATGAGGGATTAGATGATTTCAGAGTTTCAAACTTGCTTAATTCTGGAAGAACGTACAATTATTATTTGTATGAAAATCAAGTAGACAACTATAATCAAGATCATTATCAATTGCACTTTTCTCATGAGTTTTCAAAGAAAGTCATTGCAAACCTTTCTTTACACTACACAAAAGGTGAAGGTTACTATGAAGAGCTAAAATTTGATGAAGATTTAAGCGATTACAATTTAGACCCTGTAATAACAGGATTTGATACCATAAACAGCAGTAATTTGGTAAGAAGAAGATGGTTGGATAATGATTTCTATGGATTCACCTATTCGATTAATTATAAGGCCAACAAAAAGCTTGACTTTACCTTAGGCGGTGGCTTAAACAATTACGATGGCGATCATTTTGGAAGAATCATTTGGTCTCAATTTGCTTCTAATAGTTTCTTAACAAGAGAATACTATTTTAATACAGGTGAAAAGTTAGATGGTAATGTTTATTTGAAAACAAACTTTAAAGCGAACGAAAAATTGAATCTTTATGCAGATGTTCAAGCTAGGAGCATTAACTACAAAGTAGAAGGAACTGACAATGACCAAAGAATGCTTGAAGTAGAAGAAGACTTTCTATTCATAAATCCGAAAGTTGGAGCTAATTACAAAGTCAATGAAAGATTACAAGCTTATCTATTTGCCGGAATAAGCAATAGAGAACCAAATCGAGCAGACTTTATTGATCAAAACCCGAATACTCCTAAAAACGAAGCCAACAAAGCTGAAACCATGACAAATATTGAAGCAGGGATTGACTTTAAAGCAAACCGATACAAGTTAGCAGCTAACTTATACTTCATGGATTATGAAAACCAATTGGTAAACACCGGTCAATTAAATGATGTAGGCTCCCCAATTAGACAAAATGTTGACAATAGCTACAGAGCAGGAATTGAGCTACAAGCTGCAGTAAAATTGAACAAAGAATTCACTTTTGCTGCCAATGCCACATTTAGTGAAAACAAAATCGTTGATTTTACCAATACGGTTTATGATTACACGAATGGGTACGACATTATTGAAGAAAAACTTGGAAAAACAGATATTGCACTTTCACCTGAGTTAATTGCAAGTGCAGAATTGAGTTATTTGTTTAAAAAACAAGTTGAATTTGCTCTTATAGCGCGTTATGTTGGCGATCAATATTTAGACAATACTTCTAACCCAAACAGCAAGCTTGAAGCCTATTTGGTGAGTGACTTCAGAATAAATTATCAAATACCAACCAAACTCATCAAAAACGCATCGATCAATTTACTAGTAAACAATGTATTCAGTGAAAAGTACTCTTCTAATGGCTATACATACAGTTATATCGTTGGAGAAACCATTACTGAAAACTTCTACTACCCTCAAGCATTTAGAAATTACCTTTTAAGTTTAAACTTAAAGTTCTAAGGACCACAATTGCAATTTGCTGGATAGAAAATTTTAGTTTCGGGCAACAGCTGATCTAATTTGTCAATTTCTATTTGGTCAAAAATCATCCCTCGAAGATTGAGAACTTCTAATTTTCTTAGATTCTCAATTTCTCGAGGGACTTTTTTTAGCTCATTGCTCCATAAGTTCAAATTAATAAGATTCTGTAACTCTCCTATTTCAGCTGGCAAGGCACGCAACTCATTCTTTTCTAAATAAAGTTTTTCTAAAAATTCAAGTTTTCCGATTTGTGGAGGCAATACTCCAATTTTATTATTCGACAAATCAAGTTCTACCAATAGTTCTAAGTTCTCAATTTCTGCAGGTAGAAAAGAAATTTTGTTCTTGGACAAATCCAGTGTTTTCAAATTAGAAAACGAAAAAATAACGATTGGAAATTCCTTTAGCTTTTGTTTGCTTAAATCTAAATGATAAACTTGAAGCGGAGCTTTACTAGCTTCTTGAAGATTGGTAAACACATAATCTACATCTCCTTTTTCTTGAGCTAAGATTTTTGTCAAAAACGTAAGAAAAAGAAATACTAAGCTAATATAGTTTGACATTTTACTTTATCATTTTGCATTTCGGCTTTTAAAGCAGCTATGTCTTCAAACTTCTTCTCTTCCCGAATTCGCTCTACTAGCCTTAGTTGAATGCTTTCTTGATAAATCGCTTTATCGAAATCAAAAATATTAACCTCTATGCTTCTCCGTGATGAATTCTCATCAACAGTTGGCCTTAAGCCAATATTGAGCATACCATTATAGTGTTTATTTCCCAATTTAACCTGAACCGCATAAACCCCATCTGCAGGAATTAACTTGTAATCGTTCTGTAAATCTAAATTGGCTGTCGGGAAGCCTAACTTTCTACCAAGTTGATTACCTTGAACTACTACTCCGTTTAACTGAAATTTAGCTCCCAAGTAAGCATTTGCTGTTTTTACATCTCCTTGAGCAAGTGCCGCTCTAATTTTTGTTGAACTTACATTCACATCATCAATATCTTGAGGAGGAATTTCTTCCACTTCAAACCCATAAATAGGCCCGCACTCTTTCAAATGTTCAAATGAGCCTTCTCTATTTCTTCCAAAATGATGGTCATATCCGATTACTAACTTATCGGTTCCTAATTGATTCACCAAGATATCTCTTACATATTCTAATGAACTTGTTCTGGAAAATGCTTTTGTAAAAGGGTGTATGATTAAGTGATTTAAACCAGCTTCTTGAAGCAACTCTATCTTTTCTTCAATGGTTGTCAACAATCTCAAATCGCTGTCTTCTTGAAGCACCATTCTAGGATGAGGATAAAACGTAAGTAAGGCACTTTCGCCATTTAAATTAGAAGCTACTTCATTTAATCGGTCCAAAATTTTACGATGGCCAATATGCACCCCATCAAATGTGCCAGTGGTAACGGCTAGTTTTCCATCAAACTTAAACTGCTCAATCCCTTGATAAACCTTCACTCCGAGAAATATAATTTGAAATTCAATCCGATTTTTTAATACGTATGTAGAATCCTCAAAAATAGGAAAATAAAAAA
>CAXFAI010000012.1:0-56174 GCA_964001305.1 uncultured Flavobacteriales bacterium
ACCTATGGTGGTGATGGAAGAACTACTTTTGCATTGCCTGATTTAAGAGGTAGAGCAGCAATACATGCTGGCACGGGCCCTGGCTTAACCCCAAGGAATCTTGGAGCTCGGTTTGGAACAGAGACGAATGTGATGACTGTTGCACAAATGCCAAGTCATAATCATTTAGCATCAGGGACATTCCAATTAAATGCAGCCCGAAATCCACAGGATTCTTCAAATCCAGCAGGTAATTCTTTAGGAGCAGCTAGTATATATGATAGTGATATTGAGCCTAATGTTACATTAAAAGCAGGCTCTGTAACAGGAACGGTAAATGTTCTAAATAATGGAGGTGGACAACCTTTTAATAATATCCAACCAGTTGAAGTAATAAATTACATTATTGCTTTACAAGGTATTTTTCCTTCAAGAAATTAAAAGAAATCAAGTTTAACTTAAAAAAATAAAACTATGTCAGCAAACCCAAACTTAGGTGACATTTCGATGTTTGCCGGAAATTTTGCTCCAAGGGGCTGGGCTTTATGTAATGGGCAACTTTTACCTATTGCAGCAAATTCTGCCTTGTTTTCATTATTAGGTACGATATATGGAGGAGATGGAAGAACCACTTTTGCTTTACCGGATTTAAGGGGGAGAGCACCTATTCATATGGGACAAGGCCCAGGCTTAACATTTAGACGACAAGGTCAAAGATTCGGTACAGAGTATAACATTTTAAGCATTAACAATCTACCGTCACATAATCATTCCGCAACAGCTAGCTTGTCGCTAAACGCAGCGCGAAATCCGCAGGATTCTTCTAATCCCGCAGGTAATTCATTAGGGGCAGCAAATATTTACGATAGTGATGTCGATCCAAATGTTTCCTTAAAAGATAATTCAGTAACCGGAACAATTACCATAGGAAATACCGGAGGTCAACAAAGCATAAATAATATGCAGCCTGTAGGAGTAATTAATTATATAATTGCTTTGGTAGGAGTTTATCCTTCTAGGAATTAAATATTTCTATTACTTATTGAAAGGCGATAAATAATTTTATCGCCTTTTTTTATTTCAATTAAAGTTTTGAAGTGAACAATATTCAGTAAGCTTACCATTTGATTTAAAATCTATTTTAAGTTGGAAAAGAACTTGTATAAAACAGACTCCATTAGAGATTTAGGGGAATTTGATTTGTGTCAATTGCCTGAAAAAGTTAAATTATTATCTGATTCTGACTGGAATCAAAAAGAAGATTTTGACTTAAATTATAACAAAGGTAGAGGAGCATTAAAGCAAGTAAAGCACCTCACCTTAAGGTTTATAAACCGAAAAACAGAACCTTATCAATATCTTGAAGGCAAAAGGTGGAAAAATTGGAAGGAGATGCTTCTGCCCTTAATGACAAATATCGTTTCGCCATATGGGTATGAAAATCCGGTTTTTCCTAAAGTTATGTTTGCTAATTTGCCCGCAGGTAGTTTCATTCCTCCCCATATTGATGGAAATGAAAGGGGATATGTTCCACATAAAATTCATGTACCTATAGAGACAAATGAAAAATCTTATTTTTTTATTGAAAATAAGCGCTACCAGCTTGAAGTAGGAAAAGCTTATGAAGTGAATAATGGGTTAAGTCATGCAGTAGCAAACAAAGGAGTAACAGATAGAATTCATCTTATTTTTGAGTGTTTAGATTATGATATTCAACCGAAATCGACTCAAAATAGAATGAAAAGTTTAAGGTAAGTTTGAAAACTAAGACAAGCATTGCGATATGATGAATATCTCAAAATGATGCTTGTTGTAAAAAATAGAAAATGGGCTATTCTACACTTTTCGAAGAATTATCAAAGGATCAGTTTTTTACAACATACTATGAAAAGACCTTTTTACATCTAAAGAGAAAGAATCCTGATGTTTATGATTCCATTATAAACCAATTTGATATTGATAGCCTAATTCAAATTTATCTTGCCAAGTCTCCTTCACTCAAAGGAAAAATTGGTACGATAGATTCAATTCCCTTTGATTCGATATTTAATAAGTTTTTTCAGTTTATCAGTACATCAGGGCGTGTTAATCCGTTTGAGAATAAAGGTTCACTTGTTGTTGATCGAATTCAAAATTACTCTCCTAAGTTTTCAAGCTTTCTCTCAGAATTAAAGCAAGAGTTAGGGACATTTTTATCCGCTAACCTTTATCTTACTTCACCACTTTCGCAAACTCTTGAAGCTCACTACGACTTGCATGATGTAATTGTTTTACAACTATACGGTAGTAAAAAATGGACAATTGCTCCATCTGATCAATTGCCATCTAAACATGAAAATCACGACTTGAATCATTTACTTAAAGATCAAGGACAAAGTCTAGACCTAAAGCAAGGTGATTTGTTATATCTACCAAGAGGATTTGCACATAAAGCCATTGCTGGGAACAAGGGATCTTGTCACATAGCAATAGGTGTTTACGTAATAAAATATTTTCATTTACTAGAGTCTATGCTAGAAGAGGCTAAAATGAAGGTTTTTTTTAGAAGCTCAATTTCTAATCAAAAAGCTCATGCTAAACATGAAATAGATTTAGACTTGTTTGAAACTGAATTTAAACAGCTATTGAATGAAATGGACTGGAAACAGCAGTTGGAAAAGCAACAAAGTAAGTTTAAAGCACAATTCCAGCTTGAAAATGAAAGTGTTTATTCAGACTTTATTAATCAGAATCAATTGACTGATCAAAGCCTTCTTAAAAGAGTAAAAAATTTTAATGTGCTTGATGGAGATACAAAAGGCTTTATTAAATTATCCTATCTTGATAAAGAAATTAATTTCCCCTTCATTTTGAAGAATATACTACTTGAGATTTTGGAGAAAACTACTTTTCAAACAGTAGTATTAAATAGCGACATAAATAATACTCAGAAGTTAGCCATAGTAAAAAGACTGATTAAGCTAGGTATTGTTGAGATTATTGAATGAATTACTGCAAAACAGTTAATGGATTAAGCTGAATTAATCTTCCGTTTTGATTTAATGAACACTGTGCAGCTTCTAAAACTTTTATTATTTCAAGATCAAATCTAGCGGGAGACTTTGATGTTTCGCCGAATTTAAGAACTTGATAAAGCTCTGAAACTAAGTTGGCTAGTGGTTCGTCTTTTTCATAGGAAGGAAATGTTTCTTGCGATCGTTCTTCAACAACAATCTTATTTTGTAGCGAAGTATCATCAAAACGAATAGACCAGTTTGTACCATGAAATTCTATTAAACGTTTCTTTTTCATAGAATACCAAGAACATTCAAAATAGACCTCAATCTTGTTTTCGTAAAATATTGAAAGGCAGATTTTAGGTTTGTTTGGCTCGCCATTTAAAGAGACTTTAGTGGCTTTTACTGAAACTGGTCTTTCATTAAGCAAATAGTTGACTATAGCAAAATCATGTGAGGACAAATCCCAAATTTCACTTACATCTTCTCGAATAATACCGTTTCCTAATCTAGAGGAAAAAATTTGTTGAATAGAATCGTTTTCTTTAACTTCAATCAATTCTTTGATTTTGTTAACCTCTGCGGAATATAGGTAGGTGTAATCGGTAATCAAGTGTAAGTTTTTCTGCTTAGCCAAGGCCACTAATTCTTGAGCTTCATCATAAGACTCTGTCATGGGTTTTTCAACTAAAACGTGCTTGTCATGAAGCAAAGCCTTTTTCGTTAATTCATAATGCGTATTTACAGGTGTTGCGATTACAACCAATTCAATGGTATGATCGTTTAGAAGCTCATCCGTCTTTTTAATTGTTTTTAGATTTGAATATAAAGCATTTACTTCTTCTAGTCTGATTGGATTAAGATCGGCTACTTTTACTAATTGAAAACTTTCTGAAGAATTGAAATTTCGAATTAAATTTTTGCCCCAGTATCCACAACCAATTAAACCAACCTTCATTTTTTAAAGACTTAGAAATTAAACAATATGATTAAAATCACGTGATATTACTTGTTGTTTGACTTTTCTTTTAAAAAGATTGTAGCTAAGAATCAACTTAGGAATATCCACAAAAGCTTGCTTCACAATTTTATAAGACGCCCCTGTACTTTTGCTATTTATATTTTGATGATAGCTTGACTTCACTTCAATAGCAGTTTTTCCGAGATAGCTAAGTTTAGCACAAATTTCTGATTCAACTAAAGAGCTTTTCACTTTCAAGTTCAACCCTTTAAGATGTTTTGTTTTGTAGGCATTGGTATAATTTACATCTTTTAAATTTAAGCCCAGAAATAGATAGTTAATCAATCGATTAACTAAAGAAAGTAACTTCCTCTGCTGATTGTAGAGATGATTTTCAGCTCGATAGAAAGAGATATAGGAATCATTTGGAATATGCTTGAAAGGAATTAGCTCTTTAACGTCAAACTGTCCATCTCCCGATACCATTACTACGTTCTCCATGCACGCATTTTGATAGCCAGAATGCAAGGCTGCTCCAATTCCTTTATTCACTTTATGTTTAATGTAAACTATATCTTGATTTAACTCTTGTAATTTCAGAATGATCGCATCCGAATCATCTGTACTTCCATCATTCACAATTACGATTTGACGATCTTTTGTAGAAATTTTGTCAAGCACATTTAATGACTCTGTAACAACCCTTTTAATGCTATTTGCTTCATTGTAGCACAAAATAATAATAGACCAACTTTGAGTTGCTTTTTGAGTCATATTCACTTTCAAAATTGCACATCTGTAGGTGTGATACACTACCTAGCGATGCTCCAATTGTTTAATTGTGGCCAAATTATGAAAAGGCTTTTTTAACATCTACTTTTCTTACTTAATATTGGCCTTGTAATGAAAAGTAAATTTAAACAGCAATTAAGGGTTTTTCTATATATCCCATTTCTACTGCTTGCATTAGGTTGGATGTTTTCTTATCCAACAAATTCTTTCTTATTTGCCATTGCAATAGTTCTTTTACCATTAGGTGCCTTTGCAACGTCAAGAGTTGGTAAGTCAGGTATAAACATAGTATTGCTGATTAGTTTTACGCTTTATGCCTACTTGTTCGGCGAAGCATTTACCTATTTTAAAAGTCCCTACTTAAATACTTCTGGCTTTAATAAAAAGAGTACAAAATTTGATCCTGTTAGAGGATATCGTTGGCTAGATAAAGACATCCGATATTTTAAGAATAGAATGGGAGAAGTGGTATTTGATAACCAATTCCATCCAAATAATAGGGGATGGATTATGAAACAAGACTATAGCTATAAAAAAAGTGATTCAACTACCAAAAGATGGATGATCTTGGGTGATTCATTTGTTGCCGGGATTATGTTGAAAGATAACTTGCCTGATAGAATGCAAGAGTTGATTAACGATTCAATTGGAAAAGAGAAATTGGAAATATATTCTTTTGGAGTTGATGGTGGGGGAATTATGAATTGGTATAATATTTTGTTTAAAGAAATTATTCCAAATTATGAGTTTGATGGAATCATTATAGCCCCTTATTCCGATAATTTGTATCGCGATTTTATGGTGATGTTGATTGATAATAATGGCTATATGGGTAGAATTGATTCCGTAGACTTTTCTGACAATCGAATTGATGTAAAGGCTTTTAAGGCGATTAAACCATTTGATAATGTGTATTCCGATGAAAAGATAGATTATTTTAAAACCCAGCCTTTTAAACCGTTTGATTGGCCCTTCAAAAGACAGACTAAAATTTTTTTTAAGAATCTTAGACATCAAAGTAAAACCAATGATTCCAAAGTCATTGCTTCTATTGATCAGCTAAAAAGGAAAGTGGGTGATAAGCGTTTTACTCAATTAGACTCTATGATTTCTTGGTGCAAAAGCAATCAAAAAGAATTAATCTTAGCCTCTATACCATTCATATGGGAGCTTAAGGCTCTGCAAGAAGGAGTTAAAAGCAGCCATCAAGCTGAAATGGATATTCTTGCAGATGCGTATAAACTCAACTATTTTGATGGCTACCAAGTTTTTGATGAGTTAAGTGAAGAAGAGCTTAATGATCATTGGTTGCGCTATGATGGACATTGGAACCAAAAAGGCTCGGATAAATATGCTGCTGACTTCTCAAACTACCTAATCAATCTTTATGAAGAATAGAGTAGTAAAATTGCCTTTGAATTTTAAGTCTTTTCATTAAACCATAAAGTACTAATAGGTATGTCAAACAAAGTGATTGTAAATGGAAGGGAAACAGACTTAAAAATGACCATTTGTACAAGATGTGTTCAGGATTCAACTGTGCCGGGAATTTCTTTTGATCGCAAGGGCGTTTGCAACTTTTGTGATTTACACGATAAAATGACTCAACTATTTCCCAATGATGAAAGGGGAGAAGCTTATTTAAAAGAGTTCTTTACAAAGTTAAAGCAGCAAAACAAACATAAAAAATACGACTGTGTTGTTGGAATAAGTGGCGGTAGAGATAGTACTTATCTCATTTATAAAATAGTTAAAGATTGGAAGTTGAGACCTTTGGCCGTTCATTTTAATGATGGTTTTGATAATCCTGTTGCTGGTGAAAACATGCTTAAAGCAGTAAAGAAGTTAGGGGTAGAATTAAGAACCATTACATCTGATTGGAGAGAAGCAAAAGATTTGAAGATTTCCTTTTTAAAAGCTTCCACTCCTGATCTTAATTTAGGGACAGACATTGGAATTGCATCTTCATTGTATGGAGTTGCCCATAAAGAAAAAATCAACTGCATTTTAATTGGACAATCCTTTCGAACAGAAGGTGTAAAACCCTTATCATGGTCATATTTTGATGGAGATTATTTAAGGAATGTTCAAAGAAAGTTTGGCACTGTAAAGTTAAGACCTTGGAAGCCCGATCAGCCTAATTTTAATCTTGGGATAAAAGAAATGTTTTACTATTCGGTTATAAAAGGTATTAAAACCTTAACTCCTTTCTATTACCACAATTATGTGAGAGCTGAAGCTGAAACGATAATAAAAAATGAATTGGATTGGGTGTATCCAGGTGCGCATTACTTTGATGATTTGTACCACAGTTTGATTAAGTATGTTCACAGGTTAAAGTTTAATATTGACCTTAACATGAATAGTGATTCGGCACTGGTTAGAAGCAGACAATTAGATCGTCAAGTAGCCTTGGAAAGAGCTCACAGTATTTATAAAATTGAACAAGACGACATAATAGAATTGTGTATTAAAAGATTGGGTATAAGTAGAGCGGATTTTGATCGTTACTTAGCCCATCCACCGAAAACTTTCAGAGATTATAAGACGAGTTATAACTATATTCGAATGGCCAAGCTGCCTATTTATATCATGTCGAGATTAGATCTGATTCCCAAGGTAGCTTACGACAAATACTTTAATTGCGGAGAATAGCATGTACATTTTAGGGATAAACGGAGGAGTAAGGGCAGGCTATCAAGATGTATCGGCTGCCTTAATAAAAGATGGAGAAGTGGTTTACGCCATTGCAGAAGAAAGGTTAAATCGTAGAAAACATTCTGCTGGACAGCTTCCCTTTTTAAGTATAAAGGCGGCGCTTGATTTTGCTCAAATCTCGATGAAAGATGTTTCTTATGTTGCTACCCATGGCAGCACATGGGGAGAAGCTTATGAAAAAGTAGTTGAGGAATATTTAAAATACGCTTTTGGATATAGTCCTAAAATAGTTAGAATTTATCATCATTTAGCGCATGCCGCTTCAGCTTATTATGGTTCAGGCTTTAATGAAGCTATGGTGCTAAGTATAGATGCTTCTGGAGATGGTATTTCACTACAAAAAGCAATTGGTAAGGATGGAAAAATTGAAATAATAGAACAAGAAGATAGGACAAACAGCCTAGGAATATTTTATTCTATCATGACTCAGTTTTGTGGTTTTACCAGAGATACGGATGAGTATAAGTTGATGGGATTAGCTCCTTATGGAGACGCAAGCAATGTAGACTTAAGTGAAGTCTTAAGAATCGAGGAGAGTAATTTCATGCTGAATAATAGTTTTTTAAAAGAGATAAAAGCTGGCGCCCCTCAAGGTTCTAGGCAACAAGCAGCGTACAGTAGTCGATTGGTCTCACTTTTAGGAAATCCTAGAATTGCCACTGAACCCATTACTCAGTATTATAAAGATGTAGCAGCAGCTGCACAAAAGCGTTTGTGTGAAGCCATTTTAACCACAATTACTCAGTTTTACAAGCAAACAGGTATTAGAAAAGTTTGTATGGCAGGCGGAGTCGCGCTCAACTGTGAGGTAAATCGTTATATACAAAACCTCAATTTTGTGGATGAACTTTTTGTTCAACCTGCTAGTGGAGATGATGGAATAAGCTTAGGTGCCGCTTGGTATATTTCCAATGAAATGGGATATAAACCTAAGCCAACGCCCAATTACTACCTAGGAACAGAGTTCAGTAATGATCAAATTCAAGAGCAATTGAATTTAATGAATTTGACTTTCCAAAAAGTAGAGAATGTAGCAGAAATAGCGGCCAATTTAGTGGCCCAAAATAAAGTAGTTTCTTGGTTTCAAGGTCGTGATGAATTCGGACCAAGAGCCTTAGGGGCAAGGTCGATACTAGCGAACCCTAAGGCAAAAGAGATGAAGCAGATCTTGAATCAGAAAATAAAATTTAGAGAAGGCTTTAGGCCCTTTTGCCCAAGTGTGTTAGAAGAGGATTTTGATAACCACTTTATTGGTAATCAAAAGCAATCTCCATACATGACAATCAATTACAAAGTGAAAGAGCCTGCTCTTAATCCCGCAATAAGTCACGTGAATGAAACCGCAAGAATTCAGACTGTTAGAAAAAGTGATAACCCTTTGTACCATGAATACCTAAGTCAACTTAAGCAAAAGTTTGGCGTAGGAATGAGTATAAACACCAGTTTTAACCGAAATCAAGAACCGATGGTGCACTCACCAAAAGATGCAGTTTCTGCCTACTTTGGTTCAGGAATCGATGCTTTAGTAATTGGCAATTTCCTTTTAGAGAAATAGCGTCTTAATAATTAATATTTTTACTGCCTTTCAGAATCAAGA
Organism: uncultured Flavobacteriales bacterium; assembly: GCA_964001305.1. Classification (GTDB taxonomy): domain Bacteria; phylum Bacteroidota; class Bacteroidia; order Flavobacteriales_E; family Vicingaceae; genus CAJXMH01. The sequence goes on from CAXFAI010000012.1 coordinate 9,044, forward strand.
TGAAAGCAATTTCTCTAAATAAATCAGTGGGTTTTGTAGTCCTAATTGGTGTACTTATAAGTTTTTATAAATACTACTATTTTGGAGGAATACAAATTGACATGTTACCCATAATTTATAGGAATTTAGATTCAAATTTTCTGCCCAACGACTTTTATACCAATGTCAGTGAAGCGTTTAATGAGGATTTTATCTTTGCCAAAATAGTGGGTTCGTTTACTCATTTTGTTTCCTTACCCATCGTATTTTTTAGTTTTACCTTACTTTCTAATGTTGGTATAGCTTTAGTTAGCTTTTTTACAGCAAGAGATCTCTCAAAGAAAAATAACTTAATTGGCCTCATAGCAGCAATTTTAGCCATTACAATTTCTACATTTCAATGGGGAAATCGGGATTTATTATTCCGCATAGAACTTACTCCAGAGCATTTAATTATGCCTTTGATCTTGTTAGCCATTTGGATGGGAATAAAGCAGAGACCAATTCTTGTTGGTCTTTTTGCAGGCTTGGCAACGTTTAGCCATCCGTTAACAGGTCCCGGAATAGGAGGGCTGTTGCTTTTGCAAATTTTAATTACCCAGATTTGGTACAAGCAATTAAACTGGAGTTTAGTTAAGAAGTTGGCGCTAGGGGGGATTATCTGTTTGTTGCCATTAATGCTGTATTTGGTTCCGTATTATCAGTCGTTCGATTATCAGATTTCTGATGCTTTATTCATTGAAATAATGGAAGCTAGATTTCCTCAACATTATCTGCCTTCTTACTTTTTTACACCATTAAAGCTATTTACAGGACTTTCCTTTTTGTTGGCTACCCTTTTGGCTTGGAAAAAGTGGAAAGATGAAGTGAAGCCTCCTCTTTATCAATATTCAAGTCTCTATATTCATACTGCAATCCTTTTTGTTTTATGCCTTTTAGGTTGGCTGTTTTCAGAAGTTTGGCCAACACGTTTCATGTTTACCTTGCATCCATTTCGATTTCTTTTAATCTTGAAATTTTATGGAGTACTTGCATTTGCTTTATATGCAGGAAAGATTATAGAATCATCTGATACCATTAGAACCAAAGCAACGATTGTTTCAGCCGTTTTTATTCCTCCCTTGTTGTTTCTTTATCAAATTTGGATTAAAAAATACAAGGAAGTTCCCCTAGTAGTCGCTTTTTTATGCTTTGGACTTTTCCTATACTTCGGAGACTTAAGCCGTAGCTTTTTTGAGCCTTTTATTTTGTTTTTTTGCTTGCTATGGCTATACTGCAGAAGATTTAAGTTTTTCAAAATTGCCGTTTTGTTGTTGGGTATAGGCATCATCATAAACATGACCGACCTTCCAGCTAAGCATTTAAATGAGCGATTTGACAAAGCACTTTCCAAGCGATTTAGACCCGACTTTTTCTCCAACTCTGAATCCAATTCAGAAGTAGGTATAGCGAATTACATTAAAGCGAATACCGATGAAGAAAGCCTTTTGCTCGTTATGCCCAGACAAGGCAGATTGAGAATATTGGCCAATCGTGCACTTGTAGTTGACGGCTATGGAATGCCCATGAATGATAAAGGTCTTGAGGAATGGTGGTATAGAATGAATGCAGTTTACAATAAAGGAGAAGAGGAAGGATTTAATCATATTAAAGTTACCATGCCGAACTATAATAAGCTTTCAGATGAAGATTTTTTAGAATTGCAGGAAGAGTTTAATTTTCAGTATGCAGTGGTTCTAGCATCTAAGCAGACAAACCATAGAGTAGCTTATGAAAATAAAGACTTTAAATTATTAGATTTTACAAAATAGCGGATAGATGAAGGTTGGAATGGCACAAATATTAGTAGAAGGGGGTGAGCCTCAAAGAAACTTTGATCGTGCGTTTAAATATATCGAACAGGCTAAAGTAGAAGGATGTGATTTAGTTTTGTTGCCTGAAACCATAGATTTTGCATGGACACATCCACGCTCCATTGAACATGCTCAACCCATACCGGGCCCTTTTAGTGAGTTGTTTTGCCAAAAAGCCAAAGAACTTGAAATCTATATTTGTTTGGGATTAACCGAGAGAGTAAGTGAGACCAAGCGATACAATACGGCCATCTTAATTAATGATAAAGGCGAAATCATTTTAAAGCACCATAAAATCAATTTGCTCGAAGTAGAGTTTCCTTTTTATGAAGTAGGGAATACCTTAAATGTAGTGGATACTCCTTTTGGGAAAATAGGATTAAATGTTTGTGCCGATAATTACCTCGAATCGTTGAATATAGGGCATACCTTAGCACAAATGGGCGCCCAAATTATTCTATCACCTTCATCATGGACGGTTGACTATAGTATTACTGAGTTAGATAACCCCTATGAAAATAAATGGATTCGACCATTATCGGTTTTGAGCAGTATTCATGAACTAGTTATTTTGAACACAACAAGCGTGGGTTACATTGTTGGTGGACCTTATGAAGGAAAAAAGATGGTAGGTTGTTCCTTAGCTGTTGATAAAACTGGAGTATTGGCTGAAGGGGAGTTTAATGAGTTTGCCGGTGATTTAAAAGTAGTAGAGATTAAAGTAAGTGAGAGAAAGTTTAAGGGCACACAGATTGGTGAGCAGTTTAAAAATAGAGGGATAAAGTTTTATTAATAACAATTGAGTTTGCTGATGCAAAAATACTTTGTCAATTTTTCTATCGTTGTATTCAGTTTAGTTCTGAGCCTGTGCTTGCTTGAATTCGTTGCTTTTATTTATATAGAGCATTTAGCTGACCAAGATAATTTCTACAAGTATGCTTCTGTAGAGCAACGAAAAAAAAGAGAGTCGGAGTCCTATGCGAGCATGCACCGCTACCTGGGTTATATTCCAACACCCAATTATAAAAAGGGCAAAAACAAGCACAATAGCCTAGGCATTAGGGGCGATGAAATATTGCTTCCAAAACCCAAAGAGGAATACCGGATAATTTGTGTGGGAGGTTCTACAACTTATACCTCTAAAGTGGAAGATTACAAATTTAGTTACCCCGATTTACTGGAGGAAAGGCTTCATAAAATGGGCTTTACAAATGTTAATGTAATTAATGCCGGGGTGTTTTCTTATACCTCATATGAGACGTTAATTAATCTGCAATTGCGATTATTAGATTTAAAACCCGATTTAATTATTATTTATCATGGAGTTAATGATGTCCATGCTCGTTTGGTTTATCCTACTGAAGCTTATAAAGGAGATAATTCAGGCTACCGACAGAGCATTTATGAGCAAAACCTAGAACATGGTAATTCCTTTTGGACATCTTTTAATTTAGGGCGAATTGTTAAGGCTCATCTTACAACTCATCAAAGCAATTACAATAAAAGAGAACGATTTGGTATAGCTCCCACAGCTAAGTTTTATGAGTTACGCTATCAAAGAGGAATGAAAACTTATCCAGATGGGATTTTTAAAGAAACAAGTGTAGAGGAAATCTTAAGGATAAATACTCCAAAATACTTTAAAAGAAATCTTGAATACATGATAGCTGCTGCAAGAGACAATGAAGTAAGTATATTACTTTCAACTTTTGCATTTTGCCCCGATACCATAAAGCCTTCTACTTATGGGTTTAGACCTTTAAAAGAGGCGATTGAAGAACATAATCAAATAATTGAAACTATTTCAGTTGAGAAAGCTGTTCCTTTAATTGATTTAGCGACATTATTTCCTAAGGATACAAGTTTATATGTAGACGATATTCATGTCAATCAAAAAGGCAGTGAATTAAAAGCAATTTTATTTGGTGAATACCTTAAATCAAATCAAGGCCTATTTAATTTAAGAATTGAAAACTAAAAGTATAATTTGGTTTAATGCGCCACGACTAAGAAATTACAATGAAAATCCACATTATTTAGAATCAATTGCTCAATCATAATCATACAAAAAGGGCAGTAGTTACGGTAACTAACGAAACCTATCTTGAAGGAACAAAAGTGCTCTTTCATTCTTTTTTAAAACACAATTATGAATATAAAGGAGATTTGATTGTAATTCATGATATGCTGTCATCAAAAAAGCAAGCAGAGCTAAAAAGGCTATTTCCAGTTAAGTTTCATCAGATTAATGAAGTACTTAAAAGCAAACTTCATTTACTTGTAGCTGATCTAGAATATCCGATTAAAAATTTACCTAGGTTTTGGAGTTTAGAAATTATGAATTTAACTCAATATCAACAACTTTTGTTTCTAGATAGTGATATTTTGGTTCGAGGAAATTTATTAGAGCTTTTTAATCAAAAAGCTATGTTTAGTGCATGTGGAGATCGCAGTAATTCTCATAACTACGGAAGAGATGCAGAAACATTTCTTCAAAAAGAAAAAAAACAATTAACTGATTGTGACTTTAAAAAAGTGTTTAATGCCGGAGTATTTTGTTTGAATTGGAGTGAAGAGTATGATTTCCAAAATATAATTGACTTAATACATCCTACAATCATAAAAAAGGTAAGAAGCGGTCATACCGATCAGTTTGTGCTAAACTTTTATTTTAAAAACAAAGTCAATTGGTTACCTCAAAAGTTTAATTTTATTTTAAGAAATTCTAAAATTAAACATCAAGAAGAAACACAAATTAAATCTGCTTTAATTTGGCATTACACCAGACATCCAAAACCTTGGAAGATAATAGAGCTTTTGAAAAAAACTGTAAAAGGGAAGTTAAGTTTGCTAAACTATAGAGAATGGCATCTAAGCTATCAAGAAATATTGAAAAATAGCAGTCGGTTTCGAGATCAAATAAGTTTGATGATGTCAACATTTTTGTTCAAATGAATTTACATTTTTTGAATCGGGCTTCTATAAAAAGTAAAACTGAAATGGATAAAATAAACCCTTATAAGACAGAATTTTTCAGGGAATTAGGTGAAGTAAACATTGAAGCTTTAAAGGCTCGAATTGATCAGTTATCGGTTCAATTTTGGGAAGATCAAAATGCGCAGAAACCAAATAAGTTTGGAGCTTTAGGAAGTACCCGCCATATTGTATTTCGTTTTATAAATTCTTTTAAAGATCATCGCTTTTATTCAGATAGTAAACTATGGGAAGACTGGGAAGAGGTGTTAAGTCCAATTCTGAATTCTGTTGCAACCAAGATGAATTATTCAACTGCTGAATTCCCTAGGGTAATGTTAGCAAAATTACCTGCAAAGGAGTCCATTAAAGCTCATATTGACGCTTCTCCTGCAGCCCAATTTCCGCATAAAATTCATGTTCCCATCACCACTAATGACCAAACCTATTTCTGCTTTGAAAAGTCGAAAAAACAAATGAAAGTTGGAGAGGCTTACGAAGTGAATAATAACATAAAACATTGGGCTGAAAATAAGGGGAATACGGACCGGATTCATTTAATTTTTGAATTGTTTTCTGTAAACTGAATTTTAGTATTTTTGAATCCGTTACAACGAATTGGTATGAAAGATTTTAACGAAATGGAAGACAATAAAGAGAATTTAGAAAACTCTGAACTTAAAACTTGGCATGCTCCAAAATTGACTATAGAAGATGTAGGAAATACAAAAGGAGGGAACTTTACTTGTAATTCTCCTGGTGATGATGGATGGTATTCTTCTTAATTAGGTTATCCCTTTATATGTTTAAATAATGAGTGCTTGAAAAGCAAATAATCTTTTGAAGTTACTTAAAAACAAGCCCCTTTTACTTTCTTTCTTCTTGCTAGCAGTTATTGCTGCAATTTTTTGGTCTACTTCTAGGTACCCAGCCCTAAATGAAAAAGCATTAATGGGAGACCAAACCATGATTAGCGGAATTGCTTTTGATGAATTGGTTCCTTTGAGTAAAGCTGATGTATGGTGGAAAAAAGTGATTTTTAATTTTATTAATTGGGCATACACCAATAAGCAAGGAATGACTTTTGGTCTTCTCTTTGCTTCTGTCCTTATGCTCATTATTTCTCAACTTCGAGAAAGACAATTCAACAATAAATTTGCAAATGCCTTACTGGGTATGATTATAGGTGCTCCTTTGGGGGTCTGTGTCAATTGTGCTGCGCCAATTGCTGATGGCTTCCATCGAAGTGGAGGGAGATTAGAGATGGCATTGGCAATGTTGGTAAGTTCACCAACCCTCAATGTGATTGTATTGAGTATGCTTTTTGCACTTTTTCCTTTTTACATGGTGGCCATTAAAGTAGGTCTAACATTGCTGTTTGTCTTGTTAGTAATCCCTTCAATGGTCCATTTTCTTTCTGATAGAAAAGTTCTTTTAACCTCTAATGATGTTTTAAGTAAAAAGACTCAAAAGTTAGCCAACCCATTTGACCTTGAAGTTACCCTAGTAGATGAAAAAATGAGTTGGTTTGCTTCTATTAAATGGGTGGTGATTCAATATTTTAGGCATCTATGGTTGATACTAAAAATTGCTTTACCTCTCATGTTGCTGGCGGGTTTCTTGGGAAGTTTAGTAATAACCTTTGTACCTTGGGATTTACTGTCCCAAATAGATTTACAATTACCATTTATTTGGTCTATTCTTTCAATGCTAGCTGTAGCCTTATTGGCAGCATTTTTACCGGTTCCTATTGCGTTTGATATAATTATAACAGCTGTTCTCTTAGCAAGTGGTTTGCCTGCTCGCTTTTCACTTATTTTACTATTTGCTCTTGGTATTTTTAGTGTGTATCCCTGGTTGTTAATTAAGCAATCTGTTTCAAGCAAGTTTGCTTGGGTGTTTTATGCCATGGTAGTTATTTTTGGACTTTTAGCAGGAGTAATAGGACATACGTATCACAATTGGTATTGGAATAAACAACTACCAATTATTCTAGAAACGTTAAATCAGTCTGAAAGTACTAAGCCTAAAACACTTTATTATAAACCGGAAGGAGATCGTATTTTAACTGAAGAGGCAGCAAAGAATCTTAAACGTGATGCACTGACTACCATACCTGTTCTTGAAGATTCTTTAAGAAATATCAAAATTGAAAAGACACTCTTCAATCTTGATAAAAAATCACCATCAAGTGAGCAGTTTGAAAGAATTGAGGGTAATGAAGTAGGGCTAAACCTTCCGAATAACTTTTCTGTAATTCAGTTTAAAGATCCTTTTGCAGCTGCTCCCGGAATGAGTGTGGGAGATGTCAACAAAGATGGATATACAGATCTGATTATTGCGAGTTATACAACGGTACAATTATATATTAATGATGGCAAAGGGAAGTTTTACTTGCAAAATATACCGCTTGACCAAGTATCTAGTTATTTTTATGAAGTAGTAGCTTTGGTTGATTTGGATAATGATACTTGGCTTGACATCTTTATATCAACATACCGAAATGGGAACTTTGTACTTTACAGTAATGAAGGCTATTTCACTTCTGATAATATTAAAAAGCTACCTAATAATAGTGAAGCAATATTAACCAAAGCACCTGCCTTTGGCGATTTAAATCAAGATGGTTTTCTGGAGATTTTTCTAGGCAATTGGACTTTGGGTAAAAACAATTTCCCTTCCTATTCTATGATTGCAGCAGATAATGCCATATTATTTGGTAAAGAAGAGGGGTATGAGTTGCAAAATATGGGGCGATTAGCGGGAGAATCCTTAAGTACTCTAATTGCTGATTTAAACAATGATGGAAAAGCGGATCTATTTGTAGGAAATGACTTTAGCATACCAGATTATTTTTATTTGGGTGATGGCAAGGGAGGTTTAAAAAAAGTAAAGGCTAAGGATGATTTATATGAACAAACCACTAAAACTACCATGAGTATTGCCTTGGCAGATTTGGATAATGATTTAGTTCCTGAAATATTTTTAGATCAAATATCTGCAAGGGTTTCTGATAAAATTGGAGGAGCAAATAATATGCAACTATCAGATTGTAGTGAAATTTTGGATCCTCATTATAGAAAATTCTGTGAAGAGTTTATTCCTATCCATTCAAAAATTTCGAGAGCTTCAATAAAGATAGACCCTTCTTTATGTCCTCCAGGATGGGAAGAAGATTGTTATGCTTCTCTTTTAACTTCAAAACTAATTGCCGAAAAAGACATAGGGCCTGAAAGTAAATTGTGTAAGCAATTTCCTAATTCATGGGCCGAAATGAAGTGGATTTATGCTTATGACCGAGAGAAGAGATATGACTATGATATAGAAAAGGTTGAACAAGAGGACCTTTGGCAGCAAAGTGATAAAAATACTTTATTGGTAGTTAATGAGGAAAATAAATACATAGATCAGGCAAAAGCATGGGGAGTTGAATATTCAGGCTGGGCTTGGAATGGACAGTTTGCAGATTTTGACAATGACCAATACCAAGATTTGTATGTAACCAATGGTTTTTTATCAAGTACCAAAAAATACAGCAATGTTTTTTATAAGAACATGGAAGGAAAAACCATGAAAAATCACTCTTCTAGTAGTGGCTTAGATTCGAAAATGCCCGCCCATGCTTGGTGTAAATTTGACTTTGATAATGATGGCGATTTAGACATCATTTTACCTCCTGCAATTGGACCTGCAATCCTATACCGAAACAATTACTCAGGTAATAATAGTCTTGCCATTCAATTAAATGATCAAATTGGAAACGCTTTCGGAATCGGTAGTAAAGTTTACATTTACTATGGTGACGACAAGCATCAAATGCAAGAAATTTTAGCAGGGGGAGGCAGTCAATCGTTTAACGAAGCGATAGTTTGGTTTGGCTTAGGAAAGTATACATCAGTTTCCAGAATTAAAATTGTTTGGTCAACAGGTGAAGAGACCTTGCTTGAAAAGGACTTAGAGTCTGGAGCAAAATACACTATTAGTCGTTTAGACTTTGATACCTTGTAAGATGAAAGAATTAGAGAAGTTATTATTCCCAATTTCTGTATCTGAATTTTTCGAAAAGTACTATGAAAAAGAAGTGCTACACCAAGCTGGAAGTGAAGCAAGTGTTTTTAATTCTTTCAAAGTAGATTTTCTGGATCATATATTAACGTACAATCAATTGTCTTATCCGGAAATCATGATCTATAAACAGGGGGAGAAAGTTCATGATTCCTTGTATCAAAAAGTTGCTAAAACAGGACGAAATACCATTGCAGATGTTGATAAAGTTTTAGAATTGATAAAGAAGGGACACTCACTTATTTTGAATGGCTTGGATAGAAGAGAAGATCATTTAAATACATTCTGCAGAGCCTTAGAGTCTGAACTTGAAATGGAAGTTCAAGGAAACTTATACCTTACTCCGGCTAAAAACCGTGGATTTGATATTCATTTTGACTCGCACGATGTATTTATTCTTCAACTAAAGGGAAGTAAAAAATGGAAGGTTTATGAATCAGATATTCCTTTAATAAGTGATCAATTAGAAGTTCAAAAGCGACAAAATGATTCATTTGTTGAGATAAATAGTTTCACGCTTCAAGAAGGTCATTTTTTATATATTCCTCGTGGCATTTATCATCAGGCAGAATCTACTGATGAAAATTCAATTCACATTACTTTAGGAATGTTTCCGTTGATTGGATATCAGCTATTGGAACAACTGGCAATTGAAGTACAGAAGGATAGCTTCTTCAGAAAGGCGATACCCGCTTCTTGGAATTCGAAGACCAAAAAGACAGCTTTCTTAAATCAGTTTATTAAAAATGTTGAGGAAATCTTAACCACGCAAAACATTGAAAAATTAATAGAAAGCAAGAAAATTGCTTTGCTCAAGCGACAAAAGGCAAATCATAAAGGTCTACTGAGTAATTTGATGAATGAAGAGTCAATAAATGAGCGTTCAGTAATTAGCATTAAAAAGAGTCAAAATATTCAATTAAAAGAAAACAATAAGCTATTATGGGTTTATACACCCGGTAGAGTAGTGAAACTTCCAATTTTTATTAAACCCTTAATCAATAGGCTATTAGAAGGGGAAAAGTTGATGGTTGGAGATATTCATGAATTGCCCACTCCAGAACAAAGACTTAAAGCTGTAAAACACCTACTTTCCAATGGTTTGGTAGAGATATGTGACTAATGAAAGGGGAGGTTCTGCCTGAATATCAAGTTGAAGTAATTTGCTTCAATCTTTATGTATAGTCAATAAGCCTTTTTTTATCAACATTTTGGCAAAAGAAATCTTCTCTTTCTCAGTTTGTTCTACCGCAATGTTTTTCAATTGAAAAGCTTCTTCTATTAATAGGGATTCTAATAAAGGGGCTATAAAGAATGGAAAGTTTAGTTTTTTATTTTGAAATCGAAGAATGACTTCTTTACCTTGATTTTCCAAACTATGGGCAACATAGGCTCTTTTTTTAAGGTATGTGTTTTCATCAACATTATGTAAACCCAACCAATCACTTATTCTACCTTCCATTTGAGCGTTTGTTTGATGATTAATTGCCGTATTCAATTCATTGAAAAGTTCAGTAGGATTAAGTTTTTCATTCCAATCTTTCCACTTCTTTTTAAAGCTTTCAATAAACTGTTGGTACGCTTTTTCTCCTTCTAAAGGAATTGGTATACGTTGGTTAAAATCAGGATCTTCATTAACCTTTTGAGCAAATTGATTTACCAAATCCGACCAATAAAGACCTTCTAAGCCTAAGGATAAGTGAACCGAAGGACCATCATCCGCAGCGAATGCCATGTGTGGATAATTTTTTGGAAGATAGAGTAGCTCATTTTCTTTTAATTCAAACTCAGCTTCAGGAATGTCATCCGGGCCCGGTTTGCGTGGACCGTGATTTTCTTCTCTGGGATAAATGTGCCAATTCTTCTTTCCGGCAAGTTGAATAACTATCACATCATGCGTGTCTTGATGAATACCAAAACCTCTGCTTTTCGGAGGTGAAACATAAAGGTTCGCCCAAACTTTTACGGCAAGTTCTTTTTCTAAAGCCCTGCAATAGAGCCCAATTGGACCAAAGCTTTTATCAATGCTGTTGGAAACTAAACTTGCACCTTGATCTAAAAAACTAAAGAGTTTATCATTGTCAATCAGTTCAGTTACTTTCGAAAGCCTTTCATTTCGATATTCCTTTAATGGAATTTCACTACCTTGCTTTACAAGCTTTACCCAAGGGTATCTCAATCGAGCGTTTGTGAAATACTCGTCAAGTAATTCAATGGAAAGTGGAGAGTTTTTACATGGAGAAAATTGGCGGTCAAGGTGAAGCCATGTTTTCCCCCAATTTTCTTGAAGAAAAGTTTCTAATGAGTAACTTCCTATTAGTTCTTTAAAATGCTTCAATTTTTCCATAATTAGTATTTGGGAGCTTTCGTTAAAATTGAATTTGCTGCAGTCGTCATATTTCTTCCAAAAAAATCAGTGTAAAAGGTATCAATTAGCAAAGGGTTATGATTAGCCATTAAAAAGCGACCAATTTCAGTTTGAAAATTTTGACTGTCTTCAATAATAAAGTAGTCATTTACCTCAAAGTGAGGGACAAAGTAATGTAATAAGTTTTCATGATGTACATGAGCATCATGAATAACCAACCATGGATGTGGTAAACTTTTTAATTGAGTTTGCGGTAAGCAAACAGATAGATTTTTTAAATCAGCTTGTAGAAAGCTAACCCCATTGTAATCTTGTTCAACCTTATTAATATCAATAGAGTAGATGTGATTCTCAATTTTGTATAGCTTTAGTAAATCAGCCATCCAAATAGCGCTTGCACCTGAACCTGAGCCTAGTTCAATAATTGTTTTGGGTTTTACATTCCATAAAAGTTGAGAGTAAATGCTATAATCGTAGGCACTTTTCATGAGAGGAATCCCTTTCCAGCTTAAGCTTTGTTGAATTCCTTGACTTTGCATGAGTGTATCAGAGTCTGCTTCAATTGCTTTCTTTTTGTCGTCCTTTAGAAACCGACTGTAGTGAGTTACATATCGTTGAGATTCCTTTTGTTCAATGAAGGTTTCAATATTGCTAATATGTTCTCTTGTTTCTGATTGCTTATCAGTCGAGAGCTTATCAATTTGGGCAGCTAAGGTTGAGTCTTCTTGCAAACTATTGATCTCGTTTAAGGCATGCATGATCTTTTTATCATAAAAAGAAGGAATACCAGCCTGACTTTTAACCTTTGCTTTTAAAGCTATTAATTCACTATGAATGAGATTTTTCCAAGCTTTATGATTAATGATTGATTGTTTCGGCTGCATGACGGCTAAATTTAAGAATTGAGTTTTTCAACGGAAGTTAAGCCTAACATTTAATGATAAAATCAGCGATGTTTACCTTATTTAAAAAATCAAACTCTCCATCCAATAGAAAAGGGGAGTCGAAAAACTTCTCAAATTCTAAAATTTCAGGATTTTCTGAGATTTTATGCAGTATTTCATGCTGAGGAAGTGCTTTTAATCCGATTTGCTCCCAAAGCTGATATTTCTTTTGCCAATTTCTTTTTTCTTCATCAGAGATTTTGAAGGGTGGTTTCTTGGGATAAATTCCTTGAATTAAAAGCAAGAAATCATGGGAAAACAATCCATAAATCTGAAATTGATCAAGCTTATTAACGGCTTCATTCTTTCCTTTTAATGTATAAAGCGGACCAATGGAATGATAAAGCTCCAGCAACTCTTCAGCTCCTGAAATGTCAACATCAGCCCTACAACTTTTCCAAAATTCTGTATCTAATCTGGTATTAAACTTAAACTGAATGGCAATAAACCAGCGCAATCGATCCCAAATTTTACCTAAGTTTTCATTGATGATAGAACCGAAATCCTTGTCTTTCTCTAAGTTTTTAAGATGTAATACAAGTGCATAAATATTTGTTATAACCATATGAAGCGCAGTAGATTGTAATGCTTCAATAAAGCCATACGAATTACCAATGGCAGCAACATTTCCTTTAATAAATTCCTGATGACGGCCTGATTTAAACTTTAATATCTTCGTGTCTTCAATTTCGGGATTCTGAGCTCTAAACTCTTTTTCAGCCTTTTCTTCAGAATAAAAGGAAGAAGAAAATACGTAGCCTAAATGATCTGTGCTTTGCATGGGGATAGTCCATTGCCAACCGCTATTCATCGTTCTCGCTTCCGTGTATGGCTTAATGGTTCCATTATGTGAGCAACTGGCAGTTATAGCAGAATCTGTAAACAAACTACTCTTATAATTTTTAAAGGGAACCTTCATCGTCTTTTCCAATAAAATGGATGAAAAGCCTGAGCAGTCTACATAATAATCAAAGCTATATTCTTGATTTTTTTCGCTAATTAGGCTTTTGATATCTCCATTTTCCTTTTGAATTGTGTCCTTAATTTTTGCGTCAATGATTTTAATGCCTGCTGCCTTTATTTTTTGCTGTAAATACTTTACTAATCGTTGATTATCTAAGTGATAGGCATAGGAGTGAGGAATTGCCAGAGACCGATAAGGTTTGTTTTTATCACTAGTTTCAATAATGAAAGACTTATTGTAATTCATTAAAACTGAATTTAATGAATTGTAATTAATGTCTTGATTTACTTCATGACTCAAAAAAGGATTGATGTAACCCAAGGCATTATTGTAAAATTCTTTTTCTTTGCTTCCCCAATAATATTGAACTCCCAATTTCCAAGTAGGTTTTACTTCTGCATAAAACTCAGCAAGGTCAAACTCCAAAACCTCGTGTAACATTCGCAGCAATTTTGGAGTAGTGGATTCGCCCACCCCAATCACGGGAATCTTAGAGGATTCAATGATGCTTATATTTTTATTCGGAACTAATTTAGATAGGGTAAGGGCGGTTAAATAACCGGATGTGCCTCCTCCAACAATACCAATGCTTTTTAAACTCATTTTTTAAAAGGTTAAAAGATCGGGATTATCTTCAATTAATTCCAATGACTCTTTATGAGAAAGTGTATTTACTGCAATTGCGTCCCATAGAAAAGCTTTTTGTTGGAGCATTTTGCTCCTTTCTTCTAAGTAGTGTTGATCTTTTTTATCTGGATAGATTCCCTGCCCGATAAAAAAGGTATCAAATCCATTTAAACTGAAAATACTACTTTCCAAGAGATTACCCATGATGTTTTTTGCAACATTTTCCTTTTTCTTGAGTGGTCCATTTTTCTTATATAGGTCTATAATATCATCGTAACCAGATAAATCCGTCTCTTGCTGACAAGCGCGCCAAAAAGGACTATCAATTTTCTTGTTATACTTGAAATGAAGCGCAATAAACCATTTTAAATGGTCCCATTTTAAATTAAGTTTTCTATTTATTTCATTAACCGATGATGGACTTAATACGCCTTTTTTGATATGGTCTAAAAAGTACTTCAGCCCTGCGATAATCATGTGTATTCCGGTAGATTCTAATGGCTCTATAAAAGCAAATGAGTTTCCAATTCCCATTACATTACCAACAATAGAATTTTCATGTCTTCCTGATCTGAATTTAATGAAATGTGGTTTTGTGATATCCGGATGCTTAACTTTTAGTTCTTCTAAAGCTTCTTCATCGGTGCAAAACCGAGAACTGTAAACATATCCAATGTGGTCGTCTCCATGCATCGGAATATTCCAAAGCCAACCATTTCTCATAGTTGTGGCAGTGGTGTAGGGTTTTATATCGTTTTTATTAGGAATGGTTGTGCTAATCGCTCGGTCTGTAAACAAGCTTTTTGAATAATCTACAAATCCTGACTTTAAAGTCTTTTCCAACAACATGGATTTAAAGCCAGAACAGTCAAAATACATATCAAAGCTGAATCGAGAGCCATCTTTGGCAACTACAGCACTAATTTTGTCTTGATCTTTTTCAATGGCGTCAATATCCTGATAATGATGCTTAACCCCCGCTTCTAGTGCTTTTTTCTTTAAAAAAGCTAAAAATAACTTATTGTCTAAATGGTAAGCAAAATCTGGCTTTTTAGCGAGTGCTTCAATGGCTTTGATTTCTCCATTAAGGTTGCCGATCAAGGATTTTTTTTGATTCATAAGCACCGATTGTAAGCAACTTTTGGTGATATCACTATGAATGTAATATGCACCATAAGGGTCATGTTTCTCAAAAGGGTAATTGAAATAATAATCACCTGGCTTTCCCCATTCGAAGCGGATTCCTTGTTTGTGGGTTGGTTTTACTTCTTTGTAAAACTCACCAAGGTCAATTTTTAAGTCTCTATGCAAAAAATTAACCAACAAAGGAGTAGTTGCTTCACCAACTCCAATCGGAGCCACTTGCTTTGATTCAATCAGACTGACATCTATGTTAGGGTAATAGGTTTTTATAGCAAGAGCGCTTAGAAAACCTGCTGTGCCACCTCCAATAACTCCAATGGTGTGAAGTGAAATTTGATCCGACATGATTGAATCCAAATGAATAAGTTTGACAAAAATCAAATGTATTAAAATAGAGCATTACCTAAATTTTAATACATCAATAAGATTGAAGAGATAAGTCTCTTTTTTTGAATGGGTTTAACAGAAAAAAATAAATAATAGATGAGTTCAATTTTTGGTTTTTGGAATTTTCATGGAAAGTCTATGGACCAAAAATATGCCTCAGAAATGATGAATAAATTGAACCATTGGAATGCAGATGCCACCAATATTTGGAATGGTGAACAAACGCAACTTGGCCATTTATTACTGAAAAACTCACCTCAATCTTTTTATGAGAACCAACCTTACTTTGATACGGAAAAACAGATTTGTATTACCGCTGATGTTACGCTTTACAATCGTGCGGAACTCATGGATATGTTGGAAATTAAATTTAATTCAAAACTGCCGGATAGTCAATTAATTTTACATTCCTATCAAAAATGGGGGAAAGATTGTCCCAAGTATTTTAATGGTGATTTTGCGTTTGCAATCTGGGATAGTCAAAATCAAGAATTTTTTTGTGCTAGAGATCATCATGGGATTAAGCCTTTTTACTACAGCTATGATTCTGGCTTGTTTGCCTTTGCCTCTGAAATAAAAGGCTTGTTAGAACTTCCTTCTATAAAAAAGGAGATTGATGGGCAATGGGTGGCCGATTATTTGTGTAGAATTTGGCTTGATCGAGAGCATACCCTTTTTAAAAACGTTAAGCGATTAAAGCCAGCTTCAGCCATGATTATAAACGCAAATGGAATAACTCAATATGATTATTGGAAGCTGGATCAAATAAAGGAACTTCGACTCAATTCAGAAGATGCATACATAGAAGCTTTTCGGGAAGAACTTCGAAAAGCAGTAAATAGGAGAGTGGATAGTAACTTTAATGTGGCAAGCGAACTAAGTGGTGGCTTAGATTCTTCTTGTGTAACGGCAATAGCAAAACAGGAATTGAATCAAAAAAGCTTACAAAGCTATTCTTTTGTACTTCCTGCTCAGGGTGAATTCCCAAATCTGCACGACGAAAAGGATTGGATTAAAATTATTTGTGATCATATCGGAATAGATAAGCCTAGAATGCTTACCGGCGAAGGAAGAGGTATAACAGAAGCTTTTGAATGGAATGCTAAAGTTCAAGATGAACCACCAAAGGAGATGAACTGCATGTTTCGAGATATACTTTATGAAGAATTAGAAGAAAAAGATACTCGAGTGTTATTGTCAGGCTTCGGCGGTGATGAGATGGTCTCGCAGCATGTGCCAAATTACTTGAGTGGATTAATGGAAACGAAACAATGGAGAAGGCTTTGGAAAGAAGTAAAGGCTATTTCAAAAGAAAAGAATCGATCACCCTTTAGAACGGTAGCTGGACTGACAGCAAAAAGTTTACTAAACCGTGATTCGCGGCGGATTAATAAGTTGCTGATTAACTATTTTAAGCATACGGCTCCAATAAGGGAAAAACTAAGGTATAGACCTTTAAAAGATGAACTTTATGAAGTCTATAATATTTACCAACGATTTGAGCAATATCAAGAACTCTATCAGAGTACTGGAAATTTTATTCAAGATCAAATTAGAAGAATGCAGCAGAAACATGTGATGTACCGTCTTGAATCATCTAGTATAGCAGCACAGTCTCATAAATTAGAGTATCGCTATCCCTTATTGGATGTTTCATTGATTGAGTTCTACCTAAGTCTTCCCATTCATTTAAAAGCACAGCAAGGAAAAGGACGATATATTTTTAGAAAAGCGATAGAAGCCTACTTACCTCAGTCCATTGTTTGGCGAGCAAGTAAAAAAGGTTCTTCTAATCCACAACTGGCTGTGAGAGAGAAAATTGATAGCAATCAATTACTTCAAAACCTTAAGTCAATTGAATCCACAAATCCCATTCAACAATTTGCTGATTTTTCAAAAAGATCGAATTATGTTCCTTATTCATCAAAAGGAGAAATAAGGACATGGCATAATACCACTACAGACTTTATGAACTTATTGCTTGCCAAGAAATTGGAAACACTTAAAGCAGAAGATGAAACAAATTAATCTTATGGGCTATTATTGTAGATTGAATCATAGTTGTTTATCACAGTTTAAGACCAATGGAGTTTTTTAATTCGAATGCGTTAGATAAAGACTTTTGGAGGGATTTTTTAAACCAAACAGAGCGATTTAAAAGGCCTGTTTTGTTTAAAAATCAACTTCTGCCGGGTATTGATTATGATTCAGTTTTCCATATTTTTTTTAAAATGTATAGTGCTGACTCAAATTTTCGTGAGCAGGTAAAAATGAGAGTTTATATACAGAATAGTTTATCTAATGTTGCAGAACAAAAGATTCAGAATCAGCCACCAGTAGAAAATGAGTCGATTGAAGAATGGGGAGAAAAAATTTTTGAAGGAAGTGATTGGTGTATCGTGCTTGACAAAGTTTCAGGTGTAATGGAAGATTTAACGGTTCCGATAGCAAAGTGGCTTCAACCATTGATTAGCTCTTTTTCGGCAGGAGAAGTAAAGGTAGATATTAGCCCATATATTGGAAGGTATGGGTTTACACCATTTGGTGCTCACATTGATGTTGACGGCATTTATGTGATGCATTTACAATTAGGACCAAATGCCAAAGAGATGACCTTGTGGGACGCTGAGAAATTCAAAAAAATTAATCAAAGTAATGAAACCGTTTGCTTTGACTTTTTACCCCATTTGGCACATGGAACAAACTATTTAATAGAAGCGGGAGATATCTTTAATTTACCGGCAAGCACATATTATCATGTAGGCAATGCCTCTCATTTTTCTATTGGAATTACAGTGGGAATCAAAAAAGAATCGTCAAAATCCATCTTGTCAAAGGCGCTGAAGGAATTTGAAAAAGACCCTAAAGATCAAGATAAATCTGATTTAGTTGAATCTTATCGTTTTAAATGTAAGAGTAACCTTGGTTTTATGAAAAAGCCAATGTTAAAAAATGTAACTACTGCTGAACTAATGGGAAAAAAGGTTAAGCTTAATTTACCTTTTAAAATAGTAATCAGAGAAAAGAACAATTTACATTTACTCTATGTAAGAGGTAGGGTGCTAAAAATGGAATTTAAAAATGAAGAATTGAAACTCCTCCAGAAATTAAATCAAAATCAAACCATTCCAGTATCTCCCGAGTTTTGTGAAGAAAATGATGTAGTGTTTAACTCTTTTCTTAAACTAATTTGTAAACTTTATAATTGTGGAGCGCTTTTAATGGAAGATTAAACTTGTTTTGATTCTCTACTAAACACTAAAAGAACTATACTTTTCACCTTTTAATCATGCCTTTTAATTGACAAATCATAAGCGATACTACTACCAGGTTTTTGGTTGGAATATAGCATCAGAAATAGAGTTGCAAGAGTTGTGGCAAGGAGATGAAACGAAAGCTGCAGATATTATTATCAAGGAAAATTCGCTACCGCTTAATTTGGAAGGAGCAGTTAAAAAAGGAATAGGATTTCAAATAAAGCCTGGCCACTATTTTCTGCATATAGAAGAGGTTGCTAAGTACCATGTGATTGAGGGCAAAGAAATACAGATTGATCGGTATCAGGGAGCAGATTTAAATGAAATTAAAGTTTTTCTATATGCTTCAGTATTTGGAGGCTTGTGTCATCTCAGAGATGTGCTTCCGTTGCATGCCAGTGCAATCATGTATAAAAATAGCAGCTATTTATTTACCGGAAATACTGGTGCCGGTAAGTCAACCACAGTAGCTAAATTGCAACAAAAAGGTTATACGGTTTTAACAGACGATTTAGCCCCAATAAGTTTTAATGCCAATGGACTAGCGACCATTTCTCAAGGTATTTCTAGAATCAAATTATGGGAGGATGCCTTTGAAAAAATTAATATTCCATATTCTGAAAAAAATCAAATAAGATCTAAGATTAAGAAATACCATAGCCCAATAGAAACATGTTTGGGTGAAAGTAAATTTCCTGTAAAAACAATCTTTGTGCTAGAACCATACAGTAAATCTGAACTAACCTTCACCGAATTAGTTGGCAAAGAAAAGGGAGTAACCATTTCGAAGCATATATATAGAACTCAACTAATTGGTGCGTTAGGCTTGAAAGAAGCCCATTTTAAAAAGGTTGCTTTTCTTCTACAACAAGTCAAAGTAATACGAGTAAATCAGCCTCGAAAGATTAATAAATTAGAGGAGTTTATTGAACGAATCGAAGAATACATTAAAAGTTGAAAAATCTAATTTGGTTAGCTTCCTATCCTAAATCAGGCAATACCTGGTTAAGAGCCTTTTTGTCAAACTTGACTTATGAAACCAATGAACCGGTGAACATCAATAAAATGACCCCAAAGTATAGGGCGAATGATAAGATGTTAATCGAAAAATTTACAAACTTAGAGCCTTCTGAGTTAACTGAAAGTGAGTTATTTAATCTTAGGCCAATGGTTTATACCGAACTTTCAAAGGTTTCACCCAATTATCCATTTATTAAAATTCATGATGCCTACCAACAAACAGCAAAAGGTGATTTTATTATTCCATCGGCACATACACATGCAGTCATCTATTTGGTAAGAAACCCTATTGATGTTGTTGGTTCATTAGCGCATCATCAAAATAAAAGTTACGATGAAACCATCAAGTTCATGGCAGACGATAAGGCTACAATCAACCAAAGTAGCTCTTATTATCATCGTTTGGCTCCTGAGGTTTTACTTTCTTGGTCCAATCACCTTAAAAGTTGGATAAATTCTGGCTTGAACTTATTGCCGATCAAGTATGAAGATATGCATCACAAACCTTTGGGGACTTTTACAAAAATTGTTGAGTTCTTAGGCTTTGATTATTCAGAAAGTCAAATCAAAAAAGCGATAGCATTTAGTGACTTTAAGGTGTTGAAAAATCAAGAACAACAAACAGGCTTTATTGATAAAAACATGAATTCGCCAAACTTCTTTCGGAAAGGTCAAGTAAATAGTGGTAGAAAAGAGTTAAGTCAAAAGCAGATAGACGAGGTGAAACGGAATCACTTTACGATGATGAAACAAATGGGATATTTGTAATTTGAAGCACAATAGAACACAAAAGTTAGCTTAAAACAAGGACTTTTGCAAAGCATGATTATTTCTCACCAATATAAATTTATCTTTATTGCTGTTCCCAAAACGGCCACTCATGCCATTCGATTTGCATTGCGTCCCCAATTAGCTTCTACTGATTGGGAACAAGTTGAACTTTTTCACCAAAGTAGGTTGCCATTTGATTCATTTAAATCTGTTAAACATGGTCATCAAACGGCTCAAGAAGCCAAAGAAATCTTGTCAGTAGAGGAGTGGGAGTCTTACTTTAAGTTTGCTTTCGTAAGAAATCCTTATGATCGGTTTGTTTCAGCGGCTCTGTTTAAGCATAAAAAAAGAAAGGATTTTAGGAATAAGAATACTACCACTAAATTGAAATTGTTACTAAATAGTTTTACTCATAAATGCGATTTAATTTACCGTCCACAAAGCCATTTTATTTGTAACCTAAAAGGTGAGTTAATGCTTAACAAGTTTGGTTATTATGAAGATTTACAAGAGTCATTTACTAGTATTTGCCAGAGAATTGGATTAAAACCTATGAAACTAGAGCATAAAAACATCAATGTACATGATGCCTATGCTTCTTATTATGATGACGAATTAAAAGAAATGGTGTACGATTTTTACAAAGAAGACTTTCTCAATTTTAATTACATGAAATAGCAGCAGGCAATTGATTTCATGAATCAATTGTATCCATGAATTTCTTTGTAAAACCTAGAAAGTCCTTAGCACACAATTAGAGTCGAGTAGCAGCTTTATTCAAAGTGATTGATTAAGATTGTAATTCATATGCGAGTCCTTCTTATAAATCCGCCCGTATTATCAGTTCTGGAACCATGGTATGATACTCCTGACTTTGTAAGAACAGGTTTGGCATATATTGCAGGCTATGTAAAAGAGAATAGCGAACATGAAGTTGAAATAATAGATGCCAAATTTGAACGATTAAATTTTGAAGAGACAATTGGTCGTGTTATTGAATTTGAAGCGGATCTTGTTGGTTTTACAGCTTTTACAAACGAGATAAAACCTGCTGCTTACTTGGCGGCAAAATTAAAACAACAGAACAGCAATTTAATCACCGTAATTGGTGGTGTGCACCTGAGTGCATTACCCATTCAAACCCTACTTGAATTTAACGCTTTTGATATTGGCGTTTTTGGGGAAGGGGAGATAACTTTTTTAGAGCTTTTAAATGCTTTGGAAAAAAAGAAATGTCTGGCAGAAATTCAAGGGCTTGTATTTCGAGACAAAGCAGGTAAACCCATAAAAAATAATACTAGAAGCAGAGTGTTATCGCTTGATAGCATTCAAAAACCTGCTTGGGATTTAATGCCATCAGCTAATACTTACTTTATTCAAGCACAAAGAGGATGTCCACTTAATTGTTCCTTTTGTATGAACCCAGGAGGTAAAGCGGTTCGGCATAGAAGTGTAGCTAATATCATTGAAGAGATTCAATACCTGGTAGAAGCAAAGGGAGCAAAAAGAATTTCTTTTGGCGATGAGATATTTTCAGTGAATAAAAGCTTTACCGTTCAGCTGTTAAAAGCCATTATAGATAGTAAATTAGGAAGTAAAATAGAATGGGATGTTCAAACTCATGTAAGATACGTTGATCGAGAGTTGTTTAAGTTGTTTCGAGAGGCTGAAGTAGATATTGTAGAACTTGGAGTAGAAACAGGTGATGAAGACTTGCTTAAGAAAATGGGAAAGGGAACGAATCTTGAAATGATTAAAAAGGCATTTAAAATAGCAAAGGAGGAAAATGTTAAGACTGGTGCTTTTTTCCTTTTTGGACAGCCCAATGAAACTGTGCAGTCGCTCAGAAAAACAATTCGATTTGCTTCACTCCTGAATCCCGACGTTCCAATGTTTGGTTTAATGGTGCCATACCCCGGAACCAAAGTTTCAGAAATGGCTAGCACAAATAGCCATGGCTATTACTTGATAAGTAGAGACTGGGATGAGTATAATAAACAATTAGGAGGTGCACTGGAGTTTGCAGGTATTTCAAGAAGCAAAATAGAGTATTATCAGGCTTTAGGATACTTAATGGTCTTTATTCAAAACTTTAGAGGTAAAGATTTAGCCAAATTTCTTTGGAAGTATAGAGTAGGGGTAATCTCCGTAATAAAAAAAATAACACTTAAGTCTGAATCTATAGCTTCACTTTATGAAAAACCATTTGATTATGATGATTTATTGCTCTCTCATAAAACAAATGAAGTTAATTACTTAAAAACTAGTTTTGAAAACTGGAAAGAATACCAAATAAAAGAACTAAAACGATTCAAGTTAATGTCTGAAACTTAGTCGACTAAAATTATCTGTTAAGAAAGAGAGTTTAGATACTTTTACAACTTATTAAAATTACAGTATGAACGATAGAAAAAATATTGATTTAGAACAAATCGTGAAGCGCTCCTCTGATATCATTTCAAGTGAAGTTGATGGAGAAGTAGTAATGATGAGCGTAGACCAAGGTATGTATTTTGGGATGGATTCAATTGGAGGTGAAATTTGGAAAAAACTTGAAGAGCCTAAATCAATTTCTGCCTTATGTAAAGAGTTGAGCCAAGAATACAATGAAAGTTACACGACTATAGAAGAGGATGTAGTTAAATTTATGCACGATTTACTTCAGAACAACATAGTAGAGAAAGTTGATTAATTATAGGTAAAGATAAGGGAGTGCTACCTTAGTTAAAGATTAAAGAAAGCACGATTGTATCCAATAATTCAAGTCTAAAGCTGTCCAATTTTAAATGCACTACTATCACTTATTTAATTGGACAATTCAATCTGAGTTAAAGCTTTCTGAGTTAAACAAAATAGAACCAATCCAAAAGGTTGATATAAAAATTGAATTAACTTCAGCAGAGTCATTCAATATAAACAGCTCAGAGAAAGGAATTGCTTACCAATTAAACTCGAATCAATTTTTATTTGAAGTAGATCATATTGCGAAGTATTTCATTAAAAATTTAAGTGAAATTCATATCTCGATTGTTAGTGGTGCTGACTTAAATGAAGTTAAATTTCATTTTTATAATTCTGTAATTGGCGCACTTTGCTATTTGCGAGGTACTCTGCCAATTCATGCGGCTTCAATAGTAAAAGGAGAAAAGACTTGTTTACTGGCAGGAGGAGCAGGTGCAGGAAAGTCTACCTTAGCAGGGGGCTTGTGCCAAAATGGAGGAAGTCTTTTATCTGACGATTTAAGTCCTGTTTTTTTTGATAAACACACTCCAAAGATTGCTCAAGGAATACCCATTTTAAAACTTTGGCCAGATTCCATTAAGAAATTGAATATTAAACTTGAGCAAAAAAGAAAAATAAGATCAAGTATTAACAAACAACTTTGTTTAATGAAACCATCTAATGCAAATGAAAGGGTTATGTTAAGCAAGATGTTTGTTTTGAAACCAACTATAAGTTTAGAAGAAATAACTGTAGAGAAGTTACATGGCAGAAAGAAGCTAAATGTAGTGTTGGAACAAGTATACAGAAATCAGCTTAGTAGAGAATTTGGACTACAAAGAGAAAATTATATGAGATGTTGTTTGTTAGCAAAAAACATTGAAGTATATCTGATAAATCAACCTCGTAAATTGAATCGTTTTAAGCAGCAAGTTAATTTGGTTTTATCTTTACTTGAGGAATGAAAAATTTGATTTGGCTTGCATCTTATCCTAAATCGGGGAATACATGGTTGAGAGTGTTTTTAACCAATTTATTATCTAAATCCGATAAACCGTCCAGCATAAATCAATTGTACCCGCTTTATTGGGCCAATGACAATTCTCTTATAGAAAAGTATAGTCTTTTTGAAGCTTCTGAATTAAATGCTATTGAACTTGACGAAATAAGGCAAGAAGTATACCTTAAATATGCTAAATCATTGAAAGAAGAAGCATTTTTAAAAACACATCATGCTAGTTTTATTTTAAATCAGGAGAACAGCTTTATAAACTCAGCCATTACAAAGGGTGTTGTATACTTGGTTCGTAATCCTTTTGACGTAGCTATTTCATTAGCTCATCATCAAGAAATTACAGTTGATAAAGCCATTCGTTTTATGAACAATGACCAGGCTTACTTAGGCACACCTAACAACAACCAAAACACAGGAGCCGAATTTGTTTCTTCATGGAGTAAGAATTATCTAAGCTATAAGCAGAATCATGTTCCAACCTTAATTGTTAAGTATGAGGATTTAGTATTACAACCAGAACTTTACTTTGGTAAAATTGTCGAATTTTTAAAAATTAAAGCTTCCGAAAGTGAGATTAAAAAGGCTGTAGAATATAGCCACTTTGAAGTACTTAAAAAGCAAGAGGAGAAGGACGGTTTTAATCAAGGAAGTGGTTCTAAATCAGGTTTTTTTAGAGTCGGAAATGTAGGACAAGGAAAAGCTTCTTTAAGTACTCAACAGAAAAAAATGATTGTAAAAAATCATCAAGAAGTAATTCAAGAGTTGGGCTATTTTTAAGCAAAAAGTAACTTAAGCCACACCGCTTTATGGATACAACAAAATTTAGATGGTATTATAAGCTGTTCTTTCCTCGTTCAAGCGTATAATTCCAATTTGCTTTAAAAGATTCTTTAATAACAGTAGGTTCTCCTGTTGACCAATTTACACGCACAGAATCAATTTTCTGATGTTTTCCAATACCAAACCAGGCTACAGCGTGATCAAACGATTTAAAGCCTCCACCTGCTTGGATTTCTCTCATCTGATGTTTTCCGTTGTTATAATATATGATAACCTTAGAACCAATACCAAAACGATTCCCCACTTTGTCGTTTAATTTAAAAGAAATAGCATTCCCTTTATTGCCCTTGTTTTCATAAACTAAAACGGGAGATTGTGAAGGAACTGCAATGATATCTAAATCTCCATCATTATCCATATCAAAGTATGTATAAGAACTAATGGTTAAAAACGAACTTAAGTTAACTTGTTCAGTAGCATCTACAAAAGCTTTTCCTGAGTCATTTAGGTAGAAAAATTTATCATCTCTTCTAAAATCGTGAAAAGTGTTATTCACTACGTAAAGGTCTTGCCATTCATCATTATTAAAATCTGCGAATTTGCAATTCCAACTCCAGCCAACTTGCTCAATGCCGTATTCATAAGCCTTTTCTTGAAACTTTTTCGATGAAGTTCCTAATTGAAATACGTTTCTTGCCTGCATTTGTGGAATTTCCTGATTCCATGATTCTTTAGAGTAGGCAATTGAGTCTTCATCTAAATTAAAACTCACAAAATCAGAAAGCGGACCCCAACCATCTTTTATAAACGACCGTAACTCTTTCTTTTTCTCAGGAGCTCTTATGTATTGATTATAGAGGTCAAAAACTAAACATTCTTCAAAATACTCAGGAGGACAATTGAAAACCTCTTGCTTTAGCTTTGCCCATTTAAGGTTTTCATGAATTTCCATGCGCTCTATGCATCGTTTTCTTTCTATTGGGTCCATAATTTCATCGCACAGATTTTCATCGGCATCAACCTGATCTTTGGGGTCTAGAAACACATTGCTACCTCCTGCAATATATAAATCAGTATGTAAATCATTATTTATATCAGCAGAACTTATACTCATGGTTAAGCGTGTTGACAAATTAACGATAGAGTCAGATATTTTTAATTGATTAAAATCTCCATTTCCATTGCCAAGGTAAAAGTTATCAGGAATAGAAAAGTCGTTACCACAAATTAAATCCAGGTTTGAGTCGTCGTTAAAATCTGAAATCAAAACCGTCCAACTTTCACCCGCTTTTCCACTTAACATAGCAATTTTGTACTCAGGAATAGAGTCTTTAAATCCAGAACTAAGCAGAACAAAATTTCTAGCACATGGCAAGGAATATTTACCCATATATGCCTGACCGATAGAATTGGTTCCCATTAGAATATCAAGAATACCATCTTCATTAAGGTCTCCAAAAGCGGTTGCAACGTTCATAAAGAAATCAGATGGAACTGGTAATTCAAAGGGTGTTGCTAGGTCGTAATTTCCTTTATCTGAATATAGAATGTACGCTCCCTTGCGATAAACGGAATAAAAAATATCTAACCAACCATCATTATTGAAGTCAACTAAAGCAGCATTTGAAATAAACTGCTCTTTAAATAAATTAGTATCCAAATATTGAAGCTTAAATCCCTCACCTTTCATATTGGCATATAATTTTAAACCGTCATGAGCTCCAATAAGAATATCGGTCCATCCATCTTGATGAATATCGCCTGAAGATATACTACTACTTGAGCCCATGGGTTCAACAAAACGATAAATGTCTAATTCAGGAGATTCATTAATTCCCCATTTCATTCCTTCTGAACGTTCAAAATATAATTGATTTGTTTCTTTGGTGCGAAGAAATTCAAGTCCATAAACCGATAGATTAGCTTGATTGCTAAACAAACGTTTGTTAGGTTCTTTTTCTTGGGTTAAACGTTTAATCTCTTCTTGATTTGGAATTGGATACTTTATAGCAGGTATTCCTAAAATTTTAGTTTTCGTTTTCCCAGTATGATTAAGGTGTTTAGCGTATAGCTTTTTCTTTTTCTCTTTTAAGTAATCATCGTACAGATTACCACCCAAGGCAAAAATCCAAGCCGTAGTTGCAATAATGATAAAGAAGGTTAGTGCTACTTTAAATGAAATTGACTGACGAACAATGAAAAAGGCATAAATGCTGTAAATGCCTAAAGATAAAAGCAAGGCGATTACATATTGTTCTGCCATTCCTGTGGCTAATAAAATGGCTGTAATAATAACATCAAAAGCAATAGGTACTGGAAGGAAAGTACCAATTATAGCTACAATTAGTGTAAACACGGTAATTTTTAGCCATCCAAATTCAGGAAGAACACTAACTAACTTTTCAAAAGGGAAAAAGGTAATTAAAACATTTCCTAAAAATCCGGCAAGTAGCATGAGTGGCAGTGTTGTTTTAATGATGTACCACAAACACTTTAAAAAAGAAACCATAAGCCATTTTAAAGCTTGTAACCAATTGTTTTTCTCAGGAATTGTAATGGATAAACCTTTCGGTAGCATTTTGTTAACCTTATGTTGTATCTCATTTGAAGAAGAAATGGCCACTTCTTCTTTAAAAATAAACCGACTAACTAATGGTATGAAACCAAGGATAATTAATAAGGTGAAACTTATTTTTAATACTACCATATAAAATGGGAATAAAGCAAATAGCATCGTCAATACAATCACATTTAGGGTAGGAGAGCTGAAAAGCATACCTAATGCTGTTTCAGTTTTTCCACCTGAAGATTTTACCCCCTGAGCAATTGGGGCGGCACAATTCACACAAACACCTAAAGGGGCTCCAATCATCATTCCAAGAAAAGTATTTGAAAAGTGATTTCTTGAAAACAAATGAGTGAGTTGAAAAAATAAAAGCATTATGGAAGAGGCGAACAAAACCCCAAAAAGCATCCCTTTTTTATTGGTATAGGCCCAATTAGCTGTATTTATGAGAGTTTTTTCTACTAAGCCTTCGTCACCATTCAAAGTTATGTAATTATCAAATCCAATTCCGAATACAGGCGTTTCGCTGCCCATCATTGCTTTCTCATTAAGAGCCGGATATCTTGAACTTGACCAGAAATAGATGGCTATACCTAGAACCAATAAAATGGTAAGAATTAAGCTCTTTTTGTTCCCCTTATACATTTTGCAAAAGTAATTTTAAAACACTTTTAAATTAATAACCTAATTTGCTGTTTAGACGAACTGCTTCATCTATCCCATTAAACATTGCAATTCGCTTATCATGGTTTAATCGTTTCCATTTGTTTATTGATTTGGCATTTAAATCAGATACTTTATCCATTAAAGAATTTGGTTGTTTTAGGGTAGTGTAAAGTGGGAAATTCAGCATTTTAGGGCTAGCATCTAATGCTAAGAAATCAAGAAGCAAAACCATTGTGTTCTCTTTTTTCAAAATCAAGTCTTCGTACTTAAGAGTAAGTACAGATGGATGTTGTTTCCATTTAAGGCCTGACTTTACAAGTTTTACCCATTGTTGTGGAGCTACAAAGTATTCATTTGGTTTTGAAGGATGAAAAGAGGTAATCACATCTCTTCCGTCTCTTACAATATGTATAATCTTTACTTTAGAATCGAATTCTTCTAAAATATTCTGAATTTCTAGGACATTGGTCGGTGTTTTTTCAAGCCAACGGTCTGCCTTAGGTTTTATTGGAGCTCTTAGTAAATGGTTTAAAACCTTAAGTCGATGAACAATTTGATTTAAAAATTTTATACGAAAAGGATAAGATCGAAAGATTCTACTTTCAGCAGAAATTGCTTGAATCTTTGGATGAGCACTTAACATAGACTGCAAAATGGTTGTACCAGATCTTGGGCATCCACAAATGATAATAGGGGGTTGATTTAGATTAAAAAATCTAACAATTGAAGAAAAATGTAATTGTTTAAAAAATTTTATTAACCTCAATTTATACACTAGTTTTAGTTATACCCCAAAGATTTAGAGCAAATTTTTGGCCTGAAAGTATGGCTTGCCCCTCGTGTAACGAAAAGTAGCAAGGATTGTAATTTTTATCAACTAAAGGAAAAAATACCGCAGACCCTTTTTGTGGAACTACGGTTTTATTTATTCGTGGAAAGTTGGTTCCCCCGCCTTTAAAGTTGTCATTGAGGTATATAACACAGCTTAGGTTTCGAATATAACCATTGCTGTTTCTTTTCTCCTGATCAAAATGGGCTTTAAAAAACTGACCACTTTTGTATGACACGCATTGTAGCTTTTCAAATAATTGCTCAGGCTTTTCTAAAATATCTTTAGCTTGATCAATTATATACTTTATCTCACTTTGGGTAATAGAAATTTCAGCAGAGTAACTTGTTCGGTCTACACTTATTGTTTGAATTCCGGTATTGGTCTCAATTTTACTAGGTAATAATCGAGGAATAGAATAAGAAATTAGTTTATCGCAGCTGTTATGTTCCAAGAAGTTTGGAACGAATTTAAATTGAGAGATAAAATTGTCTTTCTTCTGATGGTATTTTACTTTTTTTAATTCAATTTCACTTTCGTTTATATTTTCAACCTTTACCGGAATACAGGCAAATCGTTTATTGTAAGGTTTTAAATCTTCTAATTTGCAATACTCAATCCCTTTTATGGGGTCTATAATTTCTATTTCTTCATTGAGCCCCTTTTTTACAATTGCAAAACTGGATTTCATATCAAGAATAAAAGGTGTTGAACTTGATGACATACTACTGAAATCAAATAGTTTTAGCTCGCTTAGAATACCCCATTTTTTGAGCACATTTACCAAAGAAATGGGTGAATTAACAAGTGAGCAATTGTAATTACAAAAGTGTTGAGCCAAAGAAGGATTAAATTCCTTTAGCAGATTAGCAATGGTAGTTTCATTAGCTTCCACTGAGTATTCACTGAGGTAGTTATGATTAACTAATTTCATGCTTTTAAGCTTAACAAACTAATTAAAATGTTCATTGTAAATAATTTTGAAACCTGATTTTGTGAGGTGTAAGGCATCGTAAAAATGTTGGTCATTTAGTTCATAATTATTAGGGTTAAAGCTTCCAAACAGTTCTAATTGGTGTTGTTTTGCTAATTCTCTCGAAAAATTATTTAGTTCTGAAAATAATGGATTGTTTTTTACATAAAGCTCGTAAGTATTAGGGTGGTAAGGTGGACGATAAAGAATAACATAAACTCCCTTATTTTTTAGGTAAGAAATTAAATTTATAAAACCACTTTTAACTTTTGGGTCTAAGCTTTTTACCCAGTTTAATTTGTCATTCGAAGGATCTTCAACTTTTTGTTTTTTCTTTTCTTTTGACCATCTTAAGTATTGTCCTGTCCATAAACTACCATCCGTTTTAAGTACAAAACTGTTTTGCAAACTGTCATTCTTGGTTACATGATATTTCTTGTTATTTATGTTTTGTAAATTATCAAGTAAATAAGCGAAAGAAAAAAGTTTGTATATAAGGTGGTTAGCTGGTTTACCTTCTAATTCGGGAAATTGAATGTCATTTTTATTTGCAAATGAACGAGCAGCATTAATATAATAATTAGGCTGTCCGTTATACATATTATGAAATTGAGAAAATGAAATTTCCATAATTAAGGTGTCGGGAAGTTGTTCATTTTCTTCTAACCATTTGGTGATAGCTAAATACTCTACAAAGCTTGAGTTTGAGACATAGTAGTTAAAAAAACTAGCATTGAAAAAAGTAGAGTCTATAATCATGCACTTGCTACTTCCCATAACATTTATCTTATCTGTTTTACCTCTTTTTTGAATGTAAGAAAAGACAAAATCATGCTGTAATAGCCGTTCTTTTGTAGCAATCATTTTTCCCTCTATAATACCTTTCACAGCTTTTTTAAAAGCAGGGTTATTTAGGAAGTAATTTTTAGAATCGATAAAATAGTTTACAAACCCTAAAACCAAGAAAAAAGGAAGAATCCCGAGTAGCTTATAAAGTATAGCTTTCATAGGTAAGTTCTTTGACTTTTTGCTACCAATTTATGTAAGCTCAACTTTACAAAGGCTAGAAACCAAAATTTAAAATAAGGGGGAGGAGGTTTCAATTTTAGTAAGTCTTTTACAATTCGCTTGAACTGCCAGGGTTTTGGGTAACCAATGTAATGAATAATGTTACTTTCGGTGCCTATAACATGGCTTTTCAATTCAATTTCTTGGGCTAGTTTATTGATGAAATTGTAGGATGGAGAAAGGATAGTGAACTTTCCTTCAAAGCAGAAATTTAGAGAAATTTGGTCGTTAATATTCAAACTCATTTTATCCCAACAAATCTGTTCAGTTGTATTAAGCAAACGGTTCAAAGTTTCTTGATTCAACAAATCCTCACCAATTACCATCATTCCACTATTAAAAGTTAAATTAAATACATCATGATTTATAGTAGAATTTTCTATTAATGCAAAATTGATCTTAGACCTTTTAAAGTTTAAATAATGAGCCCTTTCGTGACAAACATGAAGTCCATTAGAAAGTTTGAAAAGAGGTTCAAGCGGCTTAGTTACAATCATGTCGCTATCTAGAAAGATAACCCGCTTGTATAGGGATAAATTAAATGCTTCTAAACTGTAAAATAGTGGCTTAGCATAAGCTTGAAGCTTGGAATAGCTCTTATAAATCTTATCAAGTGTAATTGTTAAGCACTCACTAATGGGGTGGAAAATTAAGTTGGGAAATTGACTAAACCTCTCCTTGTGTTTCAGCAAATCAGGTGTGCAAATGATAATTAAATCACCTTTAAAAGTAGGGTTATGTCTCAAGAAAGAGTAAAATAAAACTTGGGTTCCTTTAATGAAGTTAGGTGTACACACCGTAGCTAAGGCAGTCCTATTTTTCTTCTCAGACATCATGTACATTTAGGTTTATTAATGACTTTAGGATTTCTTCTTTTTCTTCAACATTACCAAAAGTGTAGCTTACAAAAAGCCTTAATTCTTGCCAAGCTTTGGAAGGGCTAATTTCTACAATGGCAACACTTTGGACATTATTATTTGCTTTTCTTAAATCTGTAAAACTAATGGCTAAATCTAAATAAGTTCGATCTAGTTTAGAGCCTAAATTCTCAGTATTATATGACTGAACTTTAGTCAGTATTTCGTCATCAATTGCGAATTCTTTGTCTTTAGCATTTTCTTTTAGCCAAGGAATCAATAACACTTCTGACCAATCTATCGGCTTTAAATACAAGCGTTTAATGTGTGTGTAGAAATCTTTATTTAAAAGAAGTGCATTTTTATGTTTTATCTGCCATGCTTGTCGTATTGCAAAGTCAAGTTCAATGTTTTTAATTTTAAATTCATTACCAAGGTATAGTCTATCATAAAAAAATACTGGGTTAGAAGAAAGCTCTGGCATTTGATTTAAATGGTAGGCAATACTTTTAATTTTTATACTTCGATTTTCCCATAAAACGTAATTTTTAAACGCAATACAAGAAAATACAAGTAAGGTAAAACCCATAAACAGCAATTGTAAATTTTTTCTTTTAATTGAATTTAAGCAGGTAAATACAAGTAAAGCAATAGGCAATGCAAGTAATAAAGAATGTCGAGATTCATATGCATAACCTCGAATGGGTTTATTAATCAATAAATAGGGTAGCACAGATAAAAATAATAGTAAAACAAAGCTCCAAATATGGACCTTATGAATTTTTACCTGATGGTTTATTGATATTCGTTTAAATAGAAGTAGAAAGGCTAATACTATTAAAGTGCTATAGCCTAATATGTAAAGAAAACTAAAGAAATCTCGTTCAATAAAATTTATAAAGTATGTGAGTGGTTCAATAAATACGCCATAAAGGCTTATAATACAATTTTTTACAAATCGTTTTAAAGAAATGTGTATTTCGTTATATTGATATAGGGCAGGTGTTAAGAGCTTAATTGCTATATATACGAAGAGAGGAAAAATAAGAATCCACCAATCTTTAAAAACAGTATTAATGCGGTTTCTTATGGAAATTTCCTTTTTGTGAAAAACAAAAATGTAAATAAGATACAATCCCCAAAAGTGGAAAACTAAAGAGTACATCTGAAACGATAAAGAGAGAAATACGAGCCCTAAAGCATATTGTATTGGTGCTTGAGTGAATGCTAATAATTTTAGTTTAGGCTTGAATAAAAAATAATATCCTACCCAGAAAAATGCATAACTAACTAAATATGGTTGTGTGGTTAGCTCAGTCCAAATTGAAAAAACCGGAAAAGTAAGGCATAGTGTAACAATAAGTAGTACTTGTAAATGACTAAAAAGTTTAAAAAGGTTTAAACTTTTATGCATGTAAATGCCAATAAAATAAATACTTAGAAAAGAAATTAATTTGTGAACGAATAAAATAGGTTTTAAAAAGCTAAACAAGTAAAGAAGCGCTCCATGAATAGGAAGTCCATAATTAAGGTAAAATTGAAATAGTGCTTCATGTTCATTTCGCATCATTAATTCATAATTAATGATACTATCACCCAAAATAGAAGTACTAAATAAGAGTGGCCAATGCACAAATAGAACTACGATTGCAATTATAGTATTTGGAAAATCAACTATTTTTCTAAGTTCCATTAGTTGGCTTCTTGGTTTTTCTTTAAAACCGTAAATAAACTACTACCAAATAAACCTGTTTTCAGAACCACCATTTCTAGCCTACATATTCCCCAAAAAAGAGAGTTTAATACTTGATTTGGCATCTTTACATCTGAATGAATTTTACGATTAGGGTGTAGTTTTCTTAATAACCGTTGTATGCTTCGATACATATAGATGGTAGGAGAAAGAACAAAAGGCCAATAGCGGTTTTGAACAATATTCAGCTTAGAAGCTTTGGCGTGTTTTCTGATCAAACTTTTTGAGAATCTTTTATCAACTCCAACTGCTAAATCATGGTCTCCTTTAAAGGCTTGCAAACTTGCATTGTTCATTATGATAATGCCATTGGGAGAAAGCAGTTCTTTCAGGTGAATGAGCACTTGGTCAACTTCATAATCTGTTAAATAACAAAGGACATCATTGATAATGATTACATCAAAAAGATCAGGGAAATTTTGTTTTTTAAGTTGCCTAACATCAGCTTGTATTACTGAAAGATTTTTCTGTTTGCAGTAATTAATGCCAAATTCCGAAATGTCTACTCCAATTAATTTGTTGTAACCTTTTATTTTTAAAAACTCCATTAAACCTCCTGAACCACAACCTAAGTCAAGAATTTTTGGAGAACTAAACCTAAACGATTGAATAACAAAGTAAACCAAGTTGTGTAAGTTTTTGAACCACCAGTGTTTACGTTCAACTTTTGCCATCCTTTCAAACTCTAATGGGTTATCCATCATGCTTGTAATTTCAGTAGAATTGCTCATCACTCAATGATTTCTTTTACAACAAATTGAGGAGTTCGATTCTGGTCTAAATACAATTTACTTATGTATTCTCCTACCAAACCTATAAATAGCAATTGTAATCCACCTAAGCCCATAATTGCAATTATAATAGAAGTCCATCCAGCTTCTATTTCCGGGGAATAAATCTTTTGAATCAAAAAGATTAAAGAAATAACGAAGCTTCCTAAAAAAATAAAAGCACCAATTATGGTCATGAAACGCAGTGGTTTGGGCGAAAAGTTAAAAAACATATTAAAAAATAGGCTAACTAATTTTTTAAAAGTATAGCCAGATTTACCACTTTTCCTTTTATGGTGATTTACTTTCACAGTGCCTAAATTGTTGGTGCAACGCAATACCAAACCATCTATATATGGAAAAGGTCCTTGGTATTTAACTATTTCATTAATAACTGCTCTATTTATTATTTTAAAGCTGTTTAGGTAAAGTGATTTAGGTTTTTCAAAAAATAAGTTAACAAAAAAGTGGTTTAATTTTCCTCCCCAATTTCTGAATAAACTGTGTTGTTTTTTTTCATATTGAGCGTATACCACATCGTAGCCTGTTGCTAGGGTTTTCCGAAGTTTCAAAATCTCAACCGGAGGATTTTGTAGATCATCATCTAT
The DNA here is from genome assembly GCA_964001305.1 of uncultured Flavobacteriales bacterium. Taxonomy (GTDB): domain Bacteria; phylum Bacteroidota; class Bacteroidia; order Flavobacteriales_E; family Vicingaceae; genus CAJXMH01. The sequence continues at coordinate 44,001 of CAXFAI010000012.1, forward strand.
AATTACCGCTTGTTCGCCTGAGCAGTAATTTAAACCGCAGATAACGGCATTGTGCTCTCCAAAGTTTTTTCTTAGTACAATAAGTTTTAGTTGCTTGTATTTCGGTAAAAGCGATTTCGCCACTTTAATGGTGCTGTCAGTGCTACCATCATCAATGAGGACAACTTCGTAATCTAGTTCTACTAGCGCTTTATCTAACTCTTTAATTAAACTTTCTAAAGTAGTTTCAGAATTAAATAAGGGTATAATTACTGACAGTAACATGAAAAATAAATTATACTATTTATACTCTTCAAAAATATAATCACTTTCGTCAAAAATAGAAGAAGCCAAAACCATAATTATACTAGCTGGTTCTAGGTTATGAATAACATGCCAATCTTCCGGTTCTACAATTAAACATTGACTCGGTTGATTTAATTTATAAGTACTTTTTAAAGAACCATTGTTGCAACTTACCTCACAACTTCCGCTTAAGCAAATTAGGGCTTGCCGTGTTTTTTTATGTCTATGTTTAGCTCTTTCTGATCCATTTTTATCTTTAATAACAAAAACCCTTTTAATGTCAAATGGAATTAAAGGAGATTCCATAACTGTTAAATCTCCTCTTTTATCAGAGTAGTTATTGATGGTGATAAGTTTTGCCATTTTAGAATTGAAAGTAAAGATATGATTGTTCAGTTGTAAAGTAGTAGGATACTAATATCATAAAAATATAGTAAGTACTCCACCTTAACCATTTAGGCCAATCCGATATGTCTAAAGCATGAGTTTTGTTTTGTTTATATTGATAACCTTCCAAAACTAAATAAGGAGTGAGTATCCAAAGTTTTGAAATATAAAGTGGGGTAGAAGCAAAGTTGAAGGATAATAAAGAATTAAAATAACTTATTGCCTCTGATAAATTAGTAGCTCTAAAAAAAATAGAGGCAAGTGAGAAATAAAGAAAAACGGATAAGATTGAAAGACTAGAGCGAAGCTTATTAATCTTAGAATGAAGTTGGTTTCCACTAGGTGTTGCAAAGTTTTTATAAAGTAGAAAAACAATACCGTGAACTGCCCCCCAAACAATTAGATTCAATTTTGAACCATGCCATAATCCACTAATTAGGAATACAAGCATAATGTTTAGGTGAGTTCTAAATTTAGATTTTTTTGAACCCCCTAAAGGCAAATAAACATAATCTCTAAACCAAGTAGATAAGGTAATGTGCCACCTTTTCCAAAGTTCTTGAGGAGTTTTAGAAAAGAAAGGGAAATGAAAATTTTTAGAAAGTTGGATGCCAAAAAGTCTGGCCATACCAATTGCCATATCGCTGTAGCCTGAAAAATCTCCATAAACTTGAAAAATAAAGTATATAGAACCCAGCAATAAGGTAACAGTATCAAGACTTTCGTAAGCGTTAAAAATTAAGTCAACTTGTCTACCACAAGCGTCACCAATAACGATTTTTTTAAAAAGACCTAGAAGTATAAACCTAAAACCATCTTTAACTAAACGAATGTTGAACAATGGTTTTGCTTCAAACTGTGGAAGCATATTTTTTGCTCTTTCTATGGGGCCTGCAGCAAGTTGCGGGAAAAAGCTGACATAGGTGAAAAATGGGAGCCATTGGGTACAGGCTTTTATTCTTCCAAAGTATACATCAATGGTATAGCTTAAAGTTTGTAGGGTATAAAAGCTAATTCCAATGGGGAGTATAAGACTCATAGAAGAAGCGGAAAACTTTTTTCCAAAAAAGGTAATGCTAGAAAGAAAGTCATTAATAAAGAAATCAAGATACTTAAAGCTAAGTAGCATTCCCAAGTTTATAACTAAACTAACCGCAAGAAACAAACGTTTAACTGTTAGCTTATCAGTTCTTTGTAATTGAATGCCAATAATAAAGTCAGTGATGGTACTGCTTAATAAAAGCAATAAAAACCATGGGTTCCAAAAACCATAAAAGTAATAGCTCGCAAGAAGCAAAACTACATTGCGATAACGATAAAAGTATCTTACACAAAACCAGTAAGTAAATAAAATTACTGGTAGAAAAACGGCAAAATTAAGGGAGTTAAATAACAAACTTTTTGAAACGATTTATTCCCTTAAAATTATTTGGAGAAAATTACATTAGGTATGGTAAAATGCATTTTCATTCGGTCCTGCTGGTGCACCTCCTTGCGTTGCACTTGTATCTTCTTGATACAATTTTGGGGCGTGCCATTTTTTTAATTGAGTATCTTCTTTACCAGTATTTGATTGCTCTTTATTTTCAGAAGCCATGTTGAGGAATGTTAAGTAGTAATGTTTCAAAATTAAATATTTTCACGTTTTAAAAATTGAACGAGAATTAAAAAATATAGAATTGAATTGAGCTGTAAGTTGCTTATGTGTTGTAAATCAGTGCGAAACTCTGAAATGATTTTTTTACTTTTTTTTATTCTAAACCATTTATTCTTTTCTGAATTGATATCAATTGAGTCTAACATCTTTAATAATTCATTTCGGTCTTTGTCAATTCGTTGATAAACAGAAGGAACATTGAAAATTCTTTTTTTGGTAAGATTCCAAACAATTTCTTTGGGCAAAATTTCACCTATCATAGTTCTAAAAGCAAATCGATTAACATTTTCTTTTATCGTTAGCTGTTGAGGCATATGAAAAGCTAATTGCAAAAGCTTTAAATCAAGCATAGGATAGCGGTACTCAATTTTATTAGCTCTTGCTAGAATTTCTTGGTTTTCGTAGCTTGCATTAAATCGTGGGTGATTTAAGCGCATAAGTTGGTATTCTTTAATACTTTTTGGAAGTAGTTTCTGTTTGTTCTGCTTAATTATAGATCGAAGTCTTTTATGGCTTACAATTTTATTGTCAATTAAATTTAAACGATAATAACCAAGGGGCTTTTTTGAAAGTGAAAATGAATTGATTGGAGTTAACTGCCGGATTAGAAAGCTTAAAAACTTTTTAGTCGCTCGAGATTTATACTCCTTCTTAAATTGAGTAAATAATGCCTTAAATTTTCTATGGTGGAGCAATTCTTCTTTTAAACCTTTACCTCTTACGGTTGAAATTTCATCACCACCGGCCCCGGAAAGAATTGTTCTAACGTTTACGTTATTTGCTGCTTTGTGAATAGCATCTGAGAAAATACCATTGAATGTAATAGGAGGATAGTCAATAATTTTTCCAACTTCTTGAATTCTTTTTGAAACAGCTAAATCAATGCCTGTTAAGAAATGCTGATGGTTTAAATTACAGTACTCTACGATTTTCTCGACATCTTTTCTTTCATCATCAAATGGATTAACCGAAGACTTATTTTTTTCATCCATGACATTGGTAAAAGTGTGTAAGTCATTTCTCGCTTTTCTTGCTATGGCTACAATACTGCTGCTATCAATTCCACTGCTTAATTCTGCTCCTAATGGGTAGGCGGAGCGACTTCTTTCTAGAACCGAATTTTCAAAGGTGATTTTTAGCGCAGTTAACCACTCTTCATCGCTTTTGTAATTAGGCTTTACGGTTTCCTCCAGACTCCAGTACTTTGTTGTGGAATGCTCTTGTTTCGAAACGATTAGAGTGTGTGCTGAGGGAAGTTTGAAGATATTATGATAGGCCGTAGAGCTTTTATCTGAAATCACGTGTGCTAAGTAATCATTTAGCCAAGAAGAGTTTAGAGTCGTTTTTATTTCCTCAATTTCAATTAAAGCTTTTAATTCTGAAGAAAAAGCAAACAAGCTTTCATCATTGTAATAGTACATTGATTTGATGCCAACTTGATCTCTTCCGCAAAATATTTCTTCTTTTTCACCATCATAAAGGGCAAAAACAAAATCACCAAATAGATGATTAACGCATTTAGTGTCCCATTTTTGATATGCTTTTAGCAATAAATCGGTATCACTATATAATTGTTGCTGGGCTAAACCTAGTTTCTCTTTCAGCTCTTCTCGGTAGTCTAATCTGAGGTCAGCAGTTAAAAGAACTGTTTTAGAAGAATTAAAAAGCGGAGTAGTTTCATGAAGAGACTCATGACTGTTGAACAACATTAAATGACCAAAAGCAACAGTGGAAGTTTCTTTATAGTCGGTTTTGTCAGCCCCCCAATAGTTAAGCTTATCAATCATTTGCTTGATCCGTTTAGTAGTGTCAAGCGAATTCTTCTTGCTCCATATTCCACAAATTGAGCTCATCTATCTTAACGTGCCCTTTATAAACTGGATCTTATCCTGAATATTCATTTTTGTTTTTTGTGGTGGTGCGCCAATTTCGGCTCTTTTATCAAATTTATAATCTTTATATTCTCCATTCGCGTCTACATAATGAAAGAAGCATTGAATCCATTTTTTACCTTTAAATTCTTCGCGCCAGTGCAGCAGTTCTTTCCCCTTATAAATTAATAAGTCTCCTTTATCTAGATTGTTTGCTTCAGACTTACCATTATTGTCAACATAAATTGGCCACAGTTCATCACTCTCATAACTTAAAGTCATGGTGCCGCTATATTCTGCAATCTGTCTATCAAAGTGTTTTTTTAAAGTATCTCCATTCGAGTATATTCTTAAATAGGAAAAGGTAGGAAAAAGGCTTTTAGCACAAATTTCTTCCATTAGAGGTTGAAGTTCTAAAAGTATAGATTCACAAAAATAATCGGCGTATCTACCTTTGGCAAAGTTGTCTTTATAAAAGTAATCTTGATTGTGTTTTTGTTGAAAGTTCAAGTAGTTTTCGAGTAAACACAATGTTTCTGAACTCAATGCATTTGAAATTTTACAAAAGCGTTGGCTTTTAAACATTTGTTTCTCAATTGAGGTTGCCTTAATATCAAAATCAAGCATAATGATTTAATCTTACTATGAAATAATAAATAACTTATCTGGGACTTAATTTTAAAATTAATTCTTTTTCAAACTGTTTTAATGAGCATACTATTCCTTCTTGCATGGGTCGGTTAATATGATAGACAGGAATGTGATGAAAAATTAAATTCAAAAAATCAAATTGAGCTTTTTCCAATCCCATTGGATTGATAAACTTTTGTCTGAAGGTACAATGATTTATTAATTGCGAAAATTTAAGCCAACCTTTTACTTCATTTATGCTAAAACCACTTTTATTCGTTTTTTGTAAAATAAAGATGCCGCCTAAGACTTCGGTTGTCGGCTTTTGTGGGAGCGTAGTTTTTACTGCAAACTTGGTTTCGTATTCTTCTTGAAAAAACTTTTGTACAGGTCCTAATTCTAAAGCGTTTATAGAGTTTTCAGTTAACTTTATAATATTGAATCCATATTCTACTTCAAAGTTTGATCCATCTGATTTTACAATCGAAATATCATCTGACAATACAGCATATGACAATTTGTGAAAATATCCGGCAAGGGTAGATTTTCCCACTCCCGACTCTCCACAAAAAAGATAAGCTTTACCATTTATTTTAATGGCACTAGCATGAAATGGAAATAACTTTCGTTGATGAGCTAATGCACCCATTGCCGAGGCATACAAATAAGGTTTTACTTGATTAAAGGAAACATTTGATTCCATTTCAATAGTAATAGAGTTTCCATTTTTTACCCAAAAAGTAGCAATTTGATCAATCGGGAGTAAAAATTCATTTTCCGAAAGTTGAAATCGCTCCCCCTTTGCAATAATGGTTTTAAGCTTTTTTGGGGTTTTTCCAATGTTAAGGGTTACAGGAAGTTCACCTAATTCCGACGCTGAAATAGGAGTAAGTTCCTCTAATTCAACAGAAGAATCGAATGTAATACCATGTGCATGATAATAGAATCGGTTTGAAAAATTAGGCTTATTAAGTAACAAAAGCTTAGGAGGAAATAATCAATTACAGTCGGGACAAAATTATAAAAGCTAGGAGTTACTTTTGCTCGAAATTTTGGTTTTTTAAAAGATTATAATTGGCTACAAAAAAAACGCCCTTGATTACTGTAAATAATCAAAAACAACTCTTTCTTGTTATAGTTGTTCTGCTGGGAATTGGAAGCTTTTTCTGGACACAATCTCGCTATCCGGCATTAGACGAAAAAGCATTGATGACTGGTAGTATTACTACTTCGGGTATCGGTTTTGATATATGGATACCCATTGCAGAAGATTTTAATGTTTTTCAAAAGATTGGTGCTAATACTGTAAACTGGTATTATACCAATTGGAAAGGAATGACCTTTGGAATATTGTTTGCCGTAGCATTAATGATGCTTTTTTCGCTCCTGCAGAATTTTAGTTCTAAAAATAGATTTCTAAATGCCTTCTCTGGTATGTTGTTAGGAGCTCCTTTAGGGGTTTGTGTAAACTGTGCAGCTCCAATTGCTCAAGGGGTAAGTAGAGGAGGAGCAAAAGTAGAAACCACCTTAGCAATGATGTTAAGTTCACCAAGTTTAAATGCAATTGTGCTTGGAATGTTATTTTCTCTTTTTCCATTTTACATTGCACTCATTAAAATTGTTTTTACCGCTTTTATAATTCTAATTTGTGTGCCTTTGCTTTCAAAGTACCTCGTTACTTCTATAAAGTCAGAAAACTCTCTTAATAAAATTCAGGATCAATCATTAGGCAATGTCGCTTATCCGTTTTTAAATCATTCAACAGAAGTTAATTTGGGATGGGGACAAGCTTTTTATTGGCTTTTGAATAGCTATGCAAAAGGTTTGTGGTATATAGTACGTACTACCTTGCCCTTAATGCTTTTAGCCGGATTGCTAGGAAGTATTGTTATTACGCTTTTGCCTTGGGAAACTTTTGTGACTTTTTTTGATAATGAAAGTCTCGTCTTTCAAATAGGTCTATTGATTTTGGTCGCTTTAATTGGAGTTTTCTTACCAGTTCCCATGAGTTTTGATGTCATCATTGTTTCGGTGTTGTTTTCAGCAGGACTTCCAATACATTTATGCGTAGTACTACTTTGTACCTTAGGAATATTTAGTATTTATTCCTTTTTAATTGTTCAACAAGCCCTTTCAAAAAAAATAGCAATTTCTTTACTCTTGGTGATTTCTGTATTTGGTCTTTTAGCAGGAGGAATAGCCAACAAAACAAATTCAATATTTGAAAAAAAATATGATGTTGCCCGAAAAATGTTTTCAGTTAATATGAAAATTTTTCCCACCATTCTTAAAAGTGCTGACTTTTATAAACCGAATCAATTTAGCAAAGCTGAAAATAGTAAGAGGAGTGTTTCAGTTAGTAGTGAAATGATTTTCGAATCTAAAAATATTAGTGTTCGTAAAGTCCCATTTAAGTCAAATTCAAATTTTACAGATGTCAATAAACACCTATTCTCGCATATAGAAGGTTGGGAAATTGGTGTAGACCCTCCTTATACTTTCTCACTTTTAAATGTTATTCAACCTTATTCAGATGGTAGGGGAATAGCAAGTGGGGACATCAATTTAGATGGATTCGCCGATTTATTAATTGTATCAGATGAAAAACTTTATTTGTACTATAATCAAGATGGGAAAGAGTTTACATCTAGTTCTTTAGCGTTTAACAATATTGATACCTCTTTATATATTGCTAATGCAGCTTTGGTGGATATAAATAATGATAACTTCCTAGATATTGTATTCACTACTTATTGGCATGGTAATTACATTTTGTATAGTAACAAGGGTGAGTTTTATGCTACGGAAGCAAGAAAGTTACCAAATCCAAATGGTGCTTTGTTGAGCACAGGGATGTCTTTTGGAGATGTAGATAAAGACGGCGATTTAGATATTTTGTTGGGGAACTTTTCTTTAGGTGGTGGCGCAAACCGAACACGGGTATATGAAACCTCTAAGGATCTTTTATTGATCAATGAAGGTCAAAAATGGGAAGCCAAAGAGTTGAGCAAAATGTCTGGTGAAACCTTATCAACCTTATTTACTGACTTTAATAATGATGGTCATTTAGATGGAATTATTGGTATAGATTTTAACTATCCTGATTTGTTTTATGAAGGCAATGGTTCTTCTAATTTAAAGCTACTTAAGCAAAGCGATTGGAAATTAGAAAATATGCTTTATAAAACCATGAGTGTTGCTACAGCAGATATTGATAACGATTTGGTAGCAGAAATTTACTTCACACAAGTAAGTGATAGTGACTTTGAAACAGCATTGGTGAAAGCAGAAAATCAAGACGATTTTATTCAAGTTAAAAGGATTCAAGAAAAAGTAATGCTTAAACATGCTATTTCTCAAAAACAGCAATTTAATCGTGCATTTGGTTGGAAAGATGCAAATGCCTGCGCAGATAGTTTAACATATGATTGTGTAGCAGCTACCACTCTAAGCAGAATTCAGTTTGACGACAATAGAAGTTGTAATTACTTCAATGATAATTGGAGAGAACTTAAAAGAAGGTGCAACGTAAAGTATGGTGATTCAGCACTTAAAACAAATCCTGCAGCATTAAAAGATTATGTGATGGAAGTGCAACAGAGTAAAAGGAATGCTTTGTTTAAGCTAAACTCTGAAACTGGTGTTTACGAAGAAAAAGCAAGCAGTTTTGGAATTGATTATACCGGTTGGTCATGGAATGGAAAGTTCGAAGATTATAATAATGACGGATGGAAAGACTTATTTGTGGTTAATGGGTACACAAATCGAATGAGAACTTCACAAGAAAGTAATGTGTTTTTTCTCAATCAAAATGGTCAGTCATTTCAAGAGGCAACAGAAACTGCAGGCTTAATTAACTATTTGCCTACTCATGCATATACCAGTGTTGACTTGAATAATGATGGGGCACTAGATATTGTTTCAGTTCCTGCTATTGGGCCTATCTCATTTTATTACAATCAAACCCATGCTAATAAATCCATTCAGTTTCAACTAATTGATGAAGTTGGAAATAAATATGGAATAGGAAGCAAGGTTTATATAAATTATGGTGAAGATTCTACAAATAGTCAAATGAAAGAGCTACAACTAGGTGGAGGGTTTAGATCATTTGATATATCATTAGTACACTTTGGCTTAGGAAATTTTGACCAAGTAGAGGCTGCCATGATTGTCTGGTCAACCGGTGATACTACCCATATAAAAGTACCCTTAAAAGCCGGTTCTACGTATCAACTAACAAGAAAAGCAGTACAGCAGACTCTTTAAAATTTAAATTGTGATACCTTTTTTAGACTTAAAGAAACAACACCAACAACTAGGGTTTGAAATAAACGAAGCGATGTTAAGGGTGTTAAACTCTGGAAATTACATTTTAGGAGATGAAGTAAAAAGTTTTGAAGAAGAGCTTTCAAGCTATTTAAACGTAGGCAATTGTATTGGGGTTTCTAGCGGTTTAGATGCCATACAACTTATTTTTAAAGGACTAATAGAGCTGAAAAGACTTCAAAAAGGTGATCAGGTTTTGGTTCCTGCAAATACATATTTTGCTTCTATTTTGGCATTAATAAATTGTGGGCTTAAACCTGTGTTGGTTGAACCCAACCTCCAAACATATAATATTTGTTTGCAAGACCTTAAGAACAAAACAACTACAAAAACAAAAGCTATTCTTTTGGTTCATTTATACGGTAGATCTGCCTTTTCAACTGAATTAATTGAGTGGATAAAAGATCATGAACTAATTGCCGTAGATGATGCAGCACAAGCATTTGGCGCTAAGTGGCAAGGAAAATATATTGGAAGTATTTTAGAAGCAACTGCGTTTAGCTTTTTTCCTACTAAGAATCTTGGCGCTATAGGTGATGCAGGAGCAGTTGCAACAAATAACAGAGATCTTGCAAGAGCGGTAATGGCATTAAGAAATTATGGAACATCAGAAAAGAATCAACTCACTTTTATTGGACAAAACTCTCGTTTAGATGAGTTACAAGCTGCTGTGCTAAAAGTAAAACTCAAGAAAGTTGAGGAGTTAAACAAGAGAAGAAGATCGATTGCAAAGTATTACTCAAAAAATCTGGTAAATAATTTAATAATACTGCCACAGAAGCCTGAAGTAAAAGAGGAGCATGTATGGCATCTATATGTTATTCGTTCTAATAATAGAAAAGACTTTAAAGAATACTTAGATGCAGCAGGAATCGAAACTCAAATTCACTATCCCATGCCACCGCATAAACAAGCGGCTTTTAAAAATTTAGGCAATTTAAAATTGCCAATTACAACAGAATTACATCAAGAAGTAATTTCACTTCCGCTTGATCCAATGCTTGAGAATGAAAAAGTGGAAAGGGTAGTAGATGTAATAAATGAATTTAAATTATGATTAATTCACTAAATAAATTGACCGTAATTTTTATCAGACTTAAATTAAATTTAACTTGCTTTGCAACTTATTGGAAACAATAAGCGAATAAGGTGAAAAACTCTTTTATAGAATTTTATAAGATAAAGAATGAAAGCCAATCTTTCAAAGATATTTCTGTTGTGCGTAATTAGCTCAATGCTGATTACATCTTGCATCCCAACAAAAAAAGTAGTTTACTTAGAAAATTTTGATGGACGAGAGAATGAGCAGTACGAAGCCCTAGATTGGGAATACAAGGTTCAACCTGGAGATCGTTTGTTTGTGAAAATAGAAGAATCGCTGCAAGGGTTACAATTTGGGGCAAGCGAATTAGCATCAGACAATTCTAAGAACCAAAGAGTAAATATCGTTCAGCAGAGCCCTTCTGTATATGATTTCTTAGTAGACGAAAATGGAATGTTGAACTTACCAATAATTGGCAAAGTTGAAGCAGAAGGGAAGACATTTTCAGAATTGAGAGAAACAATCATTCAAAGTTGTAAAGGAATTATCAGTGACCCTACTGTAAAGCTTTATATGACTAATTACAATGTTACTTTATTAGGCGAATTTAATGCACCTGGCTTTTATCAATTGATAACAGAACGACCTACTTTTTTTGATGCTGTTGGTTTGGGAGGAGATCTAACTGATTTTGCTGATCGAAGAAGAATAAAATTGATTCGTAAAATTGATGGCAAGGTAAATGTTTATTATCTAGATGTTACAGATCCAAACTTTGTCACTTCTACCTTTTATTACATCTTACCCAATGATGTTATTCATATAATGCCATTAAAAGTAAAGAAATACAGTAGCGATAATGCTTTGCCGCTTCTACTGTCCGGCTTAACTGTTATTATTACTTTAGCCAATCTCCTAAATAATCGCTAGTAATGCAGAATCAGGAATTGAGTATTCAGGAAGAAAACGACCGAGAGGTTGCAAGTATCAAAGATGCATTAAGTAGGTATGTAAAAAAATGGCCATGGTTTATTTTTGGTGTAATTATCTCTTTGTTAATCGCCATTCTTTTGCTTCGCTTTAAGCCAAACATTTATCAGGTTGAAACTACAGTTAAAATTAAAGGTAGTTCGCAAAGTTCCGATCCTAATGAATTGCTTTTTGGAAGATCTTATCGGATGCCTTTTGGACAGAATATCGATGAAGCAGCTGTATTACAATCTTTTCCTTTAATAAAATCAACGGTTGAAAAACTCCAATTGAATGTAGGCTACTTTAAAGAAGGTAAGATTGGAGAAATAGAACTGTATAAGAATTCACCAATTGTACTTGATTTTAATGAAAAAAGTGATCGTACAACATACAATTACAGCATTGAATTAGAGTTACTTAGCAACCAAACATTTTCCATTTCTGTAAATGAAGAAACAATTGATGGAGAATTTTTATTTGGAAAGGAAATGGTCCTTAAAGATTTAACCTTTACTATAAATAGAAATGAGAGTTTTCCAGTTGAGCCTGGACATCGTTACAAAGTACATCTTAATTCAGTCAATCAAACTGCCTATAGCTACAAGAATTTCATAGAGTTGAAAGAGTCTGAGAACATGAGTAGTTTGATTACTTTAAAGATGAATTCATCAGTTCCAGAAAAAGCGATTGATTTCTTAAATACACTTATTGATGAATACGTGTCCCTCAGTCTAGCTGAAAAAAACCAAGTTGCCGACAATACAATTGATTTTATTGACAACCAATTGAAATTAATTTCAGATTCTTTAAACAACCGAGAAGCTAGCTTAGAAAGTTTTAAAACGCAAACAGAAATTGCAGATGTTAGTCTGGAAGCACAAATGCTCATGGACCGTTACAATGAAATTGAGACACAAAAGGCTCAGCATGAAGTAATGGAAGAGTACTATGTGTATTTGAGAAAGAGTCTTAAGAAAAATGAAGAAGAAGGTATTGAAAAA
>CAXFAI010000013.1:0-85874 GCA_964001305.1 uncultured Flavobacteriales bacterium
ATAATCGACAGGAACTTCTATAAAACGTAATTTCTGCTTAGCCGCTTTTATTTGCATCTCTACAGTCCAACCATAGGTTTGGTCTTTCATGTTTAAATCTAATAAAGACTGATATCGAATGGATCTAAAGGGTCCTAAATCGGTAAATCGTGCACCATAAAAGAGCTTTAAAAGTGAAGTTGCAAGCCAATTTCCAAAAATTTGCGGAAAGGTCATACTTCCTTTTTCACGATTTCCTAGGGCTCTTGAACCAATAACCAAATCTACTTCATTGTCTAAAATGGGTTGAATTAGTTTAGGCATTTGTTCAGGATAATCAGAATAATCTGCATCTATAAAAACGACAATTTCAGTCGGATTTACCCTTTGATTTTTGACATAATCGATGCCTTTTAAACAAGCTCTACCATAGCCTTTTTCAGCTTCAAAAAGCACTGTCGCCCCAGCTTCTTCTGCCCTTTGAGAAGTTAAATCCGTTGAATTATTATTAACAACAATTACCTCATCTACCCATTTTTTTGGAATTTCATTAATCACTCTGCCCACTGCATTCTCCTCATTAAACGCAGGAATGATTACCACAATATACTTCTTCACTTAAAAATTCAATTTAACTCCATCATTACCCAATGTGATGGGATTTTCTGCATACCGACTTGCTTGAGCACCTTCTCCATTTTCGAGTTTTAACACTCCACGCGGACAAACCGCCGAACAAACACCACAACCCACACAAGAAGAACGCACAATATTTTGACCTCTCTGAGCATAGGCCTTCACATCAATTCCCATTTCACAATAGGTAGAGCAATTTCCGCAAGAAATACACTGACCCCCATTGGTGGTTATCCGAAATTTTGAAAAAAACCGTTGTTGAATTCCTAATATTGCCGCCATAGGACAACCAAAACGACACCATACTCGGCTTCCAAAAATGGGGTAAAATCCTGTCCCAATGACTCCGCTAAAAACAGAACCAATCAAAAAACCATAGGTACTTCGTAAAGTCTCTGCTTCAAATAAAAACAAAGAAGAATTCCCATTCCAAAAATGCATTCCAATTAATGAAAGGACGATTACTAAGTAAATACTTGCAGCAGCCTTAGCATCCTTTTTCAATTCCTGTCTTTTAAAAATAAAAATCAGAGTATAAACCAAACTCAATAAAAGCGCAACGGCAATTAAAAAAGCGTCTTTGGTTAGCCAATACTTTTCAGCATCGTAACCTAAGTAACTAGCTACTACAGCAGTTGTCATCACTACCACAAAAACCACTACTGAATGAATTACCCAACGCTCCACCTTCCAAGCAAATGTGCTTTTATCTGAAAGTTGGCGAAAAGGATCGCCTGCTGTTTCGGCCAAACCACCACAGCCACAAACCCAAGAGCAATACCAACGCTTACCGTATTTATAGGTTAAAATGGGTGTGATTACAAATATGGAAAGTATACCAAATACCAAAAGTGCAAGACCAATATCACCGGCTGAAATAAATTCATCGACCCGATATTGCTCGAAATTATAGTAATTCAAAGGCCAAATATTTTTCAAATCATAATAAGGAAGGCTAAAACCTTCCCCATTCAATCTGGCCATAAACTCTGGTATTAAAAAGGCGAATGCTGTTTGAAAAAACATTACACTCACCGTCCTTAATCGTTGATAAGGATTGTGTCGATATTTCCACAAATACTTGATTCCAAAAAATAAAATGGCAAGGGTATAAAGTGTTCCATAAACAAACCATTGCGAAGCCGGATTTCCACTTAAGGATTGACTTAACGGATCAAAAAATGCAATTAGACCGGTGTTCGTTCCTTCAGTTCTTAAACCTAGATAAACAGGAAAAAAATAGAGAACAATGTAAAATAACGTTAAGCTTAAAGTAGCTATCCAAGCCCAAAAACCCCTTGAACTGATAGACTTAAAAAACACTCCATCATTTTTAATTCCTGCACTTTTATTGGCGTAGGCAGCATAAGAAAACAGGCTTATACCTGTTGCAATTAAACCCAAACTGATGTATAACCAAACTGGGGATTGAATCACAGAGAAGTTTAAAGCAGATAGCAAAAGCACAAACAAACCGGTAAAACCCAAGACGGTTGCAAGCTTTTGAGTAGCATTTAAAGCTACTGGAGGGCCATTGCTTACGCCCATGCTATGTTCTACTTGATTTAACATTTAGTTCCTTTTTGCTTTAAATTTTTGATAAGCTTCTTGCACTTCTTTTTCATGTTTAGGATAAAATTCAGGATCAAAATTTGCTTGACCCAATTGCTGAATTACGGCATCAATTGTTTCTTGGTTTTTTATCCAACTATTCATTACCTCATGTCTTAAACGAATCCCAAATGCATTGATGCCCAAAAAGGTAAGGTTTTGTTTATGAAAAGCAAATTTCAAACACTTTTCTTGCTCTTTTGCTTCCCAATAAAAGTGAACTTCATCTTCATCAGGTTTTGAGGAAACTCGCCCATAAGTTTGATATTCCAAATCGAAGAATTTCGCCGAATTAAACCAAACTCCAGGTTTATAAGCCGTTCTATTTCCACAAATACTTTGAGCTACCGTTTCCCCCATCATCTTGCCAGTATACCAAACTTGCTCAATCTTCCCTCGATTAGTTGGATGTTGTTGAAACTCTGCACAATCACCAATCGCATATACTCCCGCTTCACTTGTTTCTAAATATTCATTTACCAAAACTCCTGCACTGCAAGCTATTCCAGATTGCTTCACAAAATCAATATTCGGTTCAACACCCGTGGTGATTCCTACAAAATCGCAATTGATTTCTTCTCCTGAATTGGTTTTTATGCTTTTCACTTTGCCATTCTCATCACCAACAATTTCTGCTAACTCTGTATTAAAGCGTAAATCCACTCCATGTTTGGCAATATGTTTAGAAACCAGATTCCCTTCTTCTTTCGGTAAAACACTGCCCCAAAAATGACTATCTCTCACTAAAAAAGTGACTGCTATTCCTCTACTTATGAGCATTTCAGCCATTTCGACACCTATTAAACCACCTCCTACAACAACAGCCCTCTTGCAATCTTGAGTGTTTTTTTGCATCAATTCTAAATCTTGCCATGAGTACAAGCCTTGCACTCCTTCTAGATCTTGACCTTTCCAATTAAAAAAACGAGGTTTTGAACCAGTTGCAATTATTAATTCGTCAAAGTTTAAGATTTCTTGATTTGAAAAATGAAGCTGCTTTTTCTTTGCATCTATCCTTTCCACATGAGCGGATTTCAATTCAATCTTGTTTTTTTCCCAAAAATGGTCTTCATAAGGTTTGATATGTTCAAACTTCATATGCCCCATATAGACGTACATTAGCGCTGTTCTAGAAAAAAAATGAGTGCTTTCTGAAGAAATTAAGGTGATTTTATAATCAGTCTGTTTTCGGATATGCCTAGCGGCAGTTACTCCCGAAATTCCATTTCCTATAATTGCAATGTGCTTCATTTTAACAGCCCTCTAAGGTAAAGATATTTAGTATACTTGTTTACTGCCTTTGAGGCTTCAATACAAATTGCTGTAAAACATCCCATTTGAAAACTTTAGAAAAAAATTCAGGCTTATTCTTATCGCTAATTCTCCTATTAGGTTTGGCTTTATATTGGAATTCTTTGCAATTTGAATTCCTTGTTAATTTTGATGATGACAAACTGATTTTAGAAAGCGAAGCGAACAAGAGTCTTTCCATGGAGAATTTGAAAGCCCTTTTTAGCGATGCGGTATTTGGCTTGTATCATCCCATTACATCCTTAACTTGGGCTATTGAACATCAACTTTATGGATTTAATGCTAAATGGTTTCACTTGACCAATATCCTTTGGCACCTGCTAAATACGGTTTTAGTTTTCTTTTTGAGCAAGCAATTTTTAAAACGATCAGATTGGAGCTTGGCAGTTAGCCTACTTTTTGTGGTTCACCCCATGCACACCGAAAATATCGTTTGGCTATCGGCTCGAAAAGACTTGGTATATGGCTTTTTCTTTTTATTGGGTCTACTTAGCTATTTGAAGTACCTTTCAAGCCAAAAAGTCCTTTTTTATTTACTAATGGTAATTGCATTCATCGCTTCGCTATTTAGCAAGTCCAATGCGGTGGTATTTCCAGCTGTTTTGATTCTTATTGATTTATTTCAATTCAAAAACTTCAAGTGGAAATATGTGTTAAACAAGATTCCACTATTTATTCTAAGTGGCATATTCATTTTCATCACTTTAAAAACTCAAGATGATGCAGGATTCATAAAAACTTTTGCTAGCGATTATACTTTTCTAGATCGCATTCTCATGGCCATTTATAGTCTAGCCTACTACTTAGTTCGTTTGTTTTTACCCTTTGAATTAAGCCCAAAGAATTTATATCCAAGCAAAAATGACTTCTTACCTCTTGCATATTATGTAGCACCACTCATTTTAGCAGCATTTGCTTACTTCATTTATCGCTTAGCTAAAAAAGAAAGCATTGTTTGGTTTGGAGTTCTCTTCTTCTTAATCATTATTGCGCCGGTGCTTAAAATCATTCCTACTGGGAATGATATCGTTTCCAATCGCTATGTTTACCTTCCTTACATTGGTTTATACCTAGGAATAAGCATGCTCATATTTAAGTATGCTGCAAGATGGTCGAGGTATCTTTTATTTGCATTCGCAATTGCCTTTACGCTCTATTCTTTTAAATATCAATCAGTTTATGAAAACAGCTATACCGTTTGGAGTAGTGTGATTGAAACCAATGAAGGAAATGCTTGGGGACAAGCCATGGCCTATAACGAAAGAGGGCAAATTCAGCTTAAGAAAGGGCAAAGTAAAGCTGCCTTTAGAGATATACAAAAAGCTTTGGAGCTAGAACCTACATTAGCTAGAGCACTGATGAACCGAGCACTTATTTGGGATCGAGAAGGACAAAGTCAAAAAGCACTAGAAGATTTAAACTCACTTCTTGCCATTGAGCAAGAAAATGTAGATGCTCTAAAACTGAGAGGCGTAGTCTATGGGAAAATGCAACAAACCGATTTAGCTATTGAAGACTTCAATAAAGCTATTGAACTGGCACCCAAAAACACCGAATTGTTAAATAATAGAGGGATTGCTTATTCCATTAAAGGGAATCATGAAAAGGCTTTGGCAGATTTTAATAAAGCCATTGAATTGGCTCCACTTTCTATGCAATTTAAGGTAAATCGCGGCAATCTATATGTTGCTATGAATGATGGTGAAAGCGCTTTAAAAGATTATTTATGGGTATATGAGAAAGAGCCTTCTTCGATTCAAGTTGCTTATCCATTGGCTAAATTGTATTTAGAACTTGACAAAGTAAAGCAAGCCAAAGAAGTCTTAAAACCCTTTACCTTGAACCAACAGCAGGCTTCTGAAGTTGCTCAACGTTTATTTATTGACAGTTTAGCTGCCTACAGTATTCCCTATTTTACAATTGCCATTGGAAATCCAGCTTTACGCGATCAAAGTTTGTATCAGAGAGCTCAGGCTTACAAGCAAATTGGAGAAAGCCAAAACGCCATTGATGATTTGTTAGCCATCTTAGAAAACATGCCAAGTGGACAAATTTTTTATGAGATTGGTAGTTTATATTGGGAAATTAAAAATGCTGAAAAAGCCTGTGAATTTTGGCAAGAAGGTGCAATTCGTTCGCATGAGGCTTGCAAAAGCTTGGTTTTAAAATACTGTTCTTAAAACTTAAATGCATAAGTGACTTTATACGTCCAGTTGTCTTTAAAGTCTTCAAAAGAATAGGCACCATAACGGTAGTAAGCTCCTAAGCCAAGATTAAGAGACTCAAGTATTCGATCCAATTGAATCCCAGATTCAAAAAACCCCTTATCCATTGTTTTAAAATCTACGTTTTGATGATATCCCTGATGACTCATTTCGCCCCATCCAAAAGCACTGACTAAGGCTAATTCTGGCTTAAAATAATTGCTTTTTAAAAGCAAATTCTTAAAGCTATGTTTGAAAAATACAGAAACATAGCGATCATGATAAAACTCATTAGGTAGAACGGATTGAAAGCTAAAATCGGAAGCAATTCTCAGATCTTCATTAAAACTACCTCTTGAACGATAGAGCATTCCAAGAGGAATGGCCTTATCAATATAACCCGCATTGATACGAAGGGTATTAAACCCTAAATTCCTGATTCTGCTATTTTTCTCCATTTTCACATCCACCCGATTGAAGTCATAATCGGCAAATTCTAACCCTGAAAATCCCCTTGTATACTTAAAATGAATCACAGGATACTCATAACTTACAGGCGTTTTTATGCCAAACATTTCAATCAATTTTTCTCGAAAAGCGAAGCGCACATTCACCCCTGTTTGTAAAACACTGTAATGTTGAAATGGATTACGAACTCCTTCGCTCATAAATCGGTAATCAGAGGTAATACGTCGATTTTGAATATTTCCAAAAAAGGTAAATTGAAAATCACGAATAAAGTGAGTTTCTAATTGAAAGGAAAAATCTTCCACTTGATCCATTCTAGTGATTAAAAGCTTTTGAAAACTCTCTGTTGAAAAAGGACTCATTCGGTCATTATAAAATTGAGTCCCTCCAAATTCAACCACATCTTTAGCATATGAAAAAGTGGTGGCAAAGTGATTCTCCCAATGTGGATTTATTTTTAAATGACCTCCATATTTCCATGCTTGATCTTTAAAACCATAGGCTCCATAACCACCTAACCTAACATACTTTGATACCTTGTCGTTTGTTTCTGCACCTAAACCCAAACGAAAACCTTCGTAGCCATTGTAGTCTATCAATCGCTTAAGTAGTAAATCAATTGGTCCAATTGGCACAGCTCCTTTGAACAACACTTGGTACACTTGTACTTTTTTATCCAAATTGATTTCATTTCCAATACTATCCATAAAATGGTAAGTCTGTAATTCCTTTTCATCTAAGGGATTTTCACGGTAAGCTGCCCAAAAACTACTATCTTTTTTACCAGCATCTTCTTGCATTTTTAAAACCACATTACCCAATTCCTTTTGACTCAATTTAGACTTGAGTTTTATATTCTTAATGTAAGAACGTCCTTCTGCAAACATTTCAAAATTCTCTAGCTCTAAGCTGTTAAAGACCAATTTTGTGTTTAGCTGAACAGGAAACCACTGCTTGCCTTCTACTTTCTCATACAATTGTTGTATTTGAACAGCAATGTCTTCTTCTTCAACTGTTTTAGCTACAAAGTTCTTTACCGCAAAACCATCGGTATGTATGCTTAAAAAACCTTTTAAACCATCAAAATTCTTTCCCGTTCTTGGCTGAAATGAAATGGTAAAAACACTATCATTCCCTTCATACAAGGTGTCTTCAATGATAAATAAATACTTGTTTGTACTTCCTTTACTTAGGGGACTTAAATAGGCATAACTGAGTAATTTAATATAATCTGCATACAGCGAAAAAGATTGTAATTGCGTTCCTATGAGAGTAAAAATGGGCGTTTTCATTCCTGAAATTCGTGATGCGGTAACTACCTCTTTGGTGTGACTGGGTGGAATATGATTCCGTTCGGTCACCGATTCCATCATTAAAAAATGTGATTTTTCAATATACTTCAAGTCATCATAACTTAAACTATCTAACTTTTGGATAGAATCTGGTAAGGCAGCATAAGCACTATCTGGACTAGCTGTAAAAATCAGTTTATTGTAAGATTCGTAGAAAAATTCAGTCGCAACTTCCGGATTATTAATCTTTCGGTTTTCAATCGCTAAATTGATAATTCGATGAGCCGGGTTTTCCCCAGGTAAAATTTCTACCTCGGCCAATTTAAAAGTACTTGGAACTAAAGAAATGAGCTTTTCTTCTTTTAGTCGTTTTGTACTAATCATTTTGGTCTGGTAACCGATGTAAGAGATTTGTAAAGAGTCGACAGCTTTAGTTGATTGAAACTTAAAGTTTCCATCAATATCAGTGGATGCACCCATTTTATCCGTCTTGGCTACTAAGTTTACAAAAGCAAGCGGCTTCTGGCTTAAACTATCAACAATGGTTCCTTGATATACGTGCTGAGCCTGACTATAAAAACATACGCCAAGCAAGAAAAGAGATAGTAGTATTCTCATGGTTTAGTAAATGTAATTTCATTTAAAACTATCTATTACAACAACCGTACCTTTACAAAATGAAAGGAAGATTTTTTGATAACATACAGTTTATAAAACGCACAAGTGTTCGAAGACTCTTCAATACCTTTAAAATTTGGTTTAGCTTTATTGTCTCCAAAACCTTTAAAATAAATTGGCATTGGGGTACTCCCTTAGCCATTGCAATAGAACCAACGACTGCATGCAACCTAGGTTGCCCCGAATGCCCAAGTGGCTTAAAACAATTTACTAGAGCCACCGGTAATTTAAAAGAAGAATTTTTTCAAAATGTCATCGACCAGGTGGCTAAAGAAACCTATTACCTCACCTTTTACTTTCAAGGGGAACCCTTTATTAACCCCAAGTTTTTAGACATGGTGGTTTATGCGCATCAAAAAAACATATACACAGCCACCTCTACCAATGCGCACTTTTTAAACGATAAAAGTGCTAAGCGAACGGTGGAATCTGGTTTAGATCGCTTAATCATTTCCATAGATGGCACCACTCAAGAAACGTATGAGAATTATCGAGTAAATGGAAAATTAGAAAAGGTGATTGAAGGCACTAAAAATATCATCAAATGGAAAAAAGCACTAAAGTCGAAAACCCCACATGTAATTTTTCAATTTCTAGTAGTTAAGCCCAATGAACATCAGATTGAAGATGTGTATAAACTGGCTAAAGAATTGGGTGTAAATGAGGTTAAATTAAAAACCGCTCAAGTATATGATTATAAGCATGGTAACCCTCTAATCCCAACAATAGAGAAGTATTCGCGTTATAAGAGTATGCCAGATGGTACTTACAAAATAAAAAACAGCCTCGATCGTCATTGTTGGAAATTGTGGCATTCATGCGTTATAACGTGGGATGGAAGAGTGATTCCTTGTTGCTTTGATAAAGACGCCGATTATAGCATGGGTGAACTTACAAATGAATCCTTCCAAGAAATTTGGAAAGGCGAAACCTACCAACAATTCCGTAAAACCCTGTTTAAGGGAAGAGAAGAAATTGACATTTGTAAGAACTGTTCTGAAGGCACAAAAGTTTGGGCTTAAGTACATTGAATATAAAAGTACTTCAATTCAAATTTGAAAAAATTGATTGTTGAACATAACACAAATGCATCATGAAAAAAAGTAGCAAGATTATCATAGGAATTGTAGTCATACTTGTGGCAATAAGAATTGCCTTGCCCTTTATCATTAAAGATTATGTAAACAAAGTGCTACAAGATATTGATGGCTACGAAGGTTCCATCGATGGGGTTGGTTTGAGTTTGATTCGAGGAGCTTATCAAATTCATGGATTAGAACTCTTTTCAGTAGAAAAAGAAATTAAAACTCCTTTTGTAGCCATAAAAACCATTGACATTTCACTAGAATGGAAAGCCTTATTAGATGGAGCTATTGTTGGGGAGATTGTATTGGAAGAGCCGGAATTAAACTTTGCAGCTTCTGCTGATGAAGGAGTTCAAACTGGGGAAGAAAATGATTGGACAGAAACCATAACAGACTTATTACCGCTTCAGATTAACCGCTTTGAAATTAAAAATGGTAAAATCTCTTACCTAGATGAATTTGTTGAACCAAAAGTGAACCTATACTTCAATGGGTTAAATGCCTTGGCTACCAATTTAAGTAATGCGACTCATAGTGGTGAAAATTTACCTTCTCACATTACTGCCCAAAGTACTTCAATTGGCGATGGAAAATTTAATGCCGAAATGGACATTAATATTCTAAAAGAATTACCAGATTTTGATATGAATATCAGTCTAGAAAATGTTGATATTCCTGCTTTGAATGATTTTTTTAAAGCTTATGCCAACGTAGATGCAGAAAGTGGTGGCTTTAGTTTTTACACCGAATTGGCCTTAATTGATGGCGAAATGGAGGGTTACTTTAAACCTTTAACCGATGATTTGCGCATATTGCGTTGGAGACAAGAAGAAGAAAAATTTTGGGGCAAGGCTTGGGAGGCCTTGGTAGGCTTAGCTGCTAATCTAGTGGAAAACCCGCGTAAAAATCAAATTGGAACCAAAGTACCGATTTCAGGAAAGGTAGAAGATACCAATGTAGGTACATGGAAAGCCTTGACACGTCTGCTCAAAAACGCCTATTTAAAACCTTTGCAAAGGCAAATTGACCAAAGCATAGAAGTAGATCGAAAAACGATTATAAATAAGGAGAATAAAAAGTAAAAAAAGCCCCGAAACAAAACTTCGGGGCTTTTTAGTTTATGGATTTCTTTAAATTACTAGATTAAAACATTGGTAATTAGTCATTACAACTTACACCTTCATAATGTCTGCTTCTTTCACCTCTAGTACATGGTCTACCTTAGCAGAATATTTGTTTGTCAATTCTTGAATTTCTTCTTCAATGCCTTTGGCTTGGTCTTCAGATAAGCCGTCTTTCTCCAATTTTTTCACTTCATCGTTGGCATCTTTACGCGCATTTCGGATACTTACCTTGGCATGCTCCCCTTCTGACTTGGTTTGTTTCACCAAATCTCTTCTGCGTTCTTCTGTAAGCTGCGGGATATTGATTAAAATCATCTCTCCATTGTTCTGAGGGTTCAGTCCCAAATTGGAGTTAATGATGGCTCTTTCAATTGGCTCAAGGGTCGATTTTTCCCAAGGTTGAACCGTAATGGTTCTTGCATCCATGGTAGAAAGGTTAGCCACCTGACTAATGGGTGTATTGGCTCCGTAATATTCTACCATTACACCATCAAGCATACTTGGGTTTGCCCTACCGGCTCTAATTTTTGTTAATTCCTTATTCAAGTGGTCAATGGCTGCTTGCATCGATTCTTCTGCAGCTTCTAAAATAATATCTATTTCCTCTTCCATGGTTTTGCTATTTTGAGTGCGATGAAATTAAGAAATTAATCAGTTTTAGTACTTAAAACTCCACGAGTGTACCCACTTCTTCTTTCCCACAAACTACCTTTTTCAAATTTCCTTTGGTATTCATATCAAATACCACAATCGGTAATTTGTTTTCATTACACAAGGTAAATGCTGTTAAATCCATCACGTTTAAGCCTTTTTCATAAACTTCAGTGAAAGAAATCTTATCGTACTTCACAGCGTTTTCGTTCTTCTCAGGATCTGAATCGTAAATACCATCCACACGAGTTCCTTTTAATATCACATCAGCTTCTACTTCAATGGCTCTCAAACTTGCAGCTGTATCTGTTGTAAAATAGGGGTTACCGGTTCCTGCTCCAAAAATAACGACTCTGCCTTTTTCCAAATGCCTAACCGCTTTTCTTCGAATATAAGGCTCAGCAATTTGCTCCATTTTAATGGCGGTTTGCAAACGGGTATACACATCAATTTCTTCTAAGGCAGACTGCAGAGCCATGCTATTAATTACCGTTGCAAGCATGCCCATGTAATCACCTTGAACGCGTTCTATACCACCTTCTGTAGCTTGAATACCTCTAAAGATATTTCCACCTCCTATTACAATGGCTACTTCAATTCCTTCGTCAACAATACTCTTGATTTCTTCGGCATATTGATTCAAACGATTGTGATCAATTCCAAATTTTTTTTCACCCATTAGGGCTTCTCCACTTAGTTTTAGAAGGATTCTTTTGTAACTCATATTGAAAGGGGTTTTTACAAAATTAAGTCAAATTTTAGCTGAAATAAACCCATCAAAAAAATGATGGCAAAAAAAAGAGAGAATTAAAAAATTCTCTCTTTACAATCAATTAAACCAATGAGCTTCGTTTGAAGTCGCTAACGGTTAATTCTTTATCTACAGATTTTAAATACTCTGCAACACTTTTTTTGTTGTCAACAAAATACTGCTGATTCAAAAGTGTATTCTCTTTGTAATACTTCTGTAATTTACCTTGAGCAATTTTATCAACGATGTTTTCAGGCTTTCCTTCTTTTAAAGCTTGCTCCTTTCCAATCTCCAATTCTCTCGCTTTAATTTCATCGCTTACGCTATCTTCGTTCAAAGCAACTGGATTCATAGCTGCAATTTGCATTGCTACATTCTTTCCAGCTTCTTCAACACCGTCAGCATCTTTACTCATTGCTACAATCGCAGCTGTTTTGTAACCTGGGTGATTGTATGCAATTACTTTATCAGAACTTACTGTTGCAATCTCGCCCAAATCAATCTTCTCACCGATTTTTCCTACTTCTTCAGTAATTTTTTCAGCTACACTTTGATTCGCATCAAACTTCAATGCTTTCAGATCTTCAACAGAACCTGGCTTTTCATTCAATGCAATGTTTAAGATGCTTTTAGCAACACCAACAAAGTCTTCGTTTTTAGCTACGAAATCTGTTTCACAATTCAACATAATCATAGCAGCATACTTCTGGTCTTCTGTAGTAGCAGCAATAACAACACCTTCATTGGCATCACGATCACTTCTCTTTTCAGCTACTTTTTGACCTTTTTTACGAAGAATTTCGATTGCCTTGTCAAAATCACCTTCAGCCTCAACTAAGGCTTTTTTGCAGTCCATCATGCCTGCACCAGTTTGCTTTCTTAATTTGTTTACTTCAGCAGCAGTTATTTTAGCCATTGCCGTATAAATTTTATAGGTTAAATTATTTTGATTCTTCTTTTTCTGCTACTGCTTCTTTCTTTTCAGCAGTTGCAGCTTGCGACTTTTCTTTTGCCGCTTTGTTCTTGTCTTTTTCTCCCTGACGCTCATCAAGACCTTCTTTTACTGCGCCACAAACAATAGATAAAAGTTTGTTGATTGAAGCAGCAGCATCATCATTTGCAGGAATTGGGAAATCAACTTTTGTTGGATCAGAGTTGGTATCAACGATTGCAAAAGTTGGGATATTCAACTTTTTCGCTTCAGCAACTGCAATGTGCTCCTTCATGATATCTACTACAAAAAGAGCTGCAGGTAGTCTGCTTAAGTCAGCAATACTTCCTAAATCTCTTTCCAATTTCGCACGCTGACGTGTAATTTGTAATCTTTCTCTTTTAGAAAGTACGTCAAACGTTCCGTCTTTCATCATATTATCGATAGAAGACATTTTACGAACTGCTTTTCTGATGGTAGCAAAGTTGGTTAACATACCACCTGGCCAACGCTCTGTTACGTATGGCATACCAGTTGGCTTTACGTTTTTCTCTACTACTTCTTTTGCTTGCTTCTTTGTAGCTACAAATAAGATTTTCTTTCCTGACTTCGCGATTTGCTTCATTGCAGCAGCAGCATCGTCAAGCTTAGCAGCTGTTTTGTTCAGGTCAATGATGTGGATTCCATTTTTCTCCATAAAAATGTATGGAGCCATTTTAGGATGCCACTTTCTTTTTAAATGTCCGAAGTGTACTCCGGCGTCTAATAACTCTTTGTAATCAGTTTTTGCCATTTTGCTTTTGTGTTTACATTCATATTAAAATAACAATTGCAGAGTAGTGAATAAATTCAGTCTCTGCAATTTTGATACTAAACACACCTTTCGGTGATGACTGTTTGGTATATATTGTAGTTCCTGAACCGCAATTAACGCTTGCTGAACTGGAATTTCTTTCTTGCTTTCTTTTGTCCTGGTTTTTTACGCTCTACCATTCTTGGGTCACGTGTCATCAAACCTTTCTCTTTCAATGCAGGCTTATTTTCTGCATCAATCTCAACCAATGCTCTAGACATGGCCAATCTTAAAGCTTCCGCTTGACCAGTAACTCCACCACCGCTTAAGTTTGCCTTTACATCATATTGTCCTTCAGTATCCGTCAAAGCGAAAGGCTGAGTGATTCTGTATTGCAAAGCAACCGTTGGGAAATACGTTTTAAAGTCTTTGCCATTTACAGTTACATTACCTTTTCCTTTGGTTAGGTAAATTCTAGCAATTGACTTCTTTCTTCTACCAAGTGTATTAACTACTTCCATGTATTATTTGATTGAGTCTAACTTTAATTCTTTTGGTTTTTGAGCTTCAAATTGGTGCTCAGTACCTTCTACTACGTGAAGATTGCCAAACAAGGCTCTTCCTAATCTATTTTTTGGAAGCATTCCTTTCACTGCTTTCTCTACTACAGCGATTGGCTTTTTAGCAAGCATTTGAGCAGCTGTAATGGTCTTTTGACCACCTGGATAACCAGAATGAGTGATGTAAGTCTTCTCATCCATTTTATTACCAGTTAATCTGATCTTCTCAGCATTAATCACAATAATATGATCTCCACAATCTACATGAGGAGTATAATAAGGCTTATGCTTTCCTCTTATCATTTTTGCCACCTTTGAGGCCAAACGACCTAAGGTTTCATTTTCTGCATCTACCACATACCACTCTTTTTTCACAGTGGCCTTATTGGCTGAAATCGTTTTGTAACTTAAGGTATCCACAACAATACTCGCTTTTACTTAATGTATAAATATAGTATCCCCTTAAAAAGGGGCTGCGAAGTTAGAACTTATTTTTCTGACAGACAAGCACTTTTTTCGAAATTTATCTTCTTTCTCCTTTCTGAAGAAAAAAGGAGGAATTGCTTGTATTTTCCTCCTTTGCACTTGCTACTATTTAATTATTAACAGCATCAATCAAAATTAATCATCCATTTTGACATGGCTTTAATCATTCTTAATCTCCTCTGTTAGGTTTAATTTATGCACTAAACAGCTCTTTAAATCATCTAACGTAAATTGATTCATTTCTTCCGCAGATATAAAAAGTTCGATTTGACTTCCTTCTTTTAGAAAGACCGCTGGCAATTTCTCTTTTATGCCATAGGATTTCCATTCATCTTTATGTAAAAATTGCATTTTCAAAGGAATTTGCTTTTTAAATTCAGCCCATTCTTCTTTTATACCCCAGTAACCATAAGTAATATCACAAAGGCTACAAGGATATGTTTTTGGTGAAACGATTTTATGGAGTGTATCTAAATAGGCATTTAGTTTTCCAGAGTTGGCGTTATACACAAAAATGAGTTCTTTATTATGGGAAGTATCTTTCATTATTTCTCCCACCATACTTTCGAATTAATGGTATTTCCTCCCAATCTAGAAATGGCTTCTCCCAGATTTACAGCATTTGTTGCTTGTTCATTTTCTGGATACAAGTAACGAACTGGATACTGATCATTGTTAAAATTATCAGGTCCGGGGGTTAGCGCTGGAATACCTGTTCTGCGAATATTAAACCAAGCTTCGTGACCATTGGTATTTAACATCAACCATTTTTGAGTAAGAATTTTAGTCAGATTATCTGTCCCATACGCTACATTGGTGCGAGTTAAATAATCTGTAGGCATGGTCACCTGATAATATTCAAAACTTGCTCGAATTCCCTCTTCGTAAAATTGTTGCGCATTTCCAGAGATATACCCTCTTTCAACTGCTTCCGCCAAAGCAAATTGCAATTCTGCATATTGCATAAATTGCGCATCAATTCCATTTGGAACATCTCTAAAAATAGCTCCAAAAAGTGAAATTTCATCTCCTTTAATCCCTTTTGCGGCTATGGTTTCTCTACTTTGACCATTCAACAAACCCTTAAATTCAGGGGTTCCGGCTAGCACACTAGCCTCGGTTGGTTTATACAACACATTTACTCTAGGGTCATCCCATGCCTTTAAAATCGAATCAACGGTTAATGTCATTCGATGCTCTTGATACAAACCCAAACTAGCATTACTCATGGGAAACTGATTTGGTGCGGAGCTCAAATAAGGCAAGACTGCATTATCTGCATTAGACTGCATGATATCTGTTGAAGTAGATAATGCTTGCAAAGCTGTAAAATCTGTTATTCGCTTAGAAATACGCAAATAATACCTTACCCTAAGCGCATTGGCAAATTTCACCCATTGATTCAAGTCATTGTTAAATAAGATATCTCCTCTAATTTTTCCACTTGTTGTTTTTAAAGTAGCAGCGGCATTAGCCAGCACGGCCAAAATTCCTGTATTTGGATCTGTATAAATGGCTTCCTGTGTATCGTACTTTGGAGTATAATTTCCCGACTTTGCCTGCAAGGCTTCCGAATATGGAACATCTCCCCACATGTCGGTTAGTTGCGAAAACAAGTAGCTCCTTAAAATATCACTCACCGCATTATAGGCAGCATTGGTTTTTTCATTGGTTTTAATAGACTCTAAATCATTTAACAAGCCATATAAGGTATTCCAATAATCGGCATTAGAGCCCATTTCATAACGGTCAATTCGCTCAAACTCTACACTTGCAGCAAACTGAGTTAAATAGTTTGACAATCGAAATCCTTGATTGTAGGTATTTTGATCAGCCGCTACTGAAATAACATTAGACAGTAAAAACTCTGGTTCAATTTGGACTGGAGAATTTGGATTCTCATTGATTTCTTCAAAATCTTTGGTACAGGCCACCATGGCTATGATGGCGATACATATATATATTAATTTTTTCATTTTCATTGTTTTTAAAAGGATGTTTTAAGACTAAAACCAAAACTTCTGGTTGATGGGTAAGACATATCTTCTACTCCATAAGTAATGTTTCGGTCTTGAAAACCATTCAACTCAGGATCAACATGTGGATTTTCGGTAAACAGCAGTAAATTGCTTCCTACAAAACCGACTCTCATGTTCTGAAATCCTATTTTTTCACAAAGCTTTTCGGGAATTTCATAGTATATACTGACTTGTCTCAGCTTCACATAAGAGGCATCATAAATGGCACTTTCTTCATTTCCACGATCATAAAATGCATTGTAATATGAACTCGCTTGTACATTCACATCATTGGGAACATATTGCGGATTGGCGTCTGTTCCGATGTTCATCACACCGTCACCTACGATTCCTCCCTCTCTGCCTTCCAAAGTTTCTTCCAACACCCCAGAAGTGCTACCTAAAGCCTTGGTACGAGAAACAAATATTCCTCCATAACGCCAATCAACCAACACTCCTACGGTAAAAGCTCCATAAGAAAACTGATTGTTAAAACCCATGCTAAAATCTGGATTATAATTTCCAAGCAACCTCAGCTCATCATCTTGCACAGGTAAACCATTCTCATACAGAATCTCTCCATTTACTTTCACAAAACCAGTTCCATACATATCGCCTACTCTACCACCTTCGGAAGCGATGTAGAAAACGGTATTTGAGCCACCACCACCGGCAAAAAAGGAAGCAGTTCCTGTAACATATTGATCAACCCCTTCTGGTAGTTTAGTCACTTCAGATCGGTAAGTTGAAAAATTAACCGATGAATTCCATTTGAACTTTTCAGTTTTCACAATGGTGCCGCTCAACCTTAGCTCTAAGCCTTGGGTTCTAACCTCTCCTCCATTTTCTATGATACTGGCAAAACCAGCAGCTTGAGAAATCGGTCGACCAATAATTTGGTTAATGGAAGTATTCTGATAGGCAGAAACATCAAATTGCAGGCGATTTTTATACAACCAAATTTCAGAACCTACTTCAAAGGCGTTCAAACGCTCTGGTTTCAAATCGGCATTTTTTAATTCATTCCCGTTGGTTACCCTTGTAGAAGAACCATAGTTTTGATTAAATTGAAAGGTATTATTTAGTTGATAAGGGTCGGTGTCATTCCCGACAGAAGCTGCATTAAATCGAACTTGCAAATAGCTAATTTTTTCGGGTAAAGACAGCATATTTGAAAGCACATAACTTACACCAGCAGAGTAGTAACCAAATGAATTATTGTCTTCAGGCAATGTTGAACTCCAATCGTTTCTGTAGTTTAAATCAAAGTACAGAATGTCTTTATATTCAAAATTGGCTATGCCATATAAACTATTGATTCTACGGTCAAAATACTCTGAATTTCCAGTAATTGGAACCCTAGAATTCGCAATGGAATAAACCCCCGGAACTGCTAATTGAGCAGCTGTGGCATAGGTGTATTCAATTTCTTGATCAAAACGGTTACCTCCGGCTGAAAGCGTATAGGCCCAATTTTCATTCAAGGCATCTTTATAGGTCAATAGGTAATCAAAATTGGTTTCTAAAAAACGCACATTATCTTCTCGATAGCTTCCAAACGGATTTCTATTAGTTGAAAAAGCTCTCCTAAATTCCCTTTGGTCATTATGAGCATCAATACCACCTCTTATTGTAAAATTTAGCTTCTCATTAATATCATAAGAAGCGGAAGTATTTCCTAACACTCGATTCTTGTTAAAGCTATTGGTGTTTTCAAATAAGGTTAAGTAGGGGTTGGTTAGCCATAAGTAATTGATGTCGTAATGCTGAACACCTTCTAATCCAGCTTGCCAGTAATTTTTCATAGCTGCAATATCAGCCTGCCTACCAGTCCAGTTAAAGCCATATTGCACATTTTCGTAACCATAACCCAAGTTTGCTCGATTGTCACTTCGACTGTTGATGTAGTTTAAAAATCCTCGAACTTTTAATCTGGGATTTAAAGTTTGGTCAAAGCTTAGTGCTAATCCATCACGATCTAGGTTGGTATTTGGGATAACACCCTCATTTCTCAAATTATTATAAGAAAGCCTAAAACCTCCTTCATCTCCTCGATTGCTGATTGCGATACTGTGCTGAGAAGTAACTCCTGTCTCGTAAAAATCGCGCACATTATCTGGTCTTGAAACCCAAGGTGTAGGTGTTATCTCTGTGTACGAACCATCGGCAAAAGTTCTTGCTTGCACATCTCCAGCTCTTACTGGATTTCCGTCAATATCGGTTGAAGGACTATCAAATTGTTTGATAAGTAAGCCTTGGTCTAAGGCAGGACCATAACTACTTAAACCACCGTCAGCAGTACCACCACCAATACCATTTTCAAAAGAATAAGCTCCATTGCTTCCTCCTCCATACTTGTTTTGATAATCTGGTAAAGTCAATAAACCTTCAAAAGTCACCGAACTGCTTGTCGTGATTCCTAAACCTTTTTTTGCTTTGCCATTTTTAGTCGTAATTAAAACCACTCCATTTGATGCTCTAGAGCCATATAAGGCCGCAGACCCTGGTCCTTTTAAGACTGTAATAGACTCCATGTCTTCAGGGTTTAGTTCAGAAGCTCCATTTCCATAATCTACTTCTTGCAAAGCACCATCGTTAGTCAAGTCTGAAGTAATTTGTTGGTTTCGAATTGGAACTCCGTCCACCACAAATAGAGGTTGATTATTACCACTCAATGAATTTTCTCCACGTATAATGATTCTTGAAGAAGAACCCGTTCCTGATGACCCATTAGTGATTTGAACACCAGCAACTTGTCCGGCCAAAGAATTAACCACATTGGGCAATGGCACTTCTACCAATTCTTTAGGACTCAATTTAGAAATGGAAGAAGACATCGATTGTTGATCTCTTTTAATACCTAGAGCGGTGATAACAACCTCATTCAGCTCATTAGCAATTTTTGTAAAGGAAATGGTTTCGGGAATTTCACCACCAACAACTTCAATAATTACAGGCTCGAAACCAATAAATGAAATCTGAAGACTTAAATTCTGCTTATCAGATTTTAGGGTAAATTTTCCCATAATATCCGTTAAGGCATAGTTTTGTGTCCCAATTTCTTGGACAGTTGCTCCGGGAACTGGCTTTTGTTCCAAATCCAGGACTTGGGAAGTGTAAGTAAACTGTTGCGCGTTGACTGCCAAGGACAGACAACTGAACAAGAGTAGTAGAAAGTTTCTCATAATCATGTAGGGTTAGTTAAAAATTTAAAAGGGTTTGAGCAGCTTCCTCTAGTAAGCTTTCTCGTTTTGATAAATTAATTTCGAGTGGCAATTGTGCTAGACCTAAAATTCTGCGCATAATTTCTGCGGCGGCATGGGCCTCCATCAATTTTGTATCTAGTTTTGCCTTTGATTGGTATTGCTGAATGGCTTTTGAAATCAATTCTTCTGATTGATTTGCCATTTTTAAGTGAGCTACAGTTACACCAATTTCAAACTCGGCAGAACCGTAAAAGCAAAATTCAGGATCAATTACTTTCACACCATCAGTTGTTTTTAGCCAACTTCCTGGAAAGAAATCTCCATGTAGTAAGTGCTTACCATCGGCTAAGTACAGTTCACCAATGCTTATTAATTTTTCTTGAAGTTTTTTGTCTTGTTTGTATTTCTCAGCAACAGCAGCTAAACCAGGTAGAATATCGTCGAGGTTAAGTCCATTTTCATCCATATATGGGTAAACAAACATGTGCTCGTGATTCAGCTTCCGCATTTCACGGTTTCGAATCGGCTTTTCTGTTTGATCAGCTTTGAAGCTATTGTGTAATTCAGCCGTAAAGTCCATCAATTTTAGCAGGTCGGTTTCATTCATTTCTACACCATCTTTATAGATAGAAGTATAATCTGATCCCGCACCCAAATCTTCCATTAGAAGAATGGAGTTATCTTCATCTACGGCAATTAAACTTGGCATTTGCGCTTTCAACTTCTCACTTTTACAAATTTCTTGATAGAAAGCCGCCTCCATAAGCGCTCGCTTTTTAGGAGCAGCAACTTGTGGGTATTTTTCAACATACGCTCGACTTTGCTTTATGATTACCGAACGTTGATTGGTTTTTAAGCGCAAGGTAAAATTCATATTTCCTTCACCAGGCACCTCAACCTCATGTATTTTTTCACCTTCAACTAGCCATAACTGATTTGCCATGTAGCCTTGTAAGTTTTCTATGTTCTTATCTAATTTCATACTTAGTTTAATGTTGAATGTGGAATTCTTATATGATCAATTAACCTTTCTATTTTAGTGATTTCATCAACTTCTCATGATAATCTTCTACCACATCGTAGCAATATTTTACTGGAAAACCTGATGACTGATCGCACAGCAAATACTGCTTAAATTCTGTTTTTTGATTTTCGCCCACCATATCATTCGGATGAATTTCTAAGTGAGCATTTAAATTTTCAGCTATAATATCTTCTGGGGCAATGATGTAATGACTCGCCAACACATCAAAGGGATTAAATCCGCTTTCACCTTGCTCCTTCCATTGAGTGATCCAATTTCTTGACTTTTCTGCTAACCATTGGCAGCCCGTATCCGACTTTGCCAATTCATCCAAATCCTTATCGGTAAGCCAAACTTTATTCGAAATTTCAAACGGACAAAGCGTGACCGCAACTCCCATTTCAAACATAATTCGGAATGAATCGTTGCACAGGTCAAAATTCAAATCAGGAGCTCTTCTGCCTTGGTCACCAATGGCAAAATAATCCGTTGACTTTCTTCGACCAGCTACTAAAACCACTTCCTGAATCTGAGATTTTAATTCAGGGTATTTCAATAGCAAAATACCAACATTGGTAGCTGGACCAATTGCCATGATAGTCAACTCATTATTTTTCAGCTCTTCTGCTAAAGCCTCAACAGCATCGTTAGTTTCCACTTTAGCTAAGTCAAGCTTTTCTCCTGCACCTTTGTATACTGGAATTGTTCCATTAGCAAATTCTTGACTCATGTACTTTGACAATTCAAAAGCATTTTCAATGGATGTATTTCCAAAAACCGCAGAGATTCCTTTAATCTCAACCGCATCAGATTTCATCAATTGTAAAATGGCGTAACCATCGTCAACATCAGAGTATCCTTCTCTTCCAATTCTTTTCATTCCGACCGCTAAATCGGTGTCTATCCAAACTTTTTTCATACTTATTGTTAATGAAGAATGTAGAATTCCAACACCTCTGTATTTATTCTATAGTTGTCTAAATCTATTTTCAATTTTGAATTTTCTTCGCTTCCATCCATTTACTTCTGCAATGCTTTCCAAAATCCAATCTCTTCTCCTACTCCAGTTTCAGGATCCCTTATAAATTCTTCTTTGCTTTCATACACTTTTAGATTTCCCTTTCGCATAAAAGCGATCTTATCTCCCATTAAAATGGCTTCTTTTAAATCATGAGTCACAAATAGTGAAGTGATTTTGAACTCAGCTGCAATCTTTTTAAACAGTTGCTGCATTCTGCTTCTCGTTCCTGCATCAAGGCTACCGAAGGGCTCATCGAGCAACAACAATTTAGGATTGGTAATAATGGCTCTTCCAAAAGATACTCTTTGCCTTTGACCTCCAGATAATTGATGGGGCATTTTCTCCGCTTGGCCTTCTAATTCAAGACTTTGAATCATGTTTTGAACTTTATCTTGAATTTCCTGATTGTTGACCCTTTTAATTCGCAGTCCGAAGGCTATATTCTCAAAAACATTCAAATGTGGAAAGAGCAAATCTTCTTGATACAAATACACGATTCCCCGCTTATCAGCAGAGACATTTTCAACAACTGATTCATCTAAAATGATGGTTCCATTGTCGGGTTTTACCAAGCCACCAATGATTTTTAGCATAGTTGTTTTTCCACAGCCCGACTGTCCCAAAATACTGAGAGTGTCCTCCTTTTTAAGTGCAAGACTCAGATTTTTGACAATCTGTTCGCCTCCAAAGCTCTTATTGATATGTTCTACTTCTAAAAACATTTAAACCAATTCTTTAAAAACATATTTCTTATTAATATATAGCAAAACCACAGGAGGTAAAATCAATAAGCAACAGCTTAAAGCCCCGTAATAAAAATTAGCTTCTTTGATAAAAAGAAAAACCTTGATGGTTAACGTCTGCACCTTCCCAACTCCAATAATTGAGGTTAAACCATATTCGAACCAAGAGATTAAAAAAGTCTGAAAGAAACAGATGAGCAACATGCCCTTCGCGATTGGTAGCAACACCTTTTTGTAAGTCTGCCAACGGTTACCGCCTAAAGTTGACACCAACTCTTCAAACCCTTTTGTTCTCTTACCCCAAAAGCTTGTAAAGAAAATGAGTGCATACGGGAAAGAAATTAGGTATTGAGCTAAAATCACTCCCGTTGCTGTTCCGAATATTTGCATTTTTAAAAAGAAGTAACTCAAGCAAACTGCAAAAACTACCGGTGCAATAACGTATGGAAAGTATGTAAAAAGAATGAGTGTGTTTTTCTTTGGATGGTAAGAAACCGTTCTGCTGATGACAAATCCACTAAAAGTTGAAACAAATGCCACAGATACTGAAATTCCAACAGACAACAAAAAACTTTGAAATAAACTACTTTCAGAATTCAAGACCGTTTGCCAATTCTTAAATCCAAAATAGTCTGGTAAAACTGCAGGAAACTGCCACTCGGCAGATAGTGACAATAAGCCCAAATAAACAAATGGAAAAAGCACCAACAACACCAAGGTGGACAATATGAACGGCTTTAGCTTAGAAATCATTTGCCGTTCTTTTTTGATTTGAAAATAAAGCGATGGCAGCTATAGAGACCAACAAAGTATAAGTTACCGCCGCCACATAACCTTCAGAAATTTTAGTCAAATCGAATTGATTGATTTCTCGGATAACCAAAACAGAAAGCATTTGCGGTGACTCTTGTCCTAAAATCAGAGGGATTTCATACGCTCCCAATAGGAATATAAAATAAAGTGCAATGAGTGTCCACGTTTTCTTCAGTAAAATGGGCAGGCTTACTTTCCATTTGGTTTGTTTGTTATTCGCCCCTAAAGAAGCAGACAATTGCTCTAGTTGATCTACTTTTTCGTTTCGGTATACATTTAAAAATAGAAGCACAAAAAAGGGAAGTACTACTGTAATGAATGTCAAAATGATACCAATTGCCAACTGATCGTTGACCAAATCTGGAAATTGCCGTGCTTCGGTAATCCAATTAATTTGACAGGCAATTCGGGAAAAGAAGCCCGATTTCGAAAAAAGTTGAAAAGTGAAAAAGGCTGAAACTACCCCTGGAACTGCCAAGGGCAAATACAACATGAAAGATAAAAACGGGCGATTTAATTCTTTGCGAAATTGTAGTGAAAGCCATAATGCCAAACCTACAGACAGGACAACTGAAACTGCCGAAATTGCAATGCTGTAGCAGAATGATTTCAAGAATTCCCCTGAGCTAAAAACCGTCTGCCAAAAAGATAGCGTGAAGCCTTCATTGACTACACCAATCACACCCAAACTATACAATAGTGCATAAATGAAAGCTGCAGCAAATGGTAACACGCCAATTAATACAAAAAAGATGAGATGTATGGTGCTCTTGCTATTTTTCAATGACTTCAGTTCTAAAATCTTCGTATACTTTTATCATGTATTCTGGCTTGGGTTCTTTAATCGCATGACCTTCCAAGTCGTTTAAGTCAGCTCCATATTTTCTGCCCGGCATTTCTTTAAATTTTTTCTTCCATGCTTCTGGCAACTTATTCACTTCTAAAATGGTGCTGGTATTCATTTCATCTGGCGTTAACCTTTTCAACTGCGCTTCTGGAGAAATTAAAAAGTTGATGACCGCCATGGCTCCTGCTTTATTTTTAGCATTGTAAGGAATTCCCAGGTAATTGGTGTTTTTTACCGTTCCATTATCCCAAGCATAAGAACGAGTCGTATTTGGAAAAAGGCCTTGACGTACTTTGTCTTCTATTCCTCCCTCATTGAAGCCAAATGAAAGGTACAACTCTCCGCTTGCAAAAAGCTGATCCATTTTGCTGTGTTCTTTCGGAAAAGTTTGACCTTCCTTCCAAAAGTATTTTTTGTTGGCATTAATCCAATTCCATAAAGAATCGGAGAGCCGATCGTATTTTGATTGGTCAAAATCTCCATCTAAGCCAGTAGGCGAACCACTTAATTCAGCTAAAAAACTTTTCAGCAAGCTCATTCCTGAGAAATCATTTGAAATGGTGAATGTGCCGGGATTTTCTTTAACAAAAGTTTCAAGTTGCTTTAGGTTTCTGGGTGGGTTTGGCACTTTCGCTGAATCATATACCAATGCAAACTGAGTAATTCCCCATGGGCATTCCATACCATTTACCGGCTGTTGAAAATCTTGATTGATGAACTCATTGGTAAAATCAATGTATTTCGTATTTGGAATTTGATCGACAAAAGGGCCCCATAAACCTTCAATTTTATTCAATTGAAAAAAGGTTTCGCCATTAATCCATACCAGATCCGCTTGACCTTGTTCAACACCAGCTTGCTTCTCCCCCATAATTAATTGCACAATTTCAGTTCCTTGACCTCCGGAAATTCTCAAGTCTATATTCAATTCTTCTTTTAGTCGAGGCACCACATAATTATTGATGTAGTTGTTGATGATTGGGCTACCCTGCCACATCACAAAATTGACCGTACTACCCTCTGCCTCTTTGGAAATTTGCTCCCAAGAAGCCTCTTGCAGCTTGAGTTGTTGTTTTGGTTTTTCACTTTGACAAGCAACAAATATGCTCATCAAAAAACCAATAAAAGTGAGTTTTTTAAACACTGAAAAATAAGATTAGATATAGATAAGGAATGACACGTTGAGCTTGAAATTCAACGGCTTTTACATTGGTAAAATGTAATTTATTTAAGAGATTGGCGGAGCTCGTAATTGAGTAATTCTGTCAACTACAGTAAAAAAGTTGACAGTAATAAATTTGAATTGGCGAACGAATAAAAAGATAGCATGTATAATCTTCCTAAATCCAATATCAGTTGTAGACTTTAACCATTTGATTAAATCATGAATGGAATTAATATCACGCAATATGGCCAACTCGTTGATGCTTGAAACACTTAAACTCCCTTTTAATGCAGCATACAATTCATTGCTCTGCCAAGGTAGGTTTTGAAATTGCTTTATGTCAAAATCTTGCGCTCCCAAACCGATTAGATAAGCACCTCCGCGAATTGACTTGCCTAAAACCGCATTTCCATTTGCCAAGTTTGACTCAATGGCTTTCCAATCTAAATCAATGATATCAGGGCTATCGTTTCCAACGGCAATTACCGACTGAAACCCTTTGTTGTACAATTCTTGAAAAGCATTTGCCAATCGCTCTCCAAAACTATTCCCAATCTGATTCCCTTCATGAAAATGAAAAACCGGTAAACTTACTTGATGTAAAGACTTAGATGTTTTTGAGATTAGCTGTTTTGCTAACTGCTTATTCTTTTGATCTTGACCCTGAGTGAACCAATTTTTAGTTTTCGCATCTTCCGAAGAATGCTTGCTAAAAAAGAGAATGGCAGTAGTAGAATTGGTCATGCTTGATTGGAATGCTTGCTAAAGTATAAAATAAATTCTTTGTTCAAGAAATTTCATATTCGTTTAAATAACGCAAAAAACATAAAAAAGGATTTTGGCTAAATTCAATTCAATTTTAACGACTTATAAAACAAACCCTTACTACAAACAAAACTCAAAAAAAAAGAGGAAATGAATATCATTTCCTCTTTTCAATACTTTTAAACGATTAACTAGCAGAACTCATCAAAAGCTGAAGTTAAGTTTTCAGCAATCATTTCTGCAGGTCTTCCTTCAATGTGGTGTCTTTCGATAAAGTGCACCAATTTACCATCTTTAAAAAGTGCAATAGACGGAGAAGAAGGTGGGTAAGGCAACATGTGTTTTCTAGCTTGTGCCACAGCTTCGGTATCTACACCGGCAAATACCGTTGTTAAACGACTTGGGGTTTTATCGTGCTTAGAAGCCATAATTACCGCCGGACGTGCATTGGCTGCGGCACAACCACAAACCGAATTGACCATAACTAAAGCAGTACCTTCTGCACCAATCGCTTCGTCTACTTTTTCTGGCGTTAATAATTCATCAAAGCCCACAGAAGTTAATTCTTCTTTCATAGGAGCTACCATTTCTGCTGGATACATAATTTATGTTTGTTTTGTTATCTAAAAATTTGGAAAGGCAAAGGTAAGTAAACTGCCTTGGATGGGTAACAAAGAAAGTGGGGATTGGTTTAATCCAAATTAGGTAACTTTATTATTCAATTTAAAGTTAGTTATGAAAACCAAACTCTTAAAACCTTATTACACTATCATCTTACTGTGTTTAATTGCAACAAACAGTTTTGCGCAATGGCAAAATCTAGGGAACACAGGTCGGTATACTAAAATGTACGATAATCAATTTGGGGTAAGGATGGAATTCAGCACAATCCGGACATCATCTTACCCTTTTCACACTTCATACATCTTAAGAACTTTTGATGATTGGCTTACACACGACACGCTTACTCAAATAAAAGGACTCACTCCCGGATGTTGCATAGCAAGTAGTTTCCACTTTTATGATGCAAACAATGGAATCCTAATGTATCCTGGTCCTTATGGTTATGATAGGGTAGAGTTATTAAAAAATGGTAACTGGACTTCTATCCCATTTGATTTACATAGTTTTTTTCATGGAAGTATTATTGGAGCGAGGAAAGACAACAGTCTTGCTTTATTAGATTCTTCCTTCATTGCTTTAGGAAAGGTATACAACGGCAACTCTTTGGTTAAAAAACTCAATTACAACACCCTACAAATTGACACCCTTCATCGTTTTAATCAGTTTATTGGAGATGTTAGTGTAAGCATGACTGATGATGGACATTTATTTATGACCAATGTATGGGGGCCTAATTCCCATAACATCTATCACTCAAATGACAGTGCTAAGACTTTTAACTTAATTTCAACATTTCAATCAAACATTTTTGCGCCAAGTGACAACTTAATAGAATTTACAGACAGCTTGAATGGATACTTAACTAGCTCGTTTGAGCTTTTTCATACCATTGATGGAGGATTAACATGGAACAACAGAAGTAACCCATTAGCTACTATTAATGTTTTAAAGGCTATAAATGATAGTACACTTATCATTGGAGGAAATACTTTATCGGGTATGGGAGCAGTTGGTATTAGTCAAAATGATGGGGTCAGTTGGAGTATAGATTCCATTCCTGGAGCTTCAGAAATAGAGCGCTTTTTTGCTTTAGATAGTAGCACTTTTTACTTATTAGATAGATCAGGATATTTATTTAAGAATTCAATGTTAACCGGTATAAAGCAATCCTTAAACCAAATCAAAAAGCTGAGTCTTTATCCTATTCCTGCACAAAACCAATTACATTTTAACCTAAAAAATGCTCAGGAATTCCAATTCCAAGTACTTGATTTAAATGGCAGGGTGGTGCAAGAAGGCAGGCTTGAATCCAATACTTTAAACATCAGCACACTCAAGCAAGGAGTCTTTTTCTTGCAGCTTAGAAATGTGGAAGAAGTCTTTAGCAGCAAGTTTATTAAGCAGTAATTACCGCTTCTCCTTAAAAAAAAGTTGCATTAAATCCTTGCAATCATCTTCCATCACACCACCAACAATTTGCGTTTTAGGATGAAAAATATGGGCTTGTTTGGTCGACAATAAGCCTCTTTTATGATCGGCAGCTCCGTAAACAATTTTTGAAATTTGTGTCCAATACGAAGCTCCGGCACACATGGCACACGGCTCTAGCGTAACATAAAGCGTACAATCTTTTAAGTATTTGCCGCCCAAAAAATCTGCAGCTGCCGTAAAGGCTTGCATTTCGGCGTGAGCAGTTACATCATTTAAGGTTTCTGTTAGATTATGCGCTCTTGCAATGATTTGGTCGTTCAACACAATCACTGCCCCAATGGGCACTTCGTCTTTATCAAATGCTCGGTTAGCCTCATTTAAGGCTTGTTTCATAAAGTAATTGTCGTCGAAAGGTTGGATAGGCATTTGGCAAATTTAGCCAAAGGAATAAGTTTTGAATGCTTGGCTCTGATTATTTAGAGAGTCCCAAAACGAGTAAACATCTATTATGTAAATAATTTAGCTATAGCACAGAGTTCACTGAGAATACACAAAGCTACACAGAGTTAGAGAATCTTTCTGAGCTCCTTTGAGTTCCTCTGTGTCTTCTCTGTGGTTCTCTGTGAAATAATTGCAGTCAAAAATCTAAGGTCTAAAGTCTAAAAGCGAAGCGCTCTATTCTTTCGCAGACCTTTCCTAATTTCGCAGCAAAATAATTGCTATGCTACGTTCACACAATTGCGGAGAACTCCGAATCGAGAATTTAAACCAAGAGGTAACTTTAAGTGGATGGGTTCAAAAATCACGGGACCTTGGAGGATTAACTTTCGTCGATCTTCGCGATCGTTATGGCATTACACAGCTTACTTTCAATATGGAAGAAAGAGCGGAACTGTGCAAAAAAGCCAGAGAATTAGGCCGAGAATTCGTGATTCAAGTAAAAGGGAAAGTGATTGAGCGTAGCAGCAAAAACAAAAACATTCCAACAGGAGAAATTGAGGTTGAAGCCACTGAAATAAAAGTTTTGAATGCATCTAAAACCCCTCCTTTCACCATTGAAGAAGAAACCGATGGTGGTGAAGAGTTGCGTATGAAATACCGTTATTTAGATTTACGAAGAAAGCCCGTTCAAGAAAAGATTTTATTGCGAAGTAAATTGGCGATTGCCGTTCGAAATTACCTGAGCAAAGCTGATTTTATAGAAGTAGAGACGCCTTATTTGATTAAGTCTACGCCTGAAGGTGCCCGCGATTTTGTTGTTCCTTCGCGTATGCATGAAGGACAGTTTTATGCTTTGCCACAATCACCACAAACTTTTAAGCAATTGCTAATGGTTTCGGGTTACGATAAATACTTTCAGTTGGTAAAATGTTTTAGAGATGAGGATTTGAGGGCTGACCGCCAACCAGAGTTTACCCAAATAGACTGCGAAATGTCTTTTGTAGAACAAGAAGATATTTTGCAACATTTTGAAGGCATGATGAAAAGCCTATTCAAAGAAGTAAAAGGAATTGAATTGCCAGAATTTCCGCGCATGACCTATGCCGATGCTATGAAATTTTATGGTTCCGATAAGCCAGACATTCGCTTCGATATGAAATTCCACGAATTAAACCACTTGGCACAAGGTAAAGGTTTTAAAGTATTTGACGAGGCTGAGTTGGTAGTTGGTATTTGTGCTAAAGGTTGCGCTTCATACAGTAGAAAGCAACTGGATCAGTTGACTGCATTTGTTAAAACACCACAAGTGGGAGCTAAAGGTTTGGTTTATGTGAAATTAAATGAAGAGGGCAGCATTAAATCGTCTATCGACAAATTTTACTCGTCTGAGCAATTGCAAGAATGGGCTGATGAAATGGGTGCCGAAAAAGGCGATCTTTTATTGATTATTTCAGGTGAAAGGAATCACAGCAGAAATGCCATGAATGTTCTCCGTTTACACATGGGCGAAGAACTCGGACTGAGACCAAAGGACAAGTTTGCTCCGCTTTGGGTGATTGATTTTCCGCTTCTTGAGAAAGAAGAAGAAACTGGTCATTTCCATGCCATGCACCACCCTTTTACTTCTCCAAAAACAGAAGACCTCGACAAAATAGAAAGTGCTCCAGAAGAAGTTCGAGCCAATGCTTATGATATGGTAATCAACGGCGTTGAGTTAGGCGGTGGTTCTATTCGAATTTCAGAACGAAAAATGCAAGAAAAAATGTTGAGTTTATTGGGCTTTTCTGAAGAAGAAGCCAAAGCTCAGTTTGGCTTTTTAATGGACGCTTTTGAGTACGGAACTCCTCCACATGGTGGCATTGCTTTTGGGTTTGATAGAATGTGTGCCCTTTTCGGAGGTACTGAATCTATCCGCGATTACATTGCTTTCCCAAAAAACAATGCCGGAAGAGATGTGATGATTGATGCACCAGCTTTAATTGATAAAGCTCAATTGAATGAATTACATTTGGAGGTAAAAAAGGACTGACTTAAAAGTTAGATTTAGCAAAACATTCAAGACCAATCAGTCTTTCATTTTTAATTTTTCACCTGATATCCACCAGGCGTCTTTAATGCCATTCATTCTCTCTCGAGCAACCATTTTGCCCACTTCGTTTTGGCTGTAGCTCTGTTTATGCACTAAATGAAACCAGGTTCCTCGATCATTCTGCACAATCATTAAAGGGTAATTTTTTTGATAGTGCAATAAAGCCTCTTGCGCTTTTCGCAAATTTCCTCGGGCAGCTACTACCACATAAAAAGAATCGCTTTCTAAGGCTTTAGTAGTCTGTGGCTCTATTTCATACTTTACTTTTCCTTTTTTAATTTCCTCAAACTCTTGTTTAATCGTGGTCATTTCTTGCCTTAGTTCTTTTATAAGCATAAGCATGGTGTCTAACTTTATAGCAAGGCTATCTCTTGGCTGTTCATTACCAAGCAGCAACTGATCTAATCGATTATTCAATTCTTTTATCTTTTCGTTATTTCCCACAACTTTTGCGCTATCCTGTGAAAACAAGCTCAGCGAAAAAGCCAAGAACAAACTCAATACAACTCCTTTCATTAATTCGCATATTTCTTTTCAAGCTCCGCAATCTGGTGCTCTATCAAACTCAATTTTTGTTCAACCTTTAGGGCTGTTTTCTTATCGTTCACTTTCTCCAATTCACTCAATTTTGTTCTAATTTTTTGAATTTCAGAAAACACCTCTTGTCGGTTGTATTCTTGCTTTCCATCTTGAAGCATAGCGTCAAACTTGGCCACATATTCATCTAAAGTGCTCAATATTTTGTTTTGTTTTTCTCGCTTGGGCGGAAGAAAACTCAGTTGAACCACAATTTCATTGCTGTTGGAAGAAATATTACTCAATTCGCTGTTGTTCATTTCATAGGCATACCCTAAGCCAAATGAGCCAAAATCAAAACCCAAAGCAAAATTTAAGTTGTCAGTTGATTGATAACCGATTTGTGTCCACACTTTTTCTTTATAATCCCCTTTGAGCAAAAGGTCAAAGCGATTTTCTACCACAGGCATATTTTGGTAAATCACCAAAGGGCTAAGCGCAAAATCAGTCTCTTGAATTTGGTAACGATAGCCAAAAGAAAGCAGCATATATTCTGAAAGCTGCTCATTTCCAATAACCAAATGAGGCACACTAAAACCAAATTGAAAATTTTCGTAATCATACACCA
Organism: uncultured Flavobacteriales bacterium; assembly: GCA_964001305.1. GTDB lineage: Bacteria > Bacteroidota > Bacteroidia > Flavobacteriales_E > Vicingaceae > CAJXMH01. The sequence goes on from CAXFAI010000013.1 coordinate 31,892, forward strand.
TTCCGACTCCGGCGGTAAAACTGGTTTCATCATAATAACCCCCAGCTAAAGTTTGATCGCTTTGGTCTAATAATTCTATGTTGTTGATTAAGGAAGGATTTAGCATTCTTCTTAATGCTCCTGCTGAAACTCCAAATCGCAAGTCAGATACTTCATCAATTTGAATTTGATAGCTGTATGTTGCATCGTATTTTGTCAACTGAAAGGCCCCTCTTTGATCAGAAATTACACGAGCTCCAATTCCTTGAATATCATTCAAGGGTGCATGAATTCCAAACATGGTGTTTCGGGGTGCATCTTCAAAACCAGATAAATAGCTCTTGGTATTTAAAATGGCTGAAATATTCCCATTATTTCCAGCAAAAGCCGGATTCAAATTAAAGGGGTTTAAAATGTAATTGTAGTAGCCGTTAGCCATTTCTTGAGCTTGCAATTGCAGGCAAGTGAAAATGGCAAAAAATCCGATTAGTCGTATGCTGTTTTTCATAATGCTGTTTTTTTGACTTGCTAATTATCGTTTTAGCGTAATGGTTCCTTTAAAGCTGTTTGTTGAGTTTAATGGGTCTTGTAGCAGATAATAATAAACTCCTTCAGGAAGTTGCTCACCTGCTGAAGTACCATCCCAATTGTTGCTGTAATTTGACTTCTTGTTATACACCAATTCTCCGTTTGACGAGAAAATGGAGATTTCATAATTGGCATAAAGCGCTACGTTTTGAATCTCCCATTGATCATTTTTCCCATCTCCATTGGGAGAAAAATAAGAAGCTACAGGCAAACTACTTTCCACCTGATCTTGTACAATGACGATTACCTCTGCAGTATCTTTCAATCCAGCTAAATCGCTTACCTCCACTTGTATCTCATACTGAGATTGCCCTTCATAATCAAAACTGTTTAAGCTGTATAAATACCCAGTTTTTGCCTCAACCCTAAAATGAACGCTTGTCCCGATTAAGCGAAACTGTAAACTATCAAAAGCATCTACATCATTGGCTTGCAATTGCCCAATTAGCGTGGCTGCCGCTGCATTTTCAACAATTACAAATTGTTGATTCTCTATGCTTGGTGCTTCGTTTCCATTTTCCAGATGTAGGCTAAAGCTTTTCTCGAAAGTGGCTCCGGCTTTGTCCGTGCTTCTAAGTCGTATTTGGAACGTATTCTTGCTTTCAAAATCAAAATTGAACATGCTTTGCAACTCATTGCCATTTATGATAAAAGTTGCATTATCATCGTCTCCAGTTCCTGCTACCAATTCATAGGTAAATGCATCTCCCAAATCTTGATCTACCGTAGTAATCAAAGCCAATCGACTTCCCGCAGCTGCATTTTCATTAACCATGGTATCACTCAATAAAATGTCTTCGGGACTATCGTTTACATTCTTAATGTTAATGACAAAAGCGGCCTCTACACTTAAGCCGTCTTGGTCACTGCTTCGAATTCGAACAAATCGCTTTTTCCCATTATTAAAAGCCAAAACAGAATCCACTTCTAATAAATTTCCATTGATTCTAAATAAGGCATTATCTGTTGAACCTTGTCCTGCGACTAAGGAATAAGTATGATTGTCGGAGGCATCTACATCTTGGGTGTTTAAATTGGCCACAAAGCTTCCTTTAACTGCTTTTTCCAATAAGGTATCAGCTGAAATTGTAAGCGCGCTAGGTGCATCATTGGTATCCAAAATAGTAATGCTTAGCTGTTTGCTAAATGTTGCCCCTGCTTGGTCTCTAGTTTGGATTTCTATAATGTATAAGGCTTTGCTTTCAAAGTCAAAATTTTGAGCGGTTCTTAATTGGTTGCCATTTATTAAGAAAGCCGCATTGTCATTTGTGCCAGTATTCACAAAACTGTAGGTAAATACATCATTGCTATCGGCGTCAGTTGTACTCAAGGTAGAAACAACAGTTCCAATGGGTAGATTTTCATTGAATGCAGCAGGCTGTAGGGTAATTTCCGTGGGTTGATCGTTGCTGTTTAATACATGTACAGTAAAGCTTTTCTGAAATTCTAAACCTCCTTGGTCCAACACTTTTAAACGAATGGAATACGTACGTTTTTGATTATACGATAACAAAGTATTGGTTCTTAATTCGTTTGCTACAATGGTAAAAGCGGCATTGTCATCATCACCAAGACCTGTGGCAAAACCATAGGTAAAGCTTTGATTTGGGTCTATATCGCTAGCCGACAAACTGCCAATGCTCGTGTTCAATGTTGCATTTTCAGGAATTGAATTGTTGGATAAGAAGAGATTAAAGGGAGCATCATTCACATCTTGAACATAAATGGTAAATGCTTTTGAAAAGGTTTGATTGGTCGAATCTTCCGTTTGAATACGAACAGAAAGTTGATTTTTTACCAACACATCAAAAGAAGCTTGACTAAACAAACTGTCGTTAGATATGCTAAAGGAAACATTATCATCCGCCCCATTTCCGTTGACTAAAGTATAAGTGTAGCGATCGTTTGCATCTTGGTCTTGCGAACTTAATTTGCCTACAAACTGATTGGTACTTTGTTTTTCAAGAACGCTGTTGCCTGATAAAAACACATCTGTTGGCAAATCATTGGTGTCGTTGATGTGCACAAACAACTGACGGCTATATGTTCCTCCATTTCCATCGGAAGATTGTACTTGAACAAAGTAAATCGACTTGCTTTCATAATCAAAAGTGGCTGCTGTTCTTAGCTCATCACCTACGATGATAAAACTCGCATTATCGTTAGCACCTAAATTGGCAAAAGTGTAAATGTGTTGATCCAAAACATCTGGGTCAACCGTTGAGAATTTTCCAACCAAAGTATTGGGCGGCAAGTTTTCATTGATTGAATTCGGCAGTAAACTAATATCTGTTGGAGCGTCGTTTGAGTTTACAACAGTAATGATAAATGGCTTTTCAAAAAACAAGCCTTGATTGTCTGTCGTTCTAAGTCGAATGGTATAAGTGGATTTTATATTCACATCAAACAAGGTGTTCGACTTTAAGGCATTTCCAACCAAACTAAAAGAAGCATTATCTGCATCGCCCGCACCATTCGCAAAAGTGTAGCTAAAGGTATTTCCGGTATCCGGGTCTAAAGAAGTTAATACCCCAACTGTAGTTCCAATTGCTGAATTTTCGGCTATGCTAGAAGAAGTAAGATTTACATCAGTAGGTGCATCATTCCCATTTGTAATGGAAATGGCAAAGCCTTTCTCGGTAAATAGATTACTTTGATCGGTACTTCTGATGCGAATAGCGTATTGACTTCTATTTTCAAAGTCAAACGTATCTAGAGTAAACAAACTGTCTTGAAATAATTGAAAAGCCGCATTATCTGCTGAATTAGCTCCATTTACAAAACTGTATGTAAAAGTGTCGTTGGCATCTTCGTCAGTAGAACTTAGCAAACCAATAAACGATCTTGTTTGCAAATTCTCTTGAATCATCTGATTCGACAAGGCAATATCCGTTGGCCCGTCGGTAGTATCTTTTATAATAATGTTTAATTGCTTTTGAAATAATCCTCCATTTCCATCAGAAGCCTGCAGATGGATAAAGTAGTTTGATTTTTGCTCGTAGTTAAATGTGCTAACCGAACGTAATTCATTTCCAACAATGGCAAAATCAGCATTGTTATTGGTTCCACTTACAAAACTAAAGGTGTGCGTATCCGCAGAATCAGAATCTACAGCAGTTAATAAACCAACCAGTGTATTGGCAGGCATGCTTTCAAATAGGCTATCGTTCGATAAGAGAATATCAGTTGGCGCATCATTGGCATTTACCACCGTTAGACTAAACACTTTCTGAAACACTCCACCAAAGCCATCGTTGGTTTGCAAGCGGACAGAATAGTTTTGTTGTTGGTTGTAATTAAAGGTTTGATTCGCCAAAAGCTTATTATTCGAAATTGTAAAAGCCAAATTGTTGCTATCCCCAACTCCACTTACCAAACTATAAGTATGAACATCACCAGCATCGGGGTCAAGGGTGCTTAGCAGGCCAATTTCTTGTCCTATATTGATGTTTTCCGGAATAATTTGATTGGAGAGTAAAATGTCTGTTGGAACATCGTTAATGTCTTTAACAGTCAAGCTAACTGCCTTGCTGTAAAGTCCCCCATTTCCATCATTGCTTTGAATACGAATAGAGTGGCTAGCCTGAGCATTTAAGCTGAGTACTTGTTGGGTAAATAATGAATCGTTTCGAATAAAAAAGTTAGCGTTATCGGCATCTCCAACTCCACTCACTAAATTGTAAGTAAAGCTATCGTTTGCATCTTGATCACTTGTAAACAGATTTGCTACAAATGAACTAATGGGTCTGTTTTCATTCACCGATTGAGTTGAAAGTGTGATATCCGTTGGAGCATCATTCGCATCTTTAATTTCAATGGTAAATTGCTTGCTAAAAGTTCCCCCGTTCAAATCATCTACTTGAATGTAAATGAAGTATTGATGCTGACTTTCATAGTCGAAGTTGGCTTTGGTTCTCAATTTATCGCCTACAATGTTAAAAAGGGCATTATCGTTTCCGGCAACATTGTTAAAACTAAAAGCATGGTTCTGACCAAAGTCTTCATCACTCACGCTCAAATTCGCAACTAGGGCATTTATGGCTAAATTTTCATCTACCGAATCTGAAGAAAGCTGAATATCAGTGGGTAAATCATTGATGTCATTCACTGCAATTTTAAAAGTATCTACAAAAGTGTTGGAAGCCGCATCTGCTACTTGAATGCGAATGTGATACAAACTTTGCACTTCATAATTAAAGGAAGCTGTTGTTCTCAATTCATTCCCAAAAATGGAAAAACTGCTATTATCTGAACCACCGGCACCTGTAACCAAACTGTACGTAAAAGTCTCGTTAGCGTCTGAATCTAAAGCAGATAAAGTTCCTACCAATGTAGTGGCGGTTAAGTTTTCATCAATGGTTGAAGCACTCACCAAAAGAGCTGTTGGCGGATCGTTTAAGTTGCTTACCGAAATCGGAAAAGCTTGTTGGTAGGTACATCCTTCTGAATCGGTGGTTTGAATTCTCACCGAATAGGAATTCTTCGTTTCAAAATCGGCAGTAAAATTGGCCAAGAGTTGATTTCCTGAAATGGTAAATCGAGAATTATCTGCGGAACCACTTCCATTTGCAAAAGTGTAAGTATGGCTTTGTGTAAGGTCTAAATCGCTTGTAGAAAGCACACCCACCAACTGAGCTGCGGCTTGATTTTCTAAAATAGAATCTTTACTCAAACTAATGGCGGTTGGCGCATGATTGGTTCTCACCACAAAAGGCGCTGTGGGAGTTCCGTAAATCGCATTGTCTTGAAACAAAACCGAATCTATCGATTGATAAAGAGAATCTTGTGCTGCATCGTAAAAAGCAAACTGAATGCTTTCTGCATTTAATTGATTGCTGTAAACCGTCATGGTGGCAATGTATCGTCCACCCACGAAGTTTAAGGTCTGACTAGTTCCTCTTAAGGTTCCTTGATGAAAGGCCGCTAATTGATTTGAAGGATTTGCCAACTCCGTACAATTCACATCGAGCACCGCTGTAACGGTCATGTCATATTGAAAAGCATTTGGATTTACCGTCCAGTTTGGTGCTTGCGCTATGGCCTTGGAAAATAGAAAGACCGTAAAAAGGGTTAAAATAGTTCTCATCTTCTTTTGCATGTTTGCTGAATTAAGTGCTATAGCTTGATAATCTTTTGAATGTTAAAGTTTTCACCATCTTGAATGCGGATGTGATACACCCCAGAAGGAAGTCCTTCTCCTCCTTCATCACCCAAAGTCCATTTTATGAAAGACTGACCATTGGTATTTTCTTGAATGAGGATTCTCCCAAACTCATCAATCAAGCTTAGTTTGGTGTTTTCACTCATTTCAGAAGGAATTTCAATGTAGACTTCATTCACAAATGGATTCGGATAAACCCTAACTGAAGTGTTCAATGGCTTTGAAGCTTCAATTTCTGGGCAATCCACTCCTTCCGCTAAACTCAAGCTAAATGGATTTTTTGCCGTACCCACTAAGGCATTCTTTTGAAAGCTTAAATTTCCTTTCAATTTGCTTTGCTCCATATTTTCCAAATTGAGCAAAGCAAAATCATAACTTTCATTTCCATGACCATAAGCGGTAATGAAGTAACGGTAACCTAACTCATCGTTTATTTTTTCCGCAGGCCCCGACAAGGCTCTCAATTCGCCTTGATTGAAAGCCACTAAAACTATGTTAGAATCTTGCAAAATGGTTTCGCAAGCCTCTAAAGAAACAATCGCAGAAGTGCTGGCTTCAAATTCGTTAGGGTTAAGCGAATAACCTTTTATAGTTGGCAATTCAACTGGCACTTCCGATAGATCTTTTAAGCGTAATAATCCAGTTCGAGGATAAACAAAGGAGGAAGCAGTGGTAGTACTCAATAAGTAGCCTTTAGTAGGCTCTAGTGTCTTTAAACTTCCTATCCAACCGAGGTTTTGATCGTAAAAGGCAAACTGTTGCTGACTTTTGATTAAATCGCCATTTTGAGCATTGTAATTACCTAATGCCGTGTTAATCGATAAATTTTTCAAGGAAACAAAGCCTATGCGATTCCAACCAGCCACCAAGTTTATGGGCAAGGTGTCCGGGTCAATGGCAAAACCTTCAAAATCTAAAGTATCGGCTTGAGAGATATGCAACAAGTATGAACTTTCTGCTTTCAAGCCAGTCACGCTTAAATTTCCAGTCCAACCAGTGTTGGTTCCGTACTGTGCAAAACTGTTGTTCCCTATGGTTTTAATTAAATCTCCATCTGCAAAATTTAAACCTTCAAAAAAGCTTTGCAGCTGACTCATTTTTCTCGAATACATTGGAAAGGAAACCCAATTCCAGCCCTGCTTTAAAGCAATAGGCTTCAAAATATTATCCTCCGCATCAAAATATTGTGGTGAAACTGGTGTTCCAACCAAACCATTGGTTACAAAATAAATGTTAGGTACTATTTTGGTGTGCAACTCGCCTTTGGCCGAATTCCAAATTTTAAAACTTATGCTGTCGGCAGAATTACTGTAAACATCTAAAAATGCCATGTATTTATCGTAAGTCGGCATGTATTGTAAATCGGCAACTCCTCTAATTTCATTGTTGATGTATGCTATCAACTTATCATCTTCATTTGCCGAAACCACCCCATTGATTCGAATTTGACCAATAATTGACATGGAATTTTGATACAAAGCTGGATTAAAAGCAAAGCTTGGAGCAGTCTTCTTTACCTTGACATTAACCAATAGCTTTTCATCAAAACCGAAGTCTGTATTTAGTAGAATATCTTCAGAAAAAGTTCCAATATTCAAGCTTTGATTTACAGTAAAAGTGATGGTTTGCGTGCTCAATGGAGCGATGCTTCCGCTAGAAGGGCTTGCTGTTAACCAAAATGGCAAATTGGTAATGGAAAAGCGTTGCACTTCCCCACCGCTATTCACCACCTTTGAAGTGAAGGTAAGTGTATCGTTAAATTCCTTGCTCAGATTTTTTTCTACATCTTGCCAAACTACTTGGTTTTTATTGACAAAAGCAATCCATGATTTGGTAGATTCCATGGCATTTCCCTGAAGATCTAAAACGTCCTTTACAGAAACAGTTAGCGTTACATTTTCAATGTTTGAAGGGTGATCGGTTGGGCTAATCACAATTTCATCGTTGTTTACATTCCAAGTAAAGCCAACCGACTGAACTGGCCGCTGCAAAGCAATAGCTGCTGTTTGTGAACTTAAATTAGCTCCATTGGGAACAGCTAAGGTATAAGCCTGTTGCGACTGACCTTGATAGTTTGGTGTTAGCACAGCTACACCTTGCAAACTGCTATAAGTCTCAAAAGGGAAATAGGCCAATAAACCGAACTCATCTCCGCTTAACCGATTGTACCGATCGAGCTCAATACTTTCTGCCAAGCGTGCAGAATTCCAAATTCGAACTTCATCTAAATTTCCATGAAAGAACTGATCAATGCTTTGTTGGGTTCCTGATTCTGAAAACCTTGCACCTATTGCTAGTTTTGGCGCTCCAAAGCCATTGAAAGCAGAAGCTGCCATGCTATTTTGCTGCAATCCATCAACATAAGCGGTAACATTAGCCAAGCGATTAACTACCAAGGCAAAATGATGCCAGTTTCCATCGGCAAAATCGGCAGAAACAGCTTCAAAGTTTAGGCCTTGATTCCACAACTGAATACGGTTATTGGCATCCATTTCAATGTTCCAACCGTTCGTGTTTATGTCGGTTGACAACTCTTGTCCGCTGCCATTGCTCAACATGCTCATTCTTCTACCCCCATTGGTTTTAAACCAAAATTCAAGGGTAAAATCTTCGGTGTTGCTAATGGCAATTGTACCCGCTGTATCTACTATGGCGTATTGGTTAACACCATCTAAAGCCAAAGAAGAACTGCTTGGATTGATTTCCCATTCAGCGAAAAATTGCGCATTTCGCATTCTGGCTTTGTCAACCACCACACTTCCTCTTCCTTCATTCATCGGATAATAAGCCGCCAAAGAAGGCTCTCTTCCAGAAAGGCTGACGCCCATTCTAGCTGCAATTTCAGCCGCTGATAAATAGCTTGTCCAAATGCGCAATTCATGAATTGAACCGTTGAAATAATTGGCATTCGAAGAAGCACTTTTCCCAATAAAGGTTTTCCCTGAATTATTGTAGTTTCCAAAAAAGTTGTTTGAAATGGCCGATTTAGTTGTAGCACCAAAGCGCACAACAATGTCTACCGTTAAATTTTCTTCATCGTAGCTAATTGTATAATGCTTCCATTTTCCCAACTCATTTTCAACATAAGTAGAAGTAAACGTTCGATTTCCCAATTGCAATTGAATGGAATCAGAAGCGGTAAATCCGATGGAAAAAGTATTGTTAGCGGATGAGCCTTGCGACAAAATGGTTTGAGCTAAGCCAATCTGATTTCTCTTGGCCCAAAACTCAACCGTAAAACTGCCTTCAAAACTGTTCAAGCCATTTGCAATTTCCAGATAATCGTTGGTTCCATCAAAACGAATGGCTTTGTCGTTACGCAAGGCTTGGCCATTGGTAACTCCGGTTAATTGAAAATTTTGAAGCGTTAATGAACCAGCTTCAATTGGCTCGTTAAACTTGATTTTTATGTCATCGTTAGGGTCTAAAATACCATCAGCAGGACTAGGCGTTCCGAAAGGAGATGGCTTGGTTCGATCCACAATTCCACCAACGACTTCAGAAAATTCTACCTTATTTGGATTTCCAGGAATGCGACATTCTGAAACCGCCCGAAACTGATAGCTTTGATCAATGAAAGGCACAAAATCAAAATCATACTGAATAAATGATTGCCCTCTTGGAATAATTAAAGCCGAAGAATCCCCAGCTTGAAACTGTGCTCTTACATCAGCTGAATCTTTGTACCATGCGGTAGGTAATGTTCTCCATGCCGACTGAGAAGAAGGTTTGTATTGCAAGTCTATTTTATATAAACCTGAGTAATTGATGTCGTAATTATCAATGGTAATCGGCAAAGCCCCATTAAAGTTTGAGTTAAACACAAATTGATTATCAGGTGCAGAGATTTGTAATTCAGTACAAGAAGGTAGAAAACTTGCCGAAATACTTACTTCGTCATAAATATCCTTGAAAGCAGCTGTGCCTGAAGCAAACTGACAAACCGAGTGAAGCAAAATCACAATACTGTCGTATTCAATAGCAGCGGGCCCTCTTTCAATCGTAAGTTGTTTGTTGATAGAAGAATTAGCTGGTATGGCAAAATCTCGATTTGGATCTAACCCATCTACTTTTATAATGGCACCATTAGGGTTTGTGCCTTCCAAGACTTTTAAGGAATAGACATTATCGAAACTGGTAGGATTTTGTAAAGTCAAGTTGAAAACCCCAGGACTATTGGCTGGAATGTTTGCTAGATTAGAAGGAAATACGGACAAACCAGGGTCTTCGGTAGGAATGGTAGCATTATCTATTTTGGTTCCTGGTAAGTAATATTTGGTAGTGGTAGAATCTTGGTAAGGGCAAGAAGTTTGTCCACCTCGAACGCTAAAAGAAGGAGAAAAGCCATCCTTACCTTTAAAAACATCAATGGAGGTAACGTCATCCCCATCGGAATCTTTCAGCGTATAAGAAATGGTATTGGAAACCGCTGTTCTAAAACTGGCATTTCCATTGGTAGAAAGAGAAACTTTCATACCTGCAGAAGCTCCCAAGCCTGAACCCCCGACTTCCGATTTTACTTCCACGGCCGCTTGGGCACTCAAGTTTGCAGACCAATTAATCGTAGTTGTTGTATCCTTTACCGTTGTTTCTGATTCTGATAAATTCACACCACTTGAAATGGAGATGTTTTTCATAGGAGGCTTGCTCATGGCTTCAACTTTCTCTCGCTCATTTCGGGCCAAAGCATCTACCCACAAACGAATCTGCTGATTATACCACCAAACACTATCAACCCCTTCAATAATCGTTTCCGTTTTCGGAACCGTAACATAACCTACCTCAAGCTGACCGGTAATAGAATTCCTACCAAACTGTACTTCTCTGACATTATACGTTCGTGTGGTTACCTCATAACCATGAAATTGATAACTTAAACCCGCACTGTCTTCAGCCGTATTTAATTCATGGTCTGGTGTAAGGCTTCTAAACTGGGCAGGAGCAGTACTTCCGGCTGCCGTTAAAGTTGGGTCATCATTGCTTTTTCCATAATCAGGACCAGAAGTAATGTACTTGGTATAGAGAGGCTGTCCGTTGGCCTTTACTGCAGAATCTAAATAATTGTTACGCAACAATTCTAGGTTGGGAATAACGAATTCTTCGATGCTTCTTTGGGTATAAAAAAACTCTGTTCCATATCCTCCGGGCACTACGTACATGGATTTTTTTCGAGCAAACTTTAGCCTTTTTGTAGGAGAAACTTGAAAAGCACTTCCTACACAACTCACATTTGGATTTCCACATTGAGCCTCATCAACGAGGGTAATTAAATTTGAAAGGCCAAAGTCCATGTTCATGGAGCGGCCAATAAAAATATCGGCATCAGCGCCCACAAACTCAATTCCATTACCAGTAGAAACGGAGGTGTTTAAAGTTGTTGATTCTATAAATTCCCCACCTGCACCAATGGAACTTTCTACACTCACTCCAGTTCGTGCTGTTGCACTCACTTCTGAATCAATGGAAATCACTCCGATTGGATCAGACAAAGAAAAAGCCGTACCTGCTTTAATGCTGTTTTCAGTAAAAGCAGCAGCCCCAGCAGTAACATTAAAAGAAACTGAATTGGTTTGAGAAACGCCTTGTTCCCAAGTGGCAAAACTCTCTGAACCGGGTGGATCTCGCAAAACCATAGTCACCACTTGAGGGCCTAAAGTGGCAAAAGTTCCACCCAAAGGAACTGCACCTAACACACGAGCAACTAAAGGTGAATTATTAGGATTTGGCAACCATTGAACCGTTCCATTATTTGTAACCAACTCTACTTCTAAACTTTGCGTAAAACTTAAATTGGTATCCAATAAGTTTTCAGTTGCATTGGCTGGGCCTACCGTAAATTGATAGTCGTAAACTCCGTTAAAACGGTTGGTATCTGTTGGAGAAACAACAAAGCTGTTGTTTAAAGTTTGAGCAAATTCATTTTTAATAGAAATGGTTCCCCTTGAAATGGGAATTCGATCGATCACAATTGAGGATGGATTGTCACGGTTTTCATATTCTTCAAAGGCAGTAATTTTAAATCCAGCTCTTCTTCCATCGGTAAAAGTAGGGATGGTGTAACCGCCAATGTTTAAGAGTCCTAGCGCATCAATCGTATCTCTACCTCCAATTAAATCGAGTATAATTTGCTGCTGTCCATAAAAACGACTACTATCCTCCGCAAACACATCTAAGTTGGGAGTATTGTAACGGATAAAGTTCCGTTTTACATGAAAAGTACTTGTATCAACCCTCCATACTTGTGCCAATGAATCGTAAATAGAATCTCGCACAGTTTGCAAGGGAATATTATTGACTAGGTTAAGATTGGCGTTTGGTTGCGTATTGTTTCCAAATCTGAAATTACTTGAATTCACTACAAAAGATGGCACTTCATAATTGAGTGGTGGCAATTTGATCACATATTCTCCAGTTAGAGAATCAGTTCTAACCGTATCTTGAAAACAGGTCCGCTGGGTAGCATTAAAAATGATAGAAGCTGAACCGATGTTGTTTTTGCCTCTACCAAGACCTACAGGCAAATTTGCTTGAATTTCTCCACCGGCAACTCTTCCTCGAACAATTCTTAGCGTAGAATCAACAAAAGGTTGAGGGATAACAACATTATCTTGAAAATCAAAAACCCCGCTTTGTGGGAAACGGCCAATTTCAAAGGTATGTCCATTCTTTTGCAAAGAAATAAAATGCTCTCCAATGGGAACCTCAACACTAAACAAGCCAGAATCATTTGTGGAAATGGGTTGATTTGCTTTTGTTGCCACAGAGCCATCCACTAAAACAAATACATCTTCTACTGCACAAGGAGTTCCTTTAAAAACAACCGAACCCTGAACGGTAAAAGAAGAATTATCAATGAAATCAATTCCCGAAAAATTGGGATTGGTTCCGCCAATAAAAATGGTTGTATTGGCTGGAGTGAAAGTGTGTACTCCAAAAGTGGGTGTAAGGGTAAAATTGTCTCCCGTGCCTTGAAAAGGAATAAAAGGAATAAAATAACTTCCGCTTACATTGGTATAAGCCCCAGCTGTCAATTGATTTTGACTTGGAATGGTATCACTAAATACTACCGTGCCATTTAATGTTGCATGATTTCGATTGGGGATTAAAGCTACTTTTGAATAATCGTAGGCTGTACTTCCAACTCCTTCATCAAACCTCCAATAACCTACCAAATTAGTCGATGAAGGATTGATAAATACATCATACGTTCTTTTGATTTGGGTTTTACTCAGTGCATTTTTATAAAATCGCATTTCATCGATAAAACCTTCAAAGTAGTTGCCACTTGATTCTTTTCCAATCAGTATATCATCGTTATTAAAGGTTGCAGAAGCTGGAAAGGTTTGTGTATCTGTAGAATCTCCATTCCAATAGCTGGTTACAGTAGTTCCATTAACCACAACTGCAAGGTTAGCCCATGTAGCATAGGATTTAGACGTTGGTGTCGTTAAAGTTCTTTCAGTACCGTTAAGTGCAACTTTTAAATCTCCATTTTCAAAAAAGACCATCCATCCATTTTGACTGACGTCATATTTTGAAGCTAATACTTGTCTCCCATTTTTGTTGTAGTTTAAGCGGATAAAAGCTGTTAAAGTAAAAGCAGTGGAATGAAACTGCGTCACATCTTTCACCGATGCATAAGAGTTTGTTCCATTGAAATATGCCGACTTGCCACTTGCTCCATTCACAGAACTGGCTAAAACTTTAACGCCTTCAACTGCGGTTCCACCCCCGTAAGTTACTTGTCCATTTACGGTTCCATAAGCCAAGCGAAAACCTTGATCGCTAGAGGTGTTTGATAAAACGGTTTGACCGGCACAATCAGAAATACCTTGAATATCATAACGATAAAGTGTATTGGCTGCGGCTGTATTGTCTGAGTAAAACTTGGTTCCAGCAGGCAAACTTGCAATTACGGTTTTATCCGTTGTATCCAATACATTGGTTCTTGTAATGTCCCAACTTTCATTTTGTCTGTTTTGGGTATTCCACTTTAAATCAATTCGATCACCAAAATCTCCATCTGTGGCAGTAATTCGTTCGTTCGGTAATGCGGAAAAGGTAGTTGAAACATCTGGCGACAAACTTACCGTATCACTGCTTATGGATTGCACCCCATTGGTCGCACAGGCATTAAAAGCTTTTACTCGATAGGTGTACAATTCACAGGTTTGAAGTCCATTATCAACATAAACTGTATCGTTTGCAGATACATCAATTTGAACTGTTCCCGAAGAAGAAGAACGAACTATTCGATAACCGTCTTCTGTTCCTGAATTGTCCTTCCAACGTAAGGTAATTTCTCTCGCAGAAGAATTCGTCAAGGCGTCATCTACAAGCACTTGAGTTGGAGCAGTTGGATTTCCACCACCTTCTGCTTGCAAGGTGTTTGAATAAGAAGTTCTCACCACATTGGAAGTTTTCGTAGGGCAAGTTCGAACCGCCCGCAAACGATAATAATATTGCTGGCCACTTTGTGTACCTTGGTCTACGGTACTGTTTCCATTAGATGTTAAACTAGAAGGAGCGGAAAAATTTGGGTTTACATCTCTTTGAATTTCAAAACTTGTTGCTTCATTATTATCAAAGTCCCAGTTTAGATTGATAGAGCCATCGCAATTTCCCGTTGAACGGAAGTTATTAAAGTTTCCACTAAAACCACTTGGGCTAAGCGTAATCGATTTATCCAGCCCTGTTCGATAATAGGTTCCCCTTCCTGGTAAACCATAATAGGCTCGCACAAAGGCAGAAGTATTTCCTGTTCCTAGATTTGGAATCGTATAAGAGCTTGTTGAACCAGATAAACGACCAGAACTTGTACCATTATAAAAAACTTCCCATTCTATATTTGCATCTGCTGCTGAACCACTTTTACCCCAACTAATTTCAGCAGATGAACATGTACGATTGGTGATTTGAACATTGGTAGGTGATATTTCTGTTTTGAAGCTACTTGGATACAAAGTAGTTGTTGTTCGATTCACCTCATTTCTATTGGAAGTTCTCCAACAGTTATTGTTGTTACCTAGTCTCATTTGACCAGCAATTTCAAAAGTATGACCTGACGAAAAGAAGCTATTTGGTAAATTAGTAAACTTCACATGGCGAAGCGTTATTGTGCCATTTGTACTTTCCCAAAACTGATAGTTATAGTCTGTACCATACTGACTATTGGTTTTACTCCCTGCACTTCCAGAACCACTTGGCCAATTTCCACCTGTAGCCGCAGGCATTAAAGAAACAGGCGGATTTACGGAATTATCTGCTCTTACGTCCAGTCGTGTGATGGTAGGATGTCTAGCAGCATCATGGTCGTGATAGGCAAAACGAATTTGACCGTCAATTTTCAAGTTAACGTTTAGCATATATAAGCCTGTATTGGCTTGCAGAAAAGAAATTTCTACAGATCCATCGGCTTTGTTAGGAGTAACTGTAAAATTGCCAGAAGAAACACCTACATATGTATTAATGTCGTTCGAAGGGCAGCCATAAGGTCTGTGTTGGAAACGCATACCAATACCATAATCGTATTGGGCAAAGCCATTTGCAAAAAAGACAAAAATTAAAACAAGAAGCAGTAGATTTTTTTTCATGGCTCAATGAAGCATTAAAATTTCATGGCCATAAAAGTATAGTGAGAAAGGATTGACCAACTCAAAAACAGAAAAAAAGGCATCTTAACTTCGTCTTAACCCTTTTTATATTATTTTGTTTTTCAAATACTTACAAGGTAGTCATACAAGCTATCCTTTGTTGTTAAATTCAATATTTTACGCAATTTGCTTCTCGCAACATCTACAGATGGAGGAGTTATATTTAAGAATTCAGCAATTTGTTTTGAGCTAAAACCTAGTTTTATAAGTGATGCTAATCGAATTTGCCCTTTGGTTAATTGGGGATGTTTTGCACGAAGTTTTTGAATAAATTCATCATCCACATTCGTAAAACGTTTTTTAAATTCTACCCAGTCTTGCTTTTCATTTAAGCCAAATTTGACCATTCGCTCAAGGTTAGCCGTATCTTGATTACTATCTACCTTTTTGAGGTTTTCCTTAATCTCTCTCAACAAATTATTTTTTTCGATAACCTCAAGCGTATAGGTAGTTAATTCTCTTTTATTTTTTGTTATCTCTTTATTTAGGCCACCAATCTTTAGCTCCGCAAGCTTAATTTTCTGCTCATTAACCTCTCTTTGAAGCTTCCTAAACTGAAAAAACTTCATAATTCTATAACCTAAGTAGAGCAAGGAAAGTAAGATTAAAGCCCTTACCCAAATTATTTCATGCCAATTTGGGACCAAGTAAAAGCGGGTTTCGGCAATCTTATCACTTTCTATACCCTGACTGTCAATTGCTTTAATTTTTAAAACATAGCTCCCTGGGTCTAAATTGGTATAATTGATTATTCTTAAAAAACCATTGTTTTGCCATTCTTCGTCATAGCCCTCTAGTTTATATTTAAAGCGAATAAGTTCTGGTGCAGTAAAAGAAGGAGCAGTGTAGATGAAACTAATATCTCGATATTGAGGAGCAATTCTATTTTCGTCTTGAGGAATAAAAGTAGAGTCTTTTAGCTTAATTGAATTGATGAGTATGGACTCAATCTTTTCGGCTTTAAATTTCTTCTTGGGATTAAATCTAGAAACACCCTTCATGGTCGGGTAAAACAGGCTACCATCTTCAAGCTGACAACTAGAAGGCTGAAACCCTCCATTGGTTTCTGTATTACTCATACCATGAGAGCTATTGTATACCTTACACTTTACAAGCTCAATAGCTCCCGTTGCCACATCAATTAGGTCTTGTTTCTTAGCTTTAAAAACCCCTCGATTACAACTCATCCATAAATTACCTTGCGAGTCCTCATTGATACTCGAAATCAGGTTATCAAAAAGTCCTTTCTCTTTATCTATGGTATAAAAATGATATCCTCTTTTGAGTATTAATCCTTTACCGTATGTGCCAATCCACAGATTATCAGCAGTATCAAAAAACATGCATCTAATCGAACTATTTTCAAGCTCCTTTATTCCTTTTAGGGCATAGCTTTTGTCCGTATTTGTTTCATAAATAATAACCCCATCTCCTTGAGTCGATAAATAAATTTTATCTTGATGCACAACTATTTGTGAAATCCTGGCTTTTTTTAAATCCTCTGAAATTAAGGTCTGCCAGATATTGTTTTTGAATTTAAAAAGTCCTCCTTGGTCATTTCCAATTAATAAGCAACTATCAACAGGGTCATAAAACATTGCATTGACCAAGTCGCTTTTCGCAGGCCAATTAAATATTTGCTCAACAGGCTTATTCTGTGAAAAATTCCAATAAAAAAGACCTTCTCCAAAGGTGCCAAACCAAAGCTCTTTTTCATTTCCGGCAATTGACCAAACACCCGAAAGTACTCCTAAAGAGTCTGGAAGCTTTTTTATTTCTCGATTAGTTGCATTATAATGATAAACCCCTCCTCCATTAGTTGCTATTAATAATTGGTTCTTTTTGTATTCATAAATCGGTAAAATGGATTTTGAACTCAGTTGAGAACTATCACTTAAAGACTCAACTAGGTTCTGAGAAAATTTCAATAACCCTCCTCCATTTATACCCACCCATATATTATCCGACCTATCTTTAAATAGAGCACTAACACTTCCATTCTCCAAACCCATCCCTTTATCCCATTGCTTCAATTCCTTTTTCGCCAAACGAAATACACCACTGTTATGCGTCCCAAACCACACTTCCTCATCGTCAGCTATTAGTTGTTTGGAAGAAAGCTCTTTATTAACAATACTTAGTGTGTCTTGAATTGCTAATTCTTCTCTATTGATAATAAAAACTGCCTTTCTATTTGCATATAAAAGTGAACCTTGTTGAGTTAAATTCAAAGCTTTCCCTTGAATAGGAAATTCACTACCTATTACTTTTTGCAGAAGAGTATCTGGTCTCTTTAGCATAAAAACCCCTTCTGAGGTAGCCATCCAAATTTGGTTTTTTTCATCAACTATGGCTTGCTCAAGAAGCACTTTGTTGGGAAAAACATTATTAGGATTAAAATAAATGCTATCGTCATTTAAAATGCAAATACCTTTATCATGAATGAGCACTCCTATTTTATCTTTCTCAAATTGAAATATGCTATTCACGCCATTTCCAGGCAATCCGTTATTCACGGTAAAATGTTTCACTTTACCTTTTTTATATCGAAAAAGTCCGTTGTTTTCTGTACCTAACCAAATGGCACTATCATAAGACTCAAACAAAGTAATGACTCTTTCGTAAGCCAGTTTAGGATGCTCTATTTTCTCGAAAGTAAGTCCGTCAAAGCGACATACACCCCCAAAGGTTCCAATCCATAAGTAACCATCTTTAGCTTGAATTATCGTATTAATAGAGTTTTGAGGTAAGCCCTCTCGGCTTGTCCAATGTTGAATGCTATAATTTGAAGAACTACTATATTCCTGATGGGAATTTCTAGAAGGTTGATTAGACTCTTCAGAAACAAAGCCACTTGCATTCAGTGAAAAGCAAACAAATACAATGAAGAAACTCTTTAAAACTCGAATAACCATAATTTCTATTACAAGAATAGTAAAGCATTTGCTATGAAAATAATTTACTATTCTAAAAAGGTGATTAAGTCAGAAGAAACCTAGTCCAAGTATAATAGTCAGCTACTATACATTGACTTTATTCTTATTAGAGATTTCAATAAATACAAAGTTAGCAATCAAAAAAAGTCGAGTGTTTACTCGACTTTTTATTGAAGAATGAATAGAAGATTGTCTTAGTGCTGAATAATTAATTTCTGTGCTCTTGTTCTATTTACAACTACCACATAGTTTCCATTTGGAATAGACTCAAGGTTAATCCTAACTTGGTTTTGGTTGTATTCACTTTCAAATACGGTTTGTCCTAATAAATTCAATATGTGTACGGTTTTTATTCCACTTTCAGAAATTATATTTAGCGCTGAACTAGAAGGATTTGGGAACATTGAAAATAAATTTTCTTCGATTTTTTTGTCTTCTAAGGTTGTGAATGTTCTCGTATATTCTATCAATCCGTTATTCACAAAGGGATCTCCTTCAATACCTGAATAGGTTACAACAGTTGTAATGGATGTAGTACCTGGTTGATACTTATAAATCGCGCCATCATGACCTGCAGATCCCCCATCAGTGACAATACCATAAATATTTCCATCAGATGCTAATGTCAAATGTCCTGAAGGCCATCTCCCATTGTTAGATGTTCTGAAATTCTGCTTTCTTACGGTAGTTCTGCTAATTGGATCATGCTCTAACATAGTTCCATCAGAGTAGTTACCTCCTTCGTAGGCTGTAAAGTAAATTTTACCATTTCCAGCCTGAACAGGTGTACTAGTAGACGCTTCACCAATACCTGGATACAAGCTTTGTTCAATGTGTGCTGTATCGGCAACTATGTCGTAGCTAAAAAATGTACCATCTCTATAAACACCACCAGACCGGCTAGTTCCATATAGCAATCCGTTTGAAGCTTGCATTAGTCTACCTCTACAATCTCTAACATCACTGATTCCTGAAAAAGTATGATCAATAATTATTGAATCAGTTGCTAATTCATAATGTATAATACTAGAACTTGTTAGAGCATAAAGATGACCATTAGTGGCCTTTATAAACCCTTGGCTAGCAGGTCCTTGATAAGCTAAATTACCCAAGGTCTTTGCACTAAAACTAACAGCATCTTGTGCCACATTATATTTAAAAATGACAAATCGATTTCCACTCAAGTTTCCAAAGGTTCCACTGCCTAAGCCATAAATCACCCCATTTTCTTCAAGCAGGTTAACCGGCTTAACAGCACCTATCGAATCATGAAAATGGTAGACTGTTCTATAAGTTCTCGTAGATTCATCAAATTCGAAAAAGACACCTTCGTTATCATTCCCTCCTTCACGGCTACACCCATAGTACTTTCCATTACTTGCTCTAACTAAAGTACCGTTTGCCATGCTTGCCTCTCTTTCACCGAAGTGAAATTTAGTTGACATGCTATCAAGTGTCATATCATATTCAAAGAAAACACCATCTCCAGCAATTCCTCCATCGTAAGAAACCCCATATAAATTATTGTTCGAAGCTTTTATTAAGGAGCCAGTTGATAATCTTCCATGTGTTGCCGTATTGCTACCGTAGTTGTTATTAATAGATGTGTAGTTTGGATTGGCGGCCAGACCAAGTGTGTCCATAGCTAAATCATATCTGATAATTCTTTGGTTTTGGCCTAAAGCATATAACATTCCTGTGGTTGGCTCTATAAAGTCTCCATATAGACTTAAATTGCTACCAGATGCCACTTTCTTTGTAAAAGTAGAAGTTGTAATGTTCCATTCAAAAATTTCCCCACCGGCTATACCATATAATTTGCCATTCGAAGCTTCGAAAAGCGTCCCTTCAGGATTATCGGGTTGTCCAGCTATAAAATTATGTATGACTGAAAAACTGTTTGTATTGGTATTAAAAGTGAACATGGTACCTCGTGAATTTGAACCACCAAATTCTGTAAGACCATAAAGCAATCCATTTGAAGCCTGCATTAATGCTCCAGAAGGTCTCTCTCCTGTAGTTGAAGCAGCTAAATCTTGAAGTTTAGTAAAAGTAGAAGTTGAAAGATTATAACTAAAAACTACTCCATCTGAGTTAGACCCTCCATATTGTGTCATACCATAAAGCAATCCATTGTTAGCATGTAGTAAAGCACCCAATGGTCCTTTTCCATTTGTATTATCAAAATCATGTAGCTTGGTGTACTGATTTGTTGCAGGGTCAAATTCAAATATTACACCATCAAGATTTACTCCACCTCCATACGTTGTGCCATAAAGTTTATTGTTGACTAATATCATACCTGCTCGCGGACCACTACCATCTGTCGCATTGTTAAATTGGTAATGTTGTTCGTATTTACCAGTTGATAAATCATAAGAATAAATTACTCCAGTAAAATGTCCATTCCCTTGAGAGGTCACACCATACAGTTTGTTATTAAATTCAATCAGTGTTCCTTTATAACTACTTCCTTCAAACATGAAAAAATCATACTCCGTTTGCATAGAATTGCTTGCAACATCCACACTAAAAATGTTGCCATTCCAATGTTTAGCTAAGCTATTATTCATTCCTAGAAAACTTGGTTGTGCTGTTATTGAAATTGAAATTATTGCACAAATAGCGAATAGTACTTTTTTCATCTTTTTAATTTTCAGACAAAAATATATGACTGAAAATCAGCTAGAAATAGGGTAATCATCTTAAATGAGTCCGTTAAAATACTGACATATAAAGATTCAACAGCTTAATTCCTTGTTAATTCAATATTGTCTTAATAGATAGAATTAAAGCAAGATTTATACAAAAACTTGCTCTTGCTTAAGCCACTCCAATGCCTTTTCCTCACAATCAAAACCTTTCATCTTTCTACTAGAGAACTTACTCAAGAAGTTATAAGTAATCCGGTTGGCTAAATTATTCAGCACTACAGCTTCGGCTTTTGATTTTTGGATACACTTTTTGCTATTTACAAAGCTGATGATGTTTGTGGAAATAGTGGTATGAATACCAGGTACAATAAGCATGCACACTTTTTGATTGGGCATATGCTCTTCTATGAGTTCGTATTGTTCTTTTGCATCATCAATGGTAATGACATTATAATCCTTCACTCGAATCTCAACAATCTTATCTTCTCTAAAAACAAGATTTATTTTTTCTAAATCAAATACTTTCAAATTCAAAAAATGAAAGGGCCGCTAAAAGCGACCCTTAGTATATGTAAATTACAATGTTCCTCTAAGTTCTTGCTCCCTCTCAATAGATTCAAACAAGGCTTTAAAATTTCCTGCACCAAATCCCCTAGCACCCATTCGTTGAATAATCTCAAAAAATAAGGTTGGCCTATCTTGAACTGGTTTGGTAAAAATTTGCAATAAATAACCCTCATCATCAGCATCTACCATAATCCCTAATCCTTTCAGCACTTCTAAATCTTCTCTCAATTCATGATCATGCTCTTCCAATCTTAAAGGCACTTGCTCATAATATGTTTCTGGCGGAGTTGACAAAAACTCAACACCTCTTGAACGCAATTTGCTAACTGTGTCAATGATATTATCTGTTGCCACAGCGATGTGTTGTACTCCTGGACCTTCATAAAAATCTAAATATTCTTCAATTTGAGATCTTTTCTTTCCTTCAGCAGGTTCATTGATTGGAAACTTAATTCTTCCATTTCCATTACTCATTACCTTACTCATCAAAGCTGAATATTCAGTATGAATTTGTTTGTCATCGAAAGACAAGAAGTTAACAAAGCCCATCACATCCTCATACCATTTTACCCAGGTATTCATTTCATTCCAACCTACATTTCCTACCATGTGATCGATAAACTTCAAACCAACTGACTCAGGTTTGTAATCGGATTCCCATTTTCTAAAGCCAGGCATAAAATCACCTTTGTAATTTTTACGCTCTACAAACATGTGAACGGTTTCGCCATAAGTGTAGATACCTGCTTTAACAATTTCACCGTTCTCATCTTCTAAAACTGTTGGTTCTAAATAAGATTTTGCTCCACGTTTGGTTGTTTCCTCCCATGACTTTCTTGCATCGTCTACCCAAAGTGCCACAATTTTAACGCCGTCGCCATGCTTAACTATATGCTCGTTTATTGGGCTTTTTGAACTTAAAGGCGAAGTAAGCATTAAGCGGATTTTATCTTGCTTAAGTACATAAGAAACAGTGTCTTTATTACCAGTTTCTAAGCCACTATAGGCAAAGGATTGAAATCCAAAAGCCGTTTTATAAAAATGTGCGGCTTGCTTTGCATTTCCAACATATAATTCCACATAATCTGTTCCTAAAAGCGGCAAGAAATCTTGCGCTCCTTCAAATATTTTTTCTAGTCCGTAGTCTACTGATTTAATTTCCTTCATAGCTTTAAGATTATAGAGAAGAGAGTATAGAATAGAGAGCTAAAGTCTATTCTGAAAGACCATGCTCATTTTCTGAAACTCTTCTAATTTCTCTTCAATTTGGTTTAGTTCTTTTTCTGTTATAAATTTTCTTTTTTCTGCTAATATAAGTTGTGTCCCTAATTCAAAGGATGAGCCCAATGAAATATCAATAATGCGAGAGAATGATTTATCTGTTCTAGAAGAGCCTTCTGCAATATTGCTTGGAATAGAAATAGCAGAGCGATTAATTTGTGATGTTAAGCTGTATTTCTCTTCAGGTGGAAAATTTGAACTCAAATCAAAAATTTGATTTCCAATCTCTATACCAACTTTCCAAATTTTTAAGTTCTTATAATTATGTCTTAATCTCTGTGACACTTAAATATCTATTTTCTCTTTTCTTTACTCTCTAATCTAGCTATCCTCAATCCAACTCTTATAATACTTCCCGTCATCAATTTTTAATGCATTCTCTGTTACTTTAAGCGG
This sequence comes from uncultured Flavobacteriales bacterium, assembly GCA_964001305.1. Taxonomy (GTDB): domain Bacteria; phylum Bacteroidota; class Bacteroidia; order Flavobacteriales_E; family Vicingaceae; genus CAJXMH01. The sequence goes on from CAXFAI010000013.1 coordinate 55,107, forward strand.
TTTAAATGTATCCACCATTACCGCTAATTCTTCCGTTTCTTTTTGCCCTACACTTCGCTCATAAGCTCCTGGGTGCGGCCCATGTGGAATTCCTGCCTGATGCAAGGTAATCTGACCTTGCGCAATATCATTTCTACTCATAAAGTCTCCATCTACGTAATACAAAACCTCATCCGAATCAATGTTTGAATGATTGTAGGGAGCTGGAATAGACTCCGGATGGTAATCGTATAAACGAGGTACAAATGAGCATATGACAAAACCAGCAGCCTCAAATGTTTGATGTACAGGTGGTGGTTGATGTACTCGACCGGTTATTGGTTCAAAATCATGAATGGAGAAAGCATACGGATAATTAAAGCCATCCCAACCTACAACATCAAAAGGGTGAGAGGCATAGACATAATCATGAATAACCCCTTCTTTTTTGATTTTAATTAAGAATTCGCCTTTCTCATCATGTGTTTCCAACTCTTGCGGAGTCCTAAAATCTCTTTCGCAATAAGGAGAGTGCTCCAACAATTGCCCAAACCAATTTCGGTAACGCTTAGGTGTATAAATCGGACTAGCAGACTCTACCACAAAATGGCGATTATCTTCTGAATCAAAGTCCATTTTATAAATCATTCCTCTTGGAATAACGAGGTAGTCTCCATATTTGAAGTCAATATTTCCCAAAAAAGTTCGAAGCTTTCCACTCCCTTTATGGATAAATATAACCTCATCAGAGTCGGTGTTTTTATAAAAATAATCTTTAGTCGATTTTTTAGGGGCCGCTAAAGCAACAATTAAATCATTATTACACAGCATCGCCTCTCGGCTTTCTAAATAATCGTCTTGTGGTTTTACATCAAACCCAATTAATCTCCTTGATTTAAAATTCTTTTCAACGGCAATTTTGGGCATCACATTTTTAGATCCTAAATGCTCCACCACCATGGTTGGACGATGTAAATGATACATTAAAGAGGACATTCCATCAAAGCCAACCGTTCCAAAAAGTTGCTCATAATGCAAAGAGCCATCTTCCTTTTTAAAAGTCGTGTGGCGCTTATGTGGTATCTTTCCTAATTTTCTATAAAAAGGCATATTTCATTTTTTGGTTGTTTGAAATTAGGCATTATTTCTTGTCTGCTAAAATCTGCTTAAGGTCGGGTCTCAATCGACTTTTATACACATTTCGCTTAGCCTTATTTTTATTTGTTTTTCGCAATTTTCTTTGTTCTTCTTCAGGCAAGGCTGCAATGTCTTTGCATTCTGGTGTGCAGCAGCCATTCATTTTTTCAGCGCATTCGTCACATTGAATAAACAGCAAATGACAATCGTCATTTTTGCAATTGGTATGTGTATCGCAAGGCTTTCCACATTGATGACATTCACTAATTATCTCTGTCGAAATTCGTTCGCCCAAGCGCTCATCAAAAACAAAGTTTTTCCCTTTGAATCGATTCTCAAGATTTTCATCTTTAATCTGACGGTAATAATCTATGATTCCTCCATGCAGTTGATTCACATCTTGAAATCCCTTATGTTTTAGGTATGCTGAAGCTTTTTCACAACGAATTCCACCCGTACAGTACAACAGCACTTTTTTATCTTCTTTCCCTTTTAAAATCTCCTCTACTTGCGGCAATTCGTCTCTAAATGTATCGGCATCTGGGCAAATCGCATTTTCAAAATGCCCCACTTCACTTTCATAGTGATTCCGCATATCAATCACAATGGAGTTTGGATCATTCAAGGCTTCATTAAACTCTTTTGCGGATAAATGCCTACCCACATTGGTTACATCAAAAGTGCCATCATCTAGTCCATCAGCTACAATCTTATGACGAACTTTTAATTTCAGTTTATAAAAAGATTTCCCATCGTCCTCTACTGCCCTTTTTATCGGCATGTTTTCAAACATTTTCCGCTTTTGTAGGCGAAGCATAAACTCTTCCCAATGATGCTCCGGCACACTCATTTGTGCATTAATCCCCTCTTTCGCTAAATAGGTTCTTCCAAAAACTTTCATCTCCGTCCACTCTGCATACAACTCATCTCTAAGCTGATGTGGGTCTTCAATAATGACATAGCGATAAAAACTAATGGTTACCCTTTCAAAGTCTTCTTCCATTAATTGCTTCTTCAAAAGCTCTTTGTCGTACTTATTATAAAGTTCCATGAAATAATGCTTAATAACCTACAAAGTTAGGCAAAGCAATAGCTTAGAAAAAATGACAAAAATCAGCTTAGCAAAGCGTTTATAAACTAGAGCTAAGACCGCAAATTTTAAAGAGAGTTTAGATGATAGACCTTAGATTTAGATTCATTTTTGTTTCTATATTCTAGATCTAGACTTTTTAATCTCACTTCATTTCATTCTGTTCCGCTTCTACCTCATTTTTAAGAATGCATCTTTATTCTACTGACTTAAGATATAAACTGAACGATTCCGATTTCCTATTTTTGAGGCCATTAAAAAATTGAAATTATGATTCTAGTCATTGGTGCCGGCGGACAGGTAGGCAGAGAGTTGGTTGAAAAACTACGAGAAGTAAAAGGGAAGGATAATGTATTAGCCACTGACATTCGACTTTTAGATGACATGGAAGGCCCCTTTGAGGAATTAAATGCTTTGGATAAAGGTAGACTTCATGAGCTGGTATCAAAGTATCAAGTAACGGAGATCTATCACCTAGCAGCACTCTTATCAGCCAATGCTGAAAAGCAAGTAAAATTCGCTTGGGAGTTAAACATGGATAGTTTGTTTTATGTGCTTGATTTAGCAAAGGAAGGGAAAATCAAAAAAGTGTTTTGGCCAAGTTCCATTGCGGTTTTTGGCCCCAATACGCCAAGAGACAACACTCCACAACATACCGTTACAGACCCTACCACAGTTTACGGAATAAGCAAATTGGCAGGGGAAAGATGGTGTGAATACTATGCGAAAAACTATGATGTTGATGTGAGAAGTATTCGCTACCCTGGTTTAATTGGCTACAAAAGTATGCCGGGTGGTGGCACAACCGATTATGCGGTAGACATTTATCACCAAGCCTTAGACCAAAAAAAATACGAATGCTTTCTTTCTGAAAACACCTATTTACCCATGATGTACTTAGAGGATGCTATTCGAGCTACCATAGAATTAATGGAAGCTCCATCAGAAAACATCAAAATTCGATCGAGTTACAATTTGGGTGGAATTTCGTTTTCTCCGAAAGAAATTGCTGAAGAAATTAAAAAGCTAATCCCAGATTTTGAAATTAGCTATGCTCCCGATTTTCGTCAAAAAATTGCAGATAGTTGGCCAAGTAGCATTGAGGATAAAGATGCTCAGAAAGATTGGAATTGGAAATTAGAATACGACTTAGGTAAAATGAGTGAAGACATGATTCACCAACTTCAAAAGAAAAGACAGTCAAATTAAGTCTTATATTTTTTTATATTTACGGAATGAAGCAAGGTCTACTTACCCTACTACTTATCTTCTTTATAGTACCCTCTTTTTCTCAAACATTTGAACTTGTTGATGGAGATACCATAAACTTGTTAGATGCTAGCAGAAAGAAGCAAGGCATGTGGATCATTAAAGCTACACCATCAAAAAATCCTAATTACGCAGCTGGTCAAAAAGTAGCTGAGGGCAGATTTGAAAATAGCCGTAAGATGGGACTTTGGAAAGAATATCATCCAAATGGTAAATTAAAAAGTGAAATCACTTATCAAAATAGCCGACCGATGGGACCTTATACCTTGTATTATGACAATGGTAAAATTGAGGAGCAAGGCAATTGGCAACAAACTAAAAACACTGGTGATTTTAAACGTTACCACCCAAATGGGCAAGTTGCTCAAGAATTTAAGTTTACCGAAGATGGAAGAAGAAATGGGCCTCAAAAATATTATTACCCGAATGGTCAATTACAATTAGAAGGAAATTGGAAAGGCGGCCAAGAAAATGGAGAACTCAAAATGTATTACGAGAATGGGGATTTAATGGAAGTAAAATTCTTCAATGAAGGAGGTGTAATGGATAAAAGTAAATATGAAACTTACGCTCCAAAAACGCCACAAGAAGACCCACTTAAAAAACAATTAAACGAAGGAAAGGATGTAAAAGTAGAAGCTAGCAAATCAGTTGAAAAACCAAACATAGGTGGTTTTGATGGAAATGGATATGCTAAACTTTACAATAGAAATAAGCAGATTTCTAAAGATGGAACTTTTAAAAATTATCGTCTGATGGATGGCAAACTCTTCAAATACAATGAAGATGGAATTTTGCAGCAAATCATGATCTTCAAAAATGGTCGCTATATTGGAGATGGCGTTATTGAAGAAGACTAGTGTTCACTAGTCTAATCTTCCTTCCACAAGCCTAAAATGTGTTTCTTTGTGGTCTTTAAATAAAGGCCTAAAATTCATGAATTCGCAACTCACTGTTTACAACACATTAAATCGTAAAAAAGAAACATTTAAACCCATAGACCCCGAGGTAATTGGCATGTATGTTTGCGGCCCTACGGTTTATGGAGATGCACATTTAGGCCATGCAAAATCTTATGTTTCATTTGACCTTATTTATAGATACTTATTACATAAGTATCCAAAAGTAAAGTACGTTCAAAACATTACTGATGTAGGGCATTTGACGGATGATGCTGACGAAGGAGATGATAAAATTGCAAAACAATCTCGATTAGAAAAAGTGGATCCTATGGCCGTAGTTGAAAAGTACATGTTCAACTATTTTAGAGACATGGATGCACTCAATGTAAAACGAGCAGATATATATCCACGACCTTCAGGTCATATTCCAGAACAAATTGAAATTATTGAAGATTTGATTCAAAAAGGATATGCTTATGAAGTCAATGGTTCTGTATATTTTGATGTAGCCAAGTATGATGAAACACATGACTATGGCAAATTATCAGGTCGTTCGATTGAAGAAATGCTGGAAGGAGCTGCAAACCGAACGTTGGCTGCACAATCTGAAAAAAAGAATTCCATTGATTTTGCCCTATGGAAAAAGGCTGACCCTTCACATTTAATGCAATGGAACAGCCCTTGGGGGAAAGGATATCCGGGTTGGCACATCGAATGTACTGTGATGAGTCAAAAATATTTAGGAGATAATTTTGATATTCACGGAGGTGGTTTGGAAAATGCTTTTCCACATCACGAATGTGAAATTGCTCAAGCTGAAGCTCACACCGATAAAGCATTTGCCAATTATTGGTTACACAACAATATGGTAACTATTAATGGTCAAAAAATGGGGAAGTCTTTAGGTAATGGCATTTTTTGCCATGAACTTTTTAGTGGAGACAACTTCCAATTAGATCGGGCTTATTCCCCAATGACCATTCGGTTTTTCATTTTACAATCGCACTATAGAAGCACCCTAGACTTTTCGAATACGGCTTTAGAAGCTGCATCAAAGGGATTAAATAGACTTCAAAACGGTATTTTAAAATTGGAAACTCTGACACCTTCAGAAAAGTCCAGTATTGACATTCATGAATTCAAGTCGAAATTGTATTCAGCTATGGATGATGATTTCAATTCACCAATTGTTATTGCACATTTGTTTGATGGATTGAAACTTGCTAATGCGATTGAAAGCAGCAAAGAAAGTCTGAACGAAAAGGATTTAAATGAGTTCAAAGCCTTATTTCATACTTTCTACTTTGCTATTTTAGGCTTAGAAATTGAAGAAAAACAAAGCTCTGAAGATGGTGTGGTTGATGAATTGATGAAATTGGTATTAGACTTTAGGTTAGCAGCAAAAACACAAAAGGACTATGCTACCGCAGATCAAATCAGAGATCGATTGAGAGATTTAAACATAACCGTAAAAGATGGTAAAGATGGGGCGGAGTGGAGTTTTGAAAAGTAGCATTTTGCTCTTTTCATTGAGCATTTTATTGTTGGCTTGTGAGAGTGAACCTAAAAAAAGTCCGAGTAAAGCAATAAAAAAAGCAAAACCTGAATTCACAGTTGAAAGACCTTCTTTTGATGAAGACTCGGCTTATGCATTTGTAGAGAAGCAAGTCTCATTTGGACCGCGTGTTCCAAATACAGAAGCACATAAAAGAACAGCAAACTACTTGAGCTCAAAATTAGCAAGCTATAACTTTAATGTAATTGAACAAAAAGGAGTGGTAACAGCCTTTAACGGTGATAAACTAAATATGGTAAATATCATTGGAGAGTATTTACCCGAGCTTAACAATCGAGTTTTGCTTTTTGCGCATTGGGATAGCCGGCCTTTTGCGGACCAAGACAGTAAAAACAAATCAAAGCCTATAGATGGGGCAAATGATGGAGCAAGCGGAGTTGGTGTTCTTCTGGAAATTGCTAGACAATTAGATAAACTCAAACCAAATATTGGAGTAGATATCATCTTTTTTGACGCAGAGGATTATGGGCAACCTTCTTCAGCAATGGCCCAGCGTAAAGAAGGAACTTGGTGCTTAGGCAGTCAGTTTTGGGCCAATCAGCCACATAAGCCAAATTATTCAGCCAACTATGGCATTTTGCTCGATATGGTTGGAGCAAAAGATGCTAAATTCACCAAAGAGTCTATCAGCATGTATTTTGCCCCTCAAGTGGTGAATCAGGTTTGGAGTATTGCTAAAGCATTGGGTCATGGCAATCATTTTGTTTTTCAAGAAACCACACATGTAGGTGAAGATGATCATTTGTATGTGAATAAAATTGCAAAAATTCCAAGCATAGATATCATTCAATACGACCCTTCAACTCAAGCATTTGCTCCACATTGGCACACCCATGATGACAATATGGAAGTGATTGACAAAGCTACCTTAGAAGCTGTTGGTGAAACCGTATTAGCCACAGTAATTAGAGAATCAAAATAAGGCTGTTTCACATTTCATTTTCGCCTCTTTTTAGCTAAATTGAGACACCAATTTAATATCCCAAATTAATGTCAGAAGAAAAAGACACACTTTGGCTTTTGGATGCTTACGCCCTGATTTACAGAGCCTACTTTGCCTTCAGCCAGAATCAAATGATAAACTCAAAAGGATTAAACACCTCAGCCATTTATGGCTTTACCTCTACTCTTTACGATGTTTTAAGTAATCACAATCCCACTCATATTGCAGTTGTTTTTGACACAGACAAACCTACCTCAAGGCATATTGAGTTTGAAGCGTATAAAGCCAATCGGGAGGCCATGCCAGATGATATAAAAAGTGCGATTCCATACATCAAAAAAATAATAGAAGGTTTTAACATTCCTATTCTTTATTCAGATGGTTACGAGGCCGATGACGTAATAGGCACTTTGGCTAAAAAGGCGGAAGCAGAAGGCTATACTACTTACATGATGACTCCTGACAAAGATTTTGGGCAATTGGTTAGTGAACATATTTTTATGTACAAACCAGCTCGAATGGGAAATAAAGCAGAAGTATGGGGTGTAGATGAGGTCTGTGAAAAATTTGAAATTGAAGACCCTTTGCAAGTAATTGATTACTTGGGAATGTGTGGTGATGCTGTAGATAACATACCTGGCATACCTGGTGTAGGCGACAAAACAGCTAAAAAATTCTTAAAACAATATGGCAGCATCGAAAAACTACTAGAAAACACTTCCGATTTAAAGGGAAAAATGAAGGAAAAGGTTGAATCGAACAGAGAACAAGCTTTGCTTTCTAAAAAATTGGCAACCATATTAATCGATGCTCCTGTTGAGTTTAATCCAGATAGTCTCAAAAAGGACCCTTTGAATAAAGAATTGCTAGAAGAAGTTTTCGCGGAAGTGGAATTTAGAACCTTAAGCAAACGAATATTAGGTGAAGAAGTAGCTATAAGCTCAAATCAAGGAGGGCAGATGGATTTATTTTCTGAATCTAAGACTGAAGAGGAAAAAGTAAAAGAGGAAGCTTTTCAAAGCATAAGAACACTTGAAGATACTGAGCACAATTATCAATTAGTTCAAAAAGATGAAGAAGTAAAAAGCTTAATTGAAATACTAGAAAAATCTGATAGCTTTTGCTTTGATACAGAAACTACTTCACTAGACCCTATTGAAGCTGAATTACTCGGTATTGCCTTTTCTATTCAAAAAGGAGAGGCCTATTATTTTGCAATAGACTCAAATAAAGAAATAGATATACAATTAGAACCATTCAAAGTCATTTTTGAAGACAGCCAAAAAGAAGTAATTGCCCAGAACTTAAAGTATGACCTAGCTATTTTAAAAAAATATGGAATTGAAATAAAGTGTAAGTTTTTTGATACCATGATAGCCCATTATTTGCTTCAACCAGATCAAAAGCATAATATGGATGTGCTCGCTGAAAATTATTTGAATTACAGACCCATGCCAATTGAAGACTTAATTGGTAAAAAAGGGAAAAATCAAGGAAATATGCGTGATGTGCCACTAGACAAGGTGGTAGAATATGCTGGTGAAGATGCAGACATTACATTACAACTCAAAAAACTATTTGAAAAGGAATTGGCAAATAGCAATAGCCGAAAACTTTTCGATGATATTGAAATGCCTTTGATAGAAGTACTAGCTGCAATGGAACTCGAAGGGATTAATCTAGATAAAGAAAATTTAAATGAATACTCTAAGCAACTTGAAAAAGAATTGGTTCAGCTCGAAAAAGAAATTATTGATTTAGCTGGAACAAACTTTAACATTGATTCACCCAAGCAATTGGGAGAAATTTTATTTGACATTTTAGAAATTGAGCCGAAAGCTAAGAAAACACGAACTGGACAATATTCCACTTCAGAAGAAACACTTCAAAAGATAATAGATAAACATGAAATTGTTCCAAAAGTATTGGAATATCGTTCCGTTAAAAAACTAAAATCTACTTATGTCGATTCTTTGCCAGAATTAATCAATGAAAAAACTGGACATATTCACACCAACTACATGCAAACGGTGGCAGCAACTGGCAGGTTAAGCTCTAATAATCCCAATTTGCAAAACATTCCAATTCGAACAGAGAGAGGAAGAAAAGTTAGGGAGGCATTCATTCCCCGATCATCAGACTTTTTATTGTTAGCGGCAGATTATTCTCAAATCGAATTAAGGATTATTGCAGCATTGAGTAAAGATGAAAGTATGATTCAAGCCTTTAAAGAAGGCTTAGACATTCACGCTGCAACAGCTGCTAAAGTTTTTGAAGTGGACCTCGAACAAGTGGATCGTGAAATGAGAAGCAAGGCCAAAATGGTAAATTTTGGAATTATTTATGGCATTTCAGCCTTTGGATTATCTCAACGATTAAGTATCCCCAGAAAAGAAGCGAAAGAAATTATTGACAGCTATTTTGAGAAATATCCAAAAATCAAGTCATATATGGATGAAAGTATTGAATATGCTAAAAGCCATGGATATGTAGAAACTATCATGAAAAGAAGACGCTATTTACCAGACATTAACGGTAGAAATGCGGTTGTACGTGGATTTGCAGAGCGCAATGCCATCAATGCACCTATTCAGGGGTCGGCTGCCGATATCATTAAAATTGCCATGATTAATATTCACAAGCGATTTAAACAAGAACAATTCAAATCCAAACTGCTTTTGCAAGTTCATGATGAATTAGTTTTTGATGCACATAAAGAAGAATTGGAGAAAATTTCTTCAATTATTAAAGAAGAAATGGAAAATGCAGTTCAATTAGAAGTGCCACTCACGGTAGAAATGGATTCTGCAACTAACTGGCTTGAAGCACATTAATCTTTAATTTTACCACTTCATGAAACGATTTACACCCATTTATATTCTTGTAGCATTCTTAGGATTAGAGTCTTGTGTTGATCAATCACCATCATCAAACAGTATCGCTAATAAACCAGTAGAGGCTGAAAATTCTAATAGGTTGCAAAATGAGAAAGTAAAAACAATCAAGAATATTTTTTATTCATTACCCTCGCCACTAGAATTAAGTTCATTATTTAAACAAGAAGGAATAGTATACAAGTCAGAAAAACTACATCAACTCGAAAAACGAGAGGACTATCATTTAACTCATATGAAAGCACTAAATCTAGGGGTTTATGGTGCAGATTTGAGCTATGCAGCGCTATTTGGAGTTCATGAAGATGCAATTACCTACTTCAGTGCAACACAAATTATAGCAGATCAGTTGGGAATAGGGCAAACGTTCCGAAAAAAGTTTGTAAGTAGGTTGGAAGAAAACGCGAATAATAAAGACACGCTGCTACAAGTTATTAGTGACTTTTTTTTAACAAACGAAGCTTATCTTAAGGATTCAAAACAACAAGACATCTCTACTTACGTATTACTTGGCGGTTGGATTGAAGGTATGTATTTAGGGTCACAAATGATTGGAGACAAGTCTGATACTACTGGCATTCACCGAATCATTGCTAGTCAGAAAAACTCCTTAAGTGAGCTTTTACTTATGATAGATGAAATTGAGCAAAAACCTCAAGAAATTCAGAAATTATATACTAGCCTTGAATCTTTAAAAACAATTTATGAAGATGTAGTTACTTTTAAAGAGGTTAATCATTCAGAGTTAGCAAATAGTAAAATGCAAAATGAGAAAAAAACTAGTGATAGTAAAGTGGAATTAAACCCATTGGCTTTAAAAGCAATTAAACTTGAAATTGAAAAAACGAGAGCCTTAATTATCCAATAATTTAATTTTGCAAATTAGTTAAAAACTAAATCATGGACATACTCTAATCTCTGTCCCAAAGTGGAACTTTAAATAATCATTTTACTTAAAACAAAAAGCCCATTGTATAACTACAATGGGCTTTTACAATTTGTAATTCTTTTTATTGAACGACTAACTTTTGAGTCTTCCTTCCATTTTCCGTTTGAAGGTTGATTAAATAGATTCCATTTGATAAATCAGATAAATCAAGCTCAAATCTATAGCTATCCTTTAAAAGTTCTCCTTGGTAAATGGTTTTAACTTTCTTTCCAATGATATTAGTCAAGCTAATTTCTACTTCTTTCTGATTCGCAGTTGAAAATACATTTAAAGTAGTTGTGCTGTTCGCTGGGTTAGGGAAGACTAAGATTTCTGTAGTATTAGCATCAATATTTTCCTCATTCAGACCTACTAATGTTCCATTGAGTTCAAAATCATCTATGAATAAGTTATTCCCATTACCATTAACTAATTCAAACATGAATTTAACATTACTGCTATTCTTTACTGCACTTGGGAAGATTGCACTTGGAAGACTATAAGATCTCCAATGTGAAGTTTGAGTTGGAACAAAATTAGAAGTTTGAGAACTACTACCACTCACCATTAAAGCTGAAGATGGCAGCGTAATTAAAGTCAACCAATTTTCTCCACAATCAATTGAAGCTTTAATTCTCAATTGATCTGAACTGGTATTATTTTTTCTTCTATATGCGACTTTAAATCCAAGTGAAGGATTGCCTATTGTAGTAAAGTCTAATGAAGGAGAAATTAGTTGATCCAAGCCACTTTCATAATTATTATTTAAGTTATTTACCCAAATAGAAGAACTTCCACTAAAAGAGGCGAAAGGCGCAATTGCCCAAGTTGGGTTTCCAGAAGGACTAACCACTTCCCATTCATTTCCGAAAGTGGTTGCATTTTCAAATCCTTCAGAATAATTAAAGGCACTATATGTAGCTGTATTTGACCCTACATGGACAAAATCAGACAATACAACACTGTCAATTCCAGAACTATTTCCAACTCTTAAAATCACATCATATTCCCCTGGCGTATTATATGTAATAGTAGGTGTAGCAGAGGTAGAAGTTGAAGGTGTACCTCCTGGAAAAGACCAATTATACGTGTTTAAGGGTCCTCCGTAGCTATTTTCACCAAAAGTGACTGAACCTCCTTCACAAATAAACTTATCAAAGTCCAATACTTCTACTATAGGTGTACAAGGGTTTCCAACATAACCATCATTGGTTCCTGTCTGTCTCAAGTTAGCTGTATCAACTAAACTAATTAGTTTATTATAAGAAGTAATTGCTGCATAAACTCGATTCTTTTGTATTGGTGTAAACATTCCTAAACAAGATAAACCATATCCCATATAGTTTTCTAGTAAATCAGGCACATCAGTATTAAATGGGTTTGGATTACTTGATACACCGCCTGAAGCATCATTTGAACATGAATTAATAGAGAAGTTACATGAATTATTATTGTCATCAAACTGAGGAGGAGTATCACAAACAAAATCTCCAGAACCATGGCAAGCAGAACCACATGCGTTTTGGAAAGGGTGATATAAATTTAAACAATGACCAATTTCATGGGTAACCGTTCTACCATCTTTTCCTGAGGCAAGCTCTATACTTCCCCATTCATCAGCTCTAACTACAAGGCCATAAGTACTCGCACTTCCAGAACTAGGTGGAGGAAACTGAGCAAACCCTAGAATATTCCCACTACCACTACTCTGTATTGTATTTACAATCCATACGTTCAAATAACTGTATGGGTCCCATCCAATAAGGGATTTAGGCTCATTTCTCTTGTCAAATGTTAAATACGAGTTAGTTCTTGTTATTCCTTCTGTACAATTACCGTTAGGATCTAGTTGAGCTAAACGAAACTCAATATCCATATCTGCAATTAGTCCTTTAAACATATTTCTAACTGCAGAAGTATCCGAATTTAGCTTTTGAAAATCTTCATTTATAATTCTTAAGCCATCTTGAATTTGAGCTTTTGAAATATTTCCAATGCCATTATAATGTATAACATGTACAACTACTGGAATTACATAAGTTGTATTGCTTTTATTTCCTTCAGGTTTTTGAGAATATGATTTTGCAAAATTGATCATCTCTCTTTCATAGTCTGCTTTTAGCTCAGGATGAGCTTGATGATACTTTTGTAACTCTTCATCGGTTGCACACCAACTTTCTTGTTGCGCATAACTATTTATGGTTATTGTAGCTAATATTAATGCAAATAAACTTTTGAATTTCATCATGAATAATTTCTTAAATATTGAATTGAACCCTCTTGCTCAAAAAGGTTTATAAAATTACGTATTATTTTATCGGCCAGATTTTCCGCACTTGCTAGCTCATTGTTGTTTTTATAAGCTACAAAACGCTCTTTTTGCGAAAAATCACTAGTCCTTATATTTCTAATTTGTTCTTGCATTTGTGTATCAATAACACCTGGCGACAAGGTACGTTGCTTAAAATTCTCTTTTGATTTCAACTTCAACTCTTCCTCAATAACTTGACTTGCCATATGCAAAGCTGCTTTAGATGAACAGTACTGTGCCCAACCATCAATAGGGCTGTTTGCGGCTCCAGAACCTATATGTAAAACGTATTTAAACTTATCTGAGTTGCATGAAGCCTTGTAAAATTGATTGGTTAAAAACATAGGTGTAACTACATTGAGTTGATATAATGCTGATAGACCTTTGACAGTCCAATTTCCTAAAGGTTTAATTTCACCTAAACTCCCTGCATTATTAATTAAAATATATTCTTCAAATTGATCAGACAAGTCAAAACTAAAGGCAGTTAAAGCATCTGCGTCCGACAAATCAATTTCGATGTGTTGGTAATTCTTGTGTTCAACACTTTTTGTTCTACTCATTCCAATGACAGAATGACCTTCTTTCAAATAAGCTTCTGCAAGTGCTTTACCTAAACCTTTGCTAGCTCCTGTTATATAAATCTTTTTCATTGAAAAAAACGCTAAATTTTGGCTAATGCTTGTTCTAAATCCTTTTTAATATCTGATATATCTTCAATTCCAACACTTAAACGGATTAAAGAGTCAACAATACCTAATTGCAATCTTTCACTAGCTGGTAAGGTAGCATGGCTCATACTAGCCGGATGACTTGCTAAAGATTCTACCCCACCTAAAGATTCAGCCAAACTAAATAGTTGAATACTTGAAAGAAACTTGAAACAATCTTCCTTTTGATTGTTTTTCAGCGTAAATGATACCATCCCTCCAAAACCATGCATCTGCTTTTTTGCAATTTCATGATTTGGGTGCTCTTTCAAACCTGGCCAAAAAACTCGATCAACTTTAGAATGATTATTTAAATAATGTGCAACCTCTTCAGCATTTTCATAATGTCTTTGCATTCGAACATGTAGTGTTTTAATTCCACGATGAACCAAAAAACAGTCTTGTGGACCTGCAATCGCCCCACAGCTCTTTTGAATAAAACTTAATTTCTCTGCAATTGATTCATCATTAGTAATTAACCCTCCCATAATTACGTCAGAATGCCCTGCTAAATATTTGGTAATTGAATGCATTACAATATCAACACCCAAATCAAGCGGGTTTTGCAAATAAGGACTAGCGAAAGTATTATCAGCAGCAACTATTACTCCCTTTTGTTTGGCTATAGTAGTAACGGCCTCAATGTCTGTTATTTGCAATAGTGGATTACTCGGTGTTTCAATCCAAATCAATTTGGTTTTTGGGCTTAATGCCTCTTCTACATTTTCAACATTCTGCATGGAAACAAACTTGAAGCTAATTCCCATTTTTTGATATACCTCAGTAAACAATCGATAAGCTCCACCATATAAATCATGTGAAGCAACTACTTCGTCTCCTGGTTCTAAGGTTTTCATAACTGCATCGATAGCAGCCATTCCACTTGCAAAACAAAAACCAAATCGGCCGTTTTCTATGGCAGCTAAGTTATCTTCTAAAGCGCTTCTACTTGGGTTCCCTAATCTGGAATATTCAAAACCTTTATGCCCTCCAAGTCCATTTTGCTTGTAAGTGGAAGTCTGGTAAATGGGCGTATTTACGGCTCCATAAGCCAAGTCGGCTTCTAATCTTCCATGAATTGCTTTGGTGCCAAAATGGCTTTTTCTGTCTTTCATAGCTTGTACATTTAATAAACTGATACCAGTGAAAACTGTTCAAAGTTAACTTTGAGTAATTAGCTGTGCGTGCGCTTAATCCAGCGTGGTAGAATAATAGCTCCAATGAATAAATAAGGATAATAGCTAACCAATCGCCAAAGAAGTGCTAAGGCTCCTGCTAGCCCAAAAGGGATAAAATCTTTTAAAAAGCCTGAGAAAGCTATCTCTGCTACTCCTGTGCTTCCAGGAGTGGGACTAATCAACATAATTACCCACATCACTAACTGGCGTGCATAAATCATTAAATGGTCACTTACATTTAAACTCACAAACGCTAAAATCAAAAAATTAACCACCCAAAACCTAGCTGTCCATGAAACCAAGGTAGCACCAAATGCTTTTCCCCAAAATGAAAAAGGCTTTCCTCTTAATTCTTTAGAAGTAACCATGATATCATCACCCGTTGCACTTGCATCGTGTCTCCACTTTCTTAAAAATGGCAATCTAAATACCTGAAGTAGAATCCACTTGAATCCTCTTGGTCTCCAAAAAATGGCAAAAGTGATGACTGAAGTTAATAGCAAAATAAAAAGGTAACCTGCAATAAACACACCTTGTATTCCATATTTCCCTATCGCTCCGCTCAAAGCTTCTGTGGGCAACTCTATATTAAAAATACTCGAATAACCTACGCTAAATAATACAACGGGTACCGTTAAAATGTAAAAAAGCTCATCCAATAAAGCCGAGGTCATAACCACAGCTGAACTACGTCCCATTTTTACCCCTTCTTTGTTTACAATGTAAATTGCTACCCCAGACCCACCGACAATGGAAGGACTTATTGCTGATGCAAATTCCCATAACATGATTGTATCAAAGCTATTTCTCCATGAAATTTGATAATCGGTTAGCACCCTTATGCGATACATATAGGCAAGATCTCTAGTTGCCATCATTAAAATGGCTACAATAACCCAAAAAGTAGACGACCAAGTCCACTCTACGGCTTCAAAATGCTTCAATTCAAAATTTCTTGCTACTAGGTAAGTAGCAACAGCTAAACCAATACCAATGGTAACGGCAATTCGTGTTGGTGAAAACAGCTTAAGCGCTTTGGGATTTTCTGACATCCTTTGCGAGTTCTATCCTACTTTTGTTAGTTCAAAAATCAACAATGAAAAAAGTATTTTACCTTTCAACTTGTTCTACCTGCAAACGCATATTAAACGAGCTTAATTTCCCGAAAGATGCAGAATTGCAAGATATCAAAACTAATCAAATTAGCCCTGAAGATATTGAAGAAATGAAGGCATTGGCAGGAAACTATGAAACTCTTTTTAGCCGGAGAGCTATGAAGTATAAATCCATGGGACTTGCACAAAAAGAATTAGGTGAAGAAGATTACAAAAAGTTGATTTTAGAAGAATATACATTTCTAAAAAGACCAGTAGTTGTTTACGATAACTTTATTTCTATTGGCTCATCAACAAAAGCAGTTGAATCGTTAAAAAGTCAATTCGATTCTTGAAAGTATCGCAACTTTTTAAAGCGCACTTAGCCTTACTTGGTGCAAATATTATCTATGGTGTAAATTACTCCGTAGCAAAAGGCATTATGCCCAATTTTATTGAACCATTTGGGTTTATCTTCTGCCGAGTATTAGGGGCATTAATTTTATTCTGGCTACTATCCTTTTTTACAAAAAAAGAACGGATACAATTCAAAGACATAATACGACTTTTTATTTGCGGCGTATTTGGTGTTGCAGCCAATCAACTCATGTTCTTTTATGGATTAAATCTAACGAGTCCCATCAATTCAGCCATCATCATGACTTCTAACCCTATTTTGGTATTAATCATGTCGGCTTGGATTATAAAGGAACGAATAACACCAACCAAAGTAGGAGGTATCTTTTTGGGACTAGCTGGTGCGGCTGGTTTAATTTTATATGGCAACAATTTGAGTATAAGCAATGACACCTTTGAAGGTGATTTATTCATTTTTCTGAATGCTAGTTCCTATGCGATGTATTTAGTTTTGGTAAAGCCTTTAATGCATAAATATGAGCCTACTACCGTTATTAAATGGGTATTTCTTTTTGGGTTTTTAATTGTCATTCCCTTTGGGTTTAATCAATTTACTGAAATAAATTGGTCCTCTTTTACTCCTCAAATATGGGGTGGATTTTTGTTTGTGGTAATTGGAACCACTTTTTTGGCGTACCTCTTTAATATCTATGGCTTGAAACAAGTAAACCCATCTGTAGTGAGTACATATATCTATTCTCAACCATTTATTGCTACACTTGTTGCTTTAATTCTTCAGCAGGATGAATTGAACCTTGTCAAAATCATTTCTGCCTTGTTCATTTTTGCCGGGGTGTATCTTGTGAGCATAAGAAAACCGAAGCCTAAGGCAAATGCCTAATTTTGTCGCTTTAATTATAGAGTATGCTTCAATCAATGACCGGCTTTGGAAAAGCCGAGGGAACTATTTCAGGAAAGAAAATCATTATTCAGCTTAAATCACTCAACAGTAAGCAGTCCGATATACACACTAAAATTCCTAACTCATTTAAAGAAAAGGAATTAAACTACAGAAAACTCATTTCCAATAAGATAGGTAGAGGAAAAGTAGAAATGCTTTTGAGTTATGAGGACTTAGGAGAGAGCGGAGCTTTTCGAATTAATGAAGCCATTTTTAAAGGTTATTACGCTCAATTTCAAAAATTACAAGCTGAGTTAAATGACCAAAGCAATGATTTGATTGCAACCATTAGTCGATTACCTGAAGTGATCAAAGCAGAAGAAGCTAAACTTTCTGCCGAAGATTGGACAAAAATTGACCTCATTTTGGAACAAGCAGCAGAAGATCTCATTTCATTTAGAATTCAAGAAGGTAAAACACTTTACGACGATCTAAGCTCAAATATTGAAACTATAACAAATCTTCTAAATCAAGCGCTTAAATATGAAAATGAGCGTATTGAAATTGTAAAACAACGCTTGCTTAAAAACTTAGAAGAAAACGAACAAAAAGACAAAGTCGATAGTGATCGTTTTGAGCAAGAAATGATTTATTACTTAGAAAAATACGATGTTTCTGAAGAAAAAGTAAGGTTAGAAGCACATTGCAACTACTTTATGGAAACTATGAACTCAGAAGCTGGCCAAGGCCGAAAACTGGGTTTTATTTCGCAAGAAATTGGAAGAGAAATAAATACTCTAGGCTCTAAGGCCAACCATGCTGAAATGCAAAAGTTAGTTGTGCAAATGAAAGATGCACTAGAAAAAATTAAAGAACAAGTATTAAACGTATGGTAGGTAAATGCATCATTTTTTCAGCACCATCGGGCTCAGGTAAAACCACATTGGTTCATCACTTATTGGAGCAAGATATAGGTTTGGCCTTTTCAATTTCTGCTTGTACTCGTTCGCCTAGAGGTAAAGAAGTAAATGGTAAAGACTATTACTTTTTGAACATTGAAGATTTTAAGCAAAAAATAAAGGAAGATGCCTTTGTCGAATGGGAAGAGGTTTATACGGACCATTTTTATGGCACCTTAAAATCAGAGATTGAACGAATTTGGGGAGAAGGAAAAACAGTCATATTTGATGTAGATGTTGTAGGAGGTTTGAATCTCAAAAAGTATTTTAAAAAACAAGCTTTGGCCATATTTGTAATGCCTCCAGACCTACCTACTTTAGAAAAACGATTGAGAAGTAGAGGTACGGATGAAGAAGATCGCATTCAAAAGCGTTTAGCTAAATCGAAGCAAGAACTTGTGGTGGCAGATCAATTTGACCATATAATTTTGAATGATAGCTTAGAAAAAGCAAAACAAGAAGCTAGAACTGTGGTTACTTCATTTTTAGAAAACAAAGAAATATGAAGGTAGGTCTATTTTTCGGAACGTATAATCCAGTGCATGTGGGCCATATGGTAATTGCCAACTACATGGTGGAATTTACTGATTTGGATCAAGTATGGATGGTAGTTACCCCGCAAAACCCCTTTAAGCAAAAAGAGTCTATGCTTAAAGATTATGACCGCTTACATTTAATGCGACTAGCCATAGGTGATGATGAGCGACTAAAAGCTTCAGACATTGAATTTGGTTTAAAACAACCAAACTATACTTCTGACACTTTAGCTTATTTAAAGGAGAAATTCAGTGACTATAATTTTGCTCTAATTATGGGTGCTGATAATCTAAATCACTTTCACAAGTGGAAAAATCATGAATTGATTTTAGAGAACCATGACTTGTATGTTTATCCTCGTCTAGACTCGAATGAAGGTGGTGAATTAAGACAACATTACAAAGTCAATTATGTAGAAGCTCCGGTAATGAAAGTTTCATCTTCGTTTATTCGAAAAGCTATTTCTGAAGGAAAAAAAGTAAACCACTACATGCCTAAAGAAGTAGCAGCTTATGTGGAAGAAATGAATTTGTATCGATAAAGCCTATTCCAAGGTCTTGAATTTCCCTTGAAGTATCATGAAGTCACTTATATTAGACAGTAGCGACAATCGCTTTCATCATACCTTCAAATATCTTAAGGCCATCTGTATTGCCTAACTCAATGTCAGCCGCTCTTTCAGGATGTGGCATCATACCAAAAACATTCTTGGTTTTATTGCAAACCCCTGCAATATTCTCTAAAGAGCCATTTGGATTAGCAGCAGCATTTATTTCGCCTTCTTCATTGCAATAGCGATAAATCACTTGATTGTTTGCATTCAAGTCTTTCAACATTTCCTCGGTTGCATAGTACCGACCTTCGGCGTGAGCAATTGGTATTTTTAATGCTTCATCCGTGTTCACTCCTGCATTTATAATCGAATCATTATTATCTGCTTTTAAGAATACATTTTTGCAGATAAACTTTTGATTATTATTGTGTAACAAAGTTCCTGGCAACAACTTAGACTCACACAAAATCTGAAAACCATTACAAATCCCCATAACGTAACCGCCATTATTGGCATGCTTTACTACTTCTTTCATAATGGGTGAATAGTTAGCTATTGCGCCTGAACGTAAATAATCACCGTATGAAAACCCTCCAGGTAATATGATAAATTCAGCTCCTTTCAAGCTAGTATCTTTATGCCAAAGTCGCTCAACTTCATAACCCATAATGCTTTCTAAAACATAAATCATGTCTTGATCACAATTGGATCCCGGGAAAGTAATCACACCAAATTTCATATCTTCAGATTTTTTGCAAAGGTAATTAAATCAATATATGGAGTCTAAAGAACAAGCCTAAATAAATCCCCATATTTCATTCAATTGAAAGGTTAAAATGAAGAAGAAAACCAATTGAATGATCCACTTTCTTTTAAACCCTTTGTAGAACCAAATGTAGAATGCCGATAAAGCAAGCACTAATAAGTATGCTAGTAGTCCATTTGTAGGTTGGAAGCAAAGTAAAACGATTGAAATAATTAAAAAAATCAGAAGCACACTCATCTGATTTCTTTGTTGTACTATTAATTTAGATTGATTTGCAAAAGCCTGAAATATTCCCAACAAACCACAGATTCCCAAGAAGACTATATTTACTATAGTAGCTGCGGATAAGACAAATTTTTCGTGAATGCCATTCAAAGCAAAAGCAATATCTAAGTCAAATAAATATTTAGCAGATGAATAGTAAATCCATGGCACCGTAAGACCAACCAAAGCCGTAATGTGTTCCTTGGGTTGGAAAGTTCTAAAAATAATTAGGGCAAAAAATGGCAAAAGATAAAAAGCCATAAGGGGTAAGTAAAAAAGACTTGAAAAGCTAATCATTAAAGCCACCGTAAAAATTGAGGATTGAACTTGTTTCTCATGGCTCAACTGAAACATGAGATAAAACGCAATAATCAAAATAAAGAAGCCCAATAAGGGTTCAAAAATCCAATTTTGACTAAAAAAAAGACTCAGGCCTACCATTGGGAATAACCAAAAACTGGCTCCTTTATGAGTAGGCAACTTATGCTGAGCGAGTAAGCTGGAAAGCAAGTAAATAAGTAGTAACGAAAAAAATAGTGAAAGTGAAGTAACTAAAAAACTAGAAAGCAATGGACTAAATTCTATAATTACTAAGTCTATCGGCGAATTCAATTCATCAAGTTCAAAAAAGAAACTACTTAACACAGCAAATAGTGCAAGTAGAATATTGACTGTCAATAAAATATGATGAAACTTAAAAACTCTCATTGCTGTACAAGGATACAGTTTTAATACTTGTCATAAAATTGATTTTTTCTAAAAAGAGAAAGCGCAATATTTTATACATTTGTCAAAAATATTTTAGCTATGACTTGGAATGAGATAGTTTACGGATTAGGCGATTTATTAGAGTGGACATTTGGAATTCTTCCTACTTTGGGCAATTTGCCAAACGCACTATTTTCTCTTGTAATATTAGGTGGTCTAGTCTTTTGGATTTTGGAGTTGAAAAAATATAAAGCTAAAGCCGAAAGAACAGGTGGAATTGAATAAGATTTTTAAATCTTTTCCATCAAATCAAAGCCAATATCTCTTCTAAAATACTTTCCTTCAAAAAGGATTCTATCTGCGTTTCTATAACTCTTTTCTAGCGCTTCTCTAAAGTTATCGCCAAAAGCAGTTACAGCAATTACTCTGCCTCCATTGGTTAACACCTCATTTTCCGAAATCTTTGTTCCAGCGTGAAACAGCTCTGCATCAGCCACTTCCGAAAAACCACTCATTGATTTCCCTTTTTCATAAGCTTCAGGATAACCTCCCGAAACCAACATAACTGTTGTAGCAGTTCGCGTATCAATTTCAAGCGTTTGATTGGCTAATTCTCCTTTTGCACAAGCCTCTAGGTGCTCAAGTAAATCTGATTTTATCCGAGGTAAAACCACTTCTGTTTCAGGGTCACCCATTCTAACATTGTATTCTATCACAAAAGGATTATTGTCTACAATCATTAATCCAATAAAGAGAATGCCTTTGTAATCGAATTCACGTTTAGATAAGCCTTCAACACTCGGTTTAACGATTCTTTCCTCAATTTTCTGCATCAAACTTTCATCGGCAAAAGGCACTGGTGAAATTGCTCCCATTCCTCCAGTATTTAATCCAGTATCTGCTTCACCTATTCGCTTATAATCCTTCGCCTCAGGTAAAATATGGTAATCTTTCCCATCTGTTAAAACAAACACAGACATTTCTATACCAGATAAAAACTCTTCAATCACTACATTTTGACTTGCCGAGCCAAACTTTTCATTAATCAGCATATCCTTGAGCGCTTCTTTCGCTTCTTCCAAGGTATTTAAGATTAAAACTCCTTTGCCAGCCGCTAGACCATCTGCCTTTAAAACGTATGGAGCTTTTAATTTATCTAAAAACTGATATCCATTTTCAAGGGTTGACTTTTGAAAAGACTCATAGGCTGCAGTAGGAACTTTAAATTCTGCCATAAAGCTTTTAGCAAACTCTTTACTTCCTTCCAGCATAGCTCCTTCTTGATCAGGACCTACAATTAGTAATTCTTCGAACCCTTTTTTATTGGCAAAGTAGTTTTTAATTCCTCTCACAAGCGGATCTTCAGGCCCAACCACTAAAAGGTTTATTTGATGCATTTTGATGGCTTCTGCTACTTGGTCAAAATCAGTGGGAGAAATTTCTAGGTTCTCAGCTATTTCTGCAGTTCCTGCATTTCCAGGAGCAACATATAATTGATTCAATTTTTTACTTTGCTTGATTTTCCATGCAAATGCATGCTCTCTTCCACCAGAGCCTAATACCAATACATTCATCATTTATTCTAGGATTTCTCTATACTCTTCTTGCACCCACTTTACATATTGCTTATCAAAGGTAAAGCCCTTTTTGGGGTCCTCTATATATAATTTTGCAACAGGGGGTATCATCGTTTCATCTTCACGATCATTACCTACTAAGTACAACTCTATATCCAGTTGATAGAAGTAACGCCCATCTATATTTACTTCTCTTAAAGCTTTTCCAATAACACCAATTGACTTGGTAACATAGCCTTCTTTATAAAAGGAGATACTGTATACAGTGCCAAGTGGAACCATTACCTTGTAGGAACCATTATTTGGAGTGGTGAATGTTCGAATGGTGTCTACTTGATCTGAAATGATTTCAACGGTTACCCCGCCTAAGGAACTGCCTTTGTTAACCACCTTGCCATGTAACATCAATACGCCATTTTGGGCAAAAAGAGATTCATTAACAAAAAGCGCTACCAAAAATAGGCTGATTGTTATAACTTTCTTTTTTACATTGAAAGCTACACAGCTCAAGTTTATTTTAATTTAGTTATAGGCCTAATAAGACTTCTTCAGGATCTTTTCCGCCAAATATTATTTTAGAAGGGTTCTCAATCATTTCCTTAATCTTCACTAAGAAACTAACTGATTCCTTTCCATCAATTATTCTATGATCATACGACAAAGCAACATACATTACTGGACGAATAACTACTTGTCCATCCACTGCAATAGGTCGCTCTACAATATTATGCATTCCTAAGATAGCAGATTGCGGTGGATTAATGATTGGTGTACTCATCATAGAACCAAAAACACCACCATTGGTAATGGTAAATGTTCCTCCGCTCATTTCATCTAAAGACAGTTTACCATCTCTTGCTTTGATTGCCAAACGCTTCACTTCAGATTCAATTTCTGCAAGTCCCATCTGCTCCGCATTTCTAATCACTGGAACCATTAAACCTTTTGGACTGCTCACTGCAATCCCAACATCTGCATAATCATGATAGACTATTTCGTTACCATCAATCATGGCATTTACAGCCGGGAAATGATTTAATGCTTCTGTTACCGCTTTGGTAAAGAATGACATAAAGCCCAAATTCACATCGTGATGTTCTCTGAATTTGTCTTTGTATTTTCTTCTCAAGTCCATTACTGCCTTCATATCAATTTCATTGAAGGTAGTAAGCATCGCTGTTTCATTCTTTACAGAAACCAATCGCTCAGCTACTTTTCTTCTCAACGAAGACATTTTTTCTTTTTTCTTCTCTCTGCTTCCGCCCCAACCTTGGGTTGCTTCTGCTGGAATTCCTGCGGCCATGGCAGAAACTACATCTTGCTTGGTAATTCTTCCTCCTTTACCAGTTCCGCTAACTTGCGAAGCTTTGATGTCATTCTCATTCATCAATTTTCTGGCTGCTGGCGAAGGGTGTCCACTTGCATGGCTTGATTTTTCTTCTTGAGCTGGCTCAGCTTTTGGCGTCTCCTTTTTTTCTTCTTTAGGTGCTTCAGCCTTTTCCTCTTTCTTGGGTTTTGAAGCTGGAGCTTCCGCTGAAGTATCAATTTCTGCAACTACAGAACCTACTTCTACCGTATCTCCTTCTTCTGCTTTAAATGTAATAGTACCACTTGCCGTAGCGGTTAACTCCAAAGTTGCTTTATCGGAGTCAATCTCTGCAATTACATCATCAATTTCTACATAATCACCTTCTGAAACGGTCCATGAAGCAATATCTACTTCTGAAATGGATTCACCTGGACTTGGAACTTTAACTTCTTCCACACTCATTATTCTCTTATTTGGATTGATTTAGGATTCTATCATTGAATATTTAAACACTTCGTCTAAAATCGCATTTTGACGTCTTTCAAAAACTTTTGTTGAACCTGAAGCAGGACTTGCACTAGCTGGTCTAGATATAACTTTCCACTGATCCATTTGTTCAGTAGTTGTTTTTATAAAGCGCCAAGCTCCCATATTTTCTGGCTCTTCTTGCACCCACAATAAATTTTCAAAATTCTTGTAGGTTTTCAGTAATGCATTGAATTGCTTTTGCGGAAAAGGATAAAGCTGTTCGATACGAACTAGGGCAATATCATTTGCACCGTCCTGCTCTCTTTTCTTTCTTAGCTCATAATAAAGCTTTCCAGTACAACAAACAATGGTTTTTACTTCTTCTTTCTTTATTTCCTGATCGTCTAAAATTTCTTGGAACTTCCCTTGGGCTAATTCTTCTACTTTAGAAACCGCTTCAGGATGCCTCAACAAACTCTTCGGTGAAAACACAATTAATGGTGTTCTGAAATTTCTTTTCAATTGTCTTCGTAAAGCATGGAAGAAGTTTGCCGGACTAGTAATATTTACCACTTGCATGTTTAGGTCAGCGCAAAGTGTTAAATAGCGTTCTAATCTTGCACTTGAGTGCTCTGCCCCTTGACCTTCATATCCATGAGGCAAGTACATCACAATACCACTCTTGCTTTTCCATTTATCTTCGGCACTGCTTAAAAATTGATCAATAATGATTTGTGCGCCATTATTAAAATCACCAAACTGTGCTTCCCAAATTGGCAATGTATTTGGCGAAGCCATTGAATAGCCATATTCGAAACCAAGAACAGCATACTCAGAAAGCAATGAGTTATAAATCGAAAACTCTCCCTGCTTTTCGCTAATGTGATTTAATGGAACATACTCTTCTTCCGAATCTTCAACTTTAATCACTGCATGACGATGAGAGAACGTTCCTCTTTCTACATCTTGACCGGTCATTCTTACAGCATGGCCTTCATCGAGCAAAGTGGCATAAGCTAATAATTCAGCCATTCCCCAATCCAATTGATTGGTCTCCTTGATCATTTTTAGTCGTTCTTGCATCAGTCTTCTTGACTTTTTGAAAAACGATTTATCCTCATCTAAAAAGGTGATTTTTTCACCAATTTCAATTAATCTCTTTTTATCGAATCCAGTTTCTGGCGATTCATGGAAATCGTCTAAAGTTGAGTTACCAACCCCTTCCCAAGTCGCTTCCATAAAGTTTGAAATTGAAGCTTTATCGATTTGCTTAGAATCAGTTAAACGATCTTGCAACATATTGTTGAAAGTCGATTTTGATTCCTCTGCTTCTTCCTTAGAGATTACTCCTTGCTCAACCAGCTGACTCAAATACAGTTCTCTTGGATTTGGATGCTTTGAAATGGCCTTGTACAAAATTGGTTGCGTAAAACGAGGTTCATCCCCCTCATTATGACCGTATTTTCTGTAGCAAAGTAAGTCTACAAATACATCTCTCTTAAATTTTTGTCGGTATTCTAAAGCTAGTTTAATGGTATGAACCACCGCTTCAACATCGTCTCCATTGACATGGAAAACTGGACTCAATGTCACTTTTCCAACATCAGTACAATAGGTAGATGAACGACCATCTAAGTAATTGGTCGTAAAGCCAATTTGATTGTTAATTACGATATGAATGGTTCCACCAGCACGGTAGGCATCTAAAGCCGCCATTTGAATTACTTCGTAAACTACACCCTGTCCTGCAATAGATGCATCACCATGAATCATGATGGGTGCAATTTTATCTTCACTCTTTAGGTAATTGTCAATTTTTGCTCGTGCAATTCCGTTAACAACCGGATCTACCGCCTCTAAATGAGAAGGATTCGGAGACAATGTCAATTTCACATCATTTCCATTATCGGTTTTAATGTCTGATGAGTATCCTAAGTGATACTTAACATCTCCATCAAATAAATTGTCTTCGTATTCTTTTCCTTCAAACTCACTAAAAATGGCATCGTAAGTTTTGTTAAATATATTAGCTAATACATTTAACCTTCCTCGGTGAGCCATGCCCATAACAAACTCTTGAATTCCCATTTTAGCGCCCATTTCTATAACGGCATCTAATGCAGGGATTAAGGCTTCGCCCCCTTCTAAAGAAAAACGTTTTTGACCGACAAATTTCTTATGCAAAAATTGCTCAAAAACGGCAGCTTGGCTGAGTTTGTGAAGCATGTGCTTTTTGTCTTCAACTTTAAATTCAGGTCTATTTCTATTGCTCTCTAACTTCTCTTGTAACCATTGCACTTTGCTTGGCTTTCGAATGTAGCGATATTCTACCCCTATTGAATTACAATAGGTTTCCTTGAGGTGATCAACAATTTCTTGCAGACTCGCTTCTTGCAAGCCAATTTCTACACCTGCTTTAAATTTCTTCTTCAGGTCATCTTGACTTAAACCAAAGTTTTCAATGTCAAGTGTAGGTTCGTATTTTCTTCTTTCTCGAACCGGATTTGTCCTAGTAAACAAATGCCCCCTTGTACGATAGCCATTGATTAAATTCAAGACTTTGAATTCTTTGTCAAAATCCAAACCCGGTTCAAATACAGCCCGTTGATTTGTAACAGTAGGTGTATCTACTTCGCTGTAGTTTGACCTTGCAAATTCAAATCCTTCGAAAAATTTTGCCCAGCTTTCGTCTACCGATCGTGGGTCGTTTAAGTAATTCTGATAAAGTGCTTCTACGGCAGAAACGTCCGTATTGCTGAGGTAAGAAAACTTATCCATATAAAGTTAATAGGTGATGCTTCACGAAGCAAAGTTAACCAACTTTGGCGGATTAAGGGAAGTCAATTGGGCGCAACTTAAAGGCTTGCTGAAAAGTGTTTTCTCAAGACCACTTTAACCAACTCTCTTCGAATAATCAAATGGGTAATTTCATCATCCACGGCTAATTCTTGCTTTCCAAATAGAATTGATTTTACTTTTTCCTCTTCAATATCAATGCGATACAACAAGGTAAAAAAGCGCTCAGAATCTAAGTTGATCATTCTAGAAATGATAGGCTTGATTTGGTTGAACAGCTCCATATAAGCTGAGTCAGCATTTCCTGTAAATTCAATCTGCTCATCAAACCATTGAAAATCTTTTTGTATTTGTCGGCAAGTAGCTTCAATTAAATCGAGGCGTTTTTCACATGCCTTAAAATCAATGTTCTGAACTTCACTCATTCCTCAAAATTAGGGAAGAGAACCGAATTAACAGATCTCTGTTTAACTTTATGACATGAGCAAAAAAGTATTAATAAGTGGGGGAAGTGGCTTAGTAGGTAATCGACTTAGTCAAATTTTAATCAGCAAAGGATATGAAGTTTCACACTTAAGCCGAAGTGCGAAATCGGAGATGGAAAATGTAGGTCATTTGCAATGGAATATTGAAAAGCAAGAAATTGATGCAGATCAAGTGGCTCAATTTGACCATATCATACACCTTGCCGGTGCTGGAATTGTAGACAAAGCGTGGACTGATGAACGAAAGCGAATTATAGAAGAGAGCCGCACTAAAAGTGCTGAGTTACTTATTAATACGGTTGCTAAAAACCGTAAAAAACCAGAGAGTTTTGTTTCAGCTTCTGCCGTTGGTTATTACGGCTTTACAAGCCAAGAACATATTTTTAAAGAGAGTGACAAGCCCGGGGATGATTTTTTGGCAGAAACCTGTGTGGCCTGGGAAAATGCCGTAGATAAAATGCAGGATTTGGGTGTTCCTACTGCTAAAATTCGGATAGGAATTGTACTTAGCGCAAGAGGTGGTGCTTTAGCAGAAATGGACAAACCCTTTAAGATGGGTTTAGGCGCTGCATTGGGTAGTGGCAAACAATATATGCCTTGGATTTTTATTGATGACTTATGTCGATTATTCATTACCGCTATGGAGCAAAAGTGGGAAGGAGCTTTTAATGGTGCAGCACCCAAGCAAGTCAATAATCGAGAGTTTAGTAAAACCTTAGCATCCATTCTTCATAAAAAAATGTGGCTACCCAATGTGCCTGCTTGGGCAATGAAATTGATTCTTGGTTCACGTGCTGTTTTGGTGCTTGAAGGCAGTCGGGTTTCCACAGCTAAAGTAGAGTCTAAAGGATTTGAATTTACCTACCCTGAATTGCGAGCGGCTTTGAAAGAAATTTATTATTAATTCAAATAGAACCTTACTAGCTTTAAAAACTTGAAATCTATAGCATAAATTTAATAGCGCCGTTGTAGCGAAACAAATACGATGAATCCTGCCTATTTAAGAGTGCCACTTTTTCTGTTTGAATAATTTTACCGTTTTCTTTTAGACGCACAAAATAGATCCCAGATTGCATTTTGTTTTTTTCTTTTGTCTTGAAACAAAAAGAAAGAAACCCGCCTGCCTTGCAAGAGCTCCTGTTTAGGCTGGCAGGAAATTCAAGGCTGTTAAATAAAAAGCTTCTATTCTTTATCAATTCTAACTGCCGCGCCTTCCATAGAATTTTATTTCGGCGGACAGGCGGCCGAGTGATAAAATTTGTCACTTCGAGTGTCCCGAATCTTCGGGATGTATCGAGAAGGACAAATTTTAGTCTCAAATTACTGCCCAATCAATTAAGGTAATTTCCTTGACGTTCTCGATACCTGTCCGAATGGTAATGTATAAACTGTTGACTGCTGTAGTGGGCTGAATCTCTGCTATAGTTATAAAACAGGAATTGATGGCGTTAATACAAAGCACTGTAACTGCTATTGTATTTTCTATTCCAATACGTTAGTATATTCTCCTTTTCTTTTGGCTTAGCCCAAAAGAAACAAAAACCCAAGGCTATTATAAAATTTAGAAAAATGCTACGCAACCACCTGCCACAGCTGAAAAGAACTCTCCCGATTGAATCGGGCTCAAACAGCTTTTCAGCTTTTAGGCTTGCCCAGTTTGCTTGATTTTTAGCTAAATTTTATAAAGGCCATAATTTCAAAGCTCCGCTTTGATTGATTCGTAATTAACTGATTAGTAATTCGTAATTAAAAAGCGCCCTAGCGTTTTATCAACTTAACAGTTTCACTTTTAATTCCATCACTTACCCTTAACCAATAAATGCCTTTTGGTAAATGGCCAGTTCTAATTTGATGGCGATTGCCTTGCTGTTGTACTTGTACTTCAACCTCTTACCCTAAACTATTATACAACTAAATTCTAAAAAGGCCACTTCTTCAAAGCTTTGCTTTGCTTAATCCGTTATCACCAATTTCAATAATTGTCGTTCTTTCTCTCCTTGCACCACCAAAAAGTAAATGCCTGCTGGTACAGCTTTGGTTTCTAAAGGCTGATTAAACTGATTAACATCTAGTTTAAACTCTTGAATAAGTTGCCCTTTGAGGTTGTATAACTGTGCTTTGTTGTTTAGGGGCTTACCCATGATATGAAATACCCCTTGATTGGGGTTGGGATAAGCCAATAAACCTTGATTGGCATGGATGATATTATTTTCATGAAGGGAAGTGGAACCTTGCAAACGATATGCGGCTAAAAATGCATCATTATCCCCTTGGGTAATCAGGGTATCTACTCCGGGTATAATTACCGTGTCACCTATAAACCCCCCAATGTAAACAACACTGTCGGTAAACTCCATATCAAATACGGCATCAGTTCCAAAACCGGAAGAGTAAATGGCCGACTCGGCAATAAAATTACCTGACCGGTCAAATAAGGCAAAAAACAAATCAATGTTCTGACAACTTTGGCAATGATCAATAGCTCTCATATATGGACCATTTTGGCTAAAAGTGAGTTGAAAATCAAAGGAGCCTCCTATGCCCATAAAGCGTGAGTCAGCATGAACTGAACCGGCGATTGTCCGATAATTATTACCAATTCCTAGACCCGGCAATATGCCAAGTAATTTTCCTTGACTATCAAAAATGAATATACCTCCCTCTTGCAGGGCATTAGGATCGGTATTGTAGTTTATGGTGTCAAAAGTTGTAACTGCCTGGTTTATTGAGCCAATATTACCAGCTGCTATTAAAGTGTCGCCAAATACTGTAGCATCTCTAAAGGCATCAAAGTCATTGGTAGGATTAAACTTCCAGGTATATTGCAAGGCCGTATCAAAGGCAAACACAAAAGCATTGTTAAACCCTCCGTTTAATACGGTATCATTACCCACTAAAGTCGTATCACGATTCAAATTACCGGATATGTAGGTGCCATGACTATTGCGATTAATGGCAGTTACTTGGGGCATTTTGTTCCAATCGGGAAAGGGAAAGGAACGTACTCCTAAATAGTTACCGTTTAAGTCAAAACGTGCCTCATGTATGCCTAAATCTAAACTGTCGCGATCATAAAG
>CAXFAI010000014.1:0-37850 GCA_964001305.1 uncultured Flavobacteriales bacterium
AGTTCCTAAGATTGAAAAGAGAGCAGTATTTGATGAAATCGCTAATAGCTGACCATTACAAAACGCCCAATTTCTTGGAGCAAAATTGCCTCCAAACATTGATATTTCTCCGATAAATGGATCTAACATAACATAAAATTTAATTGATTAATAATTAAGGGTTAATTGATTTTAATTTTAAATATTGAATTGCATAAATCATTGAAAAAAGACGTTTTTCCACAACTTAATGCTTGTAAACTTAAATTGGAATGAGAGTATATTCAATTGTCTTCCATTTTTTTTCCGCTTACAAGATATAACAATATTTGAATAAAAAAAGAATTTTGAGTTTAATTTATAAAAACAAAAAAAAGGGCTTCAGAAATTCTGAAGCCCTTTTTTTATTCATGGAACTATTTTTTTATGGTTTAACTAAAACCCATGATTTGGAATAACCATTTTCTCTCGCTTTTTTCATATTCGGAATTGCTTCTTCCAAAGATTCATATCTATCTATAGCTACAATATACCATGTATTAGTTCGATTAGCTATAATTTGAGGCGATTCTCCTTTTTCTTTTAAGTTTTCTGCTTCAATTTTCGCTCTTTCAAGGCTTCTAAATGCTGCTACGGAAATAAAATATCCTCTACTTTGCGAAACTTTTGCTGATGATGAAGCATCAGTTTTCACTTCTTCTTGTTTTACTGGTTTACGTTCTACTGCAACTGGAATTTCTTTACGTTCCTCCCCTTCCTTTACAAATACAAAGTTTCCATTCGAATCTTCCGTAGTATTTATTCTATTACCAGCTTGATCTGTTAAATAAATTTCTACATTGTCATTATTACCATCTAAGTCCAAAGGTCTTAAGCCATAATTTAAGTCGGTTTGTAATACGGTAAACTCAAATCTTCCACTTCCATCAGTATAAATTGTATCAATTGGGTTTCCGTTCTCATCTAGTACAACAAGAGCTGCATTTGACATAGGTAATTTATTGTACTTGTAAACCCCTATTCGTTTTAAATCTGATTGAACTTCTTCAGTAGATTTCGGCTCAATTGATTCCTCAATCTCTTCAAGCTTTTCTTCGGCTTTTTCTTCGATTGATTCGTCACTATTTGTTTCCTCTACTTGATTTAGTTCTTCTAACTTATCTCCTAGTTTTTCAACATTCTTTCTTGGAGAAAAGTGATAGGTAAAAGTAACCGCTGTAAATGCTATCATATCATTTGCTGTGCCATCAGTAGGCCATGCATCAAGCTTATCATTCCAAACAGATTTAAAAGCAGATTCTAAGCCCACATCAAATCGATCATTTATAATATAAGAAAATGTAGTTCCAACCGTAGTAACAGCTTCCCAGGTATCACCTGTTCTACCACGATCTTCATAATATAGTAAATTCACATCATCTTGATTTATCGCATATACTTTTGAATCAAAATTCATTAAGCCTTGACTAGCAAATAGCCCAAGTGATACTTTGTTAAAGAAACTGCTTTTATCTTTAAAAATTAAGCGAGTTAAGTTTAAGTCTAATCTTGGAAAGGTCAATTCTAGCAAATCCGTTCTAAATTCAATTCCATTTCCATAATTAGCTGTGTTGCTAGTTGCTCCACTAGTTTTAATTTCGTCATTTGTCCCTCTTAGCTTTCCATTCATAATCCCAGAACTTAGCGACAATACATCAGAAATTCTATAGTTTAGGGTAAACCCATATCCAAGTCTATTTTCCTCAGCATCAAAAAACGAACCGATAGGCTCTTTTTGTAAATCGCCTAAATAGTACAATTTACCAATTTGAGGTGTAATACTTAAACGATCAAAGAAGTTTGTTGATTCTTCAGCCTCTTCTTGCGCAAAAGCAGAAAGTGAAATCAAGCTTAGTAGTGCAAAAACGAATTTGTTTAGTCTCATTGTTTTAATCTATGTAATTGAAAAGCAATAAATAGCTGCGACCAAATTACACTTTTATAGTTTGATTTAGTCAACATAAAATAGGCTTTATTGATAAGACATTGTGAATAACTATTACAGCTGAATAATGTTATCCGCAATTTTGTCAAAACGGTCTTGATGAGTAGCAAACACTATAGTCATTCTCAACTTTAATCGCTCAAGCAATTTTGAAATTAACACCACATTTTCTTCATCTAATTGATTTGTTGCTTCATCCAAGATTAAAACCTTCGGTTTTTTGATCAATGCTCTCGCTAGTATCACTCTTTGTCTTTCACCACCAGAAAGCTGCTCACCTCTATCACCTACTACTGTATCTATACCTTTCGGCATACGCTTAATAAACGTTAGTGCTTCTATTAATTCTAAAACCTCTAAAACATCTTTTTTTGTAGCTTCTGGATTACCCCAAAGAATATTGGCTCTAATGGTATCATGAAATAAAAAAGGTTCTTGTGGAACATAAGCGATTATATTTTGCCATGCACTTTTATTGATGCTTGAAAAAGGCTGACCATCAAGCAAAATCTCTCCACTATTTACTTCGTAAAACCCTAACAACAAATCGATAATGGTGCTTTTACCAACACCTGATTCACCCTTTAATAAGGTAATACTATTTACAGGAATTTTAAATGATGTTTGATGAAGCACCTGCTTTGATTCGTAAGTAAAATCAACGTTTTTAAATGCTAAGTATTCATTAAAATTTAACGATACATTATTTTCCTTATCAAATTCAATTGGCTCAACTAAAAAACTACTCATTAGTTCTTGTGTTCTTTCTACGGCAGGCAACTGATTTAATATGTGTTGATAATTACCGACAAGTTTCACAACCTTTGGAACCAATCTTACAAAGATAAAAATCAACAATAGAATTTCTGCAAAATCAGACTTGAAAACACTTAATGCTAAGTAAATGTAAATGACAACAAAAATAGCCGCCATGACTTCGAAAAAGAGCTTGGTCTTCTGGGTTTCATATTGGAAGTTCACAACCTTTTCTTCTACCTCATGATTTAATTGACTAAAACGCTTTAGATGAGACGCTTCATTTTGATAAGCCTTTACTAGTTTTATGGCAGATAAAAATTCAATAATATTTAATTGAATGCTTTGGTTAAAGTTTACTGTTTTTTGTCCAATCTTATATGTATTTCGATTAACAGAAATATTTAAAAGTCCGATTACTAGAATTGGGATTAGCGCAATGAGTGTTAATTCAACAGACAAAAAGGAAGAAATGATGAGATATATCAATATTAAGATTGAATTTCCTACCAGATTTACTAGCAGGTTTACAATAGAACCAAACTTTTTAATCTCTAAGGTTAAAACATTCTGGTAATCACTCAATTTATTCGCTTTAAATTGCCGCCAATTCGCTTTAGAAAGTATATTGAAAAATTTAATCCTCCAATCAACAATTACTTTTTGACTAATTTTTATGGTATTCATACTTTGGTAAAACTTAATCAAAGCGTAAGTACTCAAAATGATGATATAGATAAACAAAACCGTGATTAAGCTTAGCTCAAGGCCAAAGCGATCAAAAGTTTGAGATATTTTAGCCACTATACCCGTTTTTGCCTCATGGGCTTCATGCACACCGGAAATAGATAATAAAGGAATTATTAAAAGTAAACTTACTCCTTCTGATAAGCCTAAGAACAAAGAAAGTAGTAAAGAGACAAAAGCTCTTTTCTTTACCCCTTTTATGAGTGTTACTATTCCATTATACTTTCTAATCATGCTAATTATTTGTTCTTCAGCAAACTGTTGTGTGAATTCTGTAAAGATATTGGTAAAATAATTTCATTAACCTTAGCTGAAAAGATATCTTTTGCACCACAAAAAAGGACGAAGCGGGTAATACAAAAAGAACAATTCTGGAGGCAAATTAAGCGTTTGGAAATCGTTTACAGAAATCCAATTAAGTGAGCCCAATTTGTATGATAGTTCTCTTTTTAAGCTCATTTGGTAGAAACCCTTTTTGTAATAAAGAATAAAACTCTTTTCTCTTAATTTTTCTATATCAGTTTGTATAGCTTCTAGCGCATTTGATACCAATTTTGAAAT
Organism: uncultured Flavobacteriales bacterium; assembly: GCA_964001305.1. Classification (GTDB taxonomy): domain Bacteria; phylum Bacteroidota; class Bacteroidia; order Flavobacteriales_E; family Vicingaceae; genus CAJXMH01. The sequence continues at coordinate 4,028 of CAXFAI010000014.1, forward strand.
TTGGAATTTATCTAATTCACTTTCAATATTACGGGGAATTTTGAAAGAAAAAAGCTTCTGTGCTAAACCTAAAAATTGAAGAAATGGGCGGTGAACATTTTGCTTTTTTGACTCTGAATAAAGTTGTTCTAGAGAGATTGAGTTATTTTTCAGAAAATGTAAAATTTCTACTACCCAATATAACATAGACCACTGATGTTTTGCTCCATGGGCAAGCAAGTAATTAATCAAGTGTAATTTACCAACACCTTTGAAGGAATAGTTTTCAAGCATAACAGTCTCAGCATTGCTCAATAATTCGTGAAAAGGAAATTCTAAGAAAGCTTTATTGGCAAAAAGTCTCCAATGAACTTCTAGTTGCACCTTTCGCTCAGGATGAAAAAACAGGAGCTGATTTTGACTTTTCAAAAAGTAACGTTTTTGCCGCTTATTTAAAGTAAAGTAAAAGGAAGTAGTTTGATAACCCATTTTCTTCAAAACAACTAGGCATTGGTCAACTTTACTTTCTTCTATCAAAATATCTAAATCACGGGAATGTTTAATAGAGATGTCTCCAAAAATTTGCAACGATTGCACCGGACCTTTCAAACTTATGAATTGAATTCTTTCCTGATCAAACTCTCTTGTCAATCGTAAAAGTTCAGCTGTTAACTTTAACATTTTAAAATTCACAGATTTGCTTTGTGATTCAAGTTTATTTTTAACCTTAGAAGGAAGTTCTAGTTGTTGGTCATGTATAGCCCTACTCAAAAGCGGTGAAACACGATGCTGTTTGGCTAAGTGTATAATTTGTTCCCAATTCGTATCCTTTTGGGAAAATTCATGCTCTTCATATGGCGTTAGTAAAGAACACAATTGAAGCAAAGAGGCATTGACCTTTTTGTCCATACTTACAAGATAGAGTCTAAGGTATTTGCAATTCGTTGCGAAGACTGACCATCCCATAAAGGAGGTATTGTAAGCTGAGTAGAGTCTAGCTTTGAAGTTTTTTCAATCGCTAACTTGATTTTATCTAGGTCAATTTCAACCAATTGGTTTCCACCACAATCAATCGTTGAAGGTCTTTCCGTATTTGGACGCAAAGTAATGCAAGGTACTTTTCGGAAGGTGGTTTCTTCTTGAATACCACCACTATCTGTCAATACAAAATGAGCATGTGCAATCAGTTTTTGAAAAGCCAAATAATCTAATGGTTCTGTTATGATTAAATTGCTTTGTAATTGTTCACTCAAATTGATAGCCTCAAAATTGTCTTTTGTTCTAGGATGAAGCGGCATTACAATTTTTTTTTCATTCGCTAAATATTCTAATATCTGAACTACTTTCTTTAATTGATCGACTTGATCTACATTTCGGGGTCTATGAAGAGTAGTTAAAATATAATCTCCTTGAGAAATATTTAAGTCATTTAGAATTTTTGCTTTCTCAATTTCTTTTTGATAAGCAACCAAGGTATCAATCATGGTATTTCCAACGAAAAAAATAGAACTTTCATTTCTACCTTCTTTTCTTAAATTATCTAATCCGCTTTGCTCGGTTACAAAAAGATAGTCGGCCAATTGATCCACTTCAATTCGATTGACTTCTTCTGGCATTTCAAGGTCAAAACTACGTAAACCACTTTCTACATGTGCAATTTGAATTCCTTTCGATTTTGCGGCACGAGCAGCAGCTAAAGTCGAATCTACATCTCCTACTACCATAACCAAATGTGGAGCTTCACTTTCAAATAATTGTTCTAATTCAAAAGTCATTTTATGTAGCCGAACTCCTCGATCCGACTCACTAATACTTAAGTTAAAGTCAGGAGCTTTTAATTTTAACTTATCAAAAAAGACCTCAGACATCTTATGGTCAAAGTGTTGCCCGGTATGAACCAACTGATAATCAAATTTATCTTCAAAAGGTTTAAATGCTTTTTCGAATTGAGTAATCTTGATAAAATTGGGTCGTGTACCAACAACAACTATTATTTTTTTTCTATTTCCTAATCGCTGATTTTCCAAATTTTACTTTCCTAAGTGATTTATAAAAAAGTTCCAGTTATGTTGTGCCACGTTTTTACCTAATTCTAATCCGGCGATATTGTCAGCTTGAATGTGATATCCTCCTAAAACTCTTGAAATTCCAGCCATTTCTGCTGTTCCGCTTAAAGTAGGAAATTGAAGAATCACCGTATCTCCTATGTTATTGGGCTCGGTCAAGTAACCGGGAACTAATTTTACTGAATGTCCAAATTCATCGCTTCCAGTGTAAAGTTTTAAAGCTTCTGCACATGCACCACTAACTGTGCTATGGCCTGAAGTATAACTTGGAAATGGTGGGCATAAAAAAGAGGCAGGTGAATAAGGTCTCCATTCTTGTCCCAACATCTTCATCCAACCTTGCTCAGGGCCCTTCCAACCAAAAATAGTATCATTTTTATAATAGTCGTGAACCAGAGCAAATGGTCTGGCAAAATCATAGTACATCTTTGAATCCCAAGAAGCTATAAAAGCATCCATTGCTGTTATCTGGTTGTAGAAATACATTTTTATATCATCGTCTAAGGTATGTTGATCACGAACCGATATTATTTGAGCAAAGATTAACCAATGGCCAGCTTGTTGCACTGACTTTGGTCCATCTCGCATGAACTCAACTAATGCTTTTTGCTCTGGACTTAGATTGGATTGAAGGTCTACTACTTCTTTAACTTCTTTAGCTAATTGCTCAGATCCCACAGCAGGTGGTGGTCCGGGTCTAAATTGACTAGCAGAGTCTAAACCTATCGGTTTTACAAATTGCCAATAAGGTGTTAAACAAGAAGGAGCATACTTTTCTCCTGCATTATTTGTAAAATATTTGGGTTGCCAACGATTCAAGTCAATATTACTATCTACCTCATTAATCGGTTTATAATGAGTATAATCAAAATAAGCTTCGCCATTTGAACCCTCTACTTCACCATATTGATTTGACCCATCATTTTTGCGAGCATTTATTACTTCCTGAGCCGCCAAATATCCAATTCCTTCAGGTGTTGATGCATCTAATGATTTTACAGTTGGATCATAACCTAAATCTTTCATCACTTCTTTAAAGTAAACAGAATCGGTAAAATAATACTCCATAATAGCATGATAAAAGGCATAACTGATGGCTTTCTCTTTATTTTCAACTGTTCTTTCTTCTTCGGGTCTTCGTTCAATACTAGACGCATAAACTGGAATTGCCTTTTCATCATATCTTGTCCATGCATCAAAAGCCGCAGTAAATATTAAACCTAAGAATCGAGAAGAAATCGTTGGTCGGGGTTTAAACTTTTCAGTATCCCTTGCTGTTGCTTCCAAGGCAACTGCGCCCCATTTATAAGCTACATTATTCTTTCCCTTTGGATTTCCTTTTTTTAAGTCCTTATTTGGAATTTGATTACATGAAAACAAAATGGTAATTAGCAAACATTTTATTGCTACAAATTTTAACTTAAACATAAATTTTAATCAGTTGGTTTGGAAAGCTTCAAATGTAGGAATTTGAACTTTCTACATTATTGAATTTGTGAAGCTTTTAATTATTTTAAACTGCTCCTTCCCTTTTTCTCCACTTAAGGTTATCCCTTGGCAAATACACCATGCATGAGCCGCCAACTTATCTTCTTTTGTATGTAAACCAAATACAATGTCAGATGAAATATTTTTTCTTTTAAGTAAAATTTGAAGGCTTAAAGCTTGTTCAAAACACTTAGTACGAAACGGAACTTTTTTAGAGACACTTCTAACCACTTGGGACAGTTGTATAGCTTCTCCAACAATTTCACTTTTCGTTCGAAATTCTTCTTTCTTACAAATGCTCGAAGACATTTTATTAGCTGTCTTTTTGAAAGGAAAAAAAAGCGTTAAAATTCTGGCATAAATCAAAGTAATAAGGACTTCATAATAGGTAAAATCTAACAAAGCTCTCCAAGGCTTTGGTTTAGAAGAATAGGCATTGCTCCTATTCACAATTGGGTAATCTATGTCTGGTGCATCAACACTTAAGAATTCTGACAATAGCTTCCATTTTTGGTCCGATTCAAGAGACAAGACCAGCAACTTTTGTGGCATTTCTTTAAAAAACGCTTGTACTTCTTGATTGTGTTTGCAATAAGCTGCTAAGTAGGCTTCTTCATGTCCAATTGGAGATTCATGGCCAAAGGAGAGCCTTCTGAAGTCACTTCTTGAATTTCCGAAATAAGTTTTTACACTTTGTAGCCAAGCACCCTCTTCACGTGTGGTTAAAATAAATTTTGCACCTGGATATTCCTTTGCCAGCTCTTTGTATAAAAGAGGCCAAGGGTTATCAACAAAAGCATCAAAGAAGGGAATAATTTTGAAAATCGCTTCATGATTCTTTGAATCTATTGCTTCTAAAAGGTCTAATTGAGGAAAATGACGTTTAAAAATTACTTTTCTTCTTCCCACATGGAACCCCATGTATTCTAAAGCTTTCGCTAAACTGGATGATCCTGTTTTTGAAAGTCCAATACAAAATACTTTTTGTGTCACATCATTCAGTTAGAAAACGCGAAGATAAATCTATTTAGTGGTATTCATATTTAGACAAGCCACTTTTAAAACCTTCTTTAAATTTACTGATTAACAACATCGGATTTATTACCTTAAGTTATGAATGACTTCGACTTGTTTTACTTTTTAAGTGCTCTCTTGCTTCCCTGCATGCTAATTGCTAGCGGTATATTTCTTTTTAAATATCGCATTAAGTCTAAGATTCTCCGAATTACTACTTGGAACATTTTTATTCTTTGTACATTACTCTCCTTTAGCTATTCAATCGGAGAAAGCTATTTTCGCTTTGTTGTTGATACTACAGACTCTTTTGCCATTAGTAAGCAAGCAGAAAGATGGATGAAAAGACATTATCAGTTAAACAACCGAAACATCCGAGATAACGTTGATTATGAAGATGAGAAAAAAAAGCAATTTCGTATAAGTGTTCTAGGCGATTCATTTGCTCAAGGTTATGGAGTTAAAAATGTTGATCATCGATTTAGTAATATTTTAAGAAAAAAGAATAGAAATTGGGAGGTTCACAATCTTTCAAGAACAGGTTTTAACACCAAGGCCGAGTTTGATATTATCACCTACTTAAATCATGTTGGCTATAAAACTGATTTACTACTACTCACCTATTGTTTAAATGATATTGACCAATATATGCCAATGTCAAAAACCATTTATAAAAGAATTCAAAAGTTCAACAATCACCTCAGTTATTTAGAACAAAACAGTTATTTCATTAACCATTTAACTTTTAGGCTTTTTACCTATACAGATCCTGACTTTTTAAGCTATTGCGATTTTATGAAAGAGGGCTATTTTAATGAGGCATGGAATAAACAAAAAAGAATGATGGAAAATGTTATTTATTTCACTAGAAAGAAGAATATAAAATTGGCCGTGGTTACTTTTCCTTTCTTACAAGAAGAATTTGAACACTATCAATTTAAAGAAGTTCATAATAAGCTAAGTGCATTTTGGAATATGCACCAAATTGCTCATTTGGATTTAATTCATGCTTTTAAAGAAAAACTTGGAAAAGATTTAGTCGTCAATTCTTTTGATGCTCACCCTAATGAGCTTGCGCATCAAATGGCAGCAAGTGAAATTGAAAAGTTTATAAAACAAAGCTTGAGAAATCAATAATCTCTTTCAGAATTATTAATCTTCTTCCCGAAGCTGTGGAATTGTGCCAATAACCTTAAACTCAGTTCTACGGTTTAATGCACGCCCTTCTGGATTATCAGAACCATCTTCATTCTCATTGGGTGCAATAGGTTTAGATTCACCAAAACCAATGGCTTTTAATCGTTTTGGGTCTATTCCTTTTTGAGTTAAAAAGTTAACCACATTCCGTGCTCTTTTTTCAGACAAACTTTGATTGTAAGCTGCTGTTCCTTTACTATCGGTATGTGATGATACCTCTACCTTTAAACTTGGATTATCTCTTAATATCTGATATAAAGATTTACTTAAAGTCTTTTTTGCTTCTTCGGTTAATTCTGCACTGTTATAGTTGTATTCAATACCTTCCATAACAATAGATTCTTCATTGATTTCTTCTGTTTCAAAAACGACTTCAAAATCTTCATCACCACTTACCTCTTTGGTTGATATTTCAGTCGATTTCTTAAAAAAGCCATCCTTTTCTAACTCAACTACATAAGCTAAACCAGGTTCAAGATTGATTTCAAAATTGCAATCTTGTAACAACAATTTTCTTGAAAGGTACTTTTCATCTTCTTCATTCTTGATGTATAAATTTATCCAAGCACTATCCAAACACCCTTCTTTGGTTCTTGCCATTCCTTTTAATTTAACATCAAGTAAACGGGTGAAACTAAATTCATAAATATCATCGCAACAATAAGAAGATAGAGATGCTCCACCTGGACGGTTTGAAACTAAAAAGCCACCTTTGCGGTTAGGATGCATGGTAAAGTCTAAATCATCGGAGGAAGAGTTTAAATCATTTCCTAAATGCTCAGCTTCTGTCCATTTACTTTTTTCACCTTCAGCCCTATAGATATCATATCCGCCAAAACCCTTTCTTCCATCAGAACTAAAGTATAATTTATGAGTTTCTAAATCGTAGTACGGTGTCGCTTCATTTCTAATCGAATTTACTTTTGAACCCGCATTTCTAGGTGCTTTAAAGCTTCTCCTACTCCAGCGGTATTCTGTATACCAAATATCCATTCCACCTTTTCCACCCGGTCGATCAGAGATGAAATAGATTATTTCCTGATTTTTCTTTGATTCACGACCTATGGCAGGCTGAGTACTTGTATAGTTTGGTAGATTTACTTCACCATCTAACTTCTTCGCTGACGACCATCCTTCTTTGTATTTATCAGCATAATATAAATGACATATTACTTTATGATTGGCATTTTTCTTACAAAGCGTAAAGTAAATTCTACTTCCATCTTGCCGCATAACTGCATTCCCCACATCCATATCTTGATTATTGAATGGTCCATTTAGCTCTCCTTTGGGCACCCACTTACCCTGTTCTTTGATAGCTACAAATAACTTTCGTTGAGGCAAATTTTGACTATCCAAAGGAAGTCGGTCATAATATTCTAAATTATCTTTCCTAAGTGAACCATAAATCAACGTATTCTCATCGTAAACCACAGGAGAAAACTCAATATGAGGTTTATTTAAATCTCCATTGAGATGCCTAACGACAGCAAACTTTTCATTTTCTTTATTTGCCAAAGCATAATCACAGCTTTCAATTCCACGGTCCGTCATTTTTCGCAAAGTCCGATTATCACTACTGCGGCTGTACGCTTCAAAAGCTAGGAAGTTTTGCTTCGCTTCTTTGTATTTTCCCAATACCATTTGGGTTTCTCCTAAAAAGAAAAAGGACTTTGGATAATCTTTCTCTGCTTTGCTAATTATTTCTTGAAAAGCCTTTTCTGCTTGCTTATAATTTTTACTTACAAAGTACAATTCCGCTAATTGGTATTCAATTCGAATGTTCTTTGGTTCTCTACTATTCCACTCTTCAAAATATAAAATTGCGGTATAGGTATCTCCTAAACGAATGGCGTTTCTAGCAGATACTTTGAGCTCTCTATTCGAAACCTCATCAAGCCTTGGTTGTTGAGCCAATAGTTGTTGACTAAAAAGTGAAACCACCATGAGCATAAAAAGTGGCTTTACAATATTGATTTTATTAACTGTATTAAAAACGATCACAAGGAAGGGTCATTTTATTAGGAATAAATTCAGGTGCTGTATACACCAAAGAAATTTCGAAAGTACTTTTATTTCCTCCGTAACTGCTCAATTCACTCACGTTGTAATCATAGCTAATTCCTAATCTGTAATACTTGTATGTTAGTCCTCCAAGAGGAATTACTGCATCACTATTTCTACCAAAGCCATCACGATATTGTATGCCTAAGAATACGTTTCTCAATTCTCCCATATTCATTAGTCCTTTTTCTACCATCCCTCCAAACATCATGTCTTGTGCTTTTCTAGCCCCCATAAATAACACTTGGGGAATTACTTTAAGGTCAGAATTCAATTGATACTCTACTTGACCATGAAACACATAACGACTCGCAAGACTTGCAGAGCTGTTATTAAAATAACTATCCTTTGGTTGGTTAATATGAAAAACCGATAGTCCTACAGTTGGTTTAAATACATCTATACTTTTTGACCAAGCTATACCAAGGTTTATATCAAAGAAATTTTGTGATTCAAGAATTCCATCTTCCTGATTGCTCAGACTCTGATCAAATTCACCTTGCTGATATACCCATTGATTGGGAAAAGTTTGCTTACTGAAATCTGTATTTTTCATGGTAAAGCCAAGCTGAATACCCGCTCTCAATTCATGACCATCCATAAACTTTTCATAAGCCCCAGTCAAATGAATTTTATCTGTATTCATACTAAACACCTCAAATTGGTCACGCAAAACAAGTAGCCCAACATCTATTTTATCATTTATAAAATAAAATTTTTGATCAAAAGCGGCTATGGAAGTTACTAAAGGGCTGCTACTGAGTTGTCCCCATTGGCTACGATGGTTAAGTACCAATTGATTTCTGCCTTCATAAAAACCGGACATGGCAGGGTTTAAGTTTTGCTGATTGGTGTAGTATTGTGATAAGTGAATATCTTGACCTTGTACCAAAAGGCAGGAAAAAGAAACAATTAAAACTAATATGATATACCTGAACATCACCAATTAATTTGAGAAGAATTTAGGTACGTTTCTGCCATCTTTCGATATTGTCCATTCGTAAAGCCACATTCACAGCCTTTGTAATAAGACATTACATTACTTACACTTGCATTATAGAAATCACCATTCGCATCTTTCTTTTGCGAAATAAAGCGACAATTACGGATATATTCTGATTGGTCATCATCTTCACGAAAAGGATCTGCCGGAGTGTCACAAATCTGATCTCCTCGGGTTTCGCAATTGCTGCCGTCAGCAAGTTCATCTCCTGATTCTTCAAAAGTGTGAAATAGACCAAAATAATGTCCCATTTCATGAATTATCGTGTAATTACCTGGACCAATACATTTCTTTAAAATATAAATGAAACTTCCCGTATTGGCAATTCCACCCAAAGTGGCTTTACCACAAATCCCATCTTCTTTTTCAACTCCTTCTACAAAATACATATTAATCAAGTTGCTGAAATAATGCTTTACTTGCATTTCAGGTAAATCCTTTTTCTCATTTAAGGAGTCGTAATTGAAATTATCAATGTAGCTTACCCTTGCAACTGAAAAGGAAACACAAATTGGAGCAAAGTAATTGTTTAAAGAATCTATATCTTGCCTTATCGTATTTAGAGATACATTAGGACTCCCAGAACTATCTCTGACAATATGCACGGCAATGCCAAAGCTTTTATTTAAACAAGGTAAAGGAGTCTCACTGGTTTGGGCTTTTAAAAGATCGCTGTTAAAAAAACAGACTTGCAAAAAAAGAAGGCAAACAAGTAGAAAACGTAAGTTCATGGATTTAATAGACGGTTTCTGAAAACACGAAAATACACTAATTTACATTGTAATAATATGTTATTTTAGCGGTAGTCAAAATAAGTTATGAATACTCCTACTATTTTATGAAAATAGCGAATTACCTGCTAGTCATTCTATTGATCGTAACCCAAGCTTTGTTTTCACAAACGGCAGACCAACCAGATGGATGCGCCCCTTTAACGGTTAAATTTACTCCACCAAGTGGACTCAACAATTACTTTTGGGATTTTAAAGATGGGGCAACTTCTACACTAGCCTCCCCAACAAATACATTCTTAAATACTGGAGTATATAATGTAGAATTAAAATCTGGTATTAATGGTTCTGTGATTGGGACTGTGGAAGTTAAAGTTTTTGCTAAACCTGATCCTAGTATTACAGTAGACATAGCAAAAGGTTGTGCCCCATTAAGTGTGCAATTTAGTGATGCGACAAATCTAAGTCCATCAGTCAGTGTTAGTAGCTATTCATGGGTCTTTGAAGACGGAGGAACTGCTTCAGGAAGCTCTGTTGGACATACATTTACAGCACCTGGTAATTTTTGGGTTTCATTAGAATTAAACACCACCTTACCAAGCTGTAATGTTACCAAGCAATTTAATAACTTCATTAATGTTTCTCCTCCACCAAATACCTCTTTTCAAACCACACCTGATCCACCATCATCCTGTACATCACCATTAAGTGTTAGTTTTAATAATACTTCATCTGCTAATTCTCCACTCAGTTATCAATGGGATTTAGGAAATGGAACCACATCGACTAGTACGAATCCCCCCGATGCTAATTATACTCAGGATGGTATATACAACGTTTCACTTACTGCTACCGACACTAATAATTGCTCATCAAGCGCTTCACGTATAGTGTCCGTAGGTTCCCCAATTGCAGATATTCAGTTTCCTGATACCGTTTGTTTAGGAGAAGGAAATACTATCATTAATTTATCTTCTAGTGGTGCAATAAACTGGGATTTTGGAGGCGGTACATTTTTAGGATTTGCTTCTCCAGATAATCCGATTATAGCATTCAGAACTCCGGGAGATAAAACAATAAGTATAAATATTCAAGTAGGTAATTGTTCAGCAGATACAACAATCAATACGTATGTTCAAAATCCAAAAGCAGACTTTGTATCAACACCACAGTTTGGTTGTCAATTGCCTTTTACCATTTCTTATGATGCCTTAGAAATCGGCCTAAATTATCAATGGGATTTTAATGGCCAAGACACATCTATTGAAAAATCACCAACGCATACTTTTCCTTTTAAAAATGGAGAAAACCCATACATTATTCACCAATATGATTATTTAGAAACAACGCTCATTGTTTCAACCAACTTTGGCTGTAAAGATACGGTTACACGAAGTGATACCCTATTTAGACCAACGGCCTTATTGATGCCAAACAAGGTGAATGGTTGTCTTCCATTAGATGTCACTTTCAGTGATTCTAGTCAATTTCTTACAGAAGATTCTTTGGTGAAGTGGGAATGGTTTTTTGGAGATGGCATTTCACTAGTATCTAATCTAGATACTTCTGTAACACATACCTATAATCAAGCAGGTATTTACCAATCTTATTTGGTTGTAACGACCTTAAGTGGTTGTACAGATACTTCTTTTTTAACTCCTATTGAAGTGGGTGACCAAATTGACCTTTCACTAAGTGCTTCACCTACTACCGTATGTCCTGGGGATACAATTACGCTTACTGGAGCAGTTTTAAATGGAAATGCAGACAGTGTTAAAACTTGGCGGTTTAGTAATGGCAATGGCACAATTCCGAACCCCAATGATTCTTCATCGGTTCAATTTGTATATGATATCAATCAATTGGGAACAACAATTAGTTTAAGCGGTGAATATAATGGTTGCCCCTCAACCGTAAATTTGAATCCGCCAATCATTTGTCAACAGCCCAGAGCACAAATTGAATATCGAAATTATTGCGACTCTGCTTTGGTTGTGCAATTTTATGATTCTAGCGTAAATGTTGATCGTGTTCATTGGCAATTTGGAGATGGAGACACATCTATTCTTTCAAACCCAAGACACGAATACAGCGCTACAGGAGATTATCAAGTCATATTAAAAGTTGAGCGTTTAAACTCTCCCTGTCCCATCGACTATGATACAGTTCTTATCCGAGTTCGAGAAATTAAGGCTGATTTTACCTTCGATACCATTGCATGTAAAGGTGTGCCACATATATTAAATGCAAGCGCCTCAAATAATGTATATGAAAACTGTTATGATGGTTATACATGGAGTTTTAGCGATTCAACCATGCGCCCAATCACAACTTCTAATAGCATTGATTCTGTTCGATTTAACCTAACCGGAAAGCAAGAAATTACGTTAGTTGTAAAAGATTTTAGTGGTTGTAGAGATACCCTTACCCAAAGTATAGATATTTATGGAGTTACAGCCGATTTCACAATAAGTGACAGTTCTATTTGTGCACCGGCTACTGTAAATGTAACCAACCAATCAACAGCAGACACTACACTTATTCAATGGGATTGGAATCTTGGAAACGGCACCTCCTATTCTACCAAAGATATAATCCATAATTATAACAGCTTTAAACCAATTGACACAGTTCAATTAATAGCAACGGATGCACTCGGTTGTAAGGACACTTTAATGAAGTTCATTAACATGTATATTCCAACATCTAACTATGCCATTGTTGATAATACGCTGTGTTTAGGTGACTCAACCTTCTTTTCTGCCACGGATTTTACAAGTCAAGGTTCAAATTTAAATTTCCTATGGCAGTTTGGAAATGGAGATACTTCTACCCAACAAAATCCGCATTACCTCTACCCAAATGCTGGGAATTACACTGCACAGCTATTGATTGAAGAGAATAGTAGTGGTTGCCAGAATAGCTACAATATGAATGTGCAAGTAGAAAACAATCCTGTTGCGGGCTTTTTTACATCCAATGATAGTTCAAAATTCATCTGTCCCAATGAAAATGTCATTTTTACGGATACAACCATCAGTAATCGCAACCTTACATATTCTTGGAATTTTGGAAATGGGAGAAGCTCCAATTTCCAAAACCCCGGTACCGTATATATTGATAATAGAGACTATGTAGTTACTATGAAAGTAACCATGGACCCACCCTTCGGATGTGAAGATAGCATCAGTCGTATTTTAAGAGTGAAAGGACCTACTGGTAATTTTTCAACCGATTTAGGGATGGATACCATATGTCGTCTTGATTCAGTATTATTTACCATAAAAGACACTGCTGATGTGGAACAATATGTTTGGGATTTTGGAGATGGTACTACCTTGAGCAATGTAAGTCCAGTTTCCCATCAGTATACTTTTGTGCCTCCTTCAGGTCAAACTTTTGCTAAATTGATTTTATCCAATGCAGATGGTTCTTGTCCCTCAACAATTGACACGGTTATCAATATTTACCAAGTAATTGCCGATTTTCAACGTAATGATGAAATAGATACGGCCTTTTGTTTCGCACCTCTTCAGCTTACCAATGTTTCCAATCGTGCTACAGAATGGACTTGGGACTTTGGTGATGGCAATAGCACTCAAATGGGAAATCAATTTATTTATGAATATGATTCAGCAGGAATTTATGATATTACCTTAACTGCAAGAAACAACAATTTAAATTGTAATGATAGCACAACAAAGAGAGTCATTTTATATCCAAATCCTGAATTTACGATAAGTACAGATACGATTTGTGAGGGAGAAACGACTCAAGTAATTAGTTCAGTAAACGATACTTCTTGGATTTACAGCTGGACAGCTGAACCAAGTTTAAACATCAACTTGACTGATTCAGCTATACTAGACGTTTCACCCATTCTAACCACTAAATTTCAACTTGATGTAATTGATACCAATGGCTGTATTGCTAGCGATACAGATACACTTGCTGTGATTAATGATCTCCGTCTAGAAGATTTTGACACCATCATTGTGGTTGGAGACCAAATTGACTTACCCATTTATGCCGATGCAGGCTTGTACAATTACACCTGGACTCCTACTGATGGCTTGAGTTGTTTAGATTGCTTCCCTCCTTCTGTGCAACCTTTGGAAAAGGTAGAATACAATCTACTAATTGCTGACAAACTCAACTGTTTCAATTACGATGTTGATTTTATTGTAGACGTGCACCCTGAAACATTCATTAAAATGCCAACCACCTTTACGCCTAATGGTGATGGTGTAAACGACATCATTTATGTGGAAGGATGGGGAATTCGAGAGCTTTTATCTTATCAAATATTTAACCGATGGGGAGAATTGGTTTTTGAGACAAATAATTTGGAAGAAGGATGGGACGGCACATACAAAGGAAAAATCCAAAATAATGACTTGTATGTGTTTAAAGTTCGAGTTTCCACATGGAGAGATGAAGAAAAGGCATTAGAAGGCTATATTAATTTAGTCCGGTAAAACAATTTTAAAGTAAATTAATTCGAACAGCCTCACCGGTTAGTAAACCTGGACTAAAGTTTTTAATCTCAACGCCATTTACAGCAATACTTACCGTATTAGGGCCTGAAGAGCCTTCGTTTAATGCAAAAACTACCAAATCATTGGCACCTGATTGAAGCAGTGATGTAGAAAATGTAAAATCAGTTCCCGCTTTGGTTAGGGTGTGATTTTCAATAATCCATTGACCATTTAAATACACAGATACAATATCACCATCTTCAGCAGCATTGTCCCATAAACGAATGGTAAAAAAGTTTTGAGTGACAGGAATATCTATTTCATTGGAGTTTACGGTATAAGAATTAGGTCCAAGTACAGAGCAAGATGTATTGATTCTAATTTGTAGTTTATTTCCCTTAACTCCCAATTCATCTTGGGTATCAAAATCTAAAATGATATGATTTAATCTCTGAGCCTCTGTTTGGTTCGCAAACTCAACTTCAAACTCATAGCTGACTTGATTATCTTGAATAATCAACTCTTCCCTATTTACAACTGCGGTGTACAATAAAGCTTCAAATGAGGAATTATCACTTTGATAAAAGATGGGATAATTATTGAGTTGATTCAAACATTCAGAAAACTGATTAAATTCAAATTGAACAACCGCTCTTAACTTCACTGAACCATTACAAGGATCTTCAATCAATTGATAGGAAGGTGTCTTAATTTTAAAGCGTTTGCAATTGTCTTGAACTATATCCAAATCAATAGACTTGTCTGTGCAAGTCCACATTGAAAGCACAATCAGAACGTAAAGAAAGCTTCTATTTTTCATCCTTTTTGACTTTATATTTGATTTGAAGCGTTCCACTTTCCTTTAAATTGGACTGTAGGGTTAAGCGGTGTTTTTTATCCCCATCATCAACAATTAGAGCTGCCGTATTGGGTGCAATTTTACCCAAATTAAGCGCATAAAGCACAAAGGTGTTTAAGCCTTCTTTTAGCTCCAATTCTAAGGTCAGCTTCTTTTTTCTCAATTCATAATCTTCAATGATCCACTCATTATTTAAATTCAAAGAAACTCGATCTCCATCAACCGTTTGGTGATCCCAAATTTCAACTTTTACTTTGGCTGAATGCACTGTAATTTTATCTCTAACGACCAACTCTCTATCACTTAACTCCTTGGGTGGCAGTGTATCCACTTGAGGCACTTCAACTATGGAATCCTGCTTACTGACATCAAGTACGACTTCATCCAAAT
Organism: uncultured Flavobacteriales bacterium; assembly: GCA_964001305.1. GTDB lineage: Bacteria > Bacteroidota > Bacteroidia > Flavobacteriales_E > Vicingaceae > CAJXMH01. The sequence continues at coordinate 19,297 of CAXFAI010000014.1, forward strand.
TGAACTTCTTCACTTTTTCTTTTTTATCGAAATGTTTTAAGCGATAATCGAAACGTAGCGTTAAGGCAAATGAATTGCCATTGGAAGACAATTGATCCGTTTGAACAGTTTGTGAAACTTGATCAGTTACTTTATACTCGCTGGAGAAGGCTTCTGATTGACCAATATTATAGCGTAAACCCAAACTCAACACATTGCCTTTGTAAAACTTATGTTGAATTCCAATTTCAGGAATAAAAGAAGTGTTAGAAGCTTGATAGCTGGTAGAGAAATCTAACCTTCGGTCTATATTTAAACGACTAATTCCAAAAGATTCTGATTGGTTGACACTTCCACTTCCGTAAAAATTCTTTGAAAAGGCCAATTTGCCATATAGGTAAGAGTCTGTTTTTTTGATTCGAAAGTAAGTGGAAACAGCCGCATAATAATTCCAATGCCAATGGGTATTTTTTATACGGATTGAGAAATCTTCCGCCTCACTTTCAAAATCATCATCTCTCAGTCTAATTCTATTCCAATGCTGTCCGATACCCGCTTCCAAGCCTATGAAATCAAATAATCGAAAATGAATATTTAATTGCCCACCGGCAGTTGGAGAATAATTCTTTTGATTTAGCAGATTATCATTTAATGCTGTCCCGCCTAGTATTCCGCCCATCAATTCTGCACCTACATACAAATCATGTTGGGCAAAGCTCATTTGTTGCATAAAACCGCAAAAAAGAAGGAAGAGGAGTTTTTTCAAGACATGGTAAATATACTTTTTAGCTACTAATCAAATAGTCACTAAAAAAGGTCAAATACTAAGTCAAACTGTTCAAATAATAAAAGTAATTCTAATAAAGTAAGTTCCATAAATAATTTTAAAATATAAATCTTAAATAAATATCATGAAAAAATTAGTAATTACTTTCTCTTTAATATTAATTGCAACTGTTGGTTTTTGTCAACTCGAAGTTCATCCAAATAATAATGTTTCTGTAGGTAGCTCAACCACTCCATCTGAAAACTTTTATGTAGAAAACTCAACTCAACTTAGATGCTTTCCTGCAATAAAAGGATTATTTTTTGAAAATTACAACAACAATGTAGGAGGTGGTGGTCCGTTTAATGAACCTATAATAAAATGTGCATTTGGAAATTCTGCTTGGCTAGGTAATGCAAGTGCCCCTTTTTGGAGAGTTTATTCAAATGAAGTACATAGTTATAATTTTGTTTCAATAAGTTCAGACAAAAGACTAAAGTCAAATATTAAACCTCTAGAATCTTCCCTATCACAATTGAGATTATTAAAGCCAGTACGCTATGACTTTAACACACCATTAGATAATGCTCTTCCTGAATCTAAAAAGCAAGTAATTATAAACTCTGGAAAAAATCAAATAGGATTACTTGCACAGGATGTTGCTAAAATTTATCCTGAAGCTGTTACCTACAACGAAGAAGAAGACCTTTATTCTATAAAATACGGAATGCTTATTCCTATCTTAATAAAAGCAATTCAAGAGCAACAGAAGTTAATAGATGAACTTATTGAAACAAAATTATAATTATGAATTCCCATATAAGAAAGCAACTTTGCAGATTACTTTTAATAAAAAGTAATGTACAGTATGAAAATTTAATAGGACTTGAAACATTGAATTTAAATTTAATATTTCTAAGGAATTTAAACTTGTTCATCTATTTTATCCTCATTATATTTCCAATACATTACTCAGGAGCTCAAACTTTCGATAATGGCTTTGGTATAAATTCTGGATGCTCTGAGAATGTTGTTTGTTATGAGGATGAATGGTGTAATCAAATAAGGTCCGTTTGTTTAATTGCAACTTTAAATGACCAAGGAATTTATGAATCAAGAGCAACAGGTTCTTTGATTGTTAATGAAAGACATGATGGTAGGCCCTATGTATTATTGGCAGGGCATTCAGTAAACTTTAACAATCCAAATGCAAGAGAAATTGATGATGAAGAATTAACTGCTTTAAGTCAAATGGCTTTTATATTTAACTTCCAAGCTGTTAATTGTAATCCCGAAACGCCTCCATATCAAGCAGGATTAGATGCTGATTTTGTAATTGGAGCGACCTTGGTAGCCTTTCTTGAGAATGGACAAGGAGAGTTTGCTCTTGTTGAATTAAATGAAAGACCTCCAATTGATTATAAAGTTTATTACAATGGATATTATGCAAAAAAGGAACGACCAGAAAGAGGTTCATTTATTCACCATCCTAGGACCGACTTAAAGAAAATTTCCTTTTATGACAAACAACCTAGAAGATACACAGGGAAAAAGTGGGAATTAGAATTATCTCAAGGACATATGGAAGGAGGTTCTTCGGGAGCACCTATGCTTAATCAAAATAACAGAGTAGTTGGAATTCAATCTCAAGGACCACCTATTTTAACAAACTGTGATCCGAATCAAAGTTATTACGCAACAAGATTAGAGGTGGCTTGGGATAACATTCCAAATCAGTTTCACCAATTAAAAAGAAACCTTAACCCTCACGCTAGTTCTCTGGAAATGCTTGGACTTAGTGGATTTGAACCTTGTAAGCAGGGCTATTACTTTCAAAATGCAAATGATCTACATACTAGTATTAACGTAAATGGAATGTTAAACCCATCATCAATTGGCTCAAGGTCTTATGATGGTCAATATTTTAGCTCAGGAACAATACAAACTTCTTCCAATGTTACGATTACTAATAATACATCTGTTCACTTTCGTGCTAACAACATACTACTTGGAGCAGGTTTCAAGACTGAAAATGGAGTTTCTTTCATAGCAGAGTCATCCCCTTGTAATAGTCCTTGTAACGATGTTAGAAGTGAGCTTGAATTCCTAATAGCAGAGAGAGATCTAACTGTTTACGAAGAAGCTCCTGACGAACCCATTGACCCTCATAGCCCGGACTTAAGATCAAAAGAAAAAGAGCAGCCCTCAATCATAGAGCATCAATTTACAAAATGGATTTATTTGCCTTCAACGAAACAAATTGAAATTTACAATACAATTAAAAATGCTTCTTATAAGATTGTTCAAGTTTCTACAGGAAATGTTATGATTCATGATAAAATGAATTTAAACAAAAACTTAATAAGCGTAAGAAATTTACCAAGTGGACTATATATACTACTTATTGAAGGATTAAAGAAGCCAACAAAATTTTATATCCACTAACTAATAGAGTAAATTAAACCTATCATAACCACATAGTGATTAACTATGTGGTTTTTATATTCAATACTGTCAATAGGGGATTTAAATTTACTTGTCAAACTTCAATGCTGATTAATGTAAAGAAGCTATAATTAACAATTCCACATATCTTTAATCGCTTCCTAAAATAATTAATGCAGCATAACATATTGATGAAGATAGTATTCATAAAATCATACAACTTGTTAAAGAACTTAATCTAACAGTTAGAGAAAAAACCACCTACCAAGATGGTAGTCAATGTTCTTTAAGAACCTTCCGAATCAAAATGGTTGAGCGTTCCAGGTAATTATGTAGCATTAAATGCGAGTGGTACTAGCTCTTATAATATTGATATTACCAATGGAGTTGATACCTTAATTATGAGAATTGACTCTGAAACTGATATTGATGACTCCTTAAACATAGGTAGCACAATTAATCAAGGTGATACCATTTGTGGACTTTTAGGAATTGGAGGACAATATGATGCGGGTACTCCTTTTACAGAAGAGTATCAAATATTCCCCATGAGATACAGCGATTTAACAATCTGTAAATTAATTATCAGTGTATCAGAAATAAATGCTGAACGAAACGAATTTTTGATTGTTCCAAACCCTGCTAAAAGTCAATTTTCGATTCAATATACAGCTTTCAATCATGAGGTAACACTCTTTATTTATAATGTTCAAGGAAAACTTGTACATCATTAGTTGTTTAAGGATTCAAACCAACTTAAAAATAAGCGTTTTGATTTTGAAAATCAACCTAAAGGATTATACTTCATATCCATAAAAGATGGAGAGAAAACCATCAGTAAAAAGTTGATTTTACAATAGAGATTCAAACCTAAAATAGAAAAAGGGCTTTGAAAATTCAAAGCCCTTTTTTTATACTTAAAGGTTGTCTAACATCAATTACCAAATAATCAATCATTCAAAAGGTAGATATTCAGAATATCTAACACTATTCTTGCTACCTTTTTTAAATTAGCTTTTGACAACAATCCTGTTCTTAAGTAATAAGAGATGAAGTTTTTTGTTGTGAATTTCTAATTCATACTTCAGAATATCCTTGGAGTATCTATTTGATTGAACTCGGTTAAATTGTGTCTTTATCTGGTAAAAATTCACAAATTCGTGATAACTATTTTGTGGAATCGTATTTGCAAATTGAATTCTATTTCTGCCCTTTAGCTTAGGTATTGCTCTTTTGATACCTTTCTTATTCGCTTGACGTAACACTATATTTCCAGTTTAGCGATCAAACTAACTAGCTCTACTGCTCGACAAGAATAAGCGTATTCATTATCATACCATGCTACAATTTTCACCAAGTTTCCATTAACGGCTGTAAATTGCGAATCAACAATGGCAGAGTGAGCATTTCCTAAAATATCTGCTGACACCAATGGCTCAATAGAGTACTCAATAATTCCTTTTAAACTGTTCTCAGAAGCGGAAATAAATCTATCATTAAGCTCTTCTTTCGTGGTAGTGCATTTTAAAATTGCCGTAAAATCAACCATTGATCCATCGGGAATAGGAACGCGCATGGCCATTCCATCTAACTTTCCTTCTAAATGAGGCAAAACCTTTCCTACAGCACTAGCAGCACCAGTAGTTGTTGGAATTATTGAAAGTGCTGCTGCTCGAGACCTTCTAAAATCTCGATGAGGGGCATCTTGAATATTCTGGTCTGAAGTGTAGGCATGAATAGTTGATAAATAGCCTTTTTCTATGCCAAAACTATCATCAACTACTTTTACAAGGGGAGCTAAGCAATTTGTTGTGCACGAAGCGTTTGATACTATTTCATCACTTGCTTTCAACTCTTGTTGATTGACGCCCAACACAATGGTTTTAATATTTCCTTTGGCGGGTGCTGAAATAACCACTTTTTTGGCTCCAGCTGTTAAATGTTTTCTGGCCCCTTCCTCATTGGTAAATACTCCTGTTGACTCAATAACTACATCTACCTTTAACTCTTCCCATGGTAACTGTGAAGGATCCTTTTCTTTACAAACTTGCACTTTATGACCATCCAACAACATAAATGTATCTGAAACAGAAACATTGGTATCTAACTTTCCATGAACTGAATCATATTTTAATAGATGAGAAAGTATTTTGACATCTGCCAAATCATTGATGGCAACCACTTCAAATTGATTATCTTGTATCATGTTTCGAAAACACAACCTGCCGATTCTGCCGAAGCCGTTTATTGCTACTCTTAGTTTAGTCATAGTATAAGTTTATTGATTTCTTCTAATTGTTTTAGCTAAAAGAAGGCTCTTTAAATGCCTGCAAATACAACAATTAGCATTTCTTAATTCGTCTCCAAATATTCAACAAATGCAGTTTAAATTCAATCCCACAATTCGTATATTTAGACACTATATTAACTCATTATGTTAATTTAGAATACTTTTTAGATAAAATAGAACACCTTGTTAAATTGGACAGTTATAAGCATTACATTATACCTCCTTTAAAGAAAGTTGAACTTGATTTAGGTTCCTCTTTAAAGTACTCTCGCTACACCAAAAGACAACCTGATGCAAAAGCCTATTGGCATTATCATCCTGAAGTTGAATTGGTATTTATAAAAGAAGGAAGTGGCAAAAGATATGTGGGAAATCATATTTCTAATTTTCAAGGAGGAGACTTATTATTAATTGGTCCTAACATTCCCCACTTTGGCTACGACTTTGGTTTACATAATGTCAATAAAGAAATTGTCGTTCAATTTAAATATGATATCATAAAAAATTCGGCAAAATCAATGCCTGAATTAAAATCCATTGAATCTTTAATCGAGAAATCAAAAGCAGGAATCGCTTTTCATGGAAAAACAAAAGAAGCAGCAGGAAGAGCGTTAGAAGCCATGCATAGAAAGAATCAATTTGAGAGATTATTATGTTTACTTAAAATATTAGAATCCTTATCAAAATCTGAAGAATATAAATTATTGAATGCAGCAGGCATGACTCTTTTAGTTCAGAATATGGATGATGACCGAATTGATCGTGTTTATCAATTTGTAAAAGAAAACTATGATTTGCCAATTCAATTAAGTAAAGTTTGCCAGCTTGTAAATATGACTGAACCAGCTTTTTGTCGATTCTTTAAAAAGTACACTAAAAAAACCTTTACACAGTTTGTAAATGAGTTCCGAATTAAAGAAGCCATGCAACAAATCTCAGCAGAAAATAAAAGCATTACAGAAATTGCAATTGCTACAGGTTTTAATAACTTTTCGCATTTTAATAAGCAATTCAAAAAGTTTACAGGAGTTACTGCCTCTACTTATAAAAAGTCATTATTTAAGATAATTAAGTAAGTAATCGCTCTGTTTATTGTAAAGGTGGTGTTCCCGGGCCTATAGAAGCACTTCTAAACCAAACTTCAGCATAGCAACCCTTTTCATATTGCTTTTTAATATCACCACCGAAAGTATTTGCTCCTGTATACCAAACCTGATTCAAATTCGGATCCATTCCATTTACTTGATTATAAACCCCTTGTTTAAAATAAATCAATTCTCCGGCATAGGCGTTTTGACGTTCAACACCATCTTGTCCCATAGGCACAAATAGCTTTTTTACTTGTTCAGGTATGTTTTCTTTTTCGGTGTATTCCGAAGAAATTAAATTCTTGGTAAACGTTCTAGTCTCATGTCCTTCCGAAGTAAACGTTAAATACATAATTCCTTCAAAAACATTAATTTCATAGCTAAACTCTTCACCAAGCTCTATCCCTTCTTCTGGTTCAATTGGATACTCATTTGCAGATTTACCAACTACCGACATATCGTAGCCCCATACAGGAGTTGAAAAATCCCATCTTTTGCCATTGTCCTCCCCTGCTGTATTAATCTCGTAGTTCCAAAAAACGGATCCTTTCGTATGACCAGGAAACTTTTTGTAAAAAATTTTCAACGGTTCATTTTCATGTCCCTCACCACTATGTATTTGCCCAACAACGGTTGAAAAAGCGGCTGCTACTCTTGCATCTCCTGTTTCAGATACTTGCATGACTTTACATACGCCTGTTAGCTTACCTCCTTCTTCTGGAGTCCACTCTCTTTTTTCTTGCAATTCTGAGCGTGTATTTTTCGAGTTTTCTGAGGTTATTCCTGAATTTGGTGTTTTATAAACTACCCAATGTCTTGTGCCATCTATTGCCGTATAAAAGAAGTCAGGATGCTGAAAATCGATCAAATTCTCAATACTTTCTCCATTTCCTAATAATATTTTAAACTTTTCCATAAATGGGATTATGGTATTTGGATATATCACTTTCTGATTAAAGCCATCATTTTTATTAAAGTATTCCGCATTTGAAAAAGCTGTTTCACTAACTTTTATTTCTGCCTTTTTAAACCATACTTCAGCATAGTTGCCATCTTCATATTGTGCTTGAACATTTCCTTGATTGCTTTCTCCATTGGTACACCAAATCTTATTCTCTTTTCGACTTTTTCCATTGGTCTGATTGTATGCACCTAGCTTGAAAAATATCCCTTCTTCGGCATAGGCATTCTCTCTTTCCACTCCATTCTGTCCTGCAGGAAAGAACAAATTAACGACTTGCTCTGGTGCTTGTTCTTTTTGGATAAATTCAGATTCAACTAAATTCTTTGTAAACGTTTTAGTTTCATGCCCTTCTGAAGAAAAAGTAAGATACATTATCCCACCTTCTACTTTAACTTCATAACTAAATTCTTCTCCTAACTCAATACCACTTTCAGGTTCTTCAGGAAAAGTAGATTCGGTTTCTCCAGCCATAGAAAAGTCATAACCCCAAACTGGGTAAGAAACATCCCATCGTTTTGAATTATCATCGCCTTGCGTATTAATCTCATAATTCCAAAAGACTGAACCTTTAGTATGACCGGGAAATTTCTTGTAAAAAATCTTTAAAGGTTCATTTTCATGTCCATCAGCACTATGAATTTGACCTACAACAACAGAATAAGAAGCAGGAACTCTAGCATCTCCACTTGATGAAACATTCATTACTTTAAGCGTGGCACTTAAGCGAGCTTTATCTTTTGGAAACCACTTCTTAGTTTGAGCTAACTCTGTTCGTGTATTGTTTGAAGTACCATGCGTATTACCTACATTAGGTGTTTTAAACGCATACCAAGTTGTTGTTGAGTCTTCAGTTCTAAAAAAATAATCCTCATGTTGAAAATCTATTGGAACACCTGCATTGCTGCCATCTCCAAGAATTAAATTCCAATGTTCAAAAAAATTTTCAAAACCGGTATCTTGAGCATTGGCGTTGGAAACTTTTACCCCTTTAGATGCTGTATTTTCACAACTCGTGAAAAACTGAAACAGTCCTATGATGGTCAAATAAAATATAGAATGATTCTTCATTTGAATTATTAAATTAGAAAAAGCAATTAATTGAATTGCTGTGCTACTTGAATACTGTTACTAAGGAGAGAAGTTATCTTTTCATAATCAAATTCTCCATCTTGGTTTTTTACAAAAAGTTGAGACCCCATTCCAACTGCAATAGCACCTGCATTGAACCATGATTTCAGGTTTTCTTCTTCAGGTTTCACACCACCAGTTGGCATTATTTTCAACCACGGACAAGGAGCTAAAGCAGACTTTATGTAATTAGGCCCTAGTAAATTACCCGGAAAAGCTTTCATAACGGGGACTCCCCATTTGTGAGCATGATTCATTTCTGTTAAAGTAGCACATCCTCCTGTCCAAAAGACATTTCTCTTTTTACAATAGTCTGCAATCTCTTCATCAATAAATGGAGAAACTAAAAAGTGTGCTCCAAGTTCTATAAATAGTTCGGCCTGTTCTGCTGTTGCAATAGACCCTATGCCGATAGCCAAATCTGGATATTTTTCTTGACAATACTCCAAGAGGTTAGCAAACACAAGTTGTGCTTTATCACCTCTGTTGGTAAACTCAATTACTCTTGCACCACCTTTGTAGCAAGCATCTATCAGTTGGCAAGCAACCAAAGTATCAGCTTCGTAAAAAAGCGGAATTACCTTTGTTTTTTGAATTAGTTCAGTAATATTCTTAACCATTGTTCTATTTTTATCTTGAAACTCTACCTGAAGCATCTCCGCTAAGAAGTTTTTCAACTTCTTCGATTGTAACTAAATTGGCATCGCCTTTTATGGTGTGCTTTAAACAAGATGCTGCAACGGCAAAATCCAATGCATTCTGATCATCTTCAGGATATTTTAACAGACCATAAATTAATCCTCCCATGAAAGAATCACCGCCACCTACTCTATCAACAATATCAGTAATTTGATATTGAGCTGATTCGTACATTTTATTACCATCATACAATACTCCGGCCCATGTATTATGCGAAGCAGAAATAGAGCCTCTTAGCGTTGTAATCACCTTTTTTGCCTTGGGGAACTTTTTCAACATTTGCTGACAAACCGATAAAAAAGCCTCTGCTTTTACCTCATGACCTTGCATGGTAATATCTAAGCCTTCAGGTTTAATACCGAAGTGCTTTTCAGCGTCTTCTTCATTACCAAGAATAATGTCACAATAGCTTGTAAGTTCAGTCATAATGGCTTCTCGATCACCACCATATTTCCATAATTTACTGCGGTAATTTAGATCAGTAGAGATTGTTATACCTCTTTCACTTGCAGCTTTCACTGCCTCTAAACAAACATCAGCAGCCCCTTGCGAAATGGCCGGAGTAATTCCCGTCCAATGAAACCAATCTGCTCCTTCAAATACCCCATCCCAATCAACCATACCTGTTTCTATTTCAGCTATTGCTGAATGAGCTCGATCATAAACCACTTTACTACCTCTGGAAACAGCACCAGTTTCAAGAAAATAAATTCCTAAACGATCACCTCCCCAAACTATATGATTTGTATCAACTCCTCTTTTTCTCATCTCCATGAGTGCACATTGGCCAATATCATTATTTGGAAGTCGGCTAACAAAACTAACAGGAACACCATAATTGGCTAATGAAACAGCCACATTTGACTCTCCTCCTCCATAAACAACATCAAACGAATTGGTTTGTGAAAACCTTAAAAATCCTGGAGGCGATAAGCGAAGCATTATCTCTCCGAAAGTAACTACTCTTTTCATTTTTAATCTTTTTAATTGATGAATTAAATACCTAAAGCTTGTCCACCACCTATTTGAATGGTTTCAGCAGTAATAAATGAGGCATCTTTACTTGCTAAAAAGGCAACCACTGCAGCTACTTCTTCTGCTTGGCCTAGTCTTCCTAACATGATGTTATTTTTCCACGAAGCAAAAACTTCTGGCTTTGTGGTTTTTATTTGTTTGTGGAAGTCTGTATCAATAGTACCCGGAGAAACAGCATTCACACGAATGCCATACTCTGCTAAATCTTTAGCTAAGGCTCTCGTAATGGTATGCACTGCTGCCTTTGAAGTACCATAAATACCAGCACCAGGGCCTCCGGCATTCCAACCTGCATTAGAAGTGTAATTTATTATCGTTGCGTCTTCTCCCTTTTTTAGAAAAGGAATTGCAGCTCTTGAAACAAAGAAAGTTGAATCTAAATTTAAGGCCATAACAGATCGGTAGAATTCTGTAGTCATTTCCTCAAACCTCATTCTTCCGCCTAATCCTCCGGCATTATTAACAATCACATCAATTTTACCATACTTATTGCCAATATTTTGAATGTTCTCATTGACTTCAGACTCATTGGTTACATCAAAACCATAATATTCGGCTTTAATACCTGCTTCGGTCAATTCACTTAATCTTTCAGCACCTTGAGTGTTGTCGATTCCATTTAGGATTACGGTATATCCCTCTTCGCCTAATCGCTTGGCTACTTGAAATCCAATCCCTCCTGTTGCTCCTGTTACAACTGCTACTTTACCATTATTTGCTTTCATTACTTTTAGTTTTACTGTGATTTGTTTTTTATTTTTTGATTTATTTTTTCGTTTTACTTTATGGGTTCAATCTTTTTAATAAAATAGAAAATAGACAATACCCCTAGTCCCACTGAAATAGAGATTACGACAAATGCAGGTGTATAAGAGCCACCTGAGGTGATTTGTCCTAAAAACCAGTTCATAATCATGGGTGAAACAGCTGCTACTGTTCCAGCAAGGCCTGCTAATGTTCCTACCGAAGGCCCACTAAAAAGGTCGCTAGCTAGCGTTTGAATGTTACCGATTGCAAATTGAAAGCCGAATAAGGCTAAGCCTGCCAGATAAATGAACAACATGAAGTTGTTTTCTTTAACCAAAGTGATGATGCTAACAAATGCGATAAGCACCAAAAGCCCTCCTATGCTTATACTTGCCTTTCTTGATACATCAAGCGAATAGCTTTTTATCATTTGCTTTACAAACATTCCCCCTAAAATGCTACCTGCTGCGGCAATCAGATAAGAAATCCACATGGTATTTGCTATTTCTTCAATACTCAAATTAAACTTATCGTTTAGATAAATAGGCATCCATCCTGCGAAAAACCACCAAATTGGTTCGATAAAGAGTCTGCAACTTAATACACCCCACGATTGTTTGTACTTCAATAATTTACCTACTGACAAGCCGCTTTGCTGTGGCTTTTCTGTTTCCTCTTGTTCAGATTTACTCTGAATTTGATCGGAGAGAATTAAACTTCTTTCCTTTTCAGTAATCCAAGGATGTTTATCAGCAGTGGTTTTATTAATCACCAACCATGGTACAATCCATAATACACCGATTCCTCCAAGAATTATATAGGTTGTTTTCCAACCAAAAATTGAATACAAAAAGACGATGATAACAGGAGCAATAACGTTTCCAATTGATGCCCCTGCATTGAATATTCCTTGAGCAAGAGCTCTTTCTTTAATAGGAAACCATTCTCCATTACTTTTAACAGCTCCAGGCCAATTACCTGCTTCTCCTAAGCCCAATAATCCTCTAAATATGGAAAGTGTAATAATTCCTCGAGCCACTGCATGAAAAGCAGAGGCAATAGACCAAACAATAATTGATAGCGTAAATCCTAAACGAGTTCCAATCTTATCATATAACCTACCAGATAAAAACTTACCGGCCGCATAACAAGCCATAAATACATTTAGCATAATGGCATAATCTGACTTATCCATGCCCAACTCTTCGCCCATTTCAGGCCATAATAAAGCAAAGGCTGTGCGGTCAATGTAGTTTATTACCGTAGCAATAAAAATTAGACCAATAATCCACCATCTAAGTCCTTTTAATTTCATAATTCGTCTTTACCCCCAAAATATGATACCGCACTACCATCCATAAAATCTTCTCTTATCGGACTAAACACATCGATTAACATTCCCTCTTCAAGGCAAATAGCACTATGCATGAGATTAGGCTCTATATACACACCATCACCTGCTTGAATAATTTGCTTGAAACCATCTATTTCAAATTCAAATTTTCCTGATACACAATAGGTAGATTGTGTGTGAAAATGTTGGTGAGGAGAACCGACAGCACCTTTCTCAAATTTTACTCTAACCATCATAATTTGGTTATCATATCCTAAGATTTTTCGTGAGACTCCGCCTCCTAATTCTTCCCAATCTTTGTCTTTATCAAGAATATATTTGCTACTCGAACGATTCATTAAATTTTGAATTTTAGTTGATTTTTAGTTTTCTAAAAGAAATTAACCACCCCAACTTCAACCCTTTTTTAAAAACGAATAACCAAAATTGGTATCCAAAGGGATGGTAATTAATCTTTTAGTTTTCTTATTTAGAATTGTGGTTTCAATTATTAATTAGTAACCCGGATTTTGCGTTATTACATTAAAGCTTGCTAATACTTCCGATACTGGTATTGGGAACAAATAATAGTTTGGATTTACCGTTTGCCCCATGGCTGCATCAACTGTTCCTGTTCTTACCAAATCAAACCATCTATGACCCTCAAAAGCTAGTTCAAGTCTTCTTTCAGCGTAAATGGCCTCCCTAACTTTAGCTTGTGTGTCAATTACATTTGGATCTAGTGGATTTAATCCTGCTCGTAGCCTAATGGCATCTAACTGAGCTAATGAAACCGCAGGTGTAGCACCATTTTCATTAAGTGCCTCTGCATACAGTAAAATAACATCAGCCAATCGCAATTCAATCCAATCATGGTCAGGGCCACCAGTTTGTGGAAACTTTGGAGAAGCTAGACTAGCTGTATCTATGGTAATATCTCTTCTTAAATCACCAGGACTCGCATCAAATGCTGCAATAATAGTTGGTCCTTCATTAGGGTCAATAGGGGTTAAAGATTTTGTATCTAATCCTGCATACCAAACCCAGAAATCGGAAAACCCATATTCATCATTGATGGAACTATTGATTTGGGTAGCAAATAATATTTCGGAGTTTAAGTCATTACTTTCTCCAAAAATATCTGCAAAATTTCCTTGCAAGCTAACACCAGCAGCAGCCGCATTGTTAACCACTTCTGCTAATTGTAATTCAGCATTAAAAAAATCACCTAAGTGCATATAAACTTTGCCTAGTAAGCCTTGAGCGGCAAGCTTGGATGCTCTACCATCTTCTATTTGTGGGCTTAAAACTCCAATAGCAGCTTGCAGGTCAGGTATAATAACATTGTTGTATACACTTGAGGCGGCTTGCCGAGGTAAGATTGACTTATCTGATGGATTTGGAATTGGTTCTAGATTTACAGAAACATCACCAAAAACTTGAACTAACTTAAAGTATGACAAAGCCCTTAAAAACCTAGCTTCTCCAACCTCGTTAGGACTTTTTGAATTTTCAATAACATTATTAGCACTTAAAATTGACTTGTATAATGCCGTATAAAAAGGACCAAAGAATTGATCTTCCATTGAAATTAAATTTGGTCCAAACACATCAAATTCGGTGTAAGGAGCTTCGTCCATATAGGCATTATCAGCCCTAAAGTCACCCATGACTGCCATAGGTGTTACCGCACCTAATTGATAATAATATGCAGCATTTAATACAGAGCTATATTCCGTTAATGAACTTGCACTTTGCAATTTTGGTGGCTCTTGCTCCAATTTTTCACACGAAGAGGCCACAAGAATTGTTAATGAAAGTGTGATTATATATAGATTTTTCATCGTAGTAATTTTTAAAAGTTAACGTTAACGCCAAAAGTGAAACTTCTTACAGTTGGACTTGCTCCAACTTGAACTCCATAGGTTGTTGGACCTAAATAGCCAGTATTTGTAATTTCTACACCTTCTGGATTGAAAGAGGTATAATCACTAGCCATTACATAAAGAAGATTTGAACTAGCAACATACACCCTTGCAGAACCTAATCCTGCTTTTTTCACCCATTCTTTTTTAAATGTATATCCGACTGTTAAGTTTCTAATTGCGATGTAGGAAGCATCTTGAATCATAGCATCTGTTTGGTCTCTATTTCGCACATAATGTTTTCCATTATGATCTGCAATACCATCTCCATCTGCATCAAAATCTGCTTGCAGGTCTCTACCCCATTGTGAACCATAGTAAAGTGGATCAATGTTGTAAACTTCTCCGCCATGTGCTCCTTGCAATTGCATAGAGAAATCATATTGTTTGTAAACAATCTGGCTATTGAAACCCCAATAAAAATCTGGTGTGTTCTGGCCAATTTTCACTAAATCACCACCTTCTTCAACAGTTTTAGTTCTGTCAATAACTCCATCTCCATTTTGATCAACCGCATAACTATACCCTGTTTCTTTTCCTACATACTCTATAGGGTCTGACATGTATTTTTCTTCAACTTCACCTGTGGTTTCAATTCCCCACATTTCTCCAATTTGTCCACCAACGTAGTTTCTAAATACAGGGCCTCTTCCAGATTGTCCATAAATCACTTGCGGCAATTCATCTAAACCACCTAAATCAGTAATTTCAGAATTTACAGTAGATATGTTTGCATTGACTTTCCAACTAAAATCTTCTTTGCTAATAATCGCTGCTCCAATCTCTAATTCTATTCCTGAACTAGTCACATCTCCTGAGTTTAAAGCCACATTAGTTGTACCATATACTTCAGAAACGCTTTGATTAATTAACATATCTTCTATGTCTGAAGTATAATAATCAAACCCTAGCGTAAATCTATTTTCTAAAAAGCCTGAATTAAACCCAATGTTCGTTTCTGTGTTGGTTTGCCATGTTAAATCAGGGTTTGCAACATCCGATGGAATGGTAAATGCATTTCCAAAAACAGTTGCTTGTGGTGTTAACAGACTTAAAGAGTTATAAGCTCCTAAAAATGATGTTGTTCCAAGCGAACCTCTACTAAATCTCATTTTTAAGTCAGTTAAAATCTTTGATTTCCAAAAATTTTCTTTGTGAACATTCCACCCTAAAGAGAAAGCAGGGAATGTTTCATATCGCTTGTTTTTACCAAAACGTGAATCTCCATCTCTTCTTACCGAAACAGAAGCTAAGTATTTATCTTCATAGGCATAATTTACCCTTCCAAAAACACTTCTTCTTGCAATTATCTCGTCTCTTTCATTGACAATTATATTTTCAGGATCTAATATTCCGTAGTTTGGAGAAATTCCGTAAGGTAAATTAGTAGCATCTAAAGCCAAACCTTTTGTATAAAAGTTTTGAAACTCCACACCGGCAATGGCTGAAAAGTCGTGCTTTTCTTTATATACCTTTTTGTATCGTAAGGTAGTTTCACTCAAAACAGAAGTTCTTTTTACATCGGTTTGATCTAATCTGGTTTGATTTGATCTAGCTCTTGAATCATACTCTAAGCCTAACCAATAATAATCTCTTATATCCGTGATATCTCCACCTAAAACAGTTTTCACATCTAAGCCTTTCAGAATATTATATTCTAAATAGGTATTGAGGTTAGCATAAAAGTTTTTCTGCCATCTTTCGGTGTTATCCAGTTTTGTGGCGGGACCTGCATCTCCGGATCCACCAATTCCGTTTCCACTCCTTCCATAATGCCAGTCTTGTGCAGTCATTCCAGGAGCTAAAGTGTAAATACTACTATTAAAAGGTGCATCTCCAGCTCTATATCCATCATCAAAAGGGGCTAAACCCAAGGCTTGTGCTTGTTGATCTAGTTGTTGCACAAATGCAATAGAAGCATCAGTATGATAAATAGGATGAATACTATAAGAACGTAAAAGGTCTCTCATATCAACCCCAATTATATCTCGATGACTACTTGAACCATTGATATTAATTCCAGTTTTAAACTTATCACTCAACTTAGCATCCAAGTTTAAGCGTGCATTGTATCTTTCATAGCTTTGGTCTTGTGCAATTCCTTCTGTATTTAAGTACCCAACTGATGCTCTATAATTAATATTTTTTGTCGCTCCTCCAATGGCCAAATCATGGCTTGTACTAACTCCTGTGCGGAATAACCAATCTTCTACGCTTTCAACATCAGGAGAATTTCGGTATGCATCCAATTTATAGTCTACAATAGCGGGATCAAGTTCAGAAACATCGTATTTTCCACTTTGAATACCTTTTTCAAGCTCTTCCGCCCATTCTTCAGAGGTCATCAATCCCTCTAAATCTTTCACATATTTATTAGAAATACTTACATAGGAGTTGTAAGTAATGGTAGGCTTTCCATCTGTCGATTTCCCTTTTTTGGTAGTAACTAATATAACCCCATTTGCTCCTCTAGAACCATAAATTGCAGCAGAGGCAGCATCTTTCAAAACCTCTATACTTTCAATGTCATTGGGATTAATAGTTGCTAAACTACCTGTAATAGGATAGCCATCTACAACAATTAAGGGATTAGAAACACCTGAAATTGAAGCTGAAGCTCTAACTTGAATTTTTGGATCTGCTCCTGGGGCCCCATCTTGATTTTGAATAAGTACACCGGCTAACTTTCCTGCTAATGCATCATCAACCCGATTTGTTTGGACAGAAGTCACTTCATCTCCTTTTACTTGAGCAATGGCCCCAGTAGAATGTGACTTCTTTCTAGTTCCATACCCGACTACAACTACCTCATCTAGTAACTTGACGTCTTTTTCTAAACTGACTTCAATTGTACTTCTACCATTGATAGGCTCAACCAGAGCTTTTAAACCAATGCTCGTAAATATTAAGGTGTCATTTGGGGATGCTGAAATTTCAAATTTCCCATCAATATCTGTTGCAGTTCCGTTTGTTGTGTTCTTTACTACAACGGAAACTCCTGGTATTGTTTCTCCATTTTCGTCTTTAACGACTCCATTTATTTTGGAGTTTTGAGCAATTGAATTAAAACTGCATAAAATGAGAAGCGTAATTGCTGTACAATGCATATAAAATACATTTCGCTTCCTTTCTAGAATTTGTTTCATAGTATAAGTTTGTTAACATTAAATTGATTAATAAATGATGGGAAACCTATAATATGAAACACAAAAATTGTATATTTTTGTAGATATCAAAGGGGATATTAAACTTAGCAATTCGTAGGTTATAGTTTTCCCAAATTAAAATGGATTAGCTGCAACTAATCCATTTTTCTTATATATTCATTTGATCTCTTTTTAAATTTAATTTTAATTCTGTATCTAGATTTTCCACATACACTTTAATCGAGCTTAAATGTTGCTGCATCGCTTTTACAGCTTCAACTGAATCTTGATCTATAATGTGCTTTAAAATAGTCTCATGCTCATCCAGAGCAGAATTAGACCTGCCGTCTCCACAAACATCATGCTTCTTGAAATAACGCATAATATCCGGGGTAATGATTAACAAAAATGATTTAAGAACAGAGTTCTTACTTGCATCCGCCAGTTTTAAATGAAACATAAAATCTTCTTCAACAGCATCTTCATTCATTTCAATTTTTCTGGCATAGGCATCTAATGCTTTCTTGATTTCAAGTATATCCTCTTCATCTCTATTTTTAGCAGCTAATTCTACAATGCTTGTTTCTAAAATGACTCTAGATTCCACTAATGATTTAAAATCATTAGCCTGTAAATCTAACATATCAGTTATTAAGCCTTCCAGCGCTTGCAACCCTAAGCCGGCTACTATAGTCCCATTTTGCGGAAGTGTTTTTACAATTCCAAAGAATTCCAACTTCCTTAATGCATCACGTAAATGAGTTCTACCTACTCCTAATCGTTCACATAATTTTCTTTCAGAGGGAAGCCGATCGCCGGGGTTAAGATGACCAGCTGAAATGGAATCTCTAATTTGCCGGATGATTTTATCAACCGGAGATTCAACTTCAATTTGGGTAAAATTTTTTAATTCGATCATCTATAACTTCTTTTTAATTGGTCGACCAATTTTTGGTTGACCAATATTATGAAATTATTAAACTAACTTCCAAATAAGTTTAAACATTTC
>CAXFAI010000015.1:0-27700 GCA_964001305.1 uncultured Flavobacteriales bacterium
GCTGTAGAAACCTATTGTATTGAAGCACTTATGCAAGATGGTAAAGCATTGCAAGCTGGAACATCGCACTTTTTGGGACAAAACTTTGCACAAGCATTTGATGTAAAGTTTACCGCAAAGGATGGTAAACAAGATTATGTTTGGGCTACCTCTTGGGGTGTTTCTACCCGCTTAATGGGAGCACTCATTATGACTCACTCTGATGATTTAGGCTTGGTTTTACCACCTAAATTAGCTCCTTTTCAAGTGGCTATGGTGCCCATTTATAAGGGAGAAGAACAAAGGCAAGAAGTGGTCTCTCATTTAGAGGCAATTAAAAAGGAATTAGAAGCTAAAGGTATTTCGGTTAAATTAGATGATAGAGATACCCACAAACCGGGTTGGAAATTTGCAGAGTATGAGTTAAAAGGAGTTCCAATTCGAATTGCTATGGGAGCACGTGATATAGAAAATGGTACGGTAGAAGTAGCGAGAAGAGATACCCTTGAAAAGAAATCTTACGACCGTAAGGATTTAGCCAATAAAGTAGAACATCTTTTAGAGAATATTCAGGATAACTTATATACTAAAGCGATAGATTATAGAGAAGAGATGAGCAATAAAGCAGATTCTTATGAAGAATTTAAAAAGCTCATTGAAAAGGGTGGATTTGTTTATGCACATTGGGATGGCACTGCCGAAACAGAGGAATTAATCAAACAAGAAACCAAAGCAACAATTCGTTGTATCCCGATGGATCAGAAGAAAGAAGAAGGGAAGTGTATTTATTCAGGAAATCCATCGAATGGAAGAGTGATTTTCGCGAAAGCTTATTAATTATGAAGGAAGAGAACACATTTGATAAAATCGTTTCAGTTGTTCAAGATAAAGCTTCTTTAAAGCAAGAAATCTATCGAAACACCTTATTAACTTTTGAGACATTTAAAAAGGAAGGTCAAGCCTTGATTGAAGAATTAAAGGGAAAGATGTCAACTTTTGATAAGGATGTAATTCTTGAGTTCACTGAAAAAGGTGAATTTGAGTTTCAGCTTAAAATAGGAGGGGATATTATTCTGTTTTACATGCATACCAATGTCTTTGATTTTGATAAGACTCATTCACTTTGGAAAACAGCTTATGTAAAATCAGATAGTAGTAGAACCTATTGTGGTATGATAAATATTTACAACTTTTTATCGGATAGTTTTAAATACAGTCGATTTGATGATAGTGGTTATTTAATCGGTAGAGCCTTTATTAATAAAGAGAATCACTTCTTTTTAGAAGGGAAGAGGCAGTTAGGATTTATCCATAATGATTTTGCTAGCGATACCATCGACCAGGCAGATATTAAAGAAGTCATACATCAAGCCGTACTTTACTCCATGGACTTTGACTTATTTGCTCCACCTTATAAACATGTACAGGAAATTAGTGTAGGACAACTGCTGCAAGAAGCTTCTGGTATGAGATTGAAAACGGCTAAAAGACTGGGTTTCAAGTTCAGTTTTGACGAAGAAGAAATGTTGTAAAAAAATTGCAAAAAAATATTTTATCAAATAAAACTTTTCTATTACATTTGCACTCCAATTTTTTGGAAAATATACGGTCCGTTCGTCTAGGGGTTAGGACGCCAGGTTTTCATCCTGGTAACAGGGGTTCGATTCCCCTACGGACTGCAAAATTAAAAAACTATGGCTAATCATAAGTCAGCATTAAAGCGCATCAGACAAACTAAGAAGAGAAACTTGCATAACAAGTATTATGCGAAGACGACTCGTAATGCAATTGCAGATATCAGAGAAACTGAAGATAAAAAAGCAGCTTCTGATAAGTTACCTAAGGTGGTAAGCATGATTGATAAGCTTGCAAAAAGAAATATTATTCATAAGAAAAAAGCAGCTAACTTGAAGTCAAAGTTGACGAAACACGTTGCAGCTCTTTAGAATTAATTTTGGTTAGAATTCAAAACCCTTTTGCAAAGCAAAAGGGTTTTTTTATGTCTCAATATTACATTGAACGCTAAGTGCTAGGGTATCTAAATTTAAACAAACCAAGTTACCTTGGCCTTTCGTTTGAATGTTTAAGCAACCA
The DNA here is from genome assembly GCA_964001305.1 of uncultured Flavobacteriales bacterium. Classification (GTDB taxonomy): domain Bacteria; phylum Bacteroidota; class Bacteroidia; order Flavobacteriales_E; family Vicingaceae; genus CAJXMH01. The sequence continues at coordinate 2,074 of CAXFAI010000015.1, forward strand.
TTATCGATATATAGTTTCCTTTTTCCTTTCTGAACACGTCGCATTATTTCTTTTAGCGGCTGAGGACTATGACCAACAACAATCTTTCGACCATTTAAATAACGTTTTTTGGCTTTAAAGGATTTGATGTGCATCATCGCTTGGGTATTTTCAAAAGGCAATGGGTTGGCAAAGTCAAAACCTGCATGTACTAAATAATAATCTTCCAAATCAAGGTAGTGAAAGCTTTTACTCAGCAGTTTAACATACCTTTTTCGAATATCAATTTCTTTATAGAGATTTTCAGATTTGGTAATTTGAAGAGCACGTTTGAGCTTGGCTTTACTTTTCTCTCTGGCATTCAATAATAGTTGTTCATGATTTCCACGAAGCAAAAAAACTTGATAATCTAATTTTTTCAGCTCAATGATTTTATCAAGAACTAAATGAGAGTTTTTTCCGCGGTTAACTACATCCCCTAATAAGTATAAATGATCTTCCTTCTGAAGTTGAATTTGTTGTAGCAAAGCTTCAAAAGTCTCGTAACAACCATGTATGTCGCTAATTGCCAGTCTTCGGCCTAAGGGTTTTTCTACTTTTAAAAATCGAATTTCTTTCATGAGTTCTCCTTTAAGGAGACACCACGAATTTATTTTGAATTTTTAATTTCTCACCCTCAATATGAAAAAAGTATACACCAGTTTTCCACGATGAAACATCAATAGCTATTTTTTCAGTGCCTCTAATAGTTGCACGACTTATAGACTTGGATATTTGCTGCCCTTGCACGTTGAAAATGCTAAGATTATATGTAGTTGCCTTGGGAACTTGAAACTCTATGGTTACAGATTCAGACGCAGGATTTGGAAAAACCTTAGCTTGATTAATTTCATTATTCAACTCGTTTTCATTGATTCCAATGGCTCGTTGATTAAATACAGCATCAGCAGAATCGCTATAGAGTTGCACTTGACTTAAACTTTCCCCAACATTTATTGAAAAGGAAATAAGGATACTACTGTCTACTTCTAAATCAAATGGTCCTATTGAATTTACATCTAAGATGTCATTTCCACCATTTGACGTAATTCCTGCACTATCTCTTTGACTGCTTAAACAAAGGTATTTTAATGAATCGGAGAATCCATTTCCAATATAAATTCCGCCTTCTCCGCTAGCTGTATTGTCAATCGCATAGTGTTTGCTAGCTAAACTCCCAAGTGGCCTTACGCCAATGTAAATGGAAGTATCTGTGGAGTAACTAATCCCCATTGACCGGCTTGTATCATAGCCTATTTTATTAGTCTGGAAATTGGCAATATCCCAGTCTAAAAACATGCCACCATACAAATCCTTAAGTGTTGAATCACCAACATTCTTAATTAAATAGGTATAGATGACCGAATTATAGAGTGAGTCTATGTCAAATACAAAGTGTTGTTCAAGGATTTCTAGCTTAGGATTTTGATAGTTTGGGTAAACGTATTTGGTTGAAATTTCTGCTTTAGCTTTAGCTGGAAATTCTTTTAGGTTTACCAATGTTCCTTTTGAAAAATCATTGTCAATCCCTGAATCAGAGCGGAATTTGTCAGCCACTTCAGATGGTGAAATACCTATTGCAAACCCACCTTCAAACAAGAGCGACGGACCGCTTTTGTAAATAATTCCTTTTCCTAAATTAGATGCTTCTCCGGAATAGCCAATTGTAGCATCACTGCTAAAGGTGATTTCAAGATTATTTTCTTTGAGGGTTATAAAATCATTGTTAACAATGGTGCTTAGGTGTTGCCGATATGTATTTCCATTGGCTTGAATTTGCAAAAGAAAATCTACTGATTCGTTAAACCCAACACCATAAGGAATAAGAAAACTAAAGGGCATATTATCATTTCGAATGGAATCACCATTACTTAAGTTTCCAATATTAAATGAGGCTTGTAATGGAGTGGCATTCCCTTTTAAGGCAATAAGTTGAACAGAAACCCCTGTAGCATTTGCTAGATAATTTTTAAACGTTCCAAAAATTCTAAGGGTGTCCCCATTGATAAATAATTCATCATTTCGATCTGTTATGGTATAATTTTCAAATACAATTCCACTTGGGTTTTCAGTAAGAGCTCGATACATATTCACGCGCCCATTGCCCAATTTATCTTTGTATTGTGCTTGGTTGATCCCCTCGATATTATCAGCAGTATTTTTTAACAAAATCGAAATTTGTTTAGCCGTATAATTTGGGTATTTAGATTTAACCAAAGCAGCACAACCTGCAACCACCGGTGCTGCCATAGAAGTGCCACCATTGTATTGATAACCTCCAATCGCATTGCAAGTCCACATATCTTCTCCAGGAGCAAATAAGTCTACGTAGTAACCATAATTCGAACTTTCCTTTAAAGTGTCTCCTGGAAGCAGAGATCCAACCGATAAAACATTTTCATAGGCAGCTGGATAAAAAATGGTATCAGCCCCATTGTTACCAACTGCACCAATGACTAATGCACCTTTGTTTAAAGCGCAATAATTGACAATGTCTTGGGCAAATGAAGAATAGAAAAAACTACCCCAAGAATTATTAATAATATCAGCGCCATGGTCAGCTGCATAGATCATTCCTTCATAAGCATTTGCTAAACTGCCCGTATTTTCATCTTCAATTTTAACCATGAGCAGTTTGGTATTAAAACCACAGCCACTTATGCCAATGGTATTGTCCGTAGAAGCACTAGCAATTCCTGCTACATTGGTTCCATGACCAAAAAAACTGATGTCTACATTATTATTGTTGTTGGCGGCATTCCATCCATAAAAATTGTCAATGTAGCCGTCATTATCATCGTCAATGCCATTAATTGGGTCATCGTAATTATATTGATAGGAATCGACCAAATCAGGATGGTCAATATCAAATCCGGTATCTACAATTCCAATAACTACAGAAGTATCTCCAGTTTCAATGTCCCAAGCATCAAAAGCTTGAATAGCTTGTAAATACCATTGTTTATAATTCTGTGTGTCACTTGGTGTATAGGCAAGCTCATTCGGGTAAATTAATTCAGCGTAAGCAATTTCTTGGTGTTTTTTTAAATCGTTTACTAGTTTTAAAGCCGACTTTGCATCTAAATTTTGGATTTGATAAATGGTACTTAAATCAACTTTAGAGTTAGATTTTTCAGCTTTATGATTAGGGAAAACTTTGGTGTACTTTACAGATGGGAAAGACTTTAATGTGTTCTCCAAACTTTTAATTTGAATGGAGTTTGCCTTGCAGTTTTTAGCTTGTTCTCTTTTAACTTTAAAAACAAGCTTTTCGAATTGGTTTTGTTGTCCAAACAATGAAGCTGAGAACAACATAATTAGTAGAGATATATAGAAGTTTAATTTCATCGAATAATAATCAAAGGGTTCTGCAGATAAGTTTCGTTGCCAATAAGCTCTATAATATAGTAGCCATTTTTAAATTGACTTAATGGGATTTGAAATAATTGTTCATTGGCAATAAATGTTTTGTCAAATAATACTTTTCCATTTAACTCAAGAATTCTTATTTGCTCAAGTGGCGTATCTGTTCGAATGGTGACAAAATCTTTTGCTGGGTTTGGAAAAATGCTTGTCTTTATTTTAATATTTGACTCAAGACCAACTGTTTGAACATGTAAAGTGTCCGAATTATTGGAGCAGTTTTGAAGGCTCGTAGTTGTTACAAAGTAGTGTCCTAATTGGCTGACATATAGTTTGTTTGAATTGGCTGAGGGAATTGGGAATTGATTGTAATACCATTGGATTTGGCCATTTGCATTGGTATACAAGGTGTCACCAATTTGTGAAATACTTGGTTTTAACGGTAGTGGGTGAACGGTTAAGATTAAACTGTCTGTTCGGTCTCTACAGCCATTGCTATTCCATACTTGAGCAAAGTAAGTGCCAGAGGAATCTACCGAAATACTTTGAGTAGTGTCATGGGTGTTCCACAAATAGGTGCTCAAATTTATTGGTGCTGAAACCATGAAGCTATCATTCTCACAGATTTGTGCTGATTTTTGGCTTAAAGAACTGCTAAATACCTCATTGCTGATTAATTGATAAGCATTTGCTTTACCATATCCCCATTGAGGGTTCGGTAGGTTTTGTGTGAAATTGTCCGTGCGGGCACTAGCTATTATTTTAGCTTTGATTTGCTGGTAGTCAAGCTGTCCGCATTTCTCCAATAAAAGAGCTACCATACCTGCTACCGTTGGCGATGCCATTGAAGTTCCACCATTTCTATAGTGCAAACTATCTTGCGATACTTTGGATGGATTGCTATTCATGGCAAATTGAATGGTGGCTAATCTACCTGCCGAAAAGGTGTAATCTCCTGCTGAAGAAATATCTGGTTTTAAGTAGCCTAAACGGTTGGGTCCAAGACTTGAGTTTTGACTGATTTGACCTGGGGTTACTCCAACCTGATTAAATATACCTCTTACATCTGTGTAAGTGCTACGATTAACATAATTACCCACTGTAATCACTGAGGGAAGGCAGGTAAAACTACTAACCATGGTTTGCAACGTGTCGGGGCGAACGTATTTTGACATTTCTGGCCATTGGCTAATAGTTGGTAAATTGCTATTAACTATTGTTGAATGTCTTAATAAAGCAAATGAGGACCAAATGTCTACATCGCCTGTACCTGTTGTTTCAAATCTAAAATTATACTGACCACTATCGGGATTTACAATGGCAACTTCTAGTTTATACCTGCCTTGAGATTCTGAAACAAATGTGGTGATGTCAGCCAATTTGTTGCCTGAAAAACTCATGATAGAATCAGCAAAAAGCTGATTTACTCGATTTTTCGCTTGAGCAAAAGCAGTTCGCCCACGAAATTCAAAGCTATTTCCAGTAGCACGATCAGCACCAATTGAAAATTGCATTTGATTAAAATCAGCGGTATCCGACCAAGCTTCAAAGTAAACGCCACCTAAGCCAGAAAACATTTGAGGGTGATTTTCAAACCAAGTAAATAAAGTGTCGTTGTTAGGGCTTTGTCTTAAGTGAAATGGAAATTGAGCTGCATTTCCTGCTGCACAAACAAAAGCTCTACCACTTTTTTGCTTGATTAATAGGTCAATCATTCTTGCAGCTATGTCAAGCCCATCATGCGAGCCAATGTAAGTACCAATACTTGCATTTACTACAGCTGGGATTCCTAAAGAGTCAGCTTTTTTGAAGATGTAATCCGTTGCTTCAACTACAGTTTGAAGCCAGTTGGGTTTGTTAAAATCAGTAGCAACACTTACAATATGAACATCTGGAGCTATTCCTTTAAACTGTCCAGTCGCATTGCCATTTGAAGCAGCAATGCCAGTTACATTTGAGCCATGACCATTTTCTGAAGCTTTATCATCATGCGTGCATTGTAAATTGTTAATATGCGTTGAGTCCCACTCAATCCCATAGAAATAATTGCTTGGTTGATACTGAGGATTGTATGCAACCCCTTGGTCCCAAATGTGTAAAATTCTCGTTTTACCTGTTGAATCTTTAAAGTCACCATGTTGCCACTCTATTCCAGAATCAATAACTCCTAATAAAACATTCTTTCCGGTATACTCTTCTCGTATTGGACTTTGCAATTGATGAACTAAGTCTGTTCTTGTTTGAATAAGCATGGTATCGTTTAGTGCCTTTCCAGGAGTTAAACTAAAATCAACCGCATTTATACTTGGATGGTTGCAAAATGCTTCAACTTGACTTGCAGGGATATCAATGGAGTAAAATGGAGGTAGGGCTAATCGAATTCTTCCATTCTTCTCAGCAATCGTCTGTCGAATAAATTCTGCCTCACCTTCAATGAGCAAGGGTACCAAATCGTCGTCATTGACTTGACTCAAATAGAATCTTAAGTCATGATTTATTTTACTTATAGTTTGAGCTTGTGAATGCAAGAAAATAAATACACACAAAGCAAAAAGAAAATAATACCTATTGTAATGTTTCATAAAAAGGAATGTCTTCTAAAAACACAAATGACTTATTAGTCCAATCCACTTTGGCACAACAATGTTGTAAACCATTGCTTACTAATAAATAAGGTAGTTTAAAATTAAGGTTATATCTTGATACTTGGTCTAATGTAGCTTGAGTGATTTCAATATGAGGTGCTTTACACTCAATCAACATGATTGGTGTCGCATTTTTTTTATACACTAAGCCATCAAACCTTTTTTGCAAACCATTTATTTTTAAACCTCTTTCAACCGCAATTAGGCCTTTGGGGTAATTTCTTTCTTGAATAAGAAATTGAATCAAATGTTGACGAACCCATTCTTCTGGGGTTAAGACGAAGAATCCACCTCTGATGGCGTCAAAAATTTTTGTTTTTTTGCCCTCTTGAATTATTTTAAAGTTATACGAAGGGAAGTTCAGTGCTTTCATTCAATGCAAAAGTAGCGACACAAATTTGAAGTATTCACAAATCATACAAGACCTTAAAAACAAAGTCTATCATCCCATCTATCTCTTGTATGGCGAAGAAGAGTTTTTTATTGATCAAATTTCTGATTTCATTGAGCACAAAGTGTTGGATGAGGCAGAAAAGGAGTTCAACCTTTCTGTTTTGTATGGTTTAGAAACCGATGTTCTTTCTTTGATTTCAGCCGCTAAGCGTTTTCCTATGATGGCTTCTTACAATGTAATTATTGTAAAAGAAGCTCAGTCACTTTCTGGAATTGGCGAGTTGGCGACTTATGTAAAAAATCCTTCTCCAACTACAATTTTGGTGCTCAATCACAAGCACAAAAAGCCTGATGGTAGATCAGAGTTTATGAAGTTGATGAAGAAACAGGGAGTCTGTTTCGAATCAAAAACCTTGTACGAGAATCAGGTAGTTTCATGGATTGAAGAGTACTTGAAGGCAAAGGGATTTACCATTAGTCCAAAGTCCGCACAGCTTATTGTAGAAAACCTTGGAAATAGTTTAAGCAAGATTACTAATGAGTTGGATAAACTAACCATTAGTATTTCAGGGACTAGCCATATAGAAGATAAACACATTGAGGAAAATATTGGAATTAGTAAAGATTACAATGTGTTTGAGTTGAATAATGCATTGGGAAATCGAGATGTTTTAAAAGCAAATACCATTATCAATCACTTTGGAAAAAATCCACAAGATTTCCCACCAGCTGCCACTTTACCAATGGTTTATAACTTCTTTTCAAAGGTCTTATTATATCATACCGTAGCTAAAGAGGCTAATAATATAAAAGCTTCTAAGTTGGGCGTTAATCCATTTTTCTTGAAAGACTATGCTGTTGCAGCAAGAAACTATTCTGTGAAAAAGATTGCCAGAATTATAAGTTCACTACGAAAAGCAGATACACGTTCAAAGGGAATTGGAAATGTTGAAACAGAAGCACAAGATTTGTATAAGGAATTAGTATTTGAAATTTTGCATTGATTAGGCAACAAATAATAAGGATGCTTTGTCTTGTTAACATTCTTAAACATTGGCTTTAGTTATATTTGTCGCCTTATTTTAGTCCTATGAAGCAAAAGTTCCTTTTAACAACTCTACTTTTTTCACTTTTTTCGTTTAGTATTATTGCACAAACAGGCTCTGTAAGAGGGTTTGTTTATATAGAAAAAACAGGGGAGCCAGCCATTTTTACCAATGTCTTTTTAAAGGGAACCACATACGGAACATCAACCGATGATAACGGTTACTTTAATTTAAGTCGTATTCCCATTGGAAAATATACCTTAATCGCTACTTCTATCGGATTTGATACTGCGAAAGCTGAAGTTGAGATTACCAAAGCCGATGATATTGTTGATCAAAAGTTATTCATCAATGAATCAACCATAGAACTTCAAACGGTAACTATTTCTGCTGAAAAACAAGAAGCACAGACCAATGTAAAAATGTCGGTGACTAAACTGACTCCCAAAGAAATTCAAAAAATGCCCGCTATTGGTGGTGATCCTGACTTAGCGCAATACTTACAGGTTTTACCTGGTGTAGTTTTTACGGGTGATCAAGGAGGGCAATTGTATATTCGTGGAGGTTCGCCGATTCAAAACAAAGTGCTGTTAGATGGGATGATTATTTACAATCCATTTCATAGTATTGGTTTGTTTTCCACTTTTGATACCGACATTTTAAAAACTGCAGACGTTTATACTGGTGGCTTTTCAGCAGAATATGGAGGAAGAATTTCTTCTATCATGGATATCAAAACAAAAGATGGAAATAAACAACGATTATCAGGAAAATTAACGAGCAATACATTCGGTTCAAAGGTTTTATTAGAAGGGCCACTTTCTAAAGCCAAAGCAAAAGGCGGTGGAAGTAAGTCGTTTATCTTTTCTGCAAAATCTTCTTATTTAGATCGCTCTTCTGATATTTTCTATGACTATGTAGATACAGCTGGACTTCCCTACAGCTTTACAGACATTTATGGTAAAGTTTCATTGAATGGAAGTAATGGTAGCAAAGTAAGTTTCTTCGGATTTAATTTCAATGATCAAGTAGATTATGAAAATGTAGCCGGTTTTGAATGGAATCAGTATGGTGGTGGAACCAATTTTGTATTAATTCCTGCACGTTCCACGGTGCTTATAGATGGTACCATTGCTTTTACCAACTATGAAATTGAAGCTAAAGAAGCGGAGCAAACAGCTGCCGTTAGAGATCGAAGAAGTTTAATCAATGGTTTTAATGCGGCCATGAATTTTTCCAATTTCAAAGGAGAAAATGAATCCAAATTTGGGTTTGAGATTCTAGGTTTCAAAACGGATTTTTCATTTGTTAATAGTGTTGAACAAAAAATCGAGCAAATTCAAAATACCACTGAAATTGCAGCCTATTTACAATATAAATATGTATTTGGAAAATTGATAGTAGAACCCAGTTTTAGAATGCATTATTATGCTTCTTTATCTGCCTTTTCTCCTGAACCTCGATTGGGGTTCAAATATAACCTAACAGACGACCTAAGAATAAAAGGTGCTGGAGGATTGTATTCTCAAAACTTATTAAGTGCTACATCAGACCGTGATGTAGTTAACTTATTTTATGGCTTTTTATCTGGTGATGATAATTTGCAAGATGAGTTTACTGAAGAAAATGGTACAACTCGAAAAATCAATGATGAATTGCAGAAAGCGAGACACGCCATACTTGGAGTGGAATATGATTTAACGAGCAGAATTACCTTGAATGTGGAAGGATATTACAAGTGGTTTAATCAGCTGACTAACATTAACAGAAATAAACTTTACGATGATAATGCGACCAACAGCGATGTTCCTGATTACCTTAAGAAGGATTTTATTGTGGAGTCTGGAGACGCTTATGGTGTTGATTTTACCTTAGAATATGAAACCAAAAGAGCTCGAATTTGGGCCGTATACTCTTTAAGTAAAGTAGAAAGATGGGACGGTTTGCAAGCTTACCATCCCATTTTTGATCGAAGACATAATGTAAACTTGGTAGGTTCTTACACATTTGGTAAAGAATTTCAATGGACGGTTGATGCACGCTGGAACTTTGGTTCAGGCTTTCCGCTTACTCAAACCACCGGATTTTATGAAAGCTTGACTTTCCAAGGAAGTATCGGGCAAGATTACACCACTCAAAATGGTGAGCTTGGAATTCGATATGCCGATTTAAATGGAGGAAGATTACCATCTTATCACCGATTTGACCTTTCCATAAAACGTAAATTCATTCTCGGAAAGAACACAGAGTTAGATGCAACAGCTAGTGTTACCAATGTGTACGATAGAGATAATATCTTCTATGTGAACCGAGTAACCTTTGATCGAGTGAACCAATTACCTATCCTTCCAAGTGTTGGTTTAAGCTTTAAGTTTTAAGCTTAAAAATAGTTTTATACCAAGGGCAATTACCTTAATTTTGCGCACAGTTTTATTCGAATTTAACTGTCGCTTATTCCATGCCTGACACTAAAACAAAGTACATATTCGTAACCGGAGGAGTTACCTCTTCTCTAGGTAAAGGAATTGTATCAGCTTCATTAGCCAAACTTCTTCAATCAAGAGGTTATTCGGTTACCATCCAAAAATTAGATCCTTATATTAATGTGGATCCAGGAACATTAAACCCATACGAGCATGGGGAGTGTTATGTAACGGAAGATGGTGCAGAAACAGATTTGGATTTAGGGCATTATGAGCGATTTTTAGATCGTAAAACTTCTCAGGCCAATAATGTAACTACAGGCCGAATTTACCAGCACGTTATTAATAAAGAACGTGAAGGAGCTTATCTTGGTAAAACGGTTCAGGTTATACCTCATATTACCGATGAGATCAAACGAAGAATTCGTCTGCTTGGTAAAACAGGAGAGTATGATATTGTAATCACTGAGATTGGTGGAACGGTTGGTGACATTGAGTCTTTGCCATATATTGAAGCCGTAAGGCAGCTCAAATGGCAGCCTGAAATTGATAGCATTGTCATTCATTTGACTTTGGTACCTTATCTATCTACTTCAGGAGAGTTAAAAACGAAGCCTACACAGCACTCAGTTAAGCAATTGCAAGAGAGTGGGGTGCAAGCTGATATCTTGGTTTTACGCACGGAGCAATCTATTTCTGAAGATATCAAACGTAAAGTAGCTTTATTCTGTAACATTTCTGAAGATGCGGTAATCGAGTCTACGAATGCAGAAACCATTTACGATGTGCCACTTATGATGCAAAATCAGAAGTTGGATCAAGTGGTTTTAAAGAAGCTAAATTTATCTAGTGAAAATGAGCCTGACATTGATGAATGGAAGCGCTTTTTGCACCGATTGAAAAATCCGCAAAAAGAAGTTTGTATTGGTTTAGTCGGAAAGTACATTGAGTTAAAAGACTCTTACTTATCGATTCATGAGTCTGTTGTTCATGCCGGAGTTCACAACGATACGAAGGTGAAGATTGAATGGATTCATTCCGAAAGTTTGAGCAATGAAAATGTGGAAGAGCATCTTAAGAATTTAGATGGTTTAATCGTAGCTCCAGGTTTTGGCGAAAGAGGAATTGAAGGAAAAATTTCCGCGGTTAAATATGCTCGTGAGAATAAGATTCCCTTTTTAGGAATTTGTTTGGGCATGCAATGTGCCGTGATTGAATTTGCTCGAAATGTCGTTCATTTAAAAGAAGCCCACACGGCTGAGATTAATCCGAATGCAAAGGACCCAGTTATTTATTTGATGGAAGAGCAGAAGGATATAACCGATATGGGAGGTACCATGCGTTTAGGAGCTTATGAATGTTCCTTAAAAGAAGATAGTATTGCGCGAAAGGCCTATGGCGAAGAATTAATTACTGAAAGGCACAGACATCGTTTTGAGTTTAACAACCAATACCAAGATGCCTTTGAAAAAGCCGGCATGACTGCTACTGGAGTTAATCCCAAAGGTGGTCAGGTTGAGATTGTAGAAAATACTAATCATCCTTGGTTTGTGGGAGTTCAATTTCACCCAGAATATAGTAGTACCGTTTTAAACCCGCATCCATTATTTATGGCTTTTATACAAGCGGTTAACGAAGAAAAGAAATAGCAGATTTAGAGAGAAAGCCTTTATGGATAAGAATACGTTTATAGGATTATTACTAATTGGAGCCATTATTATTGGCTTTAGCATTTACAATGCCCCATCTGAAGAAGAAATAGCCTTTCAGCAAAGAAGAGCAGATTCCATTGCTCAATTAGAAGCAGAAAAAGAAGCCTTGATTCAAGAGCAGACTGTTCAAAAGGAAGCGCAGTTGGTTCAAGCAGATACCACCCAAGTTGTGGACACCAATCAAGTTGCCCAAACAAATGGAGATTCGGTAAAACAAGCACAAAATGTGCAACTTTTTGGTGTTTTTGCCCAAGCCAATTCCGAAGAAGAAAATGAGTTTACTGTAGAAACAGATTTGCTAAAACTGAACTTTTCAAACAAAGGTGGACGAATTAAATCGGCTATTTTAAAGGATTACCAAACTTATTCTGGTGAGCCTTTGGTGTTGTTTGATTCAACAACCAAGTTCAATTTAAACTTTTTTACAAGAGATAATAAGAACATATACACCGATGAATTGGTGTTCCGAACCGAGAATACTGATATGACGCTTAGTGGAGAAGAAGAGCAAAAAATCATTTTCACACTGGCTATAAACAATGAGCAATACATTGAGTATATCTACACCATTAAGGCGAACGATTACATGCTCGACTTTGACATCAATTTGGTAGGTATGGACCAAGTGGTGGATATGCGAAGTGGAGAGTTGTACTTGAATTGGGTAATGAATACTCCAAATCAAGAAAAGAGCTTGAAACAACAGCGGGATGCAACCACCATATACTATAAGTACAAAGAGGAAGATGTAGATGATTTAGGTGCCATGTCTGATGAAAAAGAAGACTATGAAGCGGCCATCAAATGGGTTTCGTTCAAGCAGCAATTCTTTAACATGGCGCTTATTGCTGATGAGCATTTTGATAAGTCCAGAGGTTTTATGCAAACTGAGACTGATGAAGGCAGCACTGACTATGTAAAAACACTGACCACTGCTTTAACCATTCCTATAAGTGGTAATCGACTAGAGAGCTTTGGCATGAATATATACATGGGGCCAAACCGTTATAAAATTTTAAAGCAATACGACATAGAATTACAGAATATTATTGATTTAGGTTGGGGAATTTTTGGTTGGGTAAACCAAATTGCGGTTATCCCAGTTTTCAACTTCTTGGATGGCTTTAATATGAGTTACGGAATTATCATCCTTATCTTAACCATACTTCTAAAACTAGTCTTATCTCCCATTACTTACAAAACCTATATGTCAGGTGCGAAAATGCGCGTACTGAAGCCGGAGATTAATGAGATTAATGAAAAGTACAAGGACGACGCTATGAAAAAGCAGCAAGAAATGATGAGCTTGTATCGTCAAACTGGGGTAAACCCATTGAGCGGTTGTATTCCTTTGTTGATCCAAATGCCCATTTTAATTGCCATGTTCCGCTTTTTCCCTGCTTCTATCGAGCTGAGACAAGAGAGTTTTTTATGGGCAGATGATCTTTCTACTTACGATTCAATTTATGATTTTCCGAATGGGTTTACTTTACCATTCTATGGTGACCACATCAGTTTGTTTACGCTTTTAATGGCCATTTCCATTATGCTGTATACCAAAATGAATAGCCAAATGAGCATGGCGGCAACCCAAGAAGGACCGATGGCACAACAGATGAAAATCATGATGTATTTCATGCCGATTATGATGTTGTTTTTCTTCAATAATTATTCCGCGGGATTGAGTTACTATTACTTCTTGGCCAATATTATTTCTATTGGACAAACTGTTCTGATTCGAAAGGTATTTATCAACGAAGATGCTATTCGTGCGAAAATTGAAGCGAATAAAAAGAAACCCAAGGCGAAGAAAAAGTCAGGTTTTCAAAAGCGCTTAGAAGAAATGGCCAAACAAAAGGGCATGCAGCCACCGAAACGCTAAGACAATTAATAATTACCTCTGCCTTCGCATTGCTTTGAGTTCTTTTCTTTCTCGATACTTTTTGGCAAAAGCCAAAGCATTAGATATGAAAAGCAAATGAAACTTACATTTCATTACTATTTATTGGCAACAAATTTGCTACCTTGCCTGCAAATTCTCTGAAAATGAAAAAGATTTTAATACTCTGTTTTTTAGGTATTGCACTTTGGGCGTGTAACAATTCCAAAAAGGTAAAGGCCGAAACTGTTGAACAAGAAGCTGCGGATACTCATTTGCAAGAGCCAGAGCCGGAAAGCAAACATTTACTAGAACGATCTCAAAGCAAACTGTCAGATAGTTTGTTTGCACGTATACAGCGCACGGCTTGTTTTGGGCGTTGTCCCATTTATACCTTGAGTGTTTATGAAAGTGGTTATGTGGAATATCGAGGTGAAAAATGGGTGGAACGAGAGGGCTTGTTTTACGCTTTTGTTGATCAAAAAAAGTTGAATGAATTATTACAGGCAGCAAAAGACGCCCAGTATTTTGAAATGGAACATGCTTATGATAATAAGAATGTTACAGATTTGCCTTCAACCATTACTACTGTAAAAGGAGAAACAGGCTTTCATATTGTGGTTAATCGGATAAATGCGCCAGAAGAATTGAACAACTTTGCCAATCGTTTTGATGAAATATTTAAGGATTTGGAATGGAAAGAAAAACCCATTGAATAGATTCAAAACCATATTTAGGCAAGATTCGTTTATCTTAAAAACAATTCATGAGTAAACTACAAATTGGAGATTGCATTCCAAGCTTCAGCTTAAAAAACCAAGAAGGTGAAGATGTTTCAATATCCGCGCAAGATGGAAGGGCGAGAATTATTTATTTCTATCCTAAAAATGAAACTAAAGTGTGTACTGCAGAAGCTTGCAACTTTAGAGATTGGTACGATGAGTTTTTACAATTGGGCTATCAAGTAATTGGAATTAGCAGTGATTCAGTAAGCTCGCACCAAAAGTTTAAAAGTCGCCACCAGTTGAATTTTGAATTGTTAAGCGACCCAAACGGGAAGGTGAGGAAGTTGTTTGGAGCCACAACTTTGTTTGGAATTCTTCCTCAAAGAAGCACTTTTGCTATTGACAAAAATGGAGTAATTCTTCATCGTTATGATGCACTCTTTGAATCAGACAAACACGTCGATGAAATGTTGGAAGTGATTAAGAAAGCTTAAAGCGTTTCGTTGATTAACTTTTTAATGTCTTTATTGTCACCATAAATAACCATAATGTCATTTTCTTCCAAAACGGTTTTTGGTGAGGCAACACCTTGTACTTGATTCACATCGTGGTTAACCCCCAAAAGATTTTTTTCTTCTCTTTTTTTAATCGTGGTTAAAACCACCAAATTGTGTTTTCTTCTAAAGCCTACTTCTTGCAAGGTTTGGCCGTAGTATTTTTTAGGAACACTGATTTCTACAATAGAAAACTGACTGCTCAACTCAAAAGATTCTACTACCCCTTTCATGCACAACTTTTTGGCCCATCTTTCGGCCGTTTCTTCTTCAGGGTGTACAATTTCGTCTACCCCAATAGCTTCAAGTACATTTTCATGCAATGGTGTAATGGCGCGACTAATTAAGCGTTTTACTTGCAGGTTTTTAAGAATAGCTGTAGTCATAATGTTGGCACCTTGATCTTCACCAATTGCAACAATAACTACATCGGTATCTTTTAATGGCAAACCGGAAACGATAACCTGATCCGTTGAATCCAAACAAACTGTATGCGTAATCTTTTCTTTTAGCGCATCTACTTTGTCCATATTATTATCAACCCCAATCACTTCATTCCCTTGCTCAGTCAGTTTTTGACCTAAAGATGAACCAAAATTTCCTAAACCAAATATGATGTATTTCATGCGCTAAAATTAGTTGATTAAGATTTCTTCTTTAGAATATCGATAATTTTTATATTTCTCTTTTCGAACAATGGCAATCAAGATAGATAGCATACTTACTCGACCTATAAACATCATTAGAATAAGTACGCCTTTGCTGGCTTCGGTAAATTGATTGGTAATGCCCACACTAAGCCCAACTGTGCTGTAAGCAGAGAAGCATTCAAAGGCAATGCTTAGCAGGTCTTTTTCAGGATCTAGAATAGCAATGGAGAAAATGCCCATACCAATGATTACTAAAGATAAACTGATAATGGCAAATGCACGCCGGATGGATATTTCAGCAATTTCTCTTCTAAAAATTTCAATGCGATCTTTTCCTTGAGCCAAGCTCCAAAAATTTAAGGTGGCAATGGCAAAAGTGCTTGTTTTTATTCCACCTCCTGTGGAAGCAGGTGATGCACCTACCCACATGAGAAGGAAGATAAGCATGATGGTAGAGAAGTTTAAGCTACCAATATCGACAGTATTAAATCCGGCCGTTCGTGGAGTAGCTGCACTAAAAACTGCGGTGACAATTTTTCCAAATGTATTGTGCTCTGCTAATGAGTTATTATACTCAAACAAAAAGAAAATGGTACTACCTACAACTAAAAGTATCGTACTGGTTATTATTACAATTCTAGAGTTTAGGTTAACTACCCAAGGTACATTTTGCGGACCTCTTTGCTCTTTTAAGACAAATGGTATAAACCGGTCTTTTACAAGATGCTTGACATAATTGTACAAGTTAAAAACGATAGGAAATCCCAATCCGCCAATGATAAAAAGAAACATCACAATGATTTGAAGGGGATAATTAAATCGGAATCCAACTTCAAATAAACTGTTGGTTAAAGTTGAAAAACCGGCATTACAAAAGGCAGAAATGGAATGAAAAACAGAAAAGTATGCCCGGTCTATAAAAGAAGGAATCATACTTTCTTGAATGTTTGAAAAGATGAAAAGTGCGCCTAACAATTCAATGGAAAAGGTTACTATGATAATTTTTCGAAGCGTATGAAACACTTCTCCAAGCTTTTCGGAAGATGTCATATCGCTTAGCATCAATTGATTTTCATAGCTGGTTCCTCCTCTAAAAAAGTAGCTAAAGTAACTAGCAATGGTCATGATACCTAGACCACCTATTTGTATAAGAATAAGAATAATACTTTGACCAAAAACCGTGAAATGGGTAGCCGTATCTACCACAATTAAGCCTGTTACACAAACCGCAGAAGTAGAAGTAAACAAAGCATCTAAAAAGCTTATGGGGTAATTCGTCGCATTGGGCAGCAAAAGCAAGCCTGCACCTATTAAAATAATTCCCATAAAGCTGAGAATGAATAATTGTGCTGGATTAAAAAAAGCACGGCTAAAGTTTATTTTTAAGGCAGAAAACTCACGGATAAAAACTAGAAGAAGCGCCAAGTATAGCCAAGCGGCTTCGTCTAAAAATGAGAGATAATTCCAATTGAGTTTACTTAAGTACGGCTGAATCAATAAGCCAGTAAAATAAATTACACTGAAAAGGTCAAAACCGAATACTCGAAAGGGAGGTCTTTCTTGTTTTTTTAGGTAGCGGGCAACCGTTGAAGCGATTCCAACAAAAAGTGTAATCTGATACAACCAACTTAAATAGCTGTCTTGCTTGCTGTTTTGATTAAATCCAAAATCATAAATGATTGCTAAGAAGCAAGATAGGCTTATGAAAAAAGGAATGAGGCGTAAGTTCCTTTTAAGTTGTTGTGAGTTTTGACTAAAGTCCAAAAGCGTAAATAATAAGAGGGCAAATTTCTCCTTTTTGACTAAACTCCAAACAAATGGTCAAAAAAAAGCCTCACCAATCTGGTGAGGCTTGCTTTATTAACTAACAACTTAATGCTACCCTTGGATAGCTCCTACCTTAAATTTTACAGTAAATTCATCGTAAATCATTCGATCTCCTAAACCTTCAAAAAATTTACCCGAACCATACTTGATGCTATATTTTGTGCGATCAATATTAGCTTCACCAATGGCTACTAATTTTTTACCTTCCATTTTAACGGTTGTTGGAATTTCAATAGGGTGAGTAATTCCTTTAATGGTTAATTCACCATGAATAATATAGGTATCGCCTTCTTTATGGCTTACTGAATTGATTTTTAAAACTGCTGTTTGGTGTTCTTCAACGCCAAAGAAATCTGGTGACATTAAATGACCTTTCAGTTTAGCATTGGTTTCCGCATCTTTAATGTCTTCTACAGTTATGGTTTGCATATCAATGGTTATTGTCCCTGTAGAAATCATCCCATTTTCAACTACAACTTCTCCATCTTTTAACTTAATAGAGCCATTGTGCGCCCCACTTACTTTTTTTCCAACCCACTCTAATGAACTTAAATCATTGTCTACTTTGTATGTGGTCGCTTTTGGACCGCCAGCCATAACTGCTACAGAAAGGGCTAAGGCAAATAATGTGCTTAATATGTTTTTCATGTTTTTAATATTTGCCACAAATATATGTATATACATTTAATGTTTTTACATCTAAGTTAAAATTTGCAATTTAATTTTATGTTAATTTTTTGTAACCTCCCTATATTATGAACGTAAACTCTGTTTGATGTGTTAACAATCAAAAGTTAAAGAAGAACGTTGATTGGTTAAACATAGAATGGAAAGAATATTTATTATTGAAAACGAAATTGCTAAGTAGCTGTAGCTTATGAAGAAAATTTTATTAATTACCCTGCTGTTTATTGTTCGTTTCTCCTTTTCTCAAAGCAGGTATTGGGTAGCGGCAGGCGCAGGTCTGTGGAGTGGAAATAACTGGTCAAGTACATCAGGCGGAGCAGCTGATGGTGGTGGTCCGCCAACTGGTGCAGAAGATGCTTTTTTTGATGGAAATGGTTTAGGTAATTGTACAGTAGATGCAGTTGCCAGTTTTAATGATTTAACCGTTGATGGATATACAGCAATTATAGATATCAATGGAAATAGCTTTACTGTAAATGGTGAAGCGGATTTAGCAAGTGGAACGATTAGTGATACGCCTGGTACTTCCGAGTTAACCATAAATTCAACCGATTTAGCTCAATTTTCAGGAACACTATTTAATACTGAAGTCAATTGTACAGCGGCAAGAATAGATTTGGATGGTTCAACTTTTAATGCAGATTTTACTGGTGTAAAGGTTGGGATATTTGACGAAAATGGAGATGGAGGAAATGTTTTCAATGGAAACTTTACACTGAGCCATCATGCCAATGGTGGAAGAATTCGATTAGGGGTAAATGTAGCAGATACTTATAATGGATTTGTCACTTTAAATAACCGAAGCGGTGGGCAAATCGAATTTGCTGATAATTCAGCCGGTAATGTAATCCTGGGAGATTTAGCCATTAATTTAGAAGATACTTCAGCCAATGTAATCATTGCAGATGGTTCATTAGCTTCCTTATCCATTGGCGGTAATTTAACAATTACTCATAATTCGACTTCGAACTCTAACTGTTATATTGGAAACAATGGTGACATCAACTTGACAGGAAACCTTATTTATACGAATACAAGTTCTGGAAATAATAATTCACTATTTGTTGGAAATACAGCAACATCCAATGTTACCATAGGAGGAACTTCATCTATTTCCAATACCTCAACCTCAAGTTCTACGAGTAGTCTCTATTTAGGAAGATATGGGTCTGTAACATTTAATGAAGAACTATCATTAACCTTGGATGCTGTAGCAGCAGACGCCTACATTTATTTGAATCATGAGACGGGCTCTAACAATATCTATAATGGCGACATTTTATTAAATTGTAATAATGCGAACTCCAATGGTATTTATTTCGGAAATTCTGGTGGAACAGGTACATTAACTACAGGATTTACTGTGTCAGAAGGAGGAAGTGGTTTTTCAACTTCTCGATTAATCCTCAGAAATTTTACACAAGAAGGAGGAACTGCTCAAGCGCTAAACTTAACTGGAACTGCTCGTTTGGATATTATTACCTCCACTTTTGAAGCGGATTTAAGTGCAACAGCAGCACGCTTGTATCCAAGAGAAAGTGTATTTGAAGGGGAAGTAGATTTTGTTAGAAACGGAACAACTACAGATGATGTGTATGGAGGCAATCGATTTGAGGATGTAGCCTCGTTGACTAACTCTGGTTCTGAGCGTTGGTTATTTGCCAATAATTTGCCGGATACATTTTTAACAGACGTTTCATTAATTACAAATGGTTCTAGTTCAATTTATTTAGCAGATGCTGGAGGAACAACATCCATAGGTGGAGATTTAAATATAACTGCCACAGGAAATGGAACGAATGTAATTGTAGCCAATGTAGATACTTCAGCTCTGAACATTGCTGGAGACTTAATCATTACAAATAATAGTGCAGGGAATTCTACCATATACATAGGTAATGGTGGGAACGTAACAGTAGGTGGAGATGTGCAAGCAGACTTAACGGGAACAGGAGCAACTTGCCGTTTAATTTTCGCAGACAATGAAACTTCTTTTGTTGACTTGAATGGAAAACTTAAAATTAATCATTCAGGTGCAACAACTACTGGAAGGACATTTCTAGCTAATGAAGGAGATTTATCTGTTGCAGATTCTGTAATCATAGTAAATGGTTCTTCTGCAAACTCCTCAGAAGTAATTGTGGGAAGTCACCCAACTTCAGTGGTTCAATTCAATGGTAGTGTAGTAATAAGTGTAGATGATGCTTCAAATGATGGTTTTTTCTTTGGAAATGATAATTCGGATGTATTTCTTGCTGCAGGTCAAACATTGACAATAGGTGCAGCGGGATTTGCGAATGGCGAATTGAGCATAGCTAGTTTAACACAATTAGGCGGCACTGCGCAAAACATAACCTTAAGTGGTACAGCAGTCTTAGATATTGATAGCTCCAGCTTTAGTGGAGCAATCAACTTTTCTGCACCGCGCATCTTTACAGATAATACGATATACGCGCAAGCCACAATTTTATCTAAAACAGGTGCAACAACAGATGATAGCGGAGGAGGAAACAAGTTTCAATCTGATTTAGATTTAAATCATTCAGGAACAGGTGAGCTTCGTTTTGGAAATAATTATCCAGATAGTGTAAGTGGAAATTTTACGATCAATCACTCGGGAACTGCGGCTGTATACTTTGCTAGAAGCTCTAAGAATAATTACATTGCTGGTGATTTAAGCTATACGAATACGGCATCCAGTGGCTCACCTAATTTTTACATAACGGGTGACACTTCTTCTTCAATTACAATAAATGGAATTTCAACACTAAATATAAATACTACAGGGAGTGCCACTAACGATACCTATTTCCCAAACGCAGGAGATGCCACATTCAACAGCAATGTGAGTGTAACAAATACTTCTAATACGAGTTCATCAACTCAATTTTGGGTGGCAAACTCGCAATATTCCGAAGCAATTTTTAATGGTGATTTAACAATTGTAAATGGGGGTAGTGCCAATGAGGCGGATGTAATTGTGGGACAAGCTGGAGAAGTAACCATTGATGGAAATGTGGATGTAGACAATGATAATTCGAGTACAAATGCTGATCTATTTTTTGCAAACCAATCTACTTCTACGGTGCAAATCAATGGTGATGTTGACCTATACAATGAAGGAAGTGGGACAAATAGAAATGTATATTATGCCAATTATGGCTCAGTAACTACCAATGGTGTTTTTTCAGTTGAAAACAGCAGCAATGCGAGTAGCTCAAGTATTTTCATTGCTTACCGAAGTAGTGGATCAACTATTTTTAATGATAATATTGTACTTGAAGCAACTGACTTAAATAATGATAATATTTCCTTTGGTGGAAATGATGGAGTTACCACCTTAACCGCAGGAAATACGGTTAGTATCGGAGTTGGAGGATTTGTAGGTGGAGACTTAACTTTTAGAAATTTTACTCAAGTAGGTGCAACTGCTCAAAACATTGCCATTACAGGAAGTGGTATAATCTATCATTATGATGCAGATTGGGGTGGAGATGTAACTTTTGAAGGACCTAGAATACGACTTCGAACATCAACATTTAATGGAGATTCAGAGTTTACAAAAACAGCTACAGGAAGTGACGATTGCTATGGGGGAAATATTTTTGAAGGAAATACAACTTTCAATATCAATGGAAATGGCCGTTTTTACATGGGGTCAAGTCAAGCTGATACTTTTAATTTAAATGTTACGTATACGAATGCTTCACCGGGGGGAGATTTTGAATTGGCTAATAATTCAGCAAACAATTACATTGCCGGAGATTTAACAATCAATCACACACCAACAGGAGGAGATTCTTATATAATTCTTGCTAGGTCAACTGCATCCTCTATACAAATTGATGGAGCCACTATAGTTAATTCAGGAGGAACTCCTGCGAATACAGATATTTATTTAGGCTATCAAGGAGATGTAACTTTTAACGATACTTTATCGGCAACAAATGCAATTTCTGCCGGAACTTCTGAGTATCATTTTGCCAATGGGACTACTTCTAATGTAATCATAAATGGGAATGTTTCAACATTGAATAATGGCAGCGGAACTTTAGAAAGACATTATATTGGAGACGATGGTTTAGTAACCATCAATGGAACATTAGATGTACTGAATAATGGCTCTTCGACAACAGCTGATGTCATTATAGCTGATGCCGCTTCATCAATAGTAAGTATAACGGGATTAGTAGATGCAGATAATAATGCAAGCGGTACAAATGCAAGGTTGTTCTTTGGAAATAATGGTGATGTCACTTTTGGTTCTCAAATAGAAATATCCAACAATTCAGGAGCAGGTAATTCAGAAGTGAGTTTAAATCGAAATAGTAATAGTAGCAACACCTATAATGGTCCAATCGTCGTTGAAAATACCAATGCAACTGCAGATGGTGTGACCTTTGGCATAAATGGAGGCTCGGGAACGATTGCTGCAGCGCAAAGTGTAACCATTGGCGCGGGTGGCTTCAATGCAGGTGAATTAGAATTTAGAAACTTCACAAGAACAGGTGCTTTAGCCACAAACTTAACATGTACTGGAACCGCTAGAATTTATAGTTATGATAGTGATTGGCAAGGAGAAGTAAGCTTTACGGCACCTCAGTTTATTACAAGGGGGTCAAGCTACGCAGGTATAGCATACTTTGAAAAAACAGGTGCAACAGATAATGTTTCAGTAGGAGGAAATACGTTCAATGATAATGTCACGTTTGTAAATAGCGGATCAGGTTATTTATTGATGGGAAATGGCACTTTTGATTCGTTTGGTGCCGATGTGACGACTCAAAATACTGGAAGTAGACATATCTATTTGGCATATTCAGGGGCAGGGCATGCAATTACAGGTGATTTAACTGTTATAAATAATGGAACAAGCGGAAATACGCATACTTATATTTCAGATCAAAGTAGTGCTACTTTAAGTATCGGGGGAAATGTTAGTATTACAAATAATGGATTAAGTACTAATAATGATGTTTATTTCGGAGAGGAAGGGGCTATTACAGTTGTTGGAGAAGTAGATATTCTAAGTACGGGAACTGCAACAAATAGTGAAATTTATGTTGGCTATGGCACAAATAGTACAATTGATATTGGAACAGATTTAACTGCAGTGAATGCAGGAGGAGGCTCTATAAAGAGATACTATATGCCAAGAGGTGGAGATTTAACCGTAGGAGGAAACTTAAGCATAGATAATTCTGCTTCTGCTACTACTGCCTCTATTATCATGGCTTCTTATGCCGCTTCACAAGTGACTATAAATGGAACTGCAGACTTTTCCAATTCAGGAACAGGCAATACGTCAAACTATTCAATTGCTAATCAGGGTGATATTATTTTTGAAGGTGATGTGACTGCTACAAATAGTTCAGGGTCAGGTGATTCATTTATTCGGTTTAGTCAAAATAGTAATGCATCTTCTACCTTTAACGGTTCTATTATTCTAGTAAACAGCAATGCCTCTGGAGATGGAGTTACCTTTGGCTCTAATAGTGGTTTAACTACACTTGCAGATGGAGAAACCATCTCAATCGGTGGAGGAGGATTTGTTGCGGGTAACTTGCAATTAAGAAACTTTACTCAAAATGGATTAAGCCCACAATCAATCACTATTACAGGTACAAGTCGTTTTTATACCTATGATGCTTCATTTGATGCTGATTTAACAGTGATTTCTCCCAGATTCTACTTAAGGACAACCACTTTCAATGGGGATTTTGATTATACAAAAACAGGCTCCACTAATGAATCTAGTTATGGTGGTAATACCTTTGAAGGAGATGTGAGCTTTACCATCACTGGAACAGGCTATCAAAGAATGGCAAATACTGTCGCTAATGACTATAATGGTGATTTAAGCTTGATTCAAAGTGGTAGTGGATATTTACGCCCAGCGTATAATCGAGACTGTACTCTTGAAGGAGATTTGTATTATGATTTTACATCTTTAATTCGTTTTGGTGATGCAAGTGGCTCTTTAATTTTTGACGGAGCTTCTGATCAATCAATCAATGATTTAGCAGCTTCTACCATACCTTATTTTGAAGAAATGGTGGTAAACAAATCAGCAGGTGAACTTACCTTAAATACACCCATAATTATTGCTAATGACCTTACGCTAACTGATGGCTTATTAAATACCGATTTTACGAATACCTTAACCTTTTTGGATAATTCTACAGTAACATCTACTTCAAATGAAAGTCATGTAGTTGGGCCTGTCAATAAAATAGGGAATGATGATTTTAATTTTCCAGTGGGTAATGGAATTCAATATCGCCCAATTGGTATTGCTAGAGTAACTAGTGGTAGTGCTGAGTTTCAAGCTTCTTATATTGATACTTCTGCCAATGCTTCTTATAGTATAGCAGCCAAGGAAGGGGCTTTAGATCATGTTAGTAGAGAAGAATATTGGATTTTAGATCGTTTGGCAACTACTGCTCAGGCAGATGTTATCTTATCTTGGGATACAGCAAGTGGTGGAGTAGACAATTTATCTGAATTACGAGTGGCCAGATGGGATGGTGCACAATGGACAGATGAAGGGAATTCAGCTACCACCGGAAATACGGTAAGCGGTACATTAACATCCTTGACAAGAATCTCAGATTTTAGTCCGTTTACATTGGCCTCGTCAACGGCTAATAATCCTTTACCAGTTGAATTGATCTCGTTTAAAGGAAAATGTATTGGGAATAATCAAACACAACTAAATTGGGCGACCGCCACAGAAGTTAATAACGATTATTTTACCATTTATGCCTCAACAGAGGGCTTTCAGTTTGTTCCTCTAAAAACGATTAAGGGACATGGAAACTCATTGAGTTTAAAAGAGTACAGTTCATTGGTTCAAGGAGATTATGAATATTTTTATCTGAGTCAAACCGACTTTGATGGTACGACAAAAAATTATCCGGCTATACATGTACAAACTTGTGCTGATGAAATAAGCTTTAGTATGTATCCAAACCCATTAATTGATAAACAATTAATCATTGAAGGAAGTGATCAGGAGCACGAACTAATCATTCGAAATACTCAAGGAAAAGTGATTTATCAGACATACTTTGTTGGTAAGCATATTGTAAATGCCCAGCTTTTTTCGAATGGAGTTTACTTTGTTAGTTTAAGAAATGGGGAAGAAGTTGAAACGAAAAAGCTATTTGTTAAATAGCTTTTTTAGCCTTTAATTTTTCTTCTAAAGCAAACATCTCATCACGCAAACGAGCGGCTTCCATAAAATCCATTTCCTTAGCCGCTTTTTCCATTTGCTTTTTAGTTTGCTTAATGGCTTTTTCCAATTGAGGCTTACTAATATATTCCACAACCGGATCAGCAGCCAAAGCAGTATGTTCTTCTGTTTCTATGTATGCTTTTGGATCTTCTTTGCCATCGGCGGCTTTGGTTTGACCTAATATGCTGAATTTGTCTTTTTTCAAAGCCGTAGGCGTAATGCCATGTTTGGCATTATAAGCCAATTGCTTTTCTCTTCTTCGGTCGGTTTCGTCCATTGTTTTTTGCATGGAACCCGTGATGGTGTCTGCATAAAAAATCACCAGACCATTTACATTTCTTGCGGCTCTACCTGCTGTTTGAGTTAAGGAACGACCAGATCGTAAAAAACCTTCTTTGTCTGCATCCATTACGGCGACAAGAGAGACTTCGGGTAGGTCTAGTCCTTCCCTCAGCAAGTTGACCCCAA
>CAXFAI010000016.1:0-4705 GCA_964001305.1 uncultured Flavobacteriales bacterium
AATACCTATAGCAAATGCTGCTACTAAAAAACCCGACACTTCCACTCTACTTTCTCGCCAATTCGCCGACGGCGAATTGCCTTATAAAAAGTAAATTAGCCAATCGCCTTGGCAATTGGCTAGCGACTTTGCAAATAGAAAATGGAGTAGGTTTTAACACCTGCCCGTTCGGCAGGGAGTCGCATTTACCATAGTCAAACTGTTGTGTGTAATAATCCGAGATGAACTCAAGCTACGACCATTTCAAGGCCACCGTAAAAAGACGTCAAAATAGACTTGACAAAAAAGACAGAATCTCAAAGGTTTTAAATTCTCAGTACTCTTCAGCTGAATACAAAATTTACTTATCAGAAAATGGAAGTATAAGTGAGTCTGACAAAAAAGAAATTAGAGAACGAATTAGGTCAGAAGAAAGAAAAAGGAAGTTTCTTATTTATTTTGTTATTGCGGTTTTTATATTGGCTTGTATTACTTTCTACTATTTGATTTTGAAATAAAAAACTACACACAACAAAAGTAGCTAATCCCGCCTCCCGCGGGACAGGTGCACAAACCTCCTTTTTATTAAAAAGCAATTCATGGTAAGTTCTTTTAAGAGGGCTTCCTATTTGTAAGAGCAATTCTAACTAATCCCTTATCAATTGCTATAACTCAAATAAGTTGACACTTCCACTCTATTTGCTCGCTAATTACCTTGGCAGTTGAGCTTATATCGTTTAAAAGATGTTACTAATGAACACTTGAAGAAAACGTGTATCGTTTCACCAGAAACCAACTTATGATTCCCGGTATAATTACCGTCTGCCATAGAAAAAATAAAAGTTGTTCCCAACCAGCTAATTCAAGCGGTTCACCATCAATTACAAATAGTGAATTTCCAAGTGGCCCAGCTGAAAAAACAACGATACTCATTACAATCCATCCAAAATGTAAGCCCAGAGGAGCAAACAATGATTTTGTTTTGGCAAAAGCAAAAGCAAACATCCAACCTCCGGCTCCTGTCAAAAGAAAAACATAGATCATGGGTATAAGCCCACGACCAAACATTTGATAACTGAACCAATGATAAATACCAAATGCGATTGCACTAATCAAGCACGCCCAATTAGTTCCCATTCTTTTAATCAGCAGATATAAAATTGCTCCTCGAAAAATCAACTCTTCGAACAAAGCTGCTTTAAATGTCCACCAAATACCATCCAAGCTTTCCCAAAACCCATATTCAGGATTCCTAACATAACTAATTTCCTTAAAGTATGCTTGTCCTAATATATTGATTACACAAAATGTAGCCATAAAAATTAAGCCTATAGAAAACTCCTTTAAGCGTCTAGCATTTGGGATAATTCCCAAAACAGTTATGTGTTCTTTACTAAACAACCAAAGAAGTAACCAACAGAGGCCGAAAACTACTATAACACCTAACATTCCCACATTTTAAATTGACCTTGGCAAGATAGCTATTCTAATGGGATCCTTAGGATGAATTAAAAATGCTTGCATCGAACAACATATTGTGTAGCTTTTAAGCATTAAGCAAAAGAAATGATAATATCAATTAGCTGATTTATAGCGTATAAAATAAAGTTACTAGGCCGAAAACAACTATACTTGTATCATACTTAGGAAGTATTTGGATTAGTTCAAATACTATCCCGCGCGGCAAAACTGCAAGAGCTTGCCGCTTTCCTTTTTTAGTATTTCGAAATTGCCTAAATAAACCAGCTTTCACTTTATATAAGAGGCTTAACCTAAGCTTACAGGCATCAGGCAGTATATGATTTCCATAAGACTAAATTCAGATGTGGAAAAGTTAAACTTAGATATGGAAAAGTTTTAAGACATAACTTCACTCAATTTTACATTTAAAAAAATCATGAGTAATAAAATCGCATTAATCACAGGAGCTAGTCGTGGTTTAGGAAAAGAAATGGCTTTGAACTTAGCAAAAGATGGAGTTCATATATTATTTACCTATCATAAAAATGAATCCAAAGCCAATGAAATTATTTCAGAAATTGAAAGTCTAGGTTCTAAAGCAAAAGCATTTCAATTTGACGCTGCAAATCCTATGTCAGGAAAAAACTTAGTAAAAGAAATTACTACTTTTCTTCAAAAACAATATGAAAACCCCAACTTTGATTTCTTAATCAATAATGCAGGTACTGGCTTAAACAAACCCATTGAAGAAACTACGCCATCAGACTTTGATGATATGGTAAATATTCACCTCAAAAGTGTATTTTTTTTAACCCAATCAGCATTGCCATACCTTAATTACGGAGGTAGGATTGTTAATATTTCAAGTGGTCTGACCCGCTTTAGTTTTCCGGGTTCTTCTGCTTATGCAATGATGAAAGGAGGAGTAGAAGTTTTTACCCGCTACTTAGCTAAAGAGTTAGGATCTCGAAAAATAACGGCTAATGTAATTGCACCTGGAGCTATCGCGACAGATTTTGGTGGAGGCAGTAATCGTGATAATGAAGAAAAAAGAACCATTATTTCCAATATTACTGCATTAGGGCGAGTTGGAGAACCTGAAGACATTGGAGGAACTGTTGCCTTCCTATGTTCTGAAAAAGCTGCTTGGATAAATGGGCAAAGAATAGAACTTTCTGGCGGAATGCTTATTTAATAAAACGATATGGCACAAATACTTCGTTTCTCAAAAATTAGTGATTATCATCAATTTGCGAATATTCCCGCACCGCAACACCCCTTAATTAGTTTAGTCGATTATAGTCAAGTGAAATATTCAAAAGAATCGAAGAAGCTCAATCTAGTTCAGGACTATTATACAATCGGATTAAAACGAAATGTGCCATATAAAATTTACTATGGGCAACGAGAGTATGATTTTGATGAAGGTCTTATGACATTTATTTCACCAAATCAAATTATTAGTTTTAACGACAACCCAAATCTTGGTATGGATTCAGAATCAAAACCAACTGGTTGGTTGTTATTCATTCATCCCGATTTTATATGGAACACTTCACTAGCAAGGAAGATTAACTCTTGTGATTTTTTTGGTTACGCTATTCATGAAGCTCTATTTTTATCTGAAAAAGAGGAAAATATGATGATTGATATTTTGAGAAAAATTCAACAAGAGTATGAATTGAACATTGATAAATTCAGTCAAAAAATCATCATATCGCAAATCGTACTACTATTAAATTATGCCGAACGTTTTTATGAACGACAATTTATTACACGAAACAAACCTAATCACCAGCTTTTAGAAAAGGTCGATAACCTATTATCAAACTATTTCAAGAGTAATAGTATAAACAAAACAGGAATACCAACAGTTGAGCAAATTTCTAATGAGCTTAATATTTCTTCCAACTATTTAAGTAATTCGCTCAAATTTTTAACCGGAATGAGCACGCAACAACATATACATAATAAACTCATTGAAAAAGCTAAAGAGCAATTATCAACCAGTCAGCTGTCAATTAGTGAAATTGCCTATAATTTGGGCTTTGAGTATCCAACATCATTTAATAAGCTATTTAAGAGAAAAACAGAAATGTCACCCTTGGAATTCCGTAGAAAATTTAATTAGAGAATTAATCTAATTACAACAATAACTAATCCCATATCTTGGGAGACAGCCACACTTCCCTTTTTTATCTGAAAGCAACTCATTGTTCTTTTAAAATTGTGCTTTAATTTGCCTTTCACTATTTCCAATTCATTGAAAAAAGAATACCTTTTTACTTCCGACCGACTTGGTTTTCGAAATTGGACCGTGGATGATATAGAGCCGTTTGCTCAAATCAATACCGATGCAGATGTGATGCAACACTTTCCTAAACCGCTTAGTTATAAAGAAACTGAAGACTTTGTAGAAAGGTTAATGAAACACTTTAAAAAACATGGCTTCAATTATTTCGCTACTGAAATTTTAGAAAGCGGAGAATTGATTGGTTTTATAGGTTTAGCTTATCAAAGCTATGAATCGGAATATACCCCAGAAGTGGATATTGGCTGGCGGTTAAAAAAGAGCGCTTGGGGCAAGGGTTTTGCTACTGAAGGTGCCAAGCAATGCTTGAAATTTGCTTTTCAAAGATTAGAACTAAAGCAACTGATTTCTACTTGCACCCTAATGAATCATCAATCAGAAAAGGTAATGCAAAAATTGGGCATGCAAAAAGCAGGCATGTTTAAACACCCTAGATTGAAGGATTACCCTGATTTAGAAAATTGCCTTTGCTATAAAATCAGCAAACAGGAATGGCAAGAAAATGAGCCTAACTTTAGTGAATAAAAGCCGCTTTACAAAGCAACTTAATAAGCCTTACTTTTGAGCAATTCAATTTTTTACCCAATGAAGAACTTCTGTTTTATTACGCTAGCATTTCTATTAAGTGTTTCTGTTCAAAGTCAACAATTTCAATGGGCTAAGACCTTTGGCAACACGCATTATGAAGCAGCTAGAGGTGTTGCTGCAGACCATCATGGAAATGTTTATGTAACTGGTAATTTTTTCAATACCGTTGATTTTGACCCCGGTTCTGGCACCCATAATTTGACTTCAGCGGGTGATAAAGACATTTATTTTCTCAAACTAGATGCTTTTGGAAACTTATTATGGGCTCACAGTATGGGCAATGCAGGCAGAGAGTCTGGAGAAGCTGTTGCAGTAGACAATCAAGGGAATGTATACTTTACCGGTTTTTTTACCAGAACCATTTAC
>CAXFAI010000017.1:0-33287 GCA_964001305.1 uncultured Flavobacteriales bacterium
ATTATCAACCGGAGCAAGAATTCTTTCAATGGGGTAAATTCGTTCTTTGTTTAACTCTTTCCTTTGTTCCTCTGTCATTGGTTTGGTTTATTTTCAATTCGGTAAACCGGAAATCGATTTACCCCTAACTCATAATAAGGGCTTAGTTTATAGATAAAATACAATTGTTCAAAGTTATTTTTTCTTAAAAGACTGTCTTTCGCCTTAGCTTCTTCAAATTTTGCTTTAACATCAGGATTTTGTTCAAGAAATGCTTTTGCTTTCGGTTCAAATGCATAGTCAGAAAACCACTCTTTTTGCTGTAAAATGCCATCAAAAAAGTTCCAATTAAAAAATCCGTCCACGCTTTGTGGTTCCAATACATGGGTAATGTAGTTAGATTTCGCTTGATTCACAGGAATAAGATAGTCGCCTTGAAAACAAGGAATACTATCTTTTTCTAAAATCACTTCTGTATTATAATGCAAGTAATGTCCTTCATAAGCTTGTTTGAGTGTTTGATAATTTTTTATACGATAGTAACTCATATAGATTAAGCTATCTTGTTTTAGCTGTTGCATTTTAACCCCATTCCATTTGAGTCGCTCTATAACTGCTGTATAAGCTTGCGGTACTATGTAATACGCTGCTTTATTTACTATAGTAGAAGGCTTATAAGTGTCGAAGAATTTAATTTGCGTTTCATAAGGTTTGTCACTATCATAAAAGTGCATTCTATTTCCGGTTACTTCGCTAGTTTCTTCCACCTTTTCATATCCTTTAAAAGAAATTAGTTTGAAAGTGTTACTGTCTAACTCCCAGTTTACGACTTGTGTATTGCTTGCCTGGCTTTCTATTATGGAAGCTTTTCTAGCCTCTTTAATTTCACTTTTATAAGTTGCGCTTTCTTGAAGTAAAATTTTTAAAAAAGCCAAAGTATGGTTTACTCGGTCTTCGTATGGTTTAAAAACATGTGCTTCTGTAATAAAGCCGAAGCTGTGATGCAATGCTGTATATCCAGTTGAGTAACGCGGAGTTTCAAGAAATGCTTTAATGCCTTCTTTAGGGTTGCCATTTAAAGAATAGACATAAGGAATCATTTCTTTGCCTTCTTTTGCCATTAACTCATAAAGTTGAGGTACTAATGTTTCTTCTTGGAAAGTAGCTATTGGTTTAGCTAATTTGTCTTTTTGGCTACTAATTAGCGTTAAGGTATATTGGTGATCCGAACCATTTGTTGTGTGAGTTTCAGCATAAACATCAGGATTCCAATGGTTGTACATTTTGCTAAAAGAAGCAGCATTTTTTGAGTTGCATTTTATAAAATCTCTATTTAAATCAAGGTTTTTAGCGTTTCCTCTAAACCCGTATTCAGCTGGCCCATTTTGATTAGCTCGAGAATAACTGTTGCGATTAAGCATGCCTCCGATGTTATAGGCAGGTATTATCAAAACAATTACATCTTCTAAAAGCTTGTGAAGTTTGCTTTGCTCATCAAGAATTTCGTTTGCTAATAAAATGGATGCATCTATCCCACAAGATTCGCCGGGATGAATACCATTATTAATTAGTACAATTGTTTTTGACTGTGTGGTTTCTGAATTGGCTTCAAAGTTTCCATCCTTGTCAATTATTAATAAATGCAAGGGTTTTCCCACATCAGAAATGCCAAACTCAATCAGTTTTGCATACTCGCTTTGACTGTCAATTTGCTGATATTCTTGAATAAGGTCATGGTAAGTTGGGGTTTCATTACCATGAAAGGGATCCTTCATTGGTTGAGTATAGCCAACTATCGAAATCGTAAAAAAAACAAAAAAGAAGATTTTTGTTTTCATCGTTATTGAACGATGAATTTTTGATTTACAATTTGCTTTTCATCATTATATAAAATGATCATATAACTTCCTTG
Organism: uncultured Flavobacteriales bacterium; assembly: GCA_964001305.1. Taxonomy (GTDB): domain Bacteria; phylum Bacteroidota; class Bacteroidia; order Flavobacteriales_E; family Vicingaceae; genus CAJXMH01. The sequence continues at coordinate 1,892 of CAXFAI010000017.1, forward strand.
CCCTAAACTTTGAGTAGGTATCAATAAATTTTCTGATTGAAGATTAATCTGCTTATTCATAACTTCTTTTCCTTCAAGGCTGTAAATCACAAATCGATTCAGTTCGACTCCATCACTTAACTTTACAAACAAAGGGCTTCCTGATATTATTGGATTAGGGTAAATAGTGACTATAGCTTGATCTTTGATTGAACTGACTAATCCCGTAGTGTTTCCAAATACGCGTATATAATCGATTCGATTCAAAGTATCAATACCTTGATTATTTTGCACGATTAATTCAACAGAATACAGTCCAGTATCACTAAAGACTACAATTGGATTTTGAGAAGTGGGTGAAGTTCCATTTACATAAGTGTAATTTGTCCCACTTATACTCCATCTATAACTTGGAGGAGTAATACTTAAGCTCAAATTATTAAAGAAAATAGTGTCATTTTGGATAATGTCTGTTGTGTCGGCATTAAATAAGGCGATTGGCGCAAAAATGGGTGGAACATTTCTGACACTATCTATGTATTGAACATTTGTTGGAATAAACTGACCCATAACTACATTTCCACTTACTGTCATTACTGGGTTTCTTTTTTGATTGGAAAGCCAAGTATAATTTCTGGTATGTGAATTTATGCCAAAACTATTTCCCCCAAAGCTTACCGTATCATACGAAACTACATCTGTAATCACTCTGATCGTGGTAAATGTATCATAAGGAGTAATTAAAGTTCCCCAAGCATCTACTTCATTGATTCGATAACCATTAGAGCCATAATATGCACCAAGTAAAGAATTAGAGTAAGCAAAATCAAATGTTGAGCTATCTCGATCAAGAAAATTTAGAGGAAATTGGAAAATTTCATCTGGATCTGTAAATGATGGAGTGAGCGCAAGAGTAGGAGGAAAGGGCCAACTTAATCCAGTTGGAATACTTGCAGCTCGGTAATCTTTAATGAAACCATTGCTAGTGCTATTAAAAAAATCATAAACATCGTAAAGTTCAATTCCGCCTAATGCTAAAGTATCAGCAATTTTTTGACCTATTCGGTTAGTTACTTGACTAGAATAAGGAGTATTGTTCGATGCATAATAAGAATTTACTCCTTGTCTCAAGCTTACTAGACTATCAAATCTCCAAAACTGATTTGCTCCACTATTTTGATATCCAAACAAAATGGTGGTATCTAAGGGAGCAACGCTATAGCGAAATGTATCACCAGCTATAGGCATGTCATTCATGCCAATAGTTATTTGAGCCTTACTGATGTTCACAAAAAGGCAAATCGTAAGGATAACAATGCTAAAATGTTTCATAACTGATTATTTCAAAGAATTGAAAATTAACCATTTATTGCTTCAACCTCTTTTACTTCCCCAGGAAGCATTTCCTTCAGCATGTTTTCAATACCTGATTTTAAAGTCATAGTAGAAGAAGGACAGCCGCTACATGCTCCTTTTAGTAAAACACTTACTTTTCCTTCATTATACGAATGAAAGTGTATCGCTCCACCATCACTTTCTACTGCAGGTTTAACATACTCTTCTAAAATATCGGCAATCTTCGCATCAATACCTGTTAACGAATCTCTTTTAGGACTTTGGATGCTCGAATTCTGATTAGAATTATCTTCTTCTAGATCCAATGCAGATACCTTTACCACAACGCCGTCCTTGTTTAAGTAATCAGCCAAGAAATCCCGAAGTTGGTGAATGACGTCTTCCCATTCAATAATATCAGTTTTTGTCAGTGCTACAAAATTGCTCGCAATGAAAACTTTCGAAATAAATGGAAAATTTAAAAGTCGTTCTGCTAAGGGTGAATTGCTTGCATCGTCTTCTAAAGCATACTCATAAACTTGTCCATCAACCACAAGGTATCGATTAGAAACAAATTTCATTGTAGCAGGATTCGGAGTGCTTTCAGCATATATTGAGTGTGGTGCTATTGCCATATTATTTTTTTACAAAGTTAGCTAAGAATTCATGATTAGTTTTGTTTTCAAATAGAGTAGACAATGGCATTATTTAGAGAAGTTAAAGGAAATTTTCCAAGCTATGGCAGTGGGTGTTTTTTTGCAGAAAACGCAACTATACTTGGTGAAGTAAGTATGGGTAATGAATGTAGTGTTTGGTACAATGCGGTAGTTCGAGGTGATGTTCATAGTATCACCATAGGTAACCGTGTAAATGTACAAGATGGAGCTGTTATTCATGCTACATATAAGCGTGCAGCTACCTTAATTGGTAACAACGTTTCAATTGGTCATAATGCTATAGTTCACGGTTGTACCATAGAAGACAATGTACTTATTGGTATGGGAAGTATTGTCATGGACCATGCTGTTGTGAAAGAAGGTTCAATCATTGCGGCAGGTGCAGTAGTATTAGCAAATACAGTGGTAGAAGCAGGAACAATTTACGCTGGTGTTCCAGCAAAAAAGGTAAAGGAAGTTAGTGCAGATTTGGCTGAAGGGGAGATTGAGCGAATTGCATCTAGCTATGTCAAGTACGCTTCTTGGTTTCAGGATTAATTGCTTAACTCCAGATAGAACCTTTTTCTAGTTTTACTTTTTCTCCAAAGAAGAAACGAGTACTTTTTTCAAAAGACTGAGTGTAATCTGAAACATAAAAATGATGCTCAGGATTTAATTTTTGGTCACGCAACATTTTCTTTTCACTTAAAAGTTGCTCTACACTCAAAGCAACAACTTCAGATGGGTCTATAACATCTACTGATTTACCGTAGAATTTGGCAATTTGTTTTTTTATAAGTGGATAATGAGTACATGCTAAAACAATGTGATTGATGTTTGCTAAAGTGTCATTTCCCAAATATCGATTTATTACTGTTTGACTTATTTGGTCATCAATAAAACCCTCTTCAATCATGGGACATAGCAAAGGAGTTTCTAAACAAGAAATGTTTAATTGTCCATTGGTTTGTAAGACTTTTTTGGGATATACTTTGGATTGGATAGTTCCCTTGGTTCCAATTACCCCGACTTTGCTATTCTTAGCTTCTATTTTACTTAGAATGGAAATTACTGGGTCTACCACATTAAGAACAATGGCTTTTTTTCCAACAATTCTTTTTACTTCATTATAGGCAATAGAGGAAGCTGTATGACAAGCCATTACAATTACTTTAGCCTCTTTAGCAAGTAAAAATTTAGCAATCTCAACCGAATAATGTTTGATTGAATAGGGCTCTTTGTCACCGTAAGGCAAATGTGCGGTGTCGCCAAAGTATACTAGTGATTCGTTGGGTAGTAATTTTTGTATAGCGTGTGCAACAGTTAAACCACCTATACCACTATCAAATATGCCAATGGGATTATTATTCATAACAAAAAAAGCATCTGTTTAACAGATGCTTCTAAAGTAATTTATTTATTCAATGAATTACAACAAGCCTAATTTCTTTTTTACTAAAGGCATGATGTTGTCTGAGTCTTTTTGATAAAGAAGAACTCCAACCCCAGAATCAAAAATGTATGAATACCCATTTTCTTTAGCTACTTCCTCAATAGCGGTTCTAGCTTTTTCAATTATTGGGTCGAGTAAGCTTTCTTCTTTAGCTTGTAAATCTTTTTGAGCGGTTTGCTGAAAACGATTGATTCTTTCTTCCAAATTGGTTATTTCCTGAATTTTATCTTCTTTAATCGCTTCAGTCATACTTGCCTCTTTCGCTTGATAATTTTGAACTTTCAATTGATACTCTTGCGTCATTGTTGAAAGCTGAGCTTCTAATTCTTTGGCATATTTTTTAATTTCTGCTTCTATTTGAGTGCGCTCAGGCATAGCTTGTAGTAGTTCATTTGAGTTGATGTGTCCAAGCTTTTGTGCAAAGGCTGATGTGCTTAATAAAGTAGCAAAAATGATTACGAACTTTTTCATTGTATTAGTTTTTAAGTTATAGTCTAGTGTTTATATATTAATCTTGATTACCTCCAGGTTTGTAACCCATTCTTCTAAGAATGTCGTCACTTTTATCATATTTCGGATTGGTATATACCATGGTTAAACCTCTACTTGCTTTGTCAAATATGATAGAGTACCGTCCGATATTGGCAGTTTCCTGCACTGCTTTATATATTTTTTCTTGAATTGGTTTAATTAATTCTTTTCGTTTCTTAAAGAGCTCTCCATCTACGCCAAATTTTTCCTGCTTAAACTTTCTTGCTTCTTCTTCTCTTTCTAAAATTTCTTCTCGCCTTTTATTCTTCATGCTTTCGGTTAAAAGAATTTCCTCAGCTTCATAATCTTGGTACATTTTTTCAATGTCTTCATACTTTCTATCAATTTGCTCTTGCCATTGCTTTGAAAGTGCATCTAGTTGCTTTTGGGCCTCTTTGTATTCAGGTATGTTTTTTAAAATATATTCTGTATCAATGTAGGCAAACTTTTGTGCTTGAACACTAGTTAAGGAAACGGTGAAGAAAATAAAAATTAATAGCTTTTTCATTTTTTTATTTTATTTGGTTACCAACCTCCGATATTTCCGCCAATAGTGAAGTGAAACTCTGTTTTTTGACTTGGGTCTGTTCTTCCTGGAACTTCATCAAACCTGTATCCCCAATCTAACCCAAGCAGACCAAAGAATGGCATGTAAATTCTAACTCCAAGTCCTGCTGAACGTCTCACTTCAAATGGCGCAAATTCACTGAAATCGAACCATGAGTTACCTGCCTCTACAAAAGCTAGGCCATAAATGGTTGCGGTTGGATTTAAAGAGAAAGGATAACGGACTTCCATCGTGTATTTGCTTACTACAGAGGCCCCTACAGAGGGAGACAAAATTCGATCTCCATAACCTCTGAGTGCAATAATCTCACTACCATCTAAATTAAAACCACTTAAACCATCGCCCCCTAAATAAAATCTTTCAAAAGGAGATTGACCTAATGATTCATTATAAGATCCTAAATATCCAAATCCTATTTTACTGTTTAAAACCAGTTTTCCTGTTAAAGTGGTAAACCATGAGGAGTTAAATTTCCATTTATGGAATTCAATGAATTTATATCGCTCTTGATTGCTTAACTCATCATAGTCTGTTCTTCCATCAAAGAAAGAGTAAGGAGGAGTGAACTGTAATGAAATTGAAGTATTTGACCCTCTTCTTGGATAAATTGGAGCATCTACAGAGTTTCTTGAAAACTGAGTTCTAAAGCTTAAGTTATGAGCGTATCCTGTTCCAAAAATGAAATTTCCCCAGTTTTGTAGATCGTAATATTGATAGCTTACTTCATTGTAAAACTGAAAATAATCATCAGGCCAAGTTAATCGCTGACCCAAGCCAATTGAACTACCCCATATTCCCAAAAATTGACGATTCGGATTGGTGACTTTTTGACCTTCGGAGTCAGTTATAAATTTACTAGCCCCATTGGTTTGTTGCGAATAGTAGGCACTAATGCTTAAACTATTTGGCTTTCGACCACCAAGCCATGGCTCTGTAAAAGAAATGTTATAAGATTGGAAAAATTGACCATTTGTTTGAGCACGTAAACTTAATCGTTGCCCATCACCTGATGGTAATGGTCTCCAAGCATCTTTTTTGAAAAATTTGCGAGCAGAGAAATTATTAAAAGTTAAACCGAGACTACCAACAACTCGGCCACCACCCCAGCCACCGGAAAGTTCTACTTGGTCAGAAGGTTGCTCTTCTACTACATACTCAATATCTACAGTTCCGCTTGCTTGATCAGGAACCGGGTTTACACCCAATTTTTCTTGATTAAAATAACCTAGTTGCATCAACTCTCTCTGACTTCTAATAATGTCTGACCGGCTAAACAATTGACCTGGATAGGTTCTTATTTCACGTCGAATAACATGATCATTGGTTTTTGTGTTTCCAACAATAGTTACTTCATTTATTCTAGCTTGTTTCCCTTCTCTCAGTCTAATCTCAAAATCAATAGTATCGTTTCTAACTTCTGTTTCTACAACATTGGGTTGAAAGAAAAGGTAACCGTCATCTAAGTATAATGAGCTAATGTCTCTACTATTAGGGTCTTGGTAAATTCGCTGATCTAACAAATCTTGATTGTAGATATCTCCTTTTTCAATGTTTAAAATACGGTCTAGTTCATTATCGGTAAACTTGGTATTTCCAATCCATTTAATATCTCCAAAATAATATTGATCTCCTTCTTTTAGTTTTATGTCAATGCTCACTCTTTTTGATGAGACCTGATAGACTGAATCAGATATAATTTGAGCATCACGATATCCTTTTGCATTGTATTTCGCAATCACATTTTTTAAATCAGATTTGTAATCAGATCGGATAAATTTTGAAGGCTTAAATATTCGTACAAATCTTTTCCTTTTTGTGTTTTTAAGTGCTTTTCTAATTTTTTTGTCACTCAATACTTCATTTCCTTCTATATTGATGTCTTGAATTTTAATTCTTCTTTTTTTATTTACATCAATCGTGATAATTGAGCTATTACTTAAACTGGTGTCTTCTTCCTGGATAATATTAACCTCAACATTATAGTAGCCTTTATCTACAAAATAGCTTTTGACTTTCCGCTCTGTTTGATCAAGTAGGTTAGGTGTAATTACCTTCCCACGAATCAAACGAATATCTTCTCTTAGCGATTCTTGTTTTCCTTTCTTAACACCTTTAAACTTAAATTTAGAAAGTCGGGGTCTTTCTTGAACGTTAATGTTTAAGAAGATTAAATCACCTTTTACATCAGTAGCTTGTATTGAGATATTTGTAAAAAGTTGTTGTTCCCAAAGCTTCTTAATGGCATCTGAAATGGCATCGCCGGGAATCTGAATTTCCATTCCTTCTTGCAATCCAGAAATAGCTTTGAGTGCGGAATGGTCTAAGTTTTTCGTACCACTTACGGTTAGGCCTCCAATTTGATAGGTTCTAGGGGAGGTATAATCAAGTACCTCTAAAGCCGGGTCGATGGTAATTTGAGCAGTTGAACTGTGAAAGCTAACCAAAGCAAATAAGGCAAGAATTAAACGAAAATAGTTATACATAGATTATTTACTTGCTAGTTGCTCACTGGTTTTACCGAAACGCCTTTCTCTTCGATTAAAGTCTTCTATGGCTTCAATTAAGTTTTCTTCTCGAAAATCTGGCCAAAGTGTTTCTGTAAAGAATAGTTCTGAATAGGCCAATTGCCACAATAAAAAATTGCTTATTCGATGCTCGCCACTGGTTCTAATTAATAAATCTGGATCAGGAATGTCTTTTGTACAAAGATAGTTTTTGAAGGTAGTTTCACTAATACTTTCTACTTCAAGAGCTCCTTGCTTAACATCATTTAACATGGCTTTGCAGGCCATTAAAATTTCCCATTTTGAGCTGTAACTTAAGGCAAGAACTAAGGTCATGCCGTCATTTTTTGAAGTTGACTTTATGGCTTCTTGCAACTCTTTATTGCAATTGCCCGGCAGACTTTCTAAATCTCCAATGGCTTGAAGTTGGATGTTATTTTTATTTAGTGTTTTGGTTTCTTTGGCAATGGTAGTAACAAGCAATTGCATGAGCGCAGTAACTTCTGCTTTTGGCCTATTCCAATTTTCTGTAGAGAAAGCATATAAAGTAAGGTATTTGACCCCTAGTTTGGCAGCACCTTCCGTAACACTTCTCACTGATTTTACGCCATTTTTATGACCAAAAACCCTAGCTTTTCCGTGCTTTTTTGCCCAACGTCCATTGCCATCCATAATTATAGCAATATGCTCAGGTATGGTTAAGGCGTTATTTTGATCGTTCGACATAGGCAAAATTAGGGGCGCAAATATCAGATAATTAGGGCTATTTTAAAAATTGTATGCTGGACAAGGACCTTTATCTGATAATTTATAGGTTAACATGAAAGCATTTACACTATACCAATCGTTATCGTAGTTTTTGCTTAATTCAAAAATGTCAAATTCTCGATTAGGTAGACCATCCAAATAGTCATTAGAAGTTTTTCTAAAACCCCATTCAAAACTAAGGCTTACTTTTCTGGCCAAACTAACTTTTATTCCTGTGCCAAACGGAAATGATAGGTGAGTAGAGCCTCCTTCTTCAGCATTTGGATATTCAGCTTCGTTAATTTTTAATTTGGGACTGTGCGAGTAAATGGCAAATCCTACAAAGAGATAAGGGCTAAAAAAGAAATCCTTATCGCCAGTTTCATAAGGTAAAAAATTGAACTCTATGGTTGCAGCGCCTTCCGTTAAGTCGTTTTCAAACTCAGCATTTCTCATTTGATTAAAAGCTAATTCATTATTTACGTCTTTGGCTTTTAGCGTAGTTTGTAAAATGGTTGCTTTTAAACTGTAGCGTTTATTAAGGTTAAAACGGAATGCAGCGCCAATTGCCAAATTTCCAACATCATTTCCTACATGAGTTGTTGGGTTAATTTCTCCTAAATAATAGCTTCTACCTACTAATAATCCAAATTCAGTAGTTTTCTGACTAAAGGAAAATAGCGATAGAAATATTAAAGGAAATAGGACTACGAGTTTATTATGCGTCATTTGCAGCAATAAACGATGAATGATTAGAAAGATTGTTAGAATTTTGGTCTACTTCTTCTACGCTTTACAATTTTTCTGGAAACAGTAATCATTCCAGTCATAAAGGCGTCATTATCGGAAGAGTCACCTCTTTGTTCTCCTACAAGTTGATTAGATTCTTGAAGACTAACTTCTGAATTTGCATAATTGTTCCGGTCTGACAAAGCGGCTGCTCTATTAGCTTCTTCGGCACTTGCACCTGCAGCAAGCTTCGCATCTCTTAAATTATCTCTACCATAATATTCTGTACTTACATCATCAATATAGTCTGTAAAAGTAGCACGCATGGTAAACTCAACATTAATCTGCCAGTAACGATCGATTGATTTTCCTACTCCAATTCCATAAGGTATAGTAAATGTAAAACGACTATACTTGTCTGGCTGACCAGGTAGTCCTTGTCCTTCAGTTCCTATTGGTTGTAAGGCTACATATGATCCTTGGTATTCGGCTTTGGGGTTAAAGTACATGCCGCCAATTCCGCCAAAAACATATACATCCATGTTTAAACCTCTTCGTCCTCTAACTCCTCGAAGTCTGTATAAGTTTCCTCTTGCATTTTGAATTAAGTAGAATTCACCCATAATATTCAAATCAAGGAAGCCTGATCTAAAAGATAAATTTCTACCTCTTCTGAAAATTTCTTTGGTGTTAGCATCATCTCCTTTTAAGATTCCCCATGTTAAATTAGACCGTAAAAAGAAATAGCTATTTATTTGATAACGATATCCTATCAATAAAGCGGGTCTTGTAGCAGCAAAATCTAAATCTACTATTCCATCTCGTCCAATATCATTAGCACCTCCTAAGTCGCCCAGAAAATTGGTAACTCCAATTCCCCCAACAAATTGGCGACGAAATCTCTTCCAACGCTGTGCCTCAGCAAATGATGGAATTAAAATAAAGGCCGTAAGCAGGACAATAAAAATCTTTTTCATGTGCTTTTTTGCAATGAAATGCAAATATAGAGATTTCAACAATTAATACATTTTAATTTCACTAACTTATTTGTTTCTACTGTCTAAGCCCCAGTTTAGCTTGGCTTTTAGACTGTGAATAAAATTATTTTTATCAATTTGAATTAGTGCAATTTGATGCTTGGCTTTTTGGATTGTTATTTCAAGTTTGTTTTTAAGTTCTTGAGAGCGTGAGTCCAAGGCTATTAAGTTTTTTTCTGCTCTTCCATCAACTGTAATCGTTAGTTTAGAGTCGTTATCAATAACCATTGGTCTGACGTTTAGGTTATGGGGTGCGATTGGCGTAATAACAAAATTGCCACTTCCTGGCATTAAAATAGGGCCTCCACAACTTAACGAGTAAGCTGTTGAACCTGTTGCAGTCGCAATGATTAGCCCATCGGTCCAGTAAACATTTAAAGGGGTGTTGTCTAATTTTACATCTATGGAAATCATCGAAGAGCTATCTCGCTTTAAAATACTTATTTCATTTAATGCAAAATTTTCATTTTTAAACAATTGGTTGGGTGAGTCTAACTGTAAAAGGCTTCTATACTCTATGTGATATTTTTTTTGTCGTAAGCATTCAATAGCGTGCAAAATATCACTAGTTGGAGTGTTTGATAAGAAGCCTAACCTTCCTGTATTGATTCCTAGAATCGGGATGTTTAAATTGCCAACTAAAAGTATAGTATCTAAAAAAGTGCCATCGCCACCAATGCTTATTAAGTAATCAATTGACTCATCAAGGTCTTTATTTGAAGCATATTTTGCAAAAGGAAATTGATAGTCGAAATCTACCGTTTCAAAATAAGGAAGAAGATTGTCGTGGATCAATAATGTATCTTGTTCTGAATTAAATGTTTGAAGTAAAACCTTTATATCTTGAACATGGTCTTTTTTTATCGTTTTTCCGTATAGTGCAACTTTCATCTTTGATGATTTAAATAGGAGCTACAAAGTGAAGGAAAAAACCACTCTCTCCAAATTTATTTATCGAGAATTCACTTCTTATTACAGTATCATAATATGTGACAAAATCTAGACTTAAGCCAAATCCATATTGAAGTTCATTGGCTAAATTGTTTTGTGGAAAACCAATTTGATCTTCAACAAATCCTACATCAGAAAATAAACCCAAATAAAAAGAATAGTGAAACTTGTTAAATCGTTCTAAGGGCACAAATGCCAATTCTGCTGAATTTGGCTTAACCAACTGATATTTTACTTGGGTTTTTACTAATCCTATGTTTTGACCATCAATCACATAATACTCGTATGATCGGATATTGAAAGAAGAGCTATAACCTAATCCACTTTGAAGTAAATAAGGCTGATTGTTATTCGCGGTTAATAAGCTTCTTGCACTTGATGCTAGATAAAAACGCTTTTTTAAGTTCCAATAACGCTTAGCTTGAAATGAAAGATTGGTTAAGTCTACGTCATTACTTATTATACCTAAACCGTATTTTTGAATACTAACTGTAAAGTAGTTTCCAATTAATGGGTAATTTCTAGAATCTCTATTATCGTGCGTGAAATTATAGTACAAGCTCAAAAATTGACTTTCGGATTTTCCTTTACCTAAATAGTTTGGATTCAGGTCAACTACACTGTCTAAAATGGAATTAAAATCATATTCTAATCCGATCGTATGCGTGTTAAAAATGGCATTTCGATATTTGTAATTTACTTCTGCAGAGTAGTTTCTTACTGCATCTTTCGATTCACTTTTGTATTGAAGCCTTTCATTATCTAAGGTGGTGTATACTATTTCGTCTCTTCGGTTGTAAGAGAAATTGAAACCCAAACCACTCTTTTGTGATTTATTGATGTAAGGAATATCATATTTTAATCTAAATCTTTCAGTAAAACCAAACTGGGCTATTAGGCTAAGCTTTTCTTTTCTTCCTCTAAAATTGTTTCTAACCAAAAGTCCTCCATAGTTGATTCTTGAATAATCTTTGTCTTTCCACCAAGTATTAAAGTTATTGTCGTCAATTTCAAAAATGGGTAAAGGAAAGGTATACCACCTTTCTTCCACTTGAATTACTATGAATACCTCCTGTGGGTTTAGTATTGCCCAATCAATTTTAACAAAGTGAAATAATGATGTATTGAGTAAGTTTTTTTTGGATTGCTCTAAAGCAGCTATGAATGTTTCATTTTCTAAGGTGTCCGATTGACTAAATGTGAGTTCTCTTAGAATAATATGTTCTTTAGTGACTTGGTTACCAATAATTTGAATGTTGTGTATGATTTTAATAGGACTTTCATACATACTACTATCTCTAGCTATGGGGTCAATTTTGAACGCTTGTGAAAAACCGAAAAGACTAAAACATAAGCCTAGTAAAAGAAGCCCAGCTTTTGACATGCTTTTACATATTTAGGTAATGAATAAAAGCATCAAATCTGCGCTTTAAATCATCTTCAAAATCACTTTTATGAAAAGAAGCAACCACCAAATAATTGTAACGTTCAAAGGTTTGAATGATTGCAGACAAATCGGTTTTGTTGATTTTTAGTGTCACATCCATTTTGGTAGAATCATCGTGGGTAATGGTGTAAGAACTAATGATTTTGGCACCATTGCTTTCAACGATATTTGCTATTTCAGATAATGAGTAATCGTTGATATTCATTTCTAACTGAAGAATACCGCCTGGGTCTTTCATTGCAGCCAAATTGGAAATCTTTTCAATCAGTATGTTTAACGTAATAGCTCCTAAATACTGCTTGTTGTCATTTAATACGGGCAATAAGCTTAATTTCTTACCCGCCATTTTCCCAATAACTTCATAAACATGTTCAAATTCGGTTACTGAAGTTAAGTCCAATTGAGGTTGTAAGTTTTTTAGTGGAGAATCGAGTGACTCTAAATCTAAAATGGCAGCTTCAGAAATTAAACCTTTGTAAGAGGTTCCTTCAACGATAGGCATTTCAGTTAATTTAAAATCTTCCATTAATTGAAGGGCCCTTTCACCATTGGTGGAAAAGGATAAAGGAGGAACTTCATAACTGATTAACTCTTTTGCTAACATGCTAATTGTACTAAACAGACTTTATTTATTAAACTTAATTTTGGCTGTTTTGTTACAATATTACATAATAATTCATGAGTCAATTAAGTGTAAACGTTAACAAAATTGCCACATTAAGAAATGCCAGAGGAGGTGATGTGCCTAACCTTGTGAAAGTTGCATTAGACTGTGAGCGATTTGGTGCAGATGGAATTACGGTTCATCCTCGTCCGGATGAGAGACATATTAAATATCAAGATGTTTACGACCTATCCAAAGAATTGAAAACAGAATTTAACATTGAGGGCTACCCCAATGATAAATTTATTGATTTGGTATTGGAGGTAAAGCCTGCTCAAGTGACTCTAGTTCCGGACCCACCTGGTGTGTTGACTTCCAATGCCGGTTGGAATGCGATTCAAAAGCAATCGTTTTTAATTCCAATTATTGAGGAATTTAAATCTGCAGGTATTAGAACTTCCATTTTTATGGAAACCGACCTTGATCAACTCTCGGCAGCAAGAGATACAGGTACCGATCGCATTGAGTTTTATACAGGCCCTTATGCAGAGAATTATTCAATCGATAAAAACAAGGCAATAGCGCCTTTTGAGAAAGCTGCAAAAAAGGCCGATGAATTAGGCTTAGGAATCAATGCTGGTCACGATTTAAGTTTAGAAAATTTGAAATTTTTTAAAGATAATATCAGTGGACTTTTGGAGGTTTCTATTGGGCATGCATTAATTGCTGATGCATTGTACTTTGGATTAGAAAATACAATACAATTATACAAACGAGAGCTTCATTGGTCTCATCAAGATATCTAGCCTAAATGGAATTAAATTATAAGAAATTAGGAGAGGGACAGCCACTAATTATTTTACACGGATTATTTGGTTCATTGGATAATTGGCTCACTTTAGCCAAATATTGGGCTGAAAATTATGAGGTATGGTTGATTGATCAACGTAATCATGGAAAGTCTCCTCATGCTGATGAGCATTCTTATGAATTGATGGCTCAAGATTTAAAGAAGTTCATGGAGGAAAACCATATTGAGAATCCCATTATTTTGGGTCACTCAATGGGAGGTAAAACTGCTATGGAGTTTGCTATAACTTTTCCTGCCCAAGTAAAAGCGCTTATTGTGGTTGATATTGCACCGGTATCCTATCAAGTGCATCATTGGGATATCATTGAAGCTTTAGAGAGCATTGATTTGTCAAAAGTTGAAAGTAGAAAAGATGCTGATAAGATTCTTCAGAAAAAGATTTCGTCTTTTGGAGTTAGGCAATTCTTGCTTAAAAACTTAGATCGTATTGGACAATCAACTTATCAATGGAAGTTTAACTTGAGTGTGCTTAAAAATGAGATTGAGCCAATAAGCAATTGGCCTATTTCAGAAGGGGAGTTTAAAAAGCCAAGTCTATTTATTAAAGGAGAAAATTCTGATTACATACTACCTCAATACGGCGCAGCTATATCAGCTAAATTCCCTTCTTATGAGTTAATAAATATAGAAAATGCAGGTCATTGGGTTCATGCTGAGGCAACTGATCTGTTTAAAGATAGTGTAGATGAATTTTTAAAGAAACAGCTTCATTAGTAAAGATTAAGTTTTTAGCTAGAATTTTTGAATATCAATTAATTATTTTAGCACTCGATTTTAACTATGCCTCGCAAACTTGTAATTATACCAACCTACAATGAGCTGGAGAATATTCAGCGAATCATTGAAAAAGTTTTTTCATTAGAAGAAAGCTTCCATATTCTTATTGTGGATGATGGCTCTCCTGATGGCACTGCTGATATTGTAAAAAGCATGATGTCCAAATTTCCTGATCAGCTTTTTATTGAAGAGCGAAAAGGCAAACTGGGTTTAGGAACTGCCTATATTCATGGTTTTAAATGGGGTCTTGCAAAAAACTATGACTATTTGTTTGAAATGGATGCAGACTTTAGTCACAATCCTGAAGATTTAGTGAGATTGTATAGAGCTTGCGAAAATGAAGGCAATGATGTAGCCATTGGTTCTAGGTATGTAAAAGGAGTAAATGTAGTGAACTGGCCTATGGGAAGGGTCTTGATGTCCTTTTATGCATCTGTATATGTGAGGTTTATAACGGGTATGCCATTTCATGACTCTACAGCTGGGTTTAAATGTTATAGAGCAAAAGTGTTGAAGAAGATTAATCTAGATCAGGTTAGATTTAAAGGATATGCCTTCCAAATTGAAATGAAGTTTAGAGCATGGAACTATGGATTTAAAGTGGTTGAAGTACCCATCATATTTACAGATAGACAAGAAGGCACCAGCAAAATGAGCAGCTCTATTTTTAAAGAAGCATTTTTTGGAGTTATTTACCTTAGATTGATGTCTATATTTAAAAAGTTCAACTAGCTTGAAAGCATTTTATTACTTTCTCTTTATTGTTTCTATTAGCCTGTTTTTCTCTTGTCAAGAAGAAGAGAAAGTGCCTGATTATGTTTGGAATGAAGAGCAATTTGTTGAGGTGTTAACTGAATTTCAAATGGCCGAAGCAATTGTACGATTAGGCTATCATAGGAGAGAGGATAGCATGTATTATAATGATAGTGTGTATAATGCCGCCTTTCGTAAATTCAACGTTTCAGAAGCAGAGTTTGATAGTAACTATAATTACTACTTAAAGAATCCCAAAAAGTTGGAAGAAATGTACGATGTGGCCATTACCAATTTAAGTACTAGGCTGGCAGAGTTTGAGTCAAAAAATGCTCAGTCTGATTCTTTAGAGTAGAGCTTACAAGCTTTTAAAATACTCTCTTCCATGGGTTCAAATTTAAAATTAGCTAAGGCTTTCTTTAATTTTTCTGAAGAATAACACCTATCTGAAAAGGAAGTTTGTATGGTTTGCTTTGTTAAAGTTAGCGGACTACCGAAAAGAAAAGCACGCAATTGGTCAAGGTATTGTAGAAGGTTTGCAATTGATTTGGAAACTTTGATGCTTGGTGCCTTTTTGTTTAGACCTTTAGCAATTGTGGAAAGAATGGTTTTAAAAGATAAATTTTCGGAGACAAGTATAAAGCGTTCATGACTGATTGATGATTCCATGAGCAGAATAATCGCTTTTACCACATCATCAACTCCCACAAATCCATTCGTTCCAGGTGGGTAAAATCGTAGTCCCTTAGCCACTTTTCTTATGATGGTGGAGCTGCTTTCAGTCCAATCTCCAAATCCTATTATTGTTGCTGGATTCACAACTACACTGTTTAAGCCTTCTTCACTAGCCCGCCAAACTTCGTTTTCAGCATAGTACTTGCTGATTGAATAGTCAGATGTAAACTCATTTTTTTGCCAAAGAGCTTCCTCATCCGTGCATTTGTTACCCTCGTATTCCCCCAAAGCCGCAACTGAACTAACATAACAAAGCTTTTTAATTCCTTGCTCAAGACTAGCATTTACTACATTGGCAGTGCCTTCAATATTTGCCTTCATCATTTCATTAGATCGCTTAGCATCAAATGAAACAACTGCTGCCAAATGGTATACATAATCAATGCCTTGAAGTGCATCTTTTACCGAAAAATAATCTTCTATATCTGCATAAACCCATTCAATATTTTGAAAAAGGGCTGACTTACCTTGGATTTCAAATACATTTTGACATTTCGAAATGCTTTCCTTAGCTCTATAGGTAGCTCTTATTTGATGTTGATTTTCACACAACCTCACAAGCAAATGACTACCCACTAAACCCGTACCTCCAGTAACTAAAATCATAAATTGAATTGCTTGTCAAAAGTAGAGCAAATGACTTACAAAATGGTTCTTCATGAAATGAATTTCTAAAAACAAAAACTTCAGTTTATTAATCCTATGAAAGGGTTTTGTTCAGTCACAAAGCTATTATCTTTGTCACAAAGTAAAATTATTCAATGGACCTGGTAAAAGAACTAGAATGGAGAGGCATGATTCACAACATTATGCCTGGAACACAAGAGCAATTGCAAAAAGAAATGACACATGGCTATGTGGGCTTTGACCCAACTGCTGATTCTCTTCACATAGGAAATTTAGTGCCCATTATGTTATTAACGCACTTGCAAAGAGCCGGCCACAAACCTATTGTACTAGTTGGTGGGGCTACCGGAATGGTAGGTGACCCTTCAGGTAAATCTGAAGAGCGAAACTTTTTGTCGGAAGAACAAATTGAACATAATCTTTCTTGTCAAAAGAAGCAATTGCGTAAGTTCTTGAATTTTGACCCAAGTTTACCCAATGGAGCTGAAATGGTTAACAATTACGATTGGTTCAAAAACTTTTCATTTCTAGAGTTTTTACGTGAAGCTGGTAAGCACATCACCGTCAATTACATGATGGCTAAAGATTCAGTTAAAAAGCGAATGGAAACTGGAATATCGTTTACTGAATTTTCATACCAACTAATTCAGGGATATGATTTTTACTACCTCAATCAAGAGAAAAACTGCAAGCTACAAATGGGTGGCTCCGATCAATGGGGAAACATTGTTACAGGAACTGAACTCATCCGTAGAAAAGCACAAGGAGAAGCCTTTGCCTTAACTTGTCCGTTAATTACAAAAGCCGATGGTAGCAAATTTGGAAAATCGGAAGGTGGAAATGTTTGGTTAGATGCCGAAAAGACCTCGCCTTACAAGTTTTACCAGTATTGGTTAAACACTTCTGATGAAGATGCTAGCAAATTTGTTCGAATCTTTAGTTTAAAGAACGAGGAAGAAATTTTAGCTTTAGAAAAACAACATGTAGAAGCGCCTCATTTAAGAATTTTGCAACAGTCATTAGCAGAAGAATTAACAGAACGCATTCATTCAAAAGAAGCCTTAGAAAATGCTATTTCGGCGTCTAATATTCTATTTGGAAAATCTACTGCAGATGATTTGAAAAAATTGAGTGAATCTGATTTGTTAAGTGTTTTTGAAGGAATTCCGCAAGCCCATGTGAAGCTTTCTCAATTAAAAGAAGGAATAGAGATTATTCAATTTTCTACAGAAGTGGTTTCGGCTTTTAACTCCAATGGAGAGGCAAGAAGAATGATTCAAAATAATGGAGTGTCTATTAACAAGAGTAAAGTAGGCTTAGATTTTGTAGTGGATCAAAGTCAATTGTTATTGAACAAATATATTTTATTGCAAAAAGGTAAAAAGAACTATTATTTGATTCACCTTGAAGATTAAGTCGTTTTTCATATCGCTATTTGTCTTTTTTGCTATTCTTTTGAATGCGCAAGAAAAACCGAAAAGGATATTAATGGTTCCTTTTGATCGTTTTGAGTTTCAATCGACTTTTTCTTTAAAAGATATAGCAACATATAATGATTGGGAGACTGCTGATGTAGTTTTTATCAACTATCAGAATCATTTGATAGATGCTTTATCAAAGCCAGATTCACAAATGAGAATGTTTGTTTTGCCAGAACAAGAACTTCAACAAGTGAAAAGCTTATTACCGAAAGTATATAAGTCTGAACCAACAACACACCAAGGAGTTAACATAGATGCTTTGGTTAAAAGTGGGAAATTAAAACTACTATTGGAGAACTTTCAGGCAGATTATTTTATGGTAATGACCGAGTATATGATTTCATCCAAATTGGTCCCAACAAAAGCTTCATATGAGGGTTCTAAATTTTTAGCCTGGTCAGTACATAAATTCACCTATGAAATTTATGATATTGAAGGAACTTTAGTTGCTATGGTAAATCGCTATGGAATAGATCCAACCTTACCTAAAGAGGAGTATGCACATACAAAAGGAACACTTTTAAAAAGTCTATCACAACCTTATTCAAAATTGTTAAGAGAGATATCAAGACAGGTAGAATTGTATGAGCGAAAAAGAAAAGTCGTATATAAAATCAAGTAACTAGTAGGTTACAACCTCTGACTTCTGCTTGGTCAAAACGACCTAATACTTCAAATTTTCCATCAGCTTGCATTTTTCCTAAATCATCCGTTTGTATAAATGAACAAGAATAGATGTTTGCCAAGTCGATGATGTTGATTGCTCCTACTTCATTGGTTTGGGTATACTCAAACGGATTATCTTGTTTTCGTATTAAAACCCTCATCCAAGGGGGACATGAAAATTGGCCATTTTTCGAGGCATAGGCTTGAGATAATAGTTCAGTCATTCCATATTCAGAGTGAATTGAATCACAATGAAATCCTGATTTTAGAATGGCGTGTAACTCTTCACGAATTAACTCTTTTCTTTTGCCTTTCATGCCTCCAGTTTCCATAACAACTAAGTTTGGATTTTTGGGAATTACATATTGTTCAACTAAATCTAAAAGGGCGAAGGAAACTCCTAACAAAATGGTTTTTTGCTTTTTTGAAGCAGCTTGTTTAAGTGTTGCTATCAATTTATCAGTATCCTTTAAAAAGAATCCACTTTCTTCAAAATCACTTTGTTGTATTAAATGATTTGCCATAAAAACCAAAGAAGAATTTTGTCTTTCTAAATAAGAAGGAAGCAAGGCCAAAATCAAATACTCTTTTGGGTTCCCATAAAATTGTTCAAAGGCTTTCGAGAAGCTTTTAATGTATATTTCTCTATTCTTTATAGCATGTTTACTTCTAACTTGACCGGTAGTTCCGCTGCTTTCAAAGGTTATTTCACTTTCAAAACTTCCACATTTTACCTCATGGCTTTTAAAAAACGAAATGGGTAAAAATGGAATTTGTTGAAGCGAATTCACACTAGAAGAATCAATTCCCAAGGCATTGATATAGTTCCTATAAACTTTATTTTGATTGGCTTGATACTTAAAAACAGACAAACTGAGTTGCTCAAATTGGCTTGAGTTGACTTGAAGGAAGTCGAGTGCTTTGAATTCTTCAGAATTCTGATTTGAATGAGCTGCTTTAATTCTGCTTAAATTTGTTTTGTGAATAAAGTCTCAAAATTAATCATCTACTCGATTCTTGGGCTTCTAATTTGGTCTTGTAAAAAGGAAAAAAACTTTTCGACTACACCTGAAATAGAAGTGCGTGAGTTTTATATGACTTCAGATACCTCTGCGGTTTGGGTCATCGGATTTAAAGATGGGGATGGAGACATTGGGGTAAAAAATCAAAACGAGACGGAAGCTAATTTTCCAACTCAAATTTATGTGATTGATCAAGGTCAAGTGGTTTATGATACGGCTGGTCAGGGTTACCGAGTGCCTGTAATTGAGGGGGTTCAAACCGAAAATGGTATTGAAGGAGAGATTCGATTAAACCTTACTGGTCTAGATTTATTTAAAATTTCAGGAATTGATTCACTTTATTACTCCGGTTACTTAATTGATCGTTCTGGTAAAACGAGCAATGTGATTGAAACCCCGATAATTAGCCTTAATTAATTTCTCCTGCTACTGCTTCGCTAATACTTATAACGTGGTCGCCAACGCTTTCTATAGCCGCAAAAAGGTCGGTGTATATCATTCCACTTTCGTACTTATATTCTCCTTTTTCTATACTCTTTAAATGACCTTTCTTTAACGTATTTCTCATTTTGTTGATAGAACGCTCCATTTCGTAAGCCTCAGCTAATCCACTTTTGTTTCGATCATCATCCAAGTTTTCTTGCATCTTATTCATGGCATCATCTAATAGCTTAAACATCTCTTGAAGATTCTCTCTTTGAGAGGGGATGAAGTAAATTTTGTCTTCCGATTTTCTTTTCAAAATACGAGACATGGTGTAATTAATATCTCCAATGGTTTCCAGATCATTGGCAATACTCAGCATAGCCCTAATCTTTAATGAGGCGTCTTCACTCAATTCGCCTTCAGAAACCTTAGCCAAGTAAACCACCATTTCTGATTCAATACGATCGGTGATTTCTTCGTATTTCTTAATTCTAGCTAGTGTTTTCTTAAATTCTTTTCGGTCTGTTTCAGTGAGTAAAGAAGAAACGAAGCCCGTCATTTTCTTTACAATATTTCCAAATCGAACAATCTCTTTTCGCGCTTCCAAAATGGAATCCTCTGTGGTTACCATGGTTCCTGTTCCGATGTATTCCAAGTGGAACGCCTCATCTTCTAGTCCCTTAGAAGGAACTAATTTGGTTACAATTCTTGCAATGGCCGGAATAAATCCAATCATCAACAAGGTATTAATTACATTAAAGACTGTATGAAATAATGATAGTTGTAGTTCAGATTGTGATTGATCAATGTCGCTAATAAAAGTTTGCAAAAACTCTTGAGCGGGCATCCATAAATAATCAATAAATTCCAAAAAGAAGGGGAAAATAAGCACCAACCAAATAACCCCTGCAACATTAAATATTAAGTGCGCTCTTGCTGCTCTTTTAGCATGTACATTGGCTACTAAGGCTGCTAGATTAGCAGTAATGGTAGTTCCAATATTCTCCCCAAGAACCATGGCCGCTGCAATCTCAAAAGTGATCACATTGTTAAACAATAAAGTTAATGTTAGCGCCATGGCAGCTGAAGAAGATTGTACCACTATAGTAATAATGGTTCCAACAGTTACAAAAATGATGGTTGTTAAGAAACCATAGCCTGTAAATGTGCCTAGAAACTCTAAAAATTCAGGATTTGAGTTTAAATCTGGAACGGCACTTTTTAAGGCATCAAGGCCTAAAAATAGAAGTGCAAAGCCAATAAAGACATCTGCAGATGAGCGAATAGTTGCTTTTTTAGCAAACATTAAAGGAAACCCAATGGCAATGATTGGTAGAGCAAAAGTTGAAATTTTGATTTTAAAGCCGAAAAAGGCAATTAGCCAAGCCGTAATTGTGGTTCCAATATTTGCACCCATAATAACTCCTATAGACTCTACAAGACTTAACAGCCCGGCATTGGCAAAACTTACCACCATAACTGTAGTAGCTGAAGAGGATTGGACTAAACAAGTAACCAGAAAACCGGTGAAAACACCCAAATACCTGTTTTGAGTCATTCCTTTTAAGATGTCTCTGAGTTTCGATCCGGCAGTTCTTTGTATACCTTCGCTCATTACCTTCATTCCATAAATGAAAAAACCAAGCGCTCCAAAAAGGGTTAAAAAATCGAGGAATGTAAAAGTCATTGGGGAACTAAATTCGTGTTAAATCAGCCCGCAAAGCTAATCAGAAGTGCATTGCTCAATGTTAATTTAGGGTTAACAATATGGGGTTCTAATTTCTCTGATTTTTTCAATTAAATCAGAGCTAATTAATTTCTTGTTAAGAAATTGATAGCATTTCATCTTTGATTTCATTATAGCTTAAAATGCAATTAACGGCAAGCATAAGTCGCCCGCTTATGTTTGTTGCTTATATAACGGAAAATGGGCAAGCATCAGATACTTTTAATTCATGATAACAAGCAAGACTTCAAGTCTTTAGCAGACTTTCTTGAAGGTGAAAATTATAATGTAGAATCGGTAGAAAACGAGGCCGACTTAGATGATAAAGTGATTTCTATAAAGCCAGATTTAATTCTTTTGCCAGTGGAGTTATCTTCCAATAATGGCATTGATTTATGCCATAATATTAAGGCAAAAAATGAAAGTGCAAATGTCTTTGTCATTCTAATTAGTAAACGAAAAGAAGATTTTTCTTTAATAGCTGGTTTAGAGTCTGGTGCCGATGATTTTTTATTTCATCCCGTACATGAACGGGTTTTGTTAAGTCGTATCAAGGCTTTGTTAAAACGAAAAAAATGGACCTCTTCAAATCTAGAAGATGGCTCATTAGTTATTGACCAAGATCGATATTTGATTATTTCTCAAGGGGTTGAGTATTATTTGCCAAAGAAAGAATTTGAAATTTTATCGCTTTTGTATTCAAAACCTAATAAAGTGTTTTCTCGAGAAGAAATAAAGAATGCCATTTGGGACAATTTTGAAAAAGTAAGAGGACGCACTGTTGATGTGCATATTCGAAAAATTAGAGAAAAAATAGGCGAAGGATTAATTACTACCGTAAAAGGAGTTGGATACCGCCTAGAACTTAATTAGTCTCAAAATTTAATGGGCTTAACACTACTTCTTCAACTAAAGTACTTGGCCCCATTTTAAGGATTGATTCGATCAAATTCGCTAAATCTTCTTTTTGAATCATTTGATTTCGATTGACATCAA
The DNA here is from genome assembly GCA_964001305.1 of uncultured Flavobacteriales bacterium. Classification (GTDB taxonomy): domain Bacteria; phylum Bacteroidota; class Bacteroidia; order Flavobacteriales_E; family Vicingaceae; genus CAJXMH01. Next base: position 24,513 of record CAXFAI010000017.1, read on the forward strand.
TGCCATCCCACGATGAAGTATTGATTGCACCTGGGTATAAATTGCAAACCTTTATTTGATAGGGGCGAAGCTCTTCTCGTAATCCATCTGTCCAAGCTTTTAAGGCATGTTTGCTAATGGAATAGCTTGTAGCTTGTTCTGAAGCCGTTTTGCCCATCACCGAATTAATTGTGATGATTTGACCTTGCTTTCTTTTTTTGAATGAAGGGATAACTGCTTGAGTTAATTCTATTGCGCTTTTCAGATTGAGCTCTAGCAGTTCATCAAGCTGTTCAAGATTTAATGTCGATGGATTATCTTCCGCATATAAACCAACATTGTTAATTAAAACGTCAATTGAATCTGCATCAATTTGGTTGAGGCACTTTTCCCGCTCTGCTTTTTGAGAAAGATCGGCAGAAATAATTTGAACATCAATTGGAAACTCTAATTCTTTTTCTTGCTTTAAATCTGCTAGTTGATTCATTGAGCTAGCAATAAGTATTAAATCATTTTTTTGAGACCCAAAATGTTGGGTTAAAGTTCGTCCTAAGCCTTTGCTAGCTCCGCTGATGAGAATTTTCATGATTCAAATTTAGCTACTTTTGAATGAGTAGTGAATATGAATAAGAAATATCGAATTTTAGTAGCCCCATTAGATTGGGGTTTAGGGCATGCAAGCCGATGTATTCCGCTGATAAGAAAGCTGCAAAAAAATAATTTTGAGGTAATTATTGCAGCTGATCGCATGCCATTAAAACTGCTACAAGAAACCTTTCCTGAATTAGAATCTATCATACTTAAAGGAGCTGAAATAAGGTATTCTAAACACCTTCCAATGAGTATAGGTATGTTGTTAAAATTGCCTTCTTTTTATTCCAGTATTCAAAAAGAAAACAGCTTGATTGACGATTTAGTTGAAAATTATCAGATTGATGCTATTATTTCAGACAATCGATATGGCTTACATTCAAGTAAAGTACCTTCAATTCTAATTACACACCAATTGTTTGTTCAAGTTCCCTTGGGTACAACTTTGGTCAACAAATTAATTCATGCGTCTATTTCTCAATTTGATGAATGTTGGGTACCAGATTTCGAAGGAATTGATAATTCAAGTGGAATTCTTTCACATCAAAAAATGGATAGTATAGAGCCTCGATTTATCGGTCCCCTGTCACGATTTGAGAGAAGTAAGAATGAATCAAAGGATTATGAAAGAGAGTTGATGGTGATTTTGTCAGGCCCTGAACCTCTCCGTTCTAATTTTGAGAAGAAAGTCACTGAAATGCTTCAAGTTTGGGGGCAAGAAGTTTTGGTTGTTCGAGGTTTGGTTAGCGATGAGGAACACACTCATGAAAAAGGGGGAATTCAATTCATTAATCACCTTTCAACTGAAAGAATGAAATTGGAGATTGAAAAGTCAAAGTACGTTTTATGTCGCTCAGGTTATAGTTCAATTATGGATTTGTTGGTATTGGGTAAACAAGCCATTATAGTTCCTACACCCGGACAAACAGAACAAGAGTACTTAGCAGAATATTTAAAAGAGAAGAAGTGGTTTTATAGTGCACGAGAGAAAGAACTAAATTTAGTAGATGCTATGGTGCAAGTAAAAAGTTATCAGCCGCCACCTATAAGTCAAAATAATGTTGAGTTGGAGAATGCCATCAATTGGCTTACAGAAAAGCTTAGTCAATAAGCACTCGTTTTACTCTTGCCGAAATGGAAGTCATAGCCTCATAAGTAATGGTATTTAAAGCCTGGGCATAATCATGAATACTTTTCTTGCCACCAAAAATGGTCACTTGAGTTTGTGATTCATACCAATCTTTTCCTAAGTCTACCATGCATATATCCATGCAAATAATACCAATGGTTGGATAGAGTTTTCCTGCAATTTCGACCTCCCAATTCCCTTCTCCTAGCTTTCTGCTAAATCCATCTGCATAGCCAATGGCTAAAGTGGCAATGTTTGAGTCTTTTTCAATAATTCCTTTACGGTTATAGCCTACGAATTCTCCAGCTTTTACTTTTCTAATTTGTGAAACTCTACAGCATAGTTTGCAAATACCTTTTAAGTTTTGTTTTAACTCTGGTAATGATGATGCGCCATACATTCCAATTCCTAAACGAACCATTTGCATGTGGTACTCTGGAAATCGATAAATTCCATCGCTATTTAACACATGGGACCAACTTTCTTTGGGCAAAACATCTTTTAAAGTGCTTTTTAGCTTTTTAAATTCCTTGATTTGATGATGGGTGAATTCATCATCATCGGCATTTCCTGAAGAGCTTAAATGGGTTAGTACCGATTCTACTTTCCAGAAAGTAGAATGTTGAATCAAGCTCTTAAGTGCTTCAAGGTCTTCCTCATCAAAACCTAAACGATTCATGCCTGTATTGAGTTTTATATGAATCGGATATGCTTGAATGGGTTTTGGCTGTGATTTTAAAAAGGCTTCGAAATCGGTTAATAAAGATAAATGATGAATCTCAGGTTCTAGCTGATTGTCAACCATGTCTTGAAAGGCAACACGACTTGGATTGAGAATAAGAATGGGTAGTTTGATTCCTGCTTTTCGTAGCTCAATGCCTTCATCTACATCAGCCACAGCTAAGTAGTTCACCAATTTTTCAGTTTCCACATACTTGGCAATATCTAAAGAACCGTTGCCATAAGCCGAAGCTTTAACGACAAGCATAATTCCTGTTTCTTTTGCAAGTAAACTTCTAAAATAAAGGATGTTATGTTTGATTGCGTTTGCAGAAACGTAAAGTCGGCTTAAGTGATTTTTGTCCTCTTCAGGCAGGTATGAATGAACGCCATTCATCGTTTTTTGGCATTTTGGTAACATGAACGACATAAGGGCTCATAACTTTCTGTTTCACCAAGCATAACAAGACTATCTTCCGATGAAATTCGATGCGAATGATTGGCTAAGTCTCCACATTTAACACAAATGGCATGTACTTTAGTTACATATTCAGCAGTAGCTAAAAGGGCTGGTATCGGACCGAAAGGCTTTCCTTTAAAATCCATGTCGAGCCCAGCAACAATAACACGAATACCCTGATTCGCCAGTTGATTGCAAACCCCAACTAATTCCATATCAAAAAATTGCGCTTCATCTATGCCAATCACTTCTTCATCATTAATTAAAAGGGGAATGTTAGCGGAAGCAGGAACTGGAGTGGAATGAATTTGATTTTCATCATGAGAAACAACAGCCTCGTCATCGTAACGAGTATCGATAGCTGGTTTGAAAATTTCAACCTTTTGTTTTGCAATTTTGGCCCGTTTTAAACGACGGATTAATTCTTCGGTTTTACCGGAAAACATAGACCCGCAAATCACTTCAATAGAGCCCTTGCGTTTTGTTGAATTAATTGTATTTTCGAGAAACATTTAGCGAAACTGATGTAGTAACTTTGACAAGTACAAAGGTATTATTTATCAACCACAATTAAACGAAATATGGATATTGAGAATAAGCGGTCGGAGATAACAGATTTAATAGACAATATTAAAAGTCATTCTGATCGTTTAACGGAAAAGCCAACTATGCCTTTGTTGGAGTTAAGTGTCTTATTGGCGAAGATTACTAGGCTTCAAGAGAAAACGGCTGTTTTGAAATATTTAGTCTCTAAGGATCAAGAAGTTTCTGAATCTGAAATAGAGCCTTCTGTTATTTTTGAACATGAAAAAAAGATAGAGGAGGAATTGAAAGAAATGTCCGTTTCAAAGGATGATAAAGCGGATGAAATAGAAGTTCAAGAAGAGGTTATACAGGAAGAAGAAATCGAGGAAGAAATTACCGAGCCAATCATTGAAAGTGAGCCGGAAATAGAGCAAGAGACTGAAGAAGAATTTGAAAGTCCGAATGCTGAAGAAGTGGAAGAAGATAAAGTGGAACTTCAAGAACCAATTGCTGAATCAATTGAAGAAGAAATTCAAGAATTAGAAGCACCTCAAATCAGTTTAGAGGATTTAGAAAGCAAAGAGGAGATTCCTTCCATTCCTGATTTGAATGAACAATACTCTGAAGAAGAAGATCCAAGTTTAAGTGAACAATTGAAAAAGCAGCCTATTGCTGATTTGCTAACAGCCATAGGGTTAAACGAGCGATACTTGTATGCCAATGAGTTGTTTGGTGGCGATATTGAAGATTTTAAAAATGTGGTGCGTACACTGAATGAATTTGATAGCAAGGAATTAGCAGAGTCTTATTTTGTCGATCAGCTTTTGGTAAGCTATGGTTGGGAAAAAGATTCAGAAATGGTAAAAGCTTTGTATAGCTTGGTTCAGCGTAGGTATCAATAACATTTAACCGAACTATTTGCCATTTAGTGATGCTAGTAACCGATTATAATACTGTGGCAATGAAAATCAGATTAGGGGATTACATTAGCTGCTTAAGTTCGAAGAACATGAGTAGAAAAACAAACGATAAACTCGCTAGCAGAATTGGATTTCTGCTGTTATTTTTTAGCATCTCATTTTTATCCATTGCTCAAGAAGGTAGCACCAAAGTGTGGACACTAGAAGAGTGTATTGAGTATGCACTTGAAAATAACATTCAAATCCAGCAAAGTGAATTGACACAGCAAATGGCTGAGCAAGATGTCATTGCATCCAAGTATAATTTACTGCCTAATTTAAATGGCTTTGCTAGCAATATTTACAACTATGGTCAAACTATTGACCCATTTACCAACCAATTTGCCACGGAAAGAGTACGATCTAATTCTTTCTCTTTGAGTTCGCAATTAACCCTTTTTGATGGGTTTCGAAACATCAATACCATTAAGCGAAATCAAGCTAGTTTAGAAAGTAGCAAGTACGATTTAGAGCAAATGAAAAATGATATTTCATTGAACATTGCCAATCAGTATTTGCAAATCTTGTTTAATAAAGAGCTTTTGAAAAATGCGAACAATCAGTTGCAGATTACTAGCATTCAAATAGATCGTGTTAGAAAGCAAGTAGAAGCTGGTGCTTTACCCAACGGAAGTTTGATGGATATTGAAGCACAGTATGCCTCCGAAGAGTTACAGAAAGTAAATGCCCAAAACCAATTGCGCTTGTCTAGAATCAATTTAGCGCAGTTGTTGCGTCTGGAAAATGCCGATGATTTTGAAGTGCTTACTCCGGCAACAGAGCAACTTACAGAGGTGGTTGATTTGACTACTCCAGGCGCACTTTATCAAACGGCATTAGACATTATGCCAGAAATTAAAAGTGCAGAGTATAATTATTACAGCGCAGAAAAATCAAAAGCCTTGGCAAAAGGGGCTTATTACCCTACGCTAAGTATGACTGGTTCTGTTGGTTCTGGTTATTCAGGCGCTAATCAAATTGTGGATGGAACTGAGTTTTTAGGCTTTACACCCAATGGAGATGTAACCGCTGGTGGCGATGCTGTACTAAGTCCTTCTTTTCAGCCCAATTTGGTAGATAAGCCTTTTGGTGATCAGTTGGACGATAACTTTAACCGTTCGTTTGGCTTTCGATTAAACATTCCCATTTTTAATGGTTTATCTGCAAGAACCAATGTTCAAAAAGCAAAATTGAGCATGCAAAGTGCCAATTTGAATTTGGAAAATGCTAAGCTTGTGCTTCGTCAAAATATAGAGTCAGCTCATGCTGATGCGGTTGCAGCCTTAAACCGATACAATGCCGCTAAAAAATCGGTGGAAGCCTTAGAATTATCATTTTCATATACCCAAGAACGGTTTGATGTAGGAATGATTAATTCATTTGACTTCAATAATGAAAAAAACCGTTTGAATAACGCCAATTCTGAACTACTGCAAGCTAAGTATGATTATATATTTAGAATGAAAGTGCTTGATTTCTATCAAGGAAAGGCCATTAGTTTTCAGTCTGAAGAATAAATAAAGATTAAAATGAAATCAAAAAAGTGGATCATTCTGCTCCTAATTGTGTTTGTTGCTCTAGTGGTAGTAGGCATACTGAAGGGTAAAAAAGGCAGAGCAACCAAAGTTTCTGCTGAAAAAGTAGAACTACGAACCATTACAGAAACCGTTGCGGCAAGTGGAAAAATACAACCAGAAACCGAAGTGGTGATTAGTTCTGATGTATCTGGTGAGATTATTGAAATGTCAGTTAAGGAAGGCGATGTAGTAAAGCAGGGAGATTTATTGGTTAAAATAAATCCAGATTTGGTTGAATCTGCTGTAAGTAGGGCAGAAGCTGCACTAAATACCTCAAAAGCCAATCTGTTGGGTGCAAAAGCTCGATTGGCACAATCTGAATCTCAGTTTACCAATGCAAAAGCCAGCTTTGAAAGAAATGAGAAGCTATTTAAAGATCAGGTGATTTCACAAGCTGAATTTGATCAAGCTACAGCCAACTTTGAAGTAGCAAAAGCCGATGTTGAGGCTTCTAGAGAAAGCGTACAAGCAGCCAAATACAATGTAAAAAGTGCGGAAGCGACTTTAAGCGAGGCAAGAGAGAATTTAGGAAGAACTTCGATTTATTCACCCATGAGTGGAGTGATTACCAAATTGAATAAAGAAAAGGGAGAGCGGGTAGTTGGAACGGCTCAAATGGCAGGTACAGAAATAATGACTGTCGCAGATTTAGCCGTTATGGAAGTGGCGGTTGAGGTGAATGAAAATGATATTGTTCGGGTGAATATTGGCGATACGGCAGATATAGAAGTGGATGCGTATTTGGAGAACAAGTTCAAAGGTATCGTAACGGAAATTGCCAATTCAGCCAATGTAAGTGGAGTGAGCGCAGACCAAGTCACCAATTTTGATGTAAAAATTAGAATGCTAAGTAGTTCTTATGCGCCTTTACTCGCTGAAGATACTACCAAAAAATCGCCTTTTAGACCAGGCATGTCAGCTACAGTTGATATTAGGACGAGTGAAGCTATTGATGTTTTAACGGTGCCAATTCAAGCCGTGACAACAAGAGGCGATACGGCTTTAGCCCAATCCAAAAAGAAGAAATATGGCCGAGCTAAAGAGGCAGAAGCGGAAAAGCAGGAAGAAGAAGAATTGAAGGAGTGTGTTTTTGTGGTACAAGAGGGAAAAGCGGTATTGCATTATGTAGAAACTGGAATCCAAAACACCATGTACATTGAAATAAAGCAGGGAATTGATCAAGAAGCTGAGGTGATTACAGGGCCATATGCAACGGTTTCTAAAAAGCTGGAACACCAAGATGCCATTGAAGTAGTTGACAAGAGCAAATTGTTTGATAAAAGTGATGACTAGAATTTTAGCCATTGAAACCGCTACTAAAAATTGTTCGGTAGCCTTATTTGAAAATGATCAGTTACTCGATTTTGAAGAGCAATATGGAGCCTACTCTCATGCTGAAAATTTAGCCAGTTTTGCCCAAAAGTTATTAAGCCGAAATAAGCTCACATTTGCTGATTTACAAGCCATAGCCGTAAGTAAAGGGCCAGGCTCATACACTGGTTTACGCATCGGTGTTTCCTTTGCCAAGGGTTTGTGTTTTAGTTTGCAAATACCATTGATTTCAGTAGATACCTTAGCACAAATGGCATCCGGTTTAGTTCAAGCCAAAAAAGAGGAAAATGCACTCTACTGTCCAATGATTGATGCTAGAAGAATGGAGGTGTATGCAGCGCTTTACAATAAAGACTTAGAGCAAGTTAGAGGTATTGAAGCGGAGGTAATTGATGAAAACGCTTATGGTTTATTTTTAGATCAACAAAAGGTTTATTTTTTGGGGGATGGTTCAGCCAAATGCGAAGAAGTTATTCAGCACCCAAATGCGCATTTCGTTTCATTTGATGCTCCATCAGCAAGGTATATGGGCCTATTGGCTTGGAAGGCATATCAACAAAAACAATTTGAAAATGTGGCTTATTTTGAACCATTTTACCTGAAAGAGTTTGTGGCAATCAAGTCAAAAAAACTGGTCTAATACTTGTAAATCAGGCATCAAAATAGTTTACCTATATTTGATATTATGCTAAAAACTACACTGCTGACTTTCACCCTTTTAGTTGCTTCTTTGATTCAAGCGCAAACTCAGGATTCATTAGAAGTGATTAAATCCCTAAACCGAATTTATTGGAACGATTGGTACCGATTGGAATGGAATGATTTTCAAGCGGAAGCAGAAGAAGATAAGTCCATTGCAGCACTTTCTAGCATTGCTTTGCCCTACAGCTTAAGCAGCGATGGTGAAGGAACTTTGGTGGTAACCATCAATGTTTGCTTTGTTAAAGATGAATCATGGTCGATAGAAGAGGAGCAGAACAATGTGCTTTTGCAGCATGAGCAATTGCATTTTGACATTGCAGAGCTACACCGAAGAAAAGTGGTAAAAGCACTTTTAAAAGCCAATATGACCAAAGATAATTACAAAGAGACGGTAGAAAATATTATGGCGCGAGTATGGAAAAAGCAATACCGTGAGATGCAAAATCAATACGATATTGAAACCAATTATTCCCAAGTTTTTAAAGCACAAATTCAATGGAATAAATTCATAGAACAAGAGCTAAGAAACTATGAGGAGTATACCTTTACAGAAGTGAATTTAAGCTTAATCAATTTTGAAGATTAAGACATACTTTTAATACAATTGCGTTTTCTTTTTCTTGAGTCTCTAGTCTAGGCACTTACCAACGGCGAGTTTTTCACGCTATTTCTAAAGCTGCTAAACTGTTGACTGCTGTAGCGGGCCGAGTGATAAAATTTGTCACTTCGAGTGTCCCGAATCTTCGGGATGTATCGAGAAGGACAAATTTTAGTCTCAAATTACTGCCCAATCAATTAAGG
>CAXFAI010000018.1:0-35553 GCA_964001305.1 uncultured Flavobacteriales bacterium
CATTACCATATCGGCATCTTGCTCAATAGAACCAGATTCCCTTAAGTCAGAAAGTTGTGGACGACGATCGCCACCTCTTGATTCTACCGCTCGGCTTAACTGAGAAAGGGCAATTACCGGAATGTTTAACTCTTTGGCAATTCCTTTTAAAGACCTAGAAATGGTCGAAATTTCTTGCTCTCTATTTCCTCCACCTTTACCATCTCCTCCAGCTGTCATTAACTGCAGGTAATCTACCAATAACAACTGAATATCGTGTTGCGATTTTAACCTTCTTGCTTTGGCACGAAGTTCAAAGACGGAAATACCAGCCGTATCATCAATAAAAATTGGAGCCTCTGTTAATCCACCAATTTTAGCGTGTATTTGCTCTACTTCATCGTTTCTTAAGTTTCCACTTCTCAATTTCTCAGAAGATAATTCAGACTCGGCAGAAATTAAACGAGTTACCAATTGCAAGGAAGACATCTCTAGGGAGAAAATAGCGACTCCTTTTTGGAAGTCAACGGCAGCATTTCGGGCTAAACTTAGCGCGAAAGCGGTTTTACCCATGGCAGGTCTTGCTGCTAGTATTATTAAATCAGAAGGTTGCCAACCTGAAGTCATACGATCTAAGTCGGTGAACCCGGATGGAACACCAATGACGGTACCTTCATGATTTTTGGCTGATTCAATGTTTTTAATTGCTCCACGTACCAAGGTTGACATGGAATCGTAATTCTTTCGAATGTTCCCTTCCGTTACTTCGTAAAGTCCTTTCTCAGCATGATCCAATAAGGTGAAAACATCGGTGGTATCATCATAAGCTTCAGAAATGATTTGCGTTGAAATACGAATAAGCTCCCTTTGAATGAACTTTTGAGCAATGATTCTAGCATGAAATTCAATGTTTGCAGCTGAGGCAACACGGTTGGTTAATTGAGTGATATAATATGGTCCACCAACGATTTCAAGCTCCCCATTTTGCTTTAAGGCATTGGTAATTGTTAATATGTCTACTGGCTCACCACTATTAAACAGTTCAATGATAACCGTGTATATCTTTTGGTGGCTCTCTTTGTAGAAACTTTTCGGAGTTAAAATCTCAATCGCTGCGTTTACAGCTTCACGTTCTAACATCATGGCTCCCAAGACCGCTTCTTCTAAATCAACAGCCTGTGGTTGTAGTCTACCATGTTCAATATTAGCTAGTTGTATGGTTTTTGAGTTGGTTCTCGTTCTGCTTCGTTCTTTTTTCTCTTGGGGTGAATTCATGAGTCAAATGTAGTTCTTTTAGCTAGCTCGGTACTGTGTAAAACTCCTTCAAGAGGATTTTATTTTTCAGCCCTTATTGCTTAAGGTCTTAGCTTTAAAATGTACGATTTTTAAATAATAATAAACAGGCCATCAACAACAATTAACAGTTTATCAACTGCTTTTCAACAGTTTGTAAACAAGTGTTGAAAGTTCACTTTCTTAACCTTCGCTTAATTCTACTTTAATATGCAAAAATGAAATGTAAGGCAAAAAGTAAGATAGAAATTTAGGGTAAAATAGAACTTAGATCTTAGGTTCCACTAACCACACCCATATTTGAAAACTTTCGAATTCTGGCTGCAACTCTTTTGTCTGCTTCCATTTTAGAAAGTTTAGGCAGTTGCTTTTTGATTTCTTGTTTTACAAACTCAAAGGCTTGGGTTGGGTTGTCGTGGGCGCCACCGATTGGCTCTTTAATAATTCCGTCGATGAGCTTGTTTTTAAGCATATCATCGGCGGTTAATTTTAAAGCTTCTGCGGCTTGTTCTTTGTAGTCCCAGCTTCTCCATAAAATAGAAGAACAACTTTCTGGAGAAATAACGGAATACCAAGTGTTTTCCATCATCAATACCTTGTCGCCAATACCAATTCCTAATGCACCACCTGATGCACCTTCACCTATAATTATACAGATGATAGGCACTTTTAAGCTAACCATCTCCATGAGGTTTCTAGCAATGGCTTCCCCTTGACCTCTTTCTTCAGCTTCTAAACCGGGGAAAGCGCCAGGCGTATCAATAAAGGAAACGACAGGAATGTTGAATTTTTCGGCTAGCTTCATCAAGCGCAAAGCTTTTCGGTAGCCTTCCGGATTGGCCATACCAAAGTTTCGGTATTGCCTCATTTTGGTATTGATTCCTTTTTGTTGGCCAATAAACATAACGCTTTGCCCATCAATAGAACCAATTCCACCAACCATTGCTTTATCGTCTTTTACATTTCGATCGCCATGCAATTCTACAAAGTTGCCATTGGTTACCGCATTAATATAACTTAAGGTATAAGGACGATCAGGGTGACGACTTACTTGTACACGCTGCCAAGGGGTGAGGTTGCTGTAAATTTTCTTCTGTACATCAAGCAATTTTTTTTCAAGTTCTTTATGTGTTTTTGACACATCTACTTGACTTTTCTCTTCTAGCTCCTTGGCTTGAGCAATCTGCTCTCTAATCTCTTTGATTGGTTCTTCGAAATCTAGATAATTGGCCATAAATTCTTCAACAAATGAGCGTCAAAAGTACAAAAATACACTTGGCTAACAAGAGGTGAGTTTTTAACATTAAGCTTTACTTTTGTTTCATGCTTTTAAAACCCAATGCGAAAATTAATCTAGGTCTTTACATTACTAGTAAGAGAGAAGATGGCTATCACAATTTAGAAAGTCTTTTTTTACCCATTGCTTGGGAAGATGAGTTACGCATTGATCCATCTACAGAATTTCAATTTCTTGCTGAAGGTTTGACCATTGAGGGAAATCCAAATAATAACCTAGTGGTTAAGGCTTACCAATTAATGAAGGAGCGTTATCAAATTTCTGAGGTTCGTATTCATTTAAAGAAGCAAATTCCCATGGGAGCAGGTTTAGGAGGTGGCTCTTCCGATGCGGCTTTTACTTTAAAAGGTTTAAATCAATTGTTTGATTTAAAAATAAGTACTTCAGAGTTAGAGGAAATGGCTGCAGAATTAGGCAGTGACTGTGTTTTCTTCATTCAAAATAAACCGGCCCTTGTACAGGGAAGAGGGGAGTTGTTGAAACACAATATTGACTTTCAACTTAAAAGTCACATTCTATTGGTTAAACCTGAAGTTTTTATTTCTACAGCTGCAGCATTTTCGCAGGTAAAGCCAAAAGCAATGAAAGCAAACTTGATAGATATACTTAAGCAACCAAAGCAGCAATGGCAGACAAGTTTGAAAAATGATTTTGAAGAAAGCGTTTTTCCACAATTTCCAGAGTTGAGCGAACTTAAAATGGAAATTGAAAATTTAGGTGCTTATTATACCGCAATGAGTGGAAGTGGTTCTTGTTTGTTTGGATTATTTAATGAAAAGCCTGAAATTCCAGAGTCATTCAAAAAACATCAAGTTCACCTTACAGAGATAGCTATTTAGGAGCTTTTTTAAGCAAGTAAATAGCTAATACTCCAAAAATAATATTGGGTATCCACATGGCGATTAAAGGGTCTAAACCACCGTTTGTTGAAAAGGTCTGTGTGATTTTCATAAACAGGATGTAAGTAAAGCTTATAAGTAAGCCAAAGCCTAAGTGCATGCCAATTCCTCCTCTCACTTTTCGTGAAGCAATGGCTACTCCAATAAAAGTAAGTACTACGCTGGCAAAAGGAAAAGCCTGTCGTTTGTATTTTTCAACCTCATACCAAGTTACCAATTTAGAACCTCGAAACTTTTCCGATTCTATCTTGTGATTGAGTTCTGCATAGTCTAACATTTCAACATCTTCATCTCGATTGACAAAGTCTTCTGGTTTCATATTTAAAGTGGTATCCTTAGCAAGTCCATAATTTATTTTTTCCTGCATGCCAATGATGTCACGCTCGTAATAGTTTTGTATAGTCCACTTGCTTTTTGCGGTATCCCATCGCACAAAATCTCCCAGCATTTTATACTCCAATTCCCCTGCTGCATTAAAGCGTTCTAAGCTAAATTTAAAACCGACTTGACGTTCAGCACTGTAGCTTTCCATGTAGGCATAGCTATTCGAGTCAAGCTGCAAATGAATGTTTTTTTCGTCGTTGTTGTATTTGTTTTTAATGTAGGTGTATTTAAAGTGCAATCGATTCTTATTACTCTCTGGGATTAAAAAGTTGTTCAAATAATAAGAACAAACACCAAGAAATAAAGATGCAATTAAATAAGGGCGCAATAATCGTTTAAAGGAAACTCCACTGGCTAAAATCGCAATGATTTCAGTATTGCTAGCCATTTTAGAAGTAAAGAAAATAACTGAAATAAAAATGAATAAAGGACTAAATAGATTGGCAAAATAGGGGATGAAATTCAGGTAATAATCAAAAACAATGGCTTTAGTAGGTGCATTTTTTTCAATGAATTCATCTACATTTTCTGAGAAATCAAATACAATGGAAATAGATATAATTAGGGCTATGGAAAAGAAGAAAGTCCCTAAGAACTTTTTAATGATGTAAAAATCGATTTTTTTCATTCTACAGCCTTTGCGTCACTTGCTTCACCATTTGGTCTTTCCAAGGGCCAAAGGTACCTTTTTGAATCTGATTTCGAGCTTCTTCAACTAACCACAAATAAAAAGCAAGATTGTGTATGCTGGCGATTTGTGCTCCTAAAATTTCTTTAGAAATCAAAAGATGTCTTAAATACGCTTTTGAATAAAATTGATCTACGAAACTTGTTCCATCTGGATCTATAGGAGAGTGGTCGTTTTTCCATTTTTCATTGCGCATATTTAAAATGCCATTCTTGGTAAAAAGCATTCCATTTCTAGCATTTCTAGTTGGCATTACGCAATCAAACATATCTACACCCAATGCAATGTTTTCTAAAATGTTGGCTGGAGTTCCAACACCCATTAAATACCGGGGTTTGTCTTGAGGTAAAATATCACAAACCAACTCACACATTTCATACATTTCTTCGTCTGGTTCTCCAACAGATAGTCCACCAATGGCATTCCCCTCTCGATTAGCTTCAGCAATAGTTTCAGCTGATTGTTTACGCAAATCTTTATAAGTGCTTCCTTGTACAATAGGAAAAAGCGTTTGGCTATAACCATACTTTGGGGAGGTTTCATCAAAGCGCTTGCAACAACGAGCTAACCATCGGTGCGTCATTTCCATACTTTGCTTTGCATAACTATACTCGCAAGGGTAAGGGGTACATTCATCAAAAGCCATAACAATGTCGGCACCAATGGTACGTTGAACATCCATTACCGATTCAGGGGTAAACCAATGTTTACTTCCATCAATATGAGAAGCAAATCGCACGCCTTCTTCTGTAATTTTTCGCTTATGGGCTAATGAGTATACTTGGTAGCCGCCACTGTCTGTTAAGATAGGCCGGTCCCAATGATTAAATTGATGAAGGCCTCCGGCTTTTTCTAAAATCTCTAAGCCTGGTCTTAAAAACAAATGGTAAGTGTTGCCAAGTATTATTTGGGCTTTAATGTCTTCTTTTAATTCTCGTTGATGAACTGCTTTTACAGTTCCTGCTGTTCCCACAGGCATAAAAATGGGGGTTTGTATTTGACCATGATCGGTTTCAATGGTACCTACTCTGGCTTTGGTTGTTGTGTCTTTATGCTTTAATGTAAACTTCATAACAGCTTTTGTGAAAAGAGCGCCAAAGGTACATATTGCCACACAAAAGAATTCTATCTTTACTCATTAAGATGTGGCACGAAATACATAGCTTTTTGAACCTACAGAGTCTGCTTTTGACTTTGTTTTTTTTATGCCTGCTTGTACAATTGTACTTTCAAGTCCGCTACTTTATACCCTTTGCTTTACAGCTGAAAGAAACTGATTTGTCAAATGAAGAAATTCCCTTATCCGTAATCATTGCGGCTAAAAATGAAGCAAAGGGAATCGTTAATACCTTAGAAAGTATTATTCAACAAGACTATGAAAACTTTGAGTTAATATTGATTGACGATCATTCAGCGGATGAAACGGTTCCCTTGGCTAAAGCGTTGAATTTTCCTCAACTGAAAATATTTTCAATGCCTGCAAATCAGCAGGGTAAAAAGGCTGCCATTCAATTTGGAATTTCTCAGGCAAAATATGAGTATTTGGTGTTTACTGATGCGGATTGCCTTGCAAAATCTCCCAAATGGTTAAAGCACATCGCAAGCCACTTAAAGAACAATCAGCTTGTTTTAGGGCATAGTCCTTTTATTAAAGAAAGTGGATTGCTTAATCAATTGGCACGATTTGAAAATACACAAACGGCTTTGTTTTACTTTTCATTCGCCAAGCAACATAAACCTTATATGGGAGTGGGACGTAACATGGCTTACCACAAAGGTATTCTCAGTGATGAGCTTCAACTTTGGAATGAGGAAATAAAAAGCGGAGATGATGATTTAATTGTTAATCGCTTAGGCAAAAAATATAAAACAGCTATCTGTACTCATGTTGATTCACATACCATTTCAAGAGCAGAAACTTCATGGAGAAGTTATTTCAATCAAAAGCGCCGTCAACTGCAGGCTGGTAGTTATTATGCTTTTTCCGATAAATTTAGATTGTATGTTGTAAACCTTTCTAAGCTATACGGATGGTGGCTTTTTATTGTCCTATTAAGCTTGCAAATCCAAGTTTCTCTTATTTTAAGCATCTTTGTAGCTATGCAGATGATTCAAATACTGGTTGGAATAAAATCTTCAAAGCATCTTGAAAATCGAGATTTGGCTTGGAAATGGCCGCTATTAGAAGTTGTTCATTTGCATTGGATTGGTTTAGTTGCTTTTAGTTCACTCATTTGGAAAGTAGATAAATGGAAGTAAACGAAAACCTTTCAGATAAAGCCAAGGTTGACTTAAAGTTAATTGAGCAAGCTTTAAGTGGACAACAATCTGCATTTTCCGCAATCATGGTACGCTATCGAGAACCGATTTATTACTTGGTTTTAAAAATGATTAAGAATGAATCGGATGCTGAAGATATATCTATTGAAGCTTTTGAAAAGGCTTTTGATAAATTACATCAATACACGCCACAATATGCATTCAGCACTTGGCTGTTTCGTATTGCAACCAATCATTGTATCGATTTTATTCGTAAAAAACGCTTAAAAACAACTTCAATAGATGAAGCGATAGATAAAGAGAGTAGAGGTGGACTTGGAATTCAAGTAAAAAACAATAGCAAAGACCCTGAAGAAGTTGTGATTGAAAAACAAAAAATTAGGTTAATGCGAGAAATGGTTGAGCAACTCGAAGAGCCATATCAAACATTGGTGAAGATGAGATATTTTGATGAATTATCATACGATGAAATTTCAACTCAACGAGATATTCCACTAGGAACTGTAAAAGCTCAATTGTTTAGAGCAAGAGCCATTATGGCCGATTTGATTCGAAAAAGTAAAAAATCAATTTAATCGTATTGGAGGAAATCAGAAATCATTTTGAAGACTTAAGTAGTCAGCAATTTGCTCAATTTCAGCAATTGCAAGGCTTGTATCAAGATTGGAATACCCAAATCAATGTAATTTCTAGAAAAGATATGGATCACTTTTACGAGAGACATGTTTTACATGCTTTAGGAATTTGTAAAGTGATTCGATTTAAACCGGGAACTAGAATTTTGGATGTGGGAACTGGTGGAGGTTTTCCGGGTATTCCTTTAGCTATCTTTTTTCCTGAGGTAGAGTTTGTTTTGGTAGATTCTATTGGAAAAAAAATTAAGGTTGTTCAGGCAGTAGCTGATTCCTTGGGATTGAAAAATGTACACGCAATTCATCAAAGAGCTGAACAAGTTGATGGCAAGTTTGATTTTGTAGTCAGTAGAGCAGTAACCAAAGCCGAACGACTAATTGGGTGGGTGAAACCTAAGTTGAGCAAAGAACATAAGAATGAAAAAGAGAATGGCTTCTTATTTTTAAAAGGAGGCGATTTATCGGAAGAGTTTGCTTCTTTAAATGCCTACTTTGAAACATTTCTCTTAAACAAATACTTTGAATCTGAATTCTTTGAAACAAAGAAGTTAATTTATCTAAAAAGCCAATAGCAGGTATACTCTTGATAGTATTTTTGGGCTTCACAAAAAAAATAAAAAACTATGCGCACACTATTTAAAACATTTTTAATCTGTGGATTGATTGGATTTAGTTCTGCTCAAGCACAAGAATTACCTGTACCTAGTCCTTATGGAGAAGTAATGCAACGAATTGGTTTAACCGATGTAAAAGTTGAATATTCAAGACCTGGTGTAAAAGGAAGACAAATTTTTGGAGATTTACTTTCATTTGGAAATATTTGGAGAACAGGAGCAAACGCAGCTACAAAAATTCATTTCAGTACAGACGTAAAAATTGGAGGCCAAAAGTTAAAAGCTGGTTCTTATTCAGTGCTTAGTGTTCCAGATGAGGATGTTTGGAAAGTAATGATTAACAATGACCTTCAAGTAACTGAAGGGTCTTATGCAGAAGAGAATAATGTATTGGTTCTAGAAGTTGAAGCAACGAAGACTGATAAGATGGTTGAAACTTTGACATTTACATTTGATGAAGTAAAGGAAAATGTAGCCATGTTGACTTTCCAATGGGCTAATTTTTCATGGTCTATTCCAATTGAGGTTTCAGCTGATGAGCAAGCTATGAAAAACATAGAAGCAAAAATAAATGAAGTAGAAAGTGCTTATGGCGTGTACAATACTTCTGCACGATATTATTTAGAGCATGAAAAAGATTTAGATCAAGCATTGGCTTGGTCTAAAAAGTCAGTAGAAATTGAGGCTAAGTTCTGGAATGTATATACGCTTTCGAGAATATACGGTGCTAAAGGAGATTATAAGAATGCGATTAAAACAGCAAAGCAATCATTAGAATTAGCAAAAGCGGCAAACTACATGCCTTATGTTAAAATGAACGAAGAGAATATAGCAAACTGGAGCAAAAAATAAAAATTGCTTTATAGTTAAATAGAAAAGGGAAGCACTTTGTGACTTCCCTTTTTTATTTTTGCAAACAATACATAATTGCAAGTGTTTTTAAGGAAATTGAACCTATGCTACATCTAATTTCTCCAGCAAAATCATTAGACTTTGAGAAGAATGTTCCTTTTAATGATTATAGTATCCCTGAGTTTAAGTCAGAAAGTGAAAAGCTGATTAAAAAGCTTTCAAGCTTATCGAAAAAGAAGATAAAATCAATGATGTCATTAAGTGACAACCTAACGGAATTGAATGCTGAGCGATATCAAAATTGGCAAGGAGTTGAGCAAATTTCAGATCAAGCTAGACAAGCCATTTTTGCATTTACAGGAGATGTGTATAAAGGCTTAAATGCTTATGAATTAAATCAAAAGCAATTAGAATACACACAAAATCATTTGATAATTCTTTCAGGTTTATATGGGGTTTTACGTCCTTTAGATGTTATTGAACCGCATCGATTGGAAATGGGAACAGCCTTACCAATTCGTAGAAAGAAGAATTTGTATGAATTTTGGGGCGATCGCTTAACCGAAAAGCTCAATGAAAAGTTAGAGGATGGAAATCATGAGGTGCTCATCAATTTGGCCTCAAATGAATATTTTAAATCCATCAATAAAAAGAAGATAAAGGCGGGTATAATCAGTCCGGAGTTCAAAGATGCGAAGAATGGGAATTATAAAATTATTTCCTTTTTTGCTAAGAAAGCAAGAGGTTTGATGAGTCGTTATATCATTGAAAACGAAATCGAAAATGTAGAAGATTTAAAAGGCTTTGATTATGAAGGATATCGTTTCAATGCTGACTTAAGTACTGAAAATAAACCTGTATTTACCAGAGAAGAGAATCAAAAATAGATGTCAGATTCAAAGAAAAGGGATTTTAATCCGATAGATAAAGACAAGATTGCGGAAAACCCGCACAATTTACCTTATGCACACAATGTGGGAAGTGCAATTATATTTCCTGATGATAAAGAGCGAATAAAAGGTCATGCTATGTCAGCTATGGTAGAGCAGACAAATTTGCAGATGAAGCAAATTTATGATCAAATGGAACTCTTAATCAATCAAGCCAATCATTTGAAAAAGCGGGTAGAACTTTCGGAGCAAATTTATAGCGCTGAAATGGGTTTTAAACCACTTACCGGTCATACCTATCATCTATATGAAAAGGAAGATGGAAACAAAGTATTGTCTATGATAGGACCAAAGCAATGGAGTAAAGGCTGTAAATACCATCGTTTTGTTGCGACTGCAAAATTGTTAGGTGATCATACTTGGGAAATATTAGAGCAGAATGAAAAATAGCATTGCAATTGCATTATTAAGCGTATTTATCATTCAGGGATGCGCTCCAAAAATTGAGAAAGAACAAAGTTTTCATGGAGAAGCGCAAGGAACAACTTATTCCATAAAATACATTGGAGAAGAGCAAAAGGACCTTAAGCAAACTATTGATTCTTTATTGAAAGCCGTTGATGCTTCTATGTCAACTTGGGTGCCTTCCTCTAAAATCTCACAACTCAATCAGAATACTTCAATTCAAATTGACCCTATGTTTAAATTGGTTTTTGAAATGTCACAAAAAATTAATCAGGCTAGTCAGGGTGCTTTTGATCCGAGTATAGGTCCTTTAATTGAAGCTTGGGGATTTGATTACACCAATCCCATTTTGTTAGACTCAAATGCAATAGATAGTTTATTACTCATTTGTGGAATGAACCAATTTCAATTGAAAGAAGATTCAATTATTAAGTTAAACCCAAAATCAAAGTTGAATTTTAACGCCATTGCACAAGGATATAGCGTAGATTTAATGGCTGTTGAATTGGAAAAGTTAGGAATTGAACGCTATTTTATAGAATTAGGCGGCGAGGTTTTGGTTCGAGGTAAAAACAAGCAAAATGAGTGGTGGCGAGTGGGAATTGATAAACCTGAAGGCACGAATTTAGAGCGAAAATTGAGTGCCATTGTAAACTTGGAAAATAGAGCCATGGTGACTTCTGGAAACTATCGTTCTTTTGTCGAGATTGATGGTAAAAAGTACAGTCATAGCTTAAATCCAAAGACAGGACGTCCAGTTAAACACAATTTACTAAGTGCTACCATTTTTGCACCTACTGCTGCTGAGGCAGATGCTTGGGCTACCGCTTGTATGGTTATGGGTTTAGAAAAAGCAATACAGCTTATTGAGTCATCAGTTCAATTGGATGCAGTATTCATTTTTGATCAAGAAGGTAGTTTGAAAACGTATATCTCAGAAGGGATCAAATCAAGAACAGAAGAAACTAATTAATCTTCTTTCTGACATTGTTCATCAGGAAGAGCTCCGCAAAAGCTACAAGGTTCACCCTCCTTATTTAGCATTGGATTGTTACTTGCGCAAGTACCGGCAAATTTTCCATCCTTTTTAACCAATATTTTAATGGCAATTCCTGCAAATCCTAAGGCTAAAAGAACTATGGCTAATAAGGCAACTTTCATGGTGTAAATATTTTGTGCAAAGTTAAGTATTGTAAATAATCAGCAAAACCAAACTCGAACATTTCTTAATCCAAAGTAGAAATGAAAAGCTCATTCAAATTCTTACTTACTTAACCTTATTGCGATTGACTTACTTTACTTTTGTCGAAACGAATTTGAGATATGGATGAGAAATTGAAAGCATTTCAACGATTGTTAAACATCATGGAGGATTTACGTGAAAAGTGCCCTTGGGATAGAAAGCAAACCATGGATTCACTTCGACATTTAACCATTGAAGAAACGTATGAATTAGCTGATGCAATTGTTGAAGGAGATTTAGAAGAAGTAAAAAAGGAGTTGGGTGATTTAATGTTGCATTTGGTATTTTACTC
Source organism: uncultured Flavobacteriales bacterium (assembly GCA_964001305.1). Classification (GTDB taxonomy): domain Bacteria; phylum Bacteroidota; class Bacteroidia; order Flavobacteriales_E; family Vicingaceae; genus CAJXMH01. The sequence goes on from CAXFAI010000018.1 coordinate 11,809, forward strand.
TAAAATTGGGTCAGAAAAGGGAGCTTTCGATGTGGCTGATGTGCTCAATGGCATTTGTGAAAAATTAATTCATCGTCACCCACACATTTATGGAGATATAAATGTAAAAGATGAAGAAGAAGTAAAAGCCAATTGGGAAAAAATTAAATTGAAAGAAGGAAATGGACGGAATTCAGTATTAGGCGGTGTACCCAAGTCTTTACCGGCTATGATAAAAGCAATCCGTATTCAAGATAAGGCTAGAGGTGTAGGTTTTGATTGGGAGAAGAATGAGCAAGTTTTTGAAAAGGTAGAAGAAGAAATGCAAGAGTTGAAAGCTGAAGTAGATCAAGGAACAAATCAAATAGAAGATGAATTTGGTGATGTATTATTCTCACTCATAAACTACGCTCGATTTTTAAAGGTTAATCCCGAAGATGCTCTAGAAAAGACAAATAAAAAATTTATTCGAAGATTTCAGTATTTGGAAGAAGCAGCAGTGAAGGATGGAAAAAGGATTGATACCATGAGCCTAGAAGAAATGGATGTATATTGGAACGAAGCCAAAAAACTTTAATTAGTGAACTAACTCATTAAGCAAAGCAAATCCGAAGCCTAGTAATAATGGTAGCAATTTAATCCATTGAATTTTGTGCTGATCATTACTTTCAATAAGAATGGTTGTAGAAAGATGTAAGATTATTCCTATAGATAAGGCCAAAAGGTTTAAATAGATTTCTTGATTATTTCCTAAAAGTGTTCCTAAGTAAATTCCTAAAGGGCCCATGAGCGAAAAAACAAATAAGCCTAAAAGGACTTTGCTTTTGTGCAGCCGGTATGCAATTAAGAGAGAAACCAAAACAAAAGAAATAGGAATCTTGTGTAATAATAATCCACTTAAATATTCCCCAATGTGTTTTCCAGGATTTAGCTGAGCTAAAGGCAATGCTTCCAATAATGCGTGAATGCATAAACTAATTAAAATCAACCAAGGAAATTTTCCAATGCTTTTTTGATGAACATGTGTGTGTCCATGTTCTATGCCACCAGATGAATAATCTAAAAGTAATTGCAGAAAAAAGCCTATTAAGATATATAGTCCAAAGTGTTGATGTCCGTCGTGATGTGAATACAACTCTGGAATTAGGTGCAAAAGACAAATTCCTAGTAGATAAGCTCCACTAAATGATAAAGCATGGCCAACCCAGGATTGCATTCTTTTTTGAAAAAAAACCAAAGCTCCACCAACTAAAGAAACTGCTATAAGGGAAAAATAGACCATTACCTTTTACACTTTTGAGCGACAATTATTAGTCTTTCTGAGTTTTCTTCATTAAAAGAATCGAGCTGATAATTGCCAAATGTGTTTACAATTTTTAAACCTGCCTGTTCCAAATAGCTTTTAAATTGTTTGAAATTAATTCGTTTTACAAATTCTTGAAAATGCATCTCTGTTCCTTGATCTTCAAAACGAATGTCCTTTACAATAAACGAGTCTTCAATGTACTTCTTAATTTGAAAGACGATACCTTTTTTTTGCTGGCTTTCTTCTGTAGGAAGATTTGATTCTACGTAATGGCTGTTTAAATAATCAATGACTAGAAGCCCACCATCTACTAAAGAATCAGCCATACTATTCATAGCGGCTTGGTCTTCATTATCATCTTGAAAATATCCAAAAGAAGTAAAAAGGTTTAGCACTAAATCAAACTGATTATTAATTTGAAGTTTTCTCATATCGCCAATTTCAAATTTTAGGCCTTTTTCTTCAAACTGTTTGGCATGTCTAATGCTTTCAGGACTTAAATCGATACCGGTTACTTGAAAACCTAATTCATGAACTTGAATGGCATGTCTACCTTTGCCACAAGCCAAGTCAAGGACTTTTGATTGTTTATTTAAATCAAGTGCTGCAAATAAGCTATTAATGAAGTTTTCAGCTTCAGAAAAATCGCGGTGACTATACAAAATATGATAGTGCTTGGAGTCAAACCATTCTTTAAACCAATTGTCTTGAAACTTCTTCATAAGTAAGCGGGCAAAATTAGTGAATCATTGGAGTCATTTGTATTAAATCTAAATAAGACTTAGACATTAAAATATTTTACTTTGTCTTGTTTTATCGAACTTTTTTATCTTATTTCGTACCACTTATTATCTATTCGCTTAAGTAAGAGCAAATAGTTTGTGGTTTTAGCCAGAAATAAATGGATATTAACATTTTTGACTTTTACAACAGGATGGAGGAAGATAACATTATGTTATCTTTCAAAGGTAATGTTACCTCCGAATTGTTGACTTCTGTCCTTCAGATTATGGAATCTAAAATGGAAAAGCTCAATGAGCCTTCCAAGGTCAAGAAAAAAGTCTACAACATTTTAGTTGAAGCTCTCCAGAATCTTTATCATCATTTAGACAAACAAGCCGACGATAGTCATGAAGGTTTTAATACAGTCATTTTTATGGTTGGTAAAGAGGGAGATGACTATTCTATTTTTACTGGAAATTACATCAAGAACGAAAATGCTGAAAAGCTAAGAGGCCGATTAGATAAAATAAACTCTTTGGATAAAGATGAATTAAAAGATTATTACAAAGAAGTTTTAAATAATGGAATGATGTCAGAAAAGGGAGGCGGAGGTCTTGGGATGATAGATATCGCGAGAAAGTCTGGACAAAAGTTAGATTATGACTTCCAAAAAGTTGACGACGATCATTCATTTTACAGTTTAAATATAAAAATAGCACAATAATTCACCGTCATGGAAAATTTAGTTATTGAAGGTACACCGAAAACTCCAACCATTAAGTTTAGCCCAGAAGAGGGAAAGCTTTTAATTCAAGGTAGGTCAATTCCTGAAAACTCAATTGAGTTTTACAAACCTTTAGTTGATCAACTTGAAGATTATGCAGGTTCACCTAAAGAAAATACAAAAGTGGATATTGTATTGGAGTATTTTAATACAAGTTCATCGAAATGTATTTTAGATGTATTTAAGAAGCTTGAAAAAATTAATGACGATGGAAGTGAAGTCGTTATTAATTGGCATTATGAAGAGGATGATGAAGATATGTTAGAAGCTGGTGAAGATTACCAAGCGATTATCAATATCCCTTTTAAAATGATAGAAATAGAAGAATAAGTTTATAAATGGAATAAAAAAAGCCCCAATGTTAGTTGGGGCTTTTTTTATGACTTTTTCTTCCTTTTAAAGAATTTGCCAAGTCCATTGAGAAAATTTCTCAATGCATCGAAATATAGTGTAATTGCTAACATGATTGAGAATAACCAAAGCACTAAAACATTAGCAGAAAAGGTTGTTAAGTGCACTCCAAACAATTTTTTGGTTGGAGAGAAAAAATGGGTTCTAAACCCTGTTGGGTCTTTATAAACGGGATCTGCTCTTTGTATAAGTTGATTATTCCACTCAATTACTTTTTCTAAATCATTTTTATTAGTCAATAAGTCTTCTAAAGACTCATTGGTGTATTTATTTTTAGCTTCAATAAAAGCTTCTTTGAGACTATCATTTTGATTCATCTCCATTAGTAGCTCATCCTTTTCTTGACTGTAATACTTATAGCTATCAATGTAATACTCATTGAGATCATCTAAGTAATATGATATTTCGCTAACTAAGTCTTCGTTAATTTCTGAATTTAGTTCATCAATTCTATCAAATTGAACCTCTGGATTTCTGTTGTTCTCTATACTGATTTCATTGAAAAGTAGAATTCTTGCATTTTCAATTAATTCTGATTGATCTTCCTTATTTAAATTTCGATCTACTTGATTTAATTTATCTTTCAATCTGCTTAACCAGAAATTCTTTCTAAAGCTTGCTGTTTTTATATCCTTGTCAATGTAGTAGAACTGTTTGTTGAATTTATTATTCTTAAACTGATTGACTGAAATAGCTTCAAAAGCCCATTTAGATGCCATGATTTCACCAGCTAGTGGAACTTTATTTTGGACTGTAATAACCGGATTTAGTTTGTCAAATTTTACAATTACACCACTTAATATAAGCTGTGGAATAATTAGGAACGGAATTAATATATAAATAGTAACTGCAGAATCGAAACTAGAGGAAATGTTTAGACCTAACATATTTGCAAAACAAGCGGCTGAGAAGAGAACAAGCCAATAATCAAAGTACATGCCTTTAATCTCTAATATGCTATTTCCTACTAGCACAAATGTTAATATTTGAATAGCAGAAACTGCGAACATGATAAATATTTTAGAGAAAAGGTAACTTCCCCTGCTGAGGTTTAAGAACTTCTCACGTTTCAAAATTTTACGGTCTCTAATAATTTCTTCAGCACTAACTGTTAAGCCCAAAAACAAAGCTACGATCACACTCATGAAGACATAAGCGGTTAGGTTCTGATTTTCACGGAATACATAAGCGGTATCCGTAGCAGCATCAGTGCTAGAATACTTGATAATAAATGATAAGATAAATCCAAGTATTGGTGCCTCTAAGAAATTGATTAATAAATATTGCTTATTCGTTAGCTTTGAAAGCACATCCCTTTTCATGAAAACTAAAAATTGCTTCCATGCATTCGGAATTTTTAGATTCGCAATAGGAGGGTTGGTGTTTATTTCAGGATTTTGATTGTCTTCAAGTAAATACTCTTTGTATTTTCTAGACCATTCTTTTGGTGGAACTTTTCGTTTGTCCGTTTGATTTCCATATTCATCAAGAATTTTAGATTCAATGATGTTGAAAATTTGCTCAGGGTTTACATTACCACATTGCGGACATTCACTTTCTACCGCATTTGCTTGTTGCATTTGCTGTTTAAAATACATGATGGCATCTACAGGATTACCATTGTAAATTAAATATCCTCCAGTATCCAAAATAATGAGTTTGTCAAACATTTTGAATATTTCGGAAGAGGGCTGATGGATCACTACAAAGATGAGTTTACCTCTTAGGGTTAACTCTTTTAGTAGGTCCATTATGTTTTCTGAATCTCTTGAAGATAAACCAGAAGTTGGTTCATCTACAAACATAATTGATGGCTCACGAATAAGTTCTAAAGCAATATTTACTCGTTTTCGTTGTCCGCCGCTTATGGTTTTTTCTAAGGGGCTTCCAACCTTCAGATGTTTGATTTCAAATAAACCTAGACTGTGAAGTACCTTATATGTAAGTCTTATGATTTGTAGGTCTGATAAGTCTCCAAAACAAAGCTTTGCATTATAGAAAATGTTTTGGAAAACGGTTAACTCTTCAATTAGTAAATCATCTTGTGAAACATAGCCTATAACTCCTTCAATGACTTCTTGATTCTCTGCTTGGTGAATATCAAATCCATTTATTTTTACAGCACCAGTTGTAGGTTTGTAGTTGCCATTTAAAACGTTTAGTAAAGTGGACTTTCCGGCTCCACTAGCACCCATGATTCCTATCAAGTTCCCTGACTCTTCATTTAATGTCATGGGATGTAAACCTATGTTTCCATTTTTGAACTTATAGGTTATTTTATCTACTGTAAAGTTGGTTTTCTCCTTTGTTGAATCAGATAAAAACTGGTTGATGATATCACTATAATATACAGGAGAAACCTTTGAGCCTCTTAAGGAAGAGCCTTGATTTAATACATAAGATTTTAATGCTCGGATTAATTGGCCATTTAGCTGTAGTTCGGTGGTTCCAAAATACTTCATAAAGAGCATGTTTACACTCTTTATGTATAAAATTCGAACCTCTCCATTTAATCCACTCGCTTGAATATGATGAAAGTCGCCTGATTTTTTTTCAGTTTCAGTTATTCTTAAAATGTTTTCGTTTTGAGGAGACTCATTTTGCGCAGCACTTATAAATTGCTTGATATAGGTATATTCTTGCTGACTAATGTTAAAGGAGTCAGCTACGGTCTCAACAAACTCAATGGATTGCTCTGTTTCATTGTTGTTTTGAAATATAAACTCAAGAAGCTGAACGAGAACATATATTTTTTGCTTTTGAGTTAGTTCTTTGTTAATCTCCATGCAAATCTTTAAGACTTTCACAGAGTTTAAAGAAGTTCTTTTTCTTGCTTTTAGACCTTCTCGTTTTTTGTTTTGTTCATTATAGTATTTGTCATAGACTAGTAAGTACTCATTTACTAAGTCTTTGTTGAGCTGCTCATCTAAGAACTGACGAACAAAATCTTTACTGTTTGAATCATCTCGCCCTACATTGGCAACAATTGCAAATAGTTGCATAAGGGCTTTGAGTATACGTTCACTCATTTATTTGAAATTAAATGGCTTTTTGCGATTATGAAAGTAACAAAAAAAAGCAGGATTTCTCCTGCTTTCGTCAATCGTGTATTTTTAATAAAATTATGGCTTGAAACCGACTAATAGTACGGCACAACCTGAGCTCACTTTTTCTAAGTTGAGGTTGGCTTCTACGATTACATCTAATGTAGAGTTGACTTTAAAATCCCAATAAGGAGCCATTTGAAAATCACTATTCGAAAATAGTTCGTTCATCTCTTCATCATAAACTCTAAAAATAAGGTTACCGTTGTCCAAACCACTGCAAGCACCAAAACGATAAATACTTCCACCATACAAGGTAAGGTGAAACTCAGCGGTTTGTTCTTGGATTAATAAAGCTCTATATTCCTGCCCATCCGATAGGTATTCTTTCGTAAAGTTTTGTTCACATACCGTAGCTATGGTATCACATTGCGCTTGTGCTGAATTGAGTTGCAACAATGAAATAAAAAGGAATGCTGTTAGAATAAATAAAATACGTTTCATGCTCAATAGTTACTTAGTTGGTTATGCTATTTCTAATAGATTCTAGTTTAGCAGCAATATCTTTTAATTGTTGATCACTCATTTCAACTGTAGATTTACTGTTTATAGTCGTTGTTTTTGACTCTGCATCCGTTGTTGGTTCAATGTAAGTGTAAGTAAAAGTAACACCCGCGTAAATGTCTTTAAGCTCATTCAATTGATTGGCTAAATCAGCAATGACTTGATTTTCTGTGTATGGGCTTAAAATGTTTACTAGATTTTTAATGGTGATTTTTTGCTCTCCAATTCTGTTCTTTAAGGCTTCGTTATCTGTACTTGATGCTAAGCTAGTAGCAAAATGAAGAGTTTCAATCCAACCACCTGCTAAAACTAATACACTAATGTCATGCTGCTTATTCTCCTTTAGAAAGCGATCAGAAGATTTAAATCCATCAGCTACCAAAGCTAAAAGAGAATCTTGATTTCCTAAGTTTTCTTCAAATCGTTTTACCATACCTTCGTTAAAAACGCCCGAAATCCCTAAATCGGAGGCAAGTTTTTTACTTACTGCCATGTAGGTGATTGCATCTTGCGTTTGATCAAAAATGGTGGCATAACCTAAATCAGCGCCATAAACTCCTAATGCTAAAGCTTTGTTATACGATGTAGAATAAGCACTTGCTTTATCCGAAGGATTTAAAAGTGTAGATTGATAATCTGTACCTACTTCCTTTAATAAAAAGGCGGTTTGAATGGGAGATGGTATACTAAATACCTTGCCTTCAATTTCAATTAGATTTGAATTTTTCTTCTCAACCTTTTCCGTTTTGGCACTTTTTTCTCGATTCGTTTTTTCAACTTTCTTACCTGCATCAGCACAAGATGTTAACCATACCAATCCGACGGTTAAAGAAGCTAATGTGAAGAGTTGTGTTGATTTACTTAAGTTGCAGATTTTTAGCATGTTGTACTTGTATGAGTATGCAAAGTAATTTGTTCGGTGCGTAAAGATAGTTAAAAGTCAAAAATCCTTGTTTTTTTAAGCTGTATTCTTAAAATAAATAAACTAATCAAGGCAAAAAATCCCTCTATGCAAGCCGTACTATAATTCTTAAAAATCAAATCACCGATGAAAAACAAGCATGAATAAACCATTACAATGGAGCTTATCCAACAGATAAACAAAGGCAATAGACTATTTTTTTCACTCGAACTGTCCTGAATTGGTTTCCACCAACCATCTGGTTTAACTTTATGATAAAAGTTTTCTAAATGTGTGTGATTTGTTGGCTTGCTTATAAAGGTTACAATTAGCCAACATAGGGTGCTAAAGCCAACTGTAAATAAAAAATTATAGGGATAAGCAAATTCCCAAACATAGTTTGCTAAGCTATAACCTGCAAAGGGTGCTAGGCTTGCTGTAATTTCAGACCATGCATTGATGCGCCACCAATACCAACGAAGAATTAAGACCAAACCCAATCCTGCACCACATTCAATTAAGAATGTCGCTGCGCCATCTATGCTTGTCATTTGTGTGCTTGCAAATAGCCCAACTAATACAATCAGCCAAGTAAACAAACGAGCCTTTTGTACATAATCTCTTTGCACTTCTTCTTCATTTTCATTTGGTTTTGATTTGCGAATAAATCGCTTGTATAAATCATTAGTTAAGTAACTAGCTCCCCAGTTCAATTGTGTTGAAATGGTACTCATATAAGCCGATAAAAAGGCTACCAATAGTAAACCTTTTAATCCACTAGGGAGGTAATCTTTCATGGCCAAAACAAAGCCTTTTCCAGATTCTTCTATCGCTAAATCAGGATATAGTACCAAGGCACACAGTCCAACAATTATCCAGGGCCATGGACGCAAACAATAATGGGCAATTTGAAAAAATAGGGTGGCAAAAACGGCATGTTTTTCATTTTTCGCACTCATCATTCGTTGAGCAACATAGCCACCGCCACCTGGTTCAGCTCCTGGATACCAACTAGCCCACCATTGCACCAAACCAAAGGTTAAAAAGGCGCCAATAGTTAAACTATATGTGCCTACTGTATTACTTACACTTCCAGTTTCTATGTTTGGAAAAAAGTTAAACCGCCAAGCCGGAAGCTGCTCTTTCAGTCCGTCTATTCCGCCCACTTTTGCTGTATTTAATACAACAATGGCTAAAACAATGCATCCAATCATGGCAATAAAAAACTGAACAAAATCGGTGATGGCCACGCCTAATAATCCCGATAAGGAGGAGTATAATACGACAACTCCCATGGCGGCTGCCAAAAAGTAAATGGTCTGGTTTTCAGGAATGTCAAAAAATACTTCCAAGATGCTGCCCAAAGCTGTATTTACCCATCCTATAATGATTGCATTCAAAAAAATGCCCATGTAAACCGATTTAAAAGCCCGTAAAAATGCAGCAGCTTTTCCGCTATATCGTATTTCAATAAATTCTAACTCAGTTAAAATTTCTGCTCGCCGCCATAAACGGGCAAAAAAGAAAGTGGTTAACATACCACCGATTAACATATTCCACCATAGCCAGTTACCTGAAATACCATGTTGAGCAATTTTTTCGGTTACCCATAAAGGTGTATCTGCAGCAAATGTGGTTGCCACCATAGAAATTCCAGCAATGTACCAAGGTAAGTTTCTTCCTCCTAAAAAGAAGTTCTCTAAGTTTTTGCCAGCTTGATTTTTGAAGTAAAAACCAATTCCTGCCGCCAAAAGTAGATAGCCAATTATAATGCTCCAGTCTAAGGTGCTTAATCCCATATAAATGCTTTTTTCAAAGAAAAGCAAGACCTAAGGTTTTTTCTATGGCTGTTCACAGACTTTATCAACAGGCTCAAGTTGCTAAGAACAAATCAAGCTCCTGAGAAAAAAAGTAGCTTTGCTGCATGACAGATAAGAAGTTTTCCTACCGAAGAATTGGAGGTGATAAACCCAAGCGAACGTTTGATAAGAAAAAGCCAAAGCCTCAAGGCTTAAACTCATTTTGGCAAGTTTCTGAAGAATTTGAAATGGTGGCCACTTGCATGCAAAATCTAGAAGAAGAGTTAGCTAAAGAAATTAAAAACTTAGGTGGGAAGAACATAAAAATCTTAAAACGTGCAGTTAGCTTTTACGGCGATTTAAAATTACTTTATGCAGCCAATGTTTGGTTACGAACGGCTTTAAAAGTATTACGTCCTATTGCTCATTTTAGAAGTAGAGAAGAAGCGACTTTTTACAAACAAGCCAAAAACATCAATTGGGAAGCGATTTTTAAATATGAAAAAAGTTTCGCCATTGATGCCTCGGTGCATTCTTCTTTTTTTAAACACAGTCAATATGCGGCCCTAAAACTGAAAGATGCCATAGTTGATCGTTTTCAGGAAAAGGAATCAAAACGACCTAATGTTGACCGCCGAGATGCTGACATTCGTATTCATTTACATATAAATGAAGATAAGGTAAACTTGGCATTAGATAGTTCTGGTGATCCTTTGTTTAAAAGAGGTTACCGACAAGCCAAACACAGTGCACCGATAAATGAAACTTTGGCGGCGGGTATGCTGCTAAAAAGCAATTGGGATATGGAGTCTAATCTTTTGGACCCCATGTGTGGTTCAGGAACTATTGTTATTGAAGCAGCTTTATTAGCGGCCAATATTCCACCCAATCTGCATCGAACTCACTTTGGCTTTGAAAATTGGCAAGACTACAACCAAGCTTTATTGTCAGAGGTTTTAAGAGAAGCTCAATCAGAGTTTCGACCCATTAAGGGCGAAATTATTGCAAGAGATACAAGTTCAGATGCAATTCGTGCAGCTCGTGTAAACATTAATGCTGCTCAATTAAGAAAAAGCATCAAATTAGAACAGTTAGACTTTTTAAAAGCCATTCGTCCTTTTGATGAAGGAACTATTGTTTGCAACCCACCCTATGGTGAACGATTAAAAACAGAGGGGGACTTGCCAGGTTTTTATGAAAAAATAGGTTCTACTTTAAAGCATGAATTTCCGAATTGGAATGCTTGGTTTATCAGTTCTGATATTGATGCCCTGAAACGAATCGGCTTGAAGCCTGAAAAAAAGTATCCCTTAATGAATGGAAAATTAGAGTGTCAATTAAGAGGGTATTCCCTCTTTGAAGGAACTTTAAAAGAACTCAAGAGCAGTCAATAGATTTTAAGACAATCCGCTTACTTTTAAAGCATGAAGAAAATAGCTGTATTTACCTCGGGAGGAGATGCTCCGGGAATGAATGCTTGTATTCGTGCTGTTGTGCGAACTGCAACTTACCATAAATTAGAAATTGTTGGAATTGTGCGCGGCTATGCTGGCATGATTCAAGGGAATTTTATTGATTTGAAGTCTTCTTCAGTCAGTAACATTATTCAACGAGGCGGAACTATACTAAAAAGTGCCAGAAGTAAAGAATTTAGAACAGCTGAAGGAAGAGCTAAAGCTGCAGATAATCTAAAAAGTAAAGGTGTAGAAGGCATTGTAGCCATTGGAGGAGATGGGACTTTTACAGGGGCCAAAATTTTTGCAGAAGAACATGGTTTTGCCATCATGGGTGCGCCAGGCACTATTGATAATGATTTGTATGGCACCGATTATACCATTGGTTATGATACAGCAATTAATACCGTGGTTCAAGCGGTTGATAAAATTCGAGATACAGCTGATGCACACGATCGTTTGTTTTTTGTAGAAGTAATGGGCCGCGATGCGGGTTTTATTGCATTGCGAAGTGGAATTGGGGTTGGGGCTGAAGCCATTCTAATTCCTGAAACCGAAACCTACATGGACCAACTGATTGAGAAGTTAAAGAAAGGTTGGGAACGACAGAAAAGCAGCAGCATAATTATAGTGGCTGAGGGAGATGATGCCGGTGGGGCCTATGAAGTGGCTCAGAAAGTAAAAGCCAAATTTGACCATTACGAAACCAAAGTAACTGTTTTGGGTCATGTGCAAAGAGGGGGAAGCCCCACGGCAGCCGACCGAGTATTGGCCAGTCAAATGGGTAGCGAAGCTGTAAATGCTTTGGTGGCTGGAAGAAGAAACGAAATGGTTGGAATCATAAATCGGAAACTTGTTTTTACCCCATTTGAAAAAGCCATAAAACACCATCAAAAAATCAACCAAGAGCTTTTAAAATTGGCAGAAGTCCTTTCTTTATAAGTCGAACTGATTAGTCTGCATCCGTATTTTTGTGTCTTCCATGAGTGAACGAAAAACCCTTTTTGTTGATTTAATTTTACCCTTAGCCATTCCCAATACTTACACTTACCGTGTGCCTAGAGATTGGGAGGATTTGGTAATGGTAGGACAGCGTGTGATTGTTCAATTTGGAAAAGGTCAAAAACAATATTCAGCTATTGTTCAAAATATTCACAATAAGCCACCACAGCATTATGAGGCTAAATACTTGGATTCTATTTTAGATGAACAGCCTATATTGCACCAAAAGCAATTGGATTTTTGGCAATGGATTAGCACTTATTATATGGCTCATCTGGGCGAAGTAATGAATGCCGCCTTACCCGGAGGATTGCGTTTGGCAAGTGAAACGCGGGTCTTGTTACATCCAGCTTATTCTGCAGTTGTAAATGAGTTAAGCGATGATGAATATTTGGTAATCGAGGCTTTGGAGGTTCGAGAAGTTCTTGACCTGAAAGAAATTTCTGAAATTTTAGGAATAAAACACGTACAGCCGAAAATAAAGACCTTGATTGAAAAGAAGGCTGTGATTACCGAAGAGGAGATTAAGCAACGGTATAAGCCCAAGATGGTTGATTATATCCGCTTAACTGAGAAAGCTTCAGAAGAAACAGAAATGAAGCGCATTTTTGATGAGTTAGAAAGAGCTCCACGTCAGTTAGAAATGCTAATGACTTTTTTGCAACTCAGTCAACACTATTCGCAAAAGCCACAAGAAGTTAAAAAGCTGCAACTACAGAAGGCGGTGAATGCTTCTGCTTCATTGGTCAATGAGTTGGTGAAGAAAGAAGTGTTTGAAGTTTATGCTGTGGAAGCTGGAAGATTGAGTGGAGAAGAAGCGTCAAAAACACAAAAAGAACTATCGGAAGCTCAGAGAAAAGCGCTTGATGAGATTAAAAATCACTGGCAAGAAAAGGAAGTGGTTTTATTGCATGGGGTAACTTCCAGTGGGAAAACGGAATTGTATATCAAGCTCATTCAAGAAGCCATTGATCGCGGAGAACAGGTTCTTTATCTCTTGCCGGAGATTGCCTTAACCACCCAAATTGTACTTCGCTTACAAGCCATATTTGGAGAAAAGGTAGGTGTCTTTCATTCTCGGTTTAACGAAAATGAAAGAGTTGAGGTTTGGAACAATGTACTGAAGTTCCAAGACGGACATTTTAATGATTTTCAAATCATTTTGGGAGCACGTTCTGCGCTCTTTTTGCCCTTTCAAAAATTGGGTTTGGTGATTGTTGACGAAGAACATGAAAATACTTTTAAGCAATACGACCCGGCGCCGCGATACCAAGCTAGAGATGCTGCCATTGTTTTGGCGATGATGCAGAAAGCGAAAGTGCTTTTGGGCTCAGCAACGCCTTCAGTAGAAAGCTACCGAAATGCAGAGCAAGGTAAATATGGCTTGGTAGAGCTCATGAAGCGACATGGAAACATAAAATTGCCTGAAATATTGGTGGCCGATGTAAAAGATGCCACCAAAAAGAAGAAAATGAAGTCGCACTTTTCGCCCATGCTCATTGAAATGATGGAAGAGTGTTTGGAAGCTGAAAAGCAAATTATCCTTTTTCAAAACCGAAGAGGATATGCACCCATTTTAATTTGTGAAACGTGCGGAAACTCCCCACAATGTGTGAATTGTGATGTGAGTTTAACTTATCATAAATTCAAAAAGGAACTGAATTGCCATTATTGCGGACATCACCGAAAGTTGCCTTCTGCTTGTCCTTCTTGCGGAGATACCAATCTGCGCTTAAAGGGTTTTGGGACAGAGAAAATAGAGGAAGAGCTAGCCATTTATTTACCAGAGGCAAAGATTGCTCGTATGGATTTGGACACCACCAGAGCTAAAAAAGCCTACCATCAAATCATTACTGCTTTTCAAGAAAAAGAAATTGATATTTTGGTGGGTACACAAATGGTAACCAAAGGCTTAGATTTTGAAGATGTGGGCTTGGTTGGCGTTTTAAATGCCGACAATATGCTTCATTTCCCAGACTTTAGAGCTTTTGAACGCTCTTATCAATTAATGTCACAAGTTAGCGGAAGATCAGGAAGAAAAGGACAAAGAGGGAAAGTGTTGATTCAGACCTACAATCCCGACCATCAAATTATTCGTCAAGTGATTGACCATGATTTTGCTGGCATGTACCGCAATGAATTAATTGACCGTAGGAATTTTCATTATCCCCCTTTTTATCGCTTAATTCATTTGAATTTAAGGCATAAAGACAAGCAACAATTGTATCAATCAGCGCAGCTTTTGGCAACTAAAATGCGCGCAACATTTGGTAAACGCGTGTTAGGGCCAGAAGAGCCTGGCATAGCACGCATTCGAAATTACTACCACCAAAACATCATACTAAAGTTGGAAAAGGCAGCTTCCATTCCCAAAAGCAAAGAATTGCTAAAAAGTATCATTCAAGATTTTCAAACGGTAAAAGAAAACCGAGCAGTAAGGATTGGAATTGATGTGGATCCGGTTTAAGAATTTACCAACCTCCTATGATAATTAATCTGTCCCAAGTGGTAATTTAAATGTCCGGAAAGGTGAATGAGCATAGTAACATAAGTATAGGGAACTCCAAATACTTGAATGGGGTATTCTTTTTCCAACAATTCTGCGGACATATTCTCTAAACTATGATTAACCACTTTTTGAGTTTCCTCAATTTGGTTTAGTATTTCTGTCAAAGGAATAGGTTTGCTACTAAATTCCAAATCCCGTTTTCTTTGGTAATCTGTTTCTCCAATTACATGGCCCACAAAGTGATTTAAATTTCCTACTAAGTGTAGTGCCAAATTTCCTGGGGTGTTTAATATCTCCCCTTTTAGTCGCCAAAGGTCCTCTTCATTTTGGTAGGCTTTTAATTCTGTAATTAGTCGTTCTAAGTCACGATTAAAAAGGTAGGAAAGTGATTTGAGGGTATTCATGTTTCAAATAATTGGGTTTGATTAGAAATAAATTTACAGCCTTCTAAACGAAGCAATTTTTTCTTTGTTGTTAGTCCACCGGCGTAGCCAACCATTTCTCCTTGGCTGCCAATAATGCGGTGACAAGGAACTACTATGGAAAGCGCATTTGCTCCATTGGCAGCCGCTACGGCTATAATTGCCTTTGGGTTTCCTAAAGCTTGTGCAAGCTGTAAATAACTGTTGGTTTGGCCATAAGGGATTTCACACAAGGCTTTCCAAACACTTTGTTGAAAATTGCTGCCAACAAATTTTAGCGGAAGTGTAAAGTTTTTTAACTCACCATTGGCATACGATTCAATTTGCTCAATGGCGAATTCAATTAATGCTGTTTTTCCTTCTACATATTCAGCTTTTAATCCTTGTTGTATACGCTTATCAACAGCAGATCGCATTTTCCGATACTTCCAATCGCAAAGTACAAGTTGGTTTTCAAAATCACCGACTAGGAGTTCACCAAAAGGGCTATTGTGAATATGGACGGTTATGTTTTTCATCACTTATAGCAAAGGCTTAAAGTTAGAAAAAGTAAAGGCTTGTTAACTGATAAACGACAAGAAGGTTTCAAGTGCCAAACGTTTCTTTTCATCCAAATGATATTGAATATGCTGTTTCAAGTAAACTTTTTGCTCGGCTAAACTTGGTGTTGAAAGTTGGGCTTTTTGAATGGCTTCTGTTTTGTGTTTTAATCCAAAGTCAAGTACTTGATTAAATTCTTTTATAAAATCAGTTGGAAGCTCACGGTTGCTAACCCAAGCTGCAAAAACAAATGGCAGATTTTGCCATGCTTGCCAAGCTTCTGCTAAATCATACTGAAAACGAAATCGATTGTCTAATCCAAAGGTGCGGTCGCCAATTACAACTCCTGCTGTTTTGCCTTTAATTTGATCAATATAACCTTCTTTCGCAGGAAGAAATGCTACTTCTTTTTTCCAATAGTGTTTTAATAAAAGTTGACAGAGCCTAACCGAAGTTCGCGAGTGAAAATCTAAATAAACTTTTTCAATTTCTTCCAATGGAGTTTCACTGAGTAATAATACGGAATGTACTTTCCCTTCTGCTCCAATACAGTAATCGCTTATGATTTGTGCATTATTTACTTCGGGAATTACCGCCACAGGAACTAAGCCCAAATCTACTTCGCCAGCAATTAATTTACGTGCACATTCAGAGGGAATGTCGCGACTGAGTTCAACTTTTTCTAAAAACATTGGGTGCTGCTCCATACCGTAAGCAAAGGGTAGGGTGTTGAGGTAAGATACGGCTGATATTCTGATTTTGTTCAAGAGAGAAATTTGATGGCAAAGGTAATTAGAGTGCTTAGAACTTAGTTGAATAGTTTAAAGCTTTTCTTCTTTTTTTAGAATGGCCATGGTAGCAGCTACAGTACTTATCAATGCAATAAAGCCCGATAAGCTAACCCCAATAACTGGTATTAAAAGTGCCAATGCAAATGGTAAGCCATTGCCAATGGCCAAACCTTTGTTTTGTTTGACGAAATGAATGCTTTCCTTCACTGTTAATTTTCTGCGCTCTGCGGTATAATCCATAAAGGAAAAGCCATAATAGTATGAAGAAATGAAAAAGAGTAGGGGGGTGCTGATTAAACCAACTACAGGTATAAAACTGACAAAGAATAAGATGATGATTGCCATTAATTCAATGAGAAAGTTTCGGATGGCTAAAACAATTCCGCGCCACATGTCTTTCAACAATTGAATCCAAGAAAAGGGAACATCTGTTCCTAGTAGTATTTTTTCAGTTTTTTCAGAAACATAGGCCAACAATGGAGAAAGTAGAATTAAGATAACATAGCCGCCAATAAAAGCAAAAAACAAGAAAAAGAAAATGCGTAAAATGAGCCAAATGAAAAAGTTTAAAGCTCCAGCTAGAAATTCAGCTCCCCAAAAGTCCCAGCTTTCTGGCTCCCAAGCTTTTTGAATGGCAACAATGGCTGAATCGGTAAGACTCCCAACCAAGTTTAAGCCTAAAACCAAAAGCAAAATGTTGAGCAGAATCGGCAGTACAAAAAGTTTCAGCATGCCATGTTTTCGAATAAACTCAACGGCTTTGTTGTAACTGCCTAAGGCAATTTGAATGTCTGATAGTAGGCTCAATTTTTGTATTTTTAACCAAATATCATCAAAAATTGTAGAATGAAAACCGTCATTACAATTAGCATCCTATTGGTATGCCTCAACCTAAATTTATTTGCCCAAAAAAGCCAAAACGATTTTGTTTTTACCATTAAAACTGATAATCCTGGTTTTACGGGTGACTCTGCATACCTATTGAGGTTAAATTCTCAAGGTGTAAACTATAATGTAGATATAGACTGGGATGATGATGGGGTGTTTGATACTTTAGGAGTCTCTTCTTCAATTAGTCATCAATATGATTCTAATGGAACATATACTATTCGTTTAAGAGGTGTTTTTCCGGCCATAGAGCTTGGGTATTTCAATAACACAGACGCTTCTAAATTGATTTCTGTCGATCAGTGGGGAAATCAAGTATGGTCAAGTGGTAAAAGGATGTTTTATTACTGTGATAGTCTCACCACAATTCCAACTGATACCCCAAACTTTAGTCAAGTAACTGATATAACTCAAATGTTCTCTAACTGTAAAAGTTTTAACCAGGCACTCGATCATTGGAATGTATCTAACGTCCGAATCATGTTAGCAACTTTCGCTTTTTGCACTAAATTCAATCATCCATTGAGTAATTGGAATGTTTCAAATGTTAGAATCATGAGTGGACTCTTCAATTATTGTACTGCTTTCAATCAACCCTTAAATAACTGGAATGTATCTAATGTGACAGATATGGCATCAATCTTTGAAAATGCGCAAAGCTTTAATCAACCAATAGACAGTTGGAATGTTAGTTCTGTTACAAATATGCGTTACATGTTTAATGGGGCATCCTCATTTAACCAACCTATCAATTCGTGGAATGTCTCTGCTGTAACAACCATGTACAATATGTTTAGCAATGCACGAAGTTTTAATCAGCCTTTAAATAATTGGATTGTATCTTCAGTCACTGATATGACTGATATGTTTTCAGGAGCTCTTAATTTTAATCAGCCACTTTCTAATTGGGTTGTTTCAAATGTTACCAATATGCGAAGTATGTTTCGATATTGTTTTCAATTTAATCAATCGCTTCATCATTGGAATTTTAGTTCGGTTACAGCAATGACAAACTTTTTAGATAGTACTTCAATGTCTGTTACCAACTATGATAGTCTTTTAGCTCACTTACACCAAAATCATTTTAATAAAAATTTGAGTTTGGGTGCAGGAGGGCTTGTATATTGCAGTTCTGATAGTCTTAGAAATTTGCTCATTAATAATGGTTGGAGTTTTACAGGAGATAATTACAACTGCCAAACCGTTGGTTTAGAAGAAAATCAAATTATTAGAACCTTTTCTATCTTCCCGAATCCAAGCTCAAGTCATGTCATTCTATCTATGGAGAAAGCACAAGGGCAGAGATTACGAATTTTCAATATTCAAGGGCAATTAATAAGAGAATTACTACTATCCTCTGAGCAAACTAATGTAGATATTAGTGAATTGGATAATGGAATTTACTTTTTGCAAGGTAAAGGTGTGAGTAAGAAGTTGGTGGTACAACACTAGTCTTTTAAATGGTCAATTAATTGTGAAATAGACTTAGCTTCTCTTTTTAAATTGCAACACCAAAACTCCCGCTTTCCATATTTCCATTTTTGTCGCTTTTGAGGTTTAGCTGCCAATTGTTTGATCAATGTTGGCTTATCAATCCATGCGGCTAAAAAGGCATCTTTTTCATAACGGTAAGCCGCAAATTCACGGTAAATTTTTTCTGCTACTTGGGCCTCTCGACTTCCTGCCCGGCCGTCAGGCGGGCGCTCGAGGACCAAGTAGTCCGAGTTATTGGTTCTACTTTTCAGCCATTCGTCTTTACGTAAGCGTAATTGCTTAAAGAATAATTGAACATGCACATCGCCTTTTAATGCTTCAATGGATTGGTTTTGTCTACGAATCAATTTGATGTCTCGCTTTTCTGCAAGTGTTTCAAAGGTTTCGTCGGCATCAGGAATTAAAGAGGTTTTGAGCTCTAAGTGCAATTCTTCTCCATTTTTATAAAATAGAAAATCGACGTCCATACCACTAGCCTCATCAGCGTGATTACATGAAAAGTTAGAGATGCCATTTTGTTTCAACCACTTGCGAAAGGCAATTTCTCCTACATAGCCACGCAGTTTACTATCGAGAGCCACATTGGGGTGGCGGCTTCTCAAATTGTCAATAAATGTATGTTGTAAAGCCTGCTGAAGTCCTTGCATGACTTCTGCTTTTTGCAAGGGTATGTTAACCCAATTAAGCATCCTTCAACTTTAGTTGAAAATAGTGCAGTTGGTTTTTTTCTAAGCCATTTACTTTTTTACCTGAACGTTTTTGAAACCCTGCAATGACTTTTTGATTCCGTGGGTAGGTGATTTTTCTGCAAATTTTATTCTCATTATTGGTAATCAAGGTGCAGATTCGCTTTCCACCATCGGCTTGGTTTTGCAGCATAGTAGCATGTAAACTACTGCCGGAACCAGCAAAAAAGTCTAAAACTTTAGCGTCCTGTTTCGGGATTAAATTCAAAAAGAAACGAATTAAATCTGTGGGTTTCGGATAGCTAAAATGTTCATCTGGCAAAATGTCTTTTAACTCATTGCTTCCTTTGGCATTGCTAAATTCTAACAAAGCGCGATGAGGTAGTTCTCGCACCCTTTTTTGATCTTTGTTATCTACATACTGGTATTGTTTGATGTAGACTTTCCAACCCTCTTTTCGCTCTTTAAATTCAATAAAATCATTTGCCAAGCCCCATTCAAATTTTTCTTTGTTCCACCGCCAAGTATTGGGTTTGCCAATTTTACCTCCTGATTTCATTTTGCTTCCGTCAGGCGCTGTAATCACATAATCCATGCTTTTGCTGTAGCTACCCCTATAGTCTAAATCACGGAGATAGTATTTTCCTCTTTTCTTGTAGTGCTTGTCTTTGTAACGGTATTTTTTATCCTGTTCAACATCCACTTTGGCTTTAACAAAGGTTACTTTCTCGATGTTTTTCGCATAACATAAGACATAATCATACTCAATAGCTACTTGTTTGCTATCGTGACCACTGCCGGCTTTGCATTTTCGAATAAAGTTGGCAATAAAGTTCTGCTGACCAAAAAGGCCATCGCAAAGTAATTTTAGTCGTGCTTGTTCATAATCATCAATCGAAAGAAAAATCACGCCATCCTCGGTCAGTAATTCTTTGGCCAATTGAAGGCGTTTAAACAGAAATGAAATCCACTTAGAATGTCGAAGCTCATCTTCTTCATCTACATAATGGTCATTGTATTTAAAATCTTTGTTTCCTGTGTTATAGGGTGGGTCAATATAAATGAGGTCAAAACGTTCCTTTTGGTTTACCAAATGTTGTAAACCGATTAAATTATCGCCTTCAAACAAACGGTGTTGAGGTCCATCTTTACCAACTTTTAGGCTTTTTAATTCCCTTGCTGCAATTTGCTTTTTGGCTAATTCCTTTTCAATTTCTTCCGCTTTGTCTTCCCAAAACAAGCCACACTTTTGTTGAAATGAAGAAACGGAATTTTTAAAGTTCAAGCCATCAAATTTAAGTCACTAAAATAGGGAATTCAGGAATGGAAACGAATCAATTGGCTTTTCTTCTTTCAAGTTCTGTCGTCACCAAATCAAGTTCGCGGTTGGTTTGTCCGGCAATGGAAGTGTTTTCTTCTGCCCTTCGAATCAGGTATGGCATTACTTCTTTCACCGGGCCATAAGGAACGTACTTAGCAACATTGTAGTGGTTTTTAGCCAAGTTAAAACTGATGTGATCGCTCATGCCTAACAATTGCGAAAAATAGATTTGTGGATCATCTGCCGCTATGTCTTTTTTCTTCATTAACTCCGTGAGCAACATCGAACTATACTCATTGTGCGAACCACAGCAAAACGCAATGCGGTCCATGTGGTCTACACAATATTCAACCGCGCGATTAAAGTCCAAATCAGTCGCTTCTTTGTTAGGCTGTATGGGGTCTTCATAACCTTTACGAGCAGCTCTGGCTCTTTCTTTTTCCATATAAGCACCACGAACTAATTTTAAGCCAATGTAAAAGCCTTCTTGTTTCGATTGTTCGTATAAGTTTTGAATGTATTCGAAACGATCGTGACGATACAATTGAGCGGTATTGTATACCAAAGCACGCTCCTGATTGTATCGGTGCATCATAATTAAAGCAATCTCATCAATGGCTCCTTGAATCCAACTTTCTTCGGCATCAATCATAAGTGGAATGCCTGCATTGGCAGCATTTTGACAAATAATATCTACACGGTTTCTTCCTTTTAAGAAATCATTAGATTCCTCTTCGGTTAACTCTTCTTGTGCCGTTACTTTTTTCAATAAATCGAATTGAATTAAAGCCGTCATTTTAAATACACAAAAAGGAACATTACTGTCTTTGCTTGCCCGCTCAATAGAGGCTACCGCTTTTCCAAGGAATTGATCAAAATCGTTTTCATTTTGCTTGCCTTCTACCGAATAATCAAGAATGGTTTTTACATTAAATTGCCCTAATTCTTGAATTCGGCTTTCGCAATCTTCTATGCTTTCACCTCCACAAAAGTGTTCAAACACAGTCGCTTTTACCATGCCTTTCACTGGTAGTCTTAGGTTCAATGCCAATTGGAGTAATTTTCCTCCAATCTTGGTTAACCAAGACAAAGACATGAGTTTAAACATCCAATACGACTTCTTTAAATAGAGGTCTGTTTTATTGGCAAAAGCAATTTTGGTATTGTCAAAACTTAGCATTTCTATGATCGATTAAATACTTGCGCTTTCCGTTTCAAAGTGACGGTCAACTTTTTTTACCAATCCTTGCAGCACTTTTCCTGGACCTACTTCAATCATTTTGGAAGCACCATCCGCAATCATTTTATGCATGCTTTGTGTCCACCTTACCGGAGCCGTTAATTGAGCAATTAGGTTTACTTCAATTTCTTTGGGGTCTGTTACCGCATCGGCTACTACATTTTGGTAAACCGGGCAAATAGGAGCAACGATTTCCGTGTTTTTTATTGCCTCTTCTAATTCGGCTCTTGCGGGCTCCATTAGTGGAGAATGAAAAGCACCACCAACAGGCAAAACAAGCGCTCTTTTGGCACCAGCTTCTTTCAATACTTCACAAGCTTTTTCTACGGCTTCAACCGTACCAGAAATGACCAATTGACCAGGGCAATTGTAATTGGCTGGAACTACAACTCCTTCTAAGTTTTTGCAAATTTCTTCAACTCGTTCGTCTTCCATGCCTAAAACTGCAGCCATTGTAGAGGGTTGAGCTTCACAGGCTTTTTGCATGGCATTGGCTCGTTGGGCAACTAATTTTAGTCCATCTTCAAAGCTCATAGCGCCTGCTGCTACTAAGGCAGAAAATTCACCAAGAGAGTGACCCGCTACCATATCAGGCTTAAAATTTTCGCCTAAGGTTTTCGCCAAGATTACTGAATGTAAGAAAATGGCAGGTTGAGTAACCTTGGTTTCTTTCAGCTCTTCAGCAGAACCTTCAAACATAATATCGGTGATTGAAAATCCTAAAATTTCGTTGGCCTTTTCAAAAAGTGCTTTTGCCTCTTCTGATTGTTCATATAAATCTTTTCCCATTCCACTGAATTGGGCTCCTTGACCTGGAAATACGTATGCGTTCATCGTGTTCAATTTTGGTTAAAAAAAGAATGCCTGTCTCTAAAGCAGACAGGCAAACTAAACATTTGTTTTTCGTTTGTTCCTTTATCTTCTGTCGCCAAATAGACGCAGCAAAAATAGGAATAGGTTCACAAAATCTAAGTATAAGGTTAAGGCACCCATTACCGCTAGTTTGTTGGTTGATTCTGAGCCATATTCAACTCCTGCACCAATGCGTTTTAGCTTTTGTACATCATAAGCTGTAAGGCCAGTAAAGAGTAAAACACCAATGCAACTAATTACATAATCCATTATGGCGCTGCCCAAAAACATATTAATTAACATGGCAATTACCAAACCGATTAAAGCCATGGTTAAGATTGAGCCAAATTTGGTTAAATCTTGCTTGGTGGTGTAGCCAACTAAGGCCATGGTGCCAAAGGTTGCCGCCGTTATAAAAAAGGTTGAGCTAATGCTCGCTGCAGTGTAAGCTAAAAAGATAAAGCTTAAACTCATGCCCATAACTGCCGAATAAGCAATAAAAAGCAAGAGTAAACTAAAGGAAGAGAGACGGTTAAAGGAAAATGACATCACCAAAACAAAAATGATGGGTGAAAACATAACCACATAACCCAGCATACTCATGCCGCCTGTTTGGGTATTAACTAATAAGCTCATTAAAGATTCAGAACTGGCAAACCAATAGGCGATTACACCTGTAATGGCTAAAGCGCCAGCCATGTAGGTAAAAACATTACTCAAAAACGATTTTACTTGTTCTGCCGAGCGACTTGCTGTTCCTTCATATTCGTAGGAAGTGGGCTCTGAATTAAAATTTCTAAGATTATTCATGGTATTCTTTTTTCTTCAAGATTAAGCATAAATCATGCCTCTTGATTTGTCTGAATTTTTGTCAGCTAGACTAGTATAAGTCGGCTGAAATCAATTGAATAAATTCTTTTCTAGTGGAATCATTTTCAAACGCACCAGTAAAAGAGGAGGTGGTTGTCACCGAATTTTGCTTTTGAACCCCTCTCATTTGCATACACAAATGTTTGGCTTCAATAACTACTGCAA